>NZ_CP018258.1:0-697596 GCF_001953175.1 Dehalogenimonas formicexedens | reverse complement strand
GGCGCTATGGCTGTACCAGCGACCTCGGGCTTCATCGCAGAAGTTACAGTGTTCCTGGGCTCCTTCAGCAGCGGGGTCGTCGGGGGTATCCAGGTCTTCACCCTGCTATGCTTGTTGGGTATTCTATTAGCCGCGGCGTACATTTTGTGGACTGTTCAGCGCGTGTTCTTTGGCCTGCCGCACCCCAAATTCGAAGGTGTCCATGACGCGGACAGGGTTGAGCAGACATTCTCCATCATATTCATCGCGGCAATGTTCGTCATTGGCTTGTACCCCCGCGTTATCACCGACATCATCGATAGCGGGATACGTCCGATCGCGGCCGTTTTCGGAGGTTCATAGTTGAACTACAGCCTCCTGGCACCCGAGTTCATCGTTCTTGGAACGGCTGTTGCCGTAATCCTGGTCGACCTGTTTGCCTCTAACAAGAAGACACTGGTTGGCCTTTCTGTTGCCGGGCTGATTGCGTCGATCGTCGTGGCCGCCTTTCAATGGCCTTCCACTCCGCAGAGCCTCTTCGGCGGCATGATCGCCCACGATTCACTCGCCGGTTTTTTCAAGATATTTTTCCCGATAATGGCCGGCCTTGTAGTCCTCGCTTCAGCGGACTACGTTGAAAACTTTAAAAAATTCCAGGGCGAATATCACGCCCTTGTCTTATTGGCTGCCCTGGGCATGATGCTTATCGCTCAATCTTCCAATTTGATTACGTTGTATCTTTCATTGGAGATCACCGCTGTCTCTTTTTACGTGCTGGTAGGCATCCAGAAAGATAAGAAATCGACTGAGTCGGCGCTGAAATACGTTCTGCTCTCAGGCGTCGCCTCGGCGGTGCTGGTTTACGGCATGGCCCTGGTTTTCGGGTTCACCGGGTTCACCGGGCTGTCCGAAATCGCCGGGGCACTCCAATCTATGCCACCTTCCCATATTTTAGGCAGTCCGGGTTTATTAATGGGATTGATATTCGTCATCGCCGGTTTGGGGTTCAAGATTGCCGCCGTCCCGTTTCAATTCTGGGTCCCGGACGTTTATGAAGGCGCACCGACGCCCATTACGATGTATCTTTCCGTGGCTTCCAAGGCGGCTGGTTTCGCACTGGTAATCAGAGTGCTAAGCAGCGCGTTCATCGAGCCGTCTGCGCTGGCTAACCAGTGGGCGCCGGTTGTTGCCGTGATAGCAGCGATAGGGATGACCGCCGGCAACCTGATGGCAATTCCTCAAAGGAACATCAAACGCCTGCTCGGTTATTCGACCATTGCCCACGCTGGTTACATGCTAGTTGGTTTGGCGGCTTTGGGCAGCCAACCATCAAACTCGAGCCTGGCGATTGGAAGTGTTCTTTTTTATCTTATTTGCTTCGCGGTGAGCGATCTGGCGGCTTTTATCTGCATCATCGCCGTTTCAAGACAACTAAAGAGCGATGACTTCCCAGCCTATGCGGGGTTGGCTCGTACCTCTCCAATTATAGCCGGCGCCCTGACGTTGGCACTGCTTTCCCTTACCGGATTTCCGCCTACGGCTGGATTCTTGGCCAAATTTTATGTTTTCAATGCCGGTGTCCAGGCGGATCTGTTGTGGCTTGTGGTTATCGCTGCGATCAATACGGTGATCTCGGCTTACTACTATTTTGGCGTCATCAAGGTTCTCTGGTTAAGAGCACCCGCCGCCCCTGCCACCGTCCCAGCCTCGAACCCGCTGAAGACTGCTCTTGCCATATCGACGATCGGCATCCTGATCCTTGGCATAGTGCCAGCGGCAGCGTTGAAATTGTCTGAGGCGGCGGCAGCGATATTTGTACCTTAATGCCGCTGAACTTGATCGATAGCCATGCTCACCTCGATCTGCCGGATTTCAACCCGGATTTCGGTGATGTTCTAAACCGCGCCAAATGGGCGGGAATCCAGGTCATAATTACCATCGGAATAGATTTGCCATCGAGTAAAAAAGCGGTCGAACTGGCGAAGCATTATCAAAATATCTATGCCACCGTCGGCATCCATCCTACTGAAACCGCCGCGTTCACTGATAATTCACGAAATGAAATCACAGAATTAGCGAAAAGCCCAAAAGTAGTTGCGATTGGCGAGACAGGACTGGATTTTTACCACAAACCGTTTTCCGAAAGCCAGCAGCTCGAAATCTTGAAATTCCAACTCGAACTTGCGGTGGAAACCGGCAAACCGGTCGTCGTACACTGTCGGGAGGCCGATTCTGTGTTGGTACCGATTCTCATTGATTGGGCTAAAACCTGTCACCGCCACCCCAAGGGAGTCATCCACTGCTTTAACGGATCGATCGATACAGCACGGAAATATTTGGATGCCGGCTTCTTCATCTCGCTTGGCGGCTATGTGACTTATCCCTCGTCGCGGAAGAATCATGAAGTTTACCGGTTTGTCCCCCAGGATCGGCTATTATTGGAAACTGACTGCCCGTTTCTTCCGCCGCAAACTCAACGGGGAAAGCGCAATGAACCCTCTTATCTTATCCAAACTGCTCAGGCTCTAGCTGAAATCAGAGGTGTTCCGATCGAAAATATTGCGGAAAATACCACCCGGAACACAGGGAATTTGTTTAGATTAGGGTAATTGCTTCAAAAGGCCGATACGTTGTCCCCGAGCCTCAATAACCGGCTAAACTTTGAAAGCGGACGGACAAATATCGTTCAAAAGGCATCCCGCGCAATTTGGTTTCCGCGCGGTACAGACCGCCCGGCCATGGTCTTGAAGCCAGTGTGAGAACCTGCCCCAATCACCATGGGGCACTAGCTTCATCAAGTCCTTCTCGATCTTCACAGGATCGTCTTCTTGAGTAAAACCCAAGCGCTTGGACAACCTGGCGACATGAGTGTCGACAGCGATTCCCTCGATCTTCCCGAATGCATTCCACAACACTATATTGGCAGTTTTCCGTCCGACACCGGGTATTTCCGTCAAGTCAGCCATGGTTGAAGGAACTTGCCCGTTGAATCTTTCAACCAGGATTTTCCCCATGCCCATGAGACTCTTGGCTTTTGCGTGGTAAAAACCCGATCGCTTTATCAAACCTTCAAGTTCCTGCGCGTCGGCAGCGGCGTAATCCTGAGCGCTCTTATATCTGTCGAAAAGGGCCGGGGTGAGAGAGTTGATCGCCACATCGGTGGTTTGGGCCGACAAGATTACGGCGGCCAACAGTTCCAGGGGACTCTTGAAATTCAGAGCAATTCGGGACGCGGGGTAAGCGGACTTCAGGCGTTTTATCGTTTCATGAATGTCAGCGGGTTTATCAGTCATAGGTTAAGTTTAACATACCCGGATAACTGACGAATATCTTACAAATATATTTTCAATGTCTATTGACTTCTCCCGAAAGATTGAGACTATACTTAACTGATTCTCCCACCGCTTTCTTTCGTCGGTCGGAGGTGTGATGAAACCCGAGAATTTGGAAAGAGCCCACGGCGACTCATCCACAATTCACGCACTCATTCTGAGCTTACACTCCGATGGAGCCGCCAGATTTCGAGCCGCCAAGGAATTGAACCTCATCGCCCGGGATAACCCTGACCTTCTTTATCCCAGGTTTGAGATATTCGCGGACCTTCTTGATAGCCGGTCGAGTGTTTTATTGTGGAACGGATTGCTTACGTTAGGTTATTTGGCGCGTGTCGACCATCTGCACCGGCTAGATGGTATCATGGATAAATACATCTCGCACCTCTGGGATAGCAAGCTGGTGACAGCCGCGAATGTCGTGGTCGGAGCAGGGCAAATTTTGAGATTCCGCCCGGACCTAAGGGAAATAATCTTACCGCAGTTACTAAGGGTTGATGAAATTCCGCTGCCCACTGACGAATGCCACCAGGTCATTCGGGGGCATGTCCTTTCAGCTTTAACCGGCTGTTTGGATTCGGTGAAGGACGACAACCGGATCGTCGAATTTGCCCTGAGGTGCAGCCAAAGCAATCGGTTATCAACGAAGAAAAAAGCTGAAGAACTTGTCCGGAAGTTGCAGTGGTGAGCCGCACAGGCTTCGAACCTGTAACCTGCTGATTAAGAGTCAGCTGCTCTGCCAATTGAGCTAGCGGCCCGTTTGAGACAACCTTGTTATCATAGCAAAAGAGACCCACAGCGGCAAGTTGAACCGCCAAACCGATTTATTCTGTCAGCCCGCAGGCGGTTTTGGCGATGTCCCACGCGTAGTCGTAAAGATGCATGCCTTTGCTTATTGCGATCGTCTCACCGGGTTCAACGCCGATCTCCGCTGCCATGTATTCCTTTAGGATTTGCAGCGCCGCCAGGTTCGACGGGAATCCCGCCCACAAGTCCCAAGACCGGAAATAGACGATAAAATGAAGCTTCCCGTAGCGGATGCGGGTATCTACACTTCGCAGGCATGGCGGATCGGTTAAATATATTGCCTCGGGATTACCGACGGTCATGAAAGCCTGGTTGGTGTTATAGCCTTCTTCCCTGTACATCCGGATTACTTCGGCTATCTGGCCTTCAAGATATTGCCCATACGTATACTGCTCGCCTTCCGCGCGCTGCCCGGTCATGAGGTACGGCAGATAATGGTCCAGGTACTCCATGGTGGAAGGCGGGGGGACTCCCGGCGGAACATCGGGAATGATTGGTCGGTTTTCCGGATTAGTTATCTGGACCGTTACCATGTCCAGCTCTTTTCGCTTTTGCCCCGCATAACTGCCACGATCGATCTTGTATTCGTAGCCGTGGCTTAACACTTCTCGCAAGCAAAAGAACCACGCTTCAGACAGGTCACGGGCGGTAATGCTCGATGCTCTCATTACGATCCTTTCAAACGCGAGGTGAGTTCAGCGCCGGCGACGGACTACTTCGAAGAACCTGTCCTGGTACTCGTCGAAAAGTTCCCAGCGGTCCAATTCCGCTTTCAGTGTTGCGGGATCACATCCCCCCATCCCAACTTCCCAAAATAATTGCTCTATTCTCATCCGGGCTTCCGCTGGCAGACCGCGTTCGTCTATGCCCATCAGCCCGTGCTGATGCAGTTCTGAAACATTTTGCCCTATCGATCTCTCGGTGAGTTCATAAATGAACTTGAAAAGTGACACATCCCACATCTCATCAAGTCCCCTGATGATCGTGGCGCCTTTTTCATCTCTGCCGTTAAGATCGTCATTGATCCTCTGAGCCACCGAAGGCAGGTTGCCGCTCAAAATGCTAGTGTCTTTGGGCTCATTCTTATAGGTATAGAGCAAACCGGGAGCGTTTGGGCCGTGACGCTGCATCATCATATCGAAATACCGGCGGGCGTCATCGCCGAAACCTTCAAGTTTCTTCAAGTAAAGAGGAGTCACAAGTTTCGGCCGTTCGGCGATGACCCGACCCTCGCGCAACACCGTCTCCGGCTGGCCGGATTCATCTATCTCTTTGTAAACCGGTTCCGTCAATAGATAATAGTGGATGTTAGTCTGGCCGAATGTGGCGAGCAACTGTTGCGGCGGTCTTATCACCTGAGTATGGACCGCAGCCCTCCAAACCCGTTCCCAATGATTCATCGGGTAAATCCGACGTTACTGAATCTGCGCAAGGTGTTTCTTGATTTCATCGAGCGATTTGACATATTGCTGTTCCATCTGGGCTAGTGTCCGGCGCCATTCTTCCTCGAATTGGGGGAACTGTTCCACGTTCACCTGATCCGGGTATGCTTTGCCCTGAGCCCTAAGCGCCTGTTTCAGGCTTTGCTCAAACTTGTTCTTTAGCGTCTGTTTAGCCTGGGCGCGTTGAGCTTCACCCTGCTGGGCATAATGTTCGAAAACCCGTTGTAGTTGACCGAGTGCCGTAGCGGCCGATTGCTTATCTTCTTTGATCTGCATCAGCCCTTCCATGACCTTATAATTCCGCGTTTCGATAGTCTCATTGCGCGGCAGGTCGAGGTATATCAGCAGCGACTGGGTCATGCCCTGTTTCACGAAAGGCAGCTGCTTATCATCGAACGTAGCCAGTTCGCCTTCGATATCGAGACGTTCTGACATGTATCTTTGGCCGAGTTTTTCACCGGCGGGAACAAATTTCCAGCGGAGCCGGTCTTCTTCGGTAATTTCACCGATGTCTTTTAAACGCTCGGCGGCAATTTCTTTTGCGGAACGTATTTCGCCCATAATTTTCTCCCGATTCGGTTGGTCTCAATTATACAAAATAGGCGGTAAGGACTTAAAGAATTATTTGCCACGACTACAATTGTGCGATGGTATAATGACGCCGATGGATTCCTATACGCCCGAGATCAGATTGCCAGCTCCGAGAACTACGGGCATAACGAGCGTCGAAGAAGCCATCGCCGCGCGCCGTTCCGTCCGGGTGTTCTCCGATCAACCTTTGACTCTGGAGGTTTTGTCACAGCTGCTGTGGTCCCTCCAGGGAATGACCGGCAAGCGCTTCCGTACCGTTCCCAGCGCAGGAGCGACATATCCCCTTCAAATAATCGCTGCCGTCGGGACCTTTGGCATAACTAACCTTGCGGCAGGATGCTACCTATACCTGTCTGAACCGCACACGCTTAGAGCCTTCAAAAGCGGCGATCTGAGAACCCAGCTGGCCAAGGCATCATTGGGACAACAGGCAATCTCTACAGCTCCACTCAATCTGGTCATAGCGGCAGATTACGAACGCACCCGGAGCCGTTACCGCAACAGGACCGAGCGCTATGTACACATGGAAGCGGGGCACGCCGCTCAGAATCTTTACTTGCAGGCGGCTGCGCTGGGACTCGGGACGGCTGCCATCGGCGCTTTCGACGACACGGGCATGAAGGATATTCTCTCCGTGCCCGGAGACTTCCGGCATCTGTACATTATACCCGTTGGTGTTCCCGCCAAAACTATTTTTTGATCAGGAAATATTCCAGGCTGTCTACCAGCGCCAACCACGAAGCTTCGATAAGGTTGGCTGAAGCACCGACTGTATGCCATTCATCCGTGCCGTCAGTTGATTCGATAAGTACGCGGACCAAAGATTCCGTACCGGTGCTCTCTTCGAGAATACGAACCTTGAAATCAGTAAGTTTTACGGTATCGAGAGCCGGGTAGGAAGGCAGGAGGGCTTTTCGCATCGCAGCGTCGAGCGCGTTCACCGGGCCGCTGCCTTCGGCGGCGGTGTGCATGATCTCACCGCCGACACGGACCTTTACCACCGCTTCACTCATCATTTCTTCTTCTTCGCAGGCCACAATCGGTGGCCTCCGGCGCTTTTCGACAATCACCATGAAATCGACGAGATGAAACGGCGGTACGTAGCCGGGATTGGCCCGGTGCACGAGTAGATCGAACGATGCTTCTGCGTTCTCGTATTGAAAGCCCATGCTTTCCAGTTTTTTCACGCGTTCCAGCAATTCCTGGGATTCATGGCTTTTGGGCGACAGGTTGACGCCGATCTCCTGAGCTCGCTGAATTATATTAGTTCGCCCTGCAAGTTCGGAAACAAGCGTCCTCGGTTTGTTACCGACAGACGCCGGATCGATATGTTGATAGGCAAAGACCCAGCGGGATAATCCGGAAACGTGGAGCCCGGCTTTGTGGGTGAAAGCGCTGTGACCCACGTAGGGCAGGAACGGGTCCGGCGATAAATTGGCGACCTCCGAAATAAAATGGGACAAATCCGCCAATCGCGTCAGTTCCAGATCACCGATCACATCGATGCCCATTTTTAGTTTGAGAGCCGGAACGATAGAACACAGGTTGGCGTTACCGCAGCGCTCGCCGTAGCCGTTGATGGTGCCCTGTACCTGCGTCGCACCTGCTTTTACTGCGGCGAGACTGTTGGCAACGGCCAGTTCAGCATCGTTGTGGGCATGGATTCCCACGGGGACTTCGATTGCCGCGACGACAGTTTTAACCGCCTCAGCCACTTCATCGGGAAGACTGCCGCCGTTGGTATCACAGAGCACCAGGCAATCTGCCCCAGCTTCAGCAGCTTCTTTAAGTACCTTTAAAGAATATTCCCTGTCAGCTTTGAAGCCATCAAAGAAATGCTCGGCATCAAGAAATACGGTGCGACCGAGCGATTTCAAATACCGAATGGAATCAGCCACCATGCCGATGTTTTCATCCAGGCTGGTTGCCAGGACTTTCTCGACCTGCGGGGCTGAACTCTTGCCCACCAGGGTGATCACCGGCGCCCCGGATTCGACGAGGGCCTTGATATTGGCATCGGACTCGACGGCTACGCCAGCCTTCCGGGTGCTTCCGAAAGCGACCAGTCTCGCCTTTTTGAAACCTAAACCGGCGGCGCGCTGGAAAAATTCGTTGTCCTTGGGATTGGCCCCCGGCCATCCGCCTTCAATATAATCGAAACCGAACTCATCAAGTTTTTGGGCGATGTGAAGTTTGTCCAGGACCGAAAAGGAAATTCCTTCCCGCTGGGCGCCGTCGCGCAAGGTAGTATCGTATAGTTCGATTCTTGCCATCGTCAGACCTCGGCGGCTATCAAGTCCCCCATTTGCCTGGTGCCGACACGGGTATTGCCGTCTGCCATTATATCATCGGTACGGTAACCCTGTTTCAAAACAACTTCGACCGCCTTTTCGACCGATGCTGCTTCCTTTTCCAAGGCCAGCGAGTAACGAAGCATCATTGCAACCGTTAGAATTGTAGCGATCGGATTGGCGATGTCCTTACCGGCGATGGAAGGGGCGCTGCCGTGGATGGGTTCAAATAGACCGAAGGTCGGTTTCCCGGATTGGGGAATACCCGCCAGGCTGGCAGACGGCAACATGCCCATGGACCCTGCCAACTGCGCCGACTCATCGGTCAGGATATCACCAAAAAGGTTTTCGGTGACGATGACATCAAATGCGGTTGGAGTCCTGATAAGTTGCATGGCGCAGGCGTCCACCAGGACGTGGGACAGGGCGACATCGGGATAGTCTTTCGACACCTCTATTGCCACCTGCCGCCAGAGCCGCGACGATTTGAGGACGTTGGCTTTATCGACAGACACCAATCTTTTCTTCCGGGAACGCGCCAATTCAAAACCGACGCGAACGATGCGCTCGATTTCCTGTTCCGAATAGGTCATGGAATCAGTGGCCTTGCGTCCTTTGGTGGTCAACCATTCTTTTTTAGGTTTGGCGAAGTAAACGCCGCCGGTCAATTCACGAACGAAGATAAAATCGGTGCCTTTGAGCACTTCCGCTTTCAAAGTCGAAGCATTGACGAGCTCGTCGAAGACCTTTACCGGGCGGATGTTGGCGAACAAACCTAGCCCTTTTCGCAAAGCGAGCAATCCGTCTTCGGGATGTACCGGAAGTTTCGGGTCATCGTAGCGGGGATCGCCGACCGCCGCCAGCATCACGGCGTCGCTCTTTTTGCACATCTTGAGCGTTTCTTCCGGTAAAGCAAAGTCAGTCTTATCGATGGCGACGGCACCGATCAGTTCGTATTCCAGTTTGAAAGTGTGGCCGAATTTCTTAGCTACTGCCTCGAGGACTTTCATGCCCTCCGCCATGACTTCAGGTCCCACCCCATCCCCGGGAAGAACTGTGATGCGATAATTCAACTTACAAGCTCCTTATTTTTGGGCATTTAGATTTGATTTTGTTTTTTAAACACATAAAGATTTTTTAAGAAACGAAAACCGTAATCCTACGTTCAACCCAAACACGGGATTCGTTCCGAAAACAAACTGGTTTTTTCATCATCTGGCTAAAATTCAATACCCTTATTCTTCCGGTAGCTAACCTTAACACTCTGACGAAGCTGATATTATAGCACGTCTGTTCCTTGGAGTTGTCAAGCGTCTCGTGTCGTTTTTGCCGGAATATTTTTTATTTCTTCAAACGCTCCCGGGTGTAATCTATCAACCCTCCGGCATTAATGATGCCGCTCATGAACTCCGGGTATGGCGCGGCTTTGAACGTTTTGCCTTTGGTCAGGTTCCTTATGGTTCCCGTCTCAAGATCAATCTCCAGCTCGTCGCCGATATCGGTAGCATCGACCGCCTCCGGACTTTCCAAGAGCGGCAGACCGATGTTGATGGCGTTCCTGAAAAAGATCCGGGCGAAACTCTTGGCGACGACCGCCGAAACCCCCGATGCCTTGATAGCGATGGGCGCGTGCTCCCGGGATGAACCGCAACCGAAATTGGTAGTGGCGACGATGATATCTCCCGGTTTCACCCGCTTGACGAAATCCAGGTCGATGTCCTCCATGCAGTGGCGCGACAACTCGTACGGGTCGGAAACATTAAGGTAGCGCGCCGGGATGATGGCATCGGTGTCTACATTGGCGCCGTATTTAAAGACGTGGCCCTTGAGCATATTATTTAACCTCTCGGACTGAGCGTGTTTGAGATTCTTCGCTGCGCTCAGAATGACAATTTAACTAAATCTCGGGCGGGACAATCTTTCCGGCGATGGCGCTGGCGGCGGCAACGGCCGGTCCCGCAAGGTAAACCTCGCTCCTGGGGCTGCCCATGCGGCCGATAAAGTTGCGGTTGGTCGTCGCCAGGCATTTTTCGCCCGCCGCGAGGATGCCCATGTGACCGCCGAGGCACGGGCCGCAGGTGGGAGTCGAAACGGCGCATCCGGCTTCGATGAATGCTTCGATATACCCGGCCCGCAGGGCATCCATGTAGACCTGCTGCGACCCCGGAATGATGATACAGCGAAGGTTGGAATTGACCTTCTTCCCCTTCAGGATGCCCGCTGCCATCTGCAGGTCCTCAAACCGGCCGTTGGTGCATGAGCCGATGACCACCTGGTCGAGGGATATATCGCCGACCTGGCTGACCGGCCGGACATTGGATGGAAGATGAGGTAAAGCTACCTGGGGTTCCAGCTTCGAGACATCATATTCGTGCATAGCCTGGTACTCGGCATCGGCGTCCGGTTCAAAGACAACCGGTTTACGGTGGCTGTGATTTCTGGCGTATTCCACCGCTTTTTTGTCGGCCAGGAACAATCCGGCTTTACCGCCGGCTTCGATCGCCATGTTCGCCATGGTAAACCGGCCTTCCATCGACAGTTCGTCGATCGCCTCGCCGGAGAACTGCATAGCGGCGTACAGAGCCCCATCGACTCCTATCTGGCCGATGGTGTAAAGGATCAGGTCCTTACCGCCGACGTATTTCGGCAATTTGCCGTGGTAAACGAATTTTATGGTCGGGGGCACTTTCATCCAGACATCGCCGGTAGCCATGGCTGCGCCGATATCGGTCGATCCCATACCGGTAGCAAAAGCGCCGAGGGCGCCGTAAGTGCAGGTGTGCGAATCAGCGCCAACCACCAGGTCGCCGGGCACGACTAGCCCCTTTTCATGCAGGATGACGTGCTCGATACCCATCTGGCCGCACTCGAAAAAGTTCACTCCCTGTTCCCGGGCAAAATCGCGCAGCATCTTGGCTTGTTCCGCGGAGGCGATATCCTTGTTCGGCACGAAATGATCGGGCACCAGCACTATCTTTTTCGGATCGAATACCTTTTCGACGCCAAGCTTCCGGAACTCACGGATGGCGATGGGCGCGGTGATGTCGTTAGCCAAAACAACATCGACCTTAGCGCTGATAAATTCACCCGGCGCTACGTGAGGTTTACCGGAATGGGCTGCCAGTATTTTTTCAGCTAAATTCACTCTTTTTTACTCCCGTTCCCATTGATATGGGGCAGAACCAGCACCAGCAGTACGATCACCACCGCGGCGCCGGAGACCAGGTAAAGCCCCACGCCGATGGCCACCCCGATGGCGGCCATCACCCAGATGGTAGCCGCTGTGGTCATCCCTTCCACTATACCCTGGTCCCGCCTCAGGATGATTGCCCCGGCGCCTAAAAAGCCGATGCCGGTAACGATGTTAGCGGCGAGGCGGGCGGGGTCAGCGGTCTCGAAAGCGAAGACCGATAACATCGTAAACAATGCCGCTCCGATGGTGATCAGTGCCAGGGTGCGGATGCCCGCCGGCTTTCCCACTTTCTCACGCTGGAAACCGACCAGGGCGCCCAATCCGCCGGCGAGGATCAGGCGGATGATCATCACCATTTCGTCAGGCATGGTGATCCTGCGGCATAGCGGATTTGCCGTTGCCGTTCTTCCTCACCGCCAGCAGCCGGTTGAGGGCGTTCATATAAGCTTTTGCAGAAGAGACGACAATGTCGGTGTCGGCGCCGCGTCCGGAATACGATACTCCCTCACTATCGATGCGGATAAATACCTCCCCGATGGCATCGATACCTGCGGTGATCGAGGTAACCGAGAATTCTGTCAAACGGTTCGGGACGCCAACGAGACGGTTGATAGCCTTATAAACGGCGTCCACCGGGCCTGTTCCCAGCGCCGCGTCTTCAAGGACCTTGCCATTAGGGTCGATCAATCTGACGGCCGCCGTCGGTAAGCCGCAATCCCCGCAGGTCACCTGCAGGCGGTCAAGGTGAAAAGCTTCGACCAGGGTGCGCTGCTCTTCAGCTACCAGCGACTCGATGTCCCGGTCGGCAACCTCTTTTTTCTTGTCGGCGAGTTCCTTGAAAGCGTTGAAGGCACGGTCAAAGTCAGCCTCTGAAAGGTTGTAGCCCAGTTCAGCCAGGCGCTCTTTGAAAGCGTGGCGTCCCGACGATTTCCCCAAAACCAGCGACGAAGCGGGAACGCCAACGGTGCGCGGGTCCATGATCTCATAGGTCTTGGGCATCTTGATGACGCCGTCCTGGTGGATCCCGGACTGGTGGCGGAAGGCGTTGCCGCCGACTACCGCTTTGTTTGGCTGTACCGAAAACCCGGTGCGCTGGCTGACCAGCCTGGAGGTTGGATAGATGAGTTCGGAATTTATCGAAGTCGTAACATCGTAATAGTCAGGCCGCGTCCGGATGGCCATGATGACTTCTTCCAGGGCGGCATTGCCTGCCCTCTCCCCTATGCCGTTCATGGTGCATTCAACCTGCCGCGCGCCGCGCCTGACCGCTTCGAGGCTGTTGGCAACCGACAACCCCAGGTCGTCGTGGCAGTGGACGGAGATGACCGCTTTATCGATGTTCGGCACATTCTTGAAGATGCCCTCGATGAGCCCGCCGAATTCACCGGGCATGGCGTAGCCTACGGTATCGGGAATATTCAAGGTTGTCGCCCCAGCCTCGATAACCGCCTGCAATAATTCATAAAGAAATTGCGGATCCGAGCGGGAGGCGTCCATCGGCGAAAATTCGATGTTCGAGAGGTAGGTCCTGGCGTGAGCGACCATGTCCCGGGCGAGCTGCAAGACTTCAGCCCGGCTCTTTTTGAGTTGGTGCACCATGTGCACATCGGAGGCCGAGATAAAGACATGGATGCGGGGGTCGGCGGCACCCTGTAAGGCTTCCCAGGCCCGATCGATGTCTTTAGGGTTGGCGCGGGCCAGTCCGCAGATGGAGCAACCCTTAACTTCCGAGGCGATCTTCTTGACCGCCTCAAAATCACCAGGGGAACTGATGGGGAAGCCGGCTTCGATAACGTCAACGCCCAGGGCTTCCAGGGCGCGAGCGATCTCCAGCTTTTCCTGAATGTTGAGTGAGGCGCCGGCTGCCTGTTCGCCGTCGCGCAGAGTGGTGTCGAAGATTATCAGTTTATTCATTTGTCCGGGAAACTCTCCTTAACGTTATTCTAAAAATAACGGCTACCCCTCCTCCTACCAGGAAGAGGGGCTAATAAGGATGAGAATCCTCCGGGACAAGTGAATCATGCGCTTATGTTACCTGAAACCTTTGTCTTATTTCAAACTTGAACACTGGACATTTTCGAGAGGGTGGCTTTCCGCCCTCTCCTTTAAATTCCTCTCCCATCGAGTGAGAGGAAACCTGGGGAGACCCTCACCCTCTTATCCCTCTCCCGCTCTGGGGAGAGGGATGTTGGAGTCAAGGGTTATTTCTTAGGTTTTTTGAGCCAGCTCATCATGCCACGGAGTCCTTCACCGACTTCTTCGATGGGGTGGCCGGCTTCGATGCGGCGTATGGCATTGAAGTGAGGCTTGCCGGCCTGGTTCTCCAGGATCCATTCCCGGGCAAAACTGCCATCCTTGATCTCTTTCAAAATGGCACTCATTGATTCTTTGGTTTCTTTCGTTACTATGCGCGGGCCACGGCTGTAATCGCCGTACTCAGCGGTGTCGCTTATCGAATACCGCATGAATTTGAGACCGCCTTGGTAGATGAGATCGACGATGAGTTTAAGCTCATGGCAGCACTCGAAATATGCTACCTCTGGCTGATAACCGGCTTTGACAAGCGTCTCAAAACCTGCCTTGATCAACGCAGATGCACCTCCGCAGAGGACTGCCTGTTCACCGAACAGATCAGTTTCCGTCTCTTCGGCAAAGGTGGTCTCGAGCACCGCAGCTCTTGCCGCGCCGATGCCCGAGGCATAAGCGAGCGCTAAATCCTTGGCTTTGCCGGTGGCATTCTGGTAAACGGCGATAAGAGCCGGAACGCCGCCGCCCTCGGTGTAGACCTGGCGCACCATGTGGCCGGGGCCTTTGGGGGCGATCATGGTGATGTCGACATCGGCGGGAGGAAGTATCTGGCCGAAATGGATATTGAAGCCATGAGCGAACATCAGCATCATGCCGGGGCGCAGGTTGGGAGCGATATCCTCGCGGTAGATCTTGGCCTGTACCTGGTCCGGCGCCAGGATCATAATGACATCGGCTTTTTTAGCCATTTCCGCCGTCGAGAAGACCTCGAATTTATCTTCAGCGGCGCGGATGCCCGACGGCGAGCCGGGTACGCCGCCGATGATCACCTTGAAACCGCTGTCCCGAAGGTTTTGGGCATGAGCATGCCCCTGGCTGCCATAGCCAACGATACCGATGGTTTTTCCATCCAAGAGTTTCGGGTTGCAGTCTTTTTCGTAGTAGATGACAGCCATCAATTATTCTCCTGTTATTATTCAGCCGCTTCTTCGCGGCGGGCGACCTGACCACCCCGGGCCATGGCGATCCGGCCAGTGCGGGTCATTTCTTTGATACCGAAAGGTTTCAGCAGATTATACAGGGAACTAAGTTTTTCCTCATCTCCGGTGGCTTCGACCATCACCGAATCAGTGGAGACGTCAACAATTTTGGCGCGGAATATATCTACTATCTGCATGATCTCGGAGCGTGTCTCGGCGCTGGCTTTGACCTTGATAAGCGCCAATTCCCGGGAGACGATATCCAACCCCGAGATATCCTGAACCCGGATGACGTCGATGATCTTTTCAACCTGTTTCCTTATCTGTTCCACCTGGCTGTCGGAGCCTTCCGCCACGATGGTCATGCGGGAAAGGTGGGGAGTCTCTGAATGGCCGACGGCGATGGAATCGATATTGAACCCACGGCGCCGGAAAAGGCTGGCCATGCGGTTCAAAACACCGGGACGATCCGCCACCAGGGCGACGATGGTATGTTTGTTGCTTGCCATCTAACACGCCTCCTTCAGCGGTTCATGGAGTATCTGATCGATGCCGGCTCCCGGAGGTACCATGGGATAGACGTTCTCTTCCGGTTCAACGACGAAGTTCAGGATGTACGGCCCCTCGGTTTCCATGGCTTTCTTAATAGCCGCGCCGACGTCTTCTTTCCTGGTCACGTTTTGTGCCGGAATGCCGTAGGCTTCGGCGATCTTGATGAAATCCGGGCACCACAGCGGAGTCGAAGAGTAATTGTGCTGGTAGAAAAGTTCCTGCCATTGCCTCACCATACCCAGGAAGCCGTTATTGAGAATAGCGATCTTGACCGGCGAATTCTCCTGCCGGATGGTGCCGAGTTCCTGGATGGTCATCTGGATCGAACCATCGCCGGCGATGCACCAGATCGTTTCATCGGGCAGGCCGACCTGGGCGCCGAAGGCGGCGGGGAGTTCGAAGCCCATTGTCCCCAGTCCGCCCGAGGTGATGTAACTATTGGGTTTGTCATAGTAATAATGCAACGCCGCGAACATCTGGTGCTGGCCGACGCCGGTGACCACGGTAGCGTTCCCCTTGGTCGCCTCCCAGATTTTTCTGATGACGTACTGAGGTAAAATGGTTTCGGATTCCCGGATGTCGATGCCCGAGGGATATTGCTTCTTCCAATCAGACAACTGGGTGAGCCATTCGTCGTGACGGACGGGACCGATTTCTTTGTTGAGTTCGACCAGCACTGTCTTGACATCGCCGACGATGGGCACGTCCACGGCGACGTTTTTACCGATCTCGGCTGGGTCGATATCGATGTGAATCACCTTCGCGTGAGGCGCGAAACTCGAAATCTTTCCCGTCGCCCGATCATCAAAACGCATCCCGATGGCGACCACCAGATCCGAATTGGTGATGGCCATGTTGGCCGGGGCGAGTCCGTGCATACCTATCATGCCAAATGACAGCGGGTTGCTCTCCGGAAAACCGGAAATTCCCAGCAGCGTCGTGAGCACCGGTATCTGGAGAGTTTCCGCCAGGAACTTGAGTTCTTTATAAGCTCGGGAAATCCTGACCCCGTGTCCGGCGATAATGACCGGCTTTTTGGCTTCACCCAGAAGTTTGACCGCCTTTTTGATCTGCAGCGGGTTGCCGCCAAGAGTGGGTTTGTACCCGGGCAGATTCACCCTGGCCGGGAAGTGGAATTCGGCGCATTCCTGCTGGATGTCTCGCGGCAGGTCTATAAGTACCGGTCCGGGGCGCCCGGTGCTGGCAATGTAAAAGGCTTCCTTGACGGTCTTGGCCAGGTCAGCCACGTCCATCACCAGGTAATTGTGCTTGGTGATGGGGATGGTGATGCCGGTGATGTCGGATTCCTGAAAAGCGTCCCGGCCGATCATGGCCCGCGGTACCTGGCCGGTGACGGCGACCATCGGGATCGAGTCCATGTAGGCATTGGCCAGACCGGTGATCAGGTTGGTGGCACCGGGGCCGGAGGTGGCAAAGCAAACCCCGACCCGGCCGGTGACCCGGGCGTAGGCATCCGCGGCGTGGACCGCGCCCTGCTCGTGGCGCACCAGGATGTGGCGCAACTGGGGATACTGGGTCAGGGTATGGTAGAGCGGCAAAACCTGCCCGCCGGGATAGCCGAACACCACGTCCACACCTTCCTTGAGGAGGCTTTCGCACAAAATCTGAGCGCCGGTCAGTTTCATAAGACTCTCCTAAGTTTCAAAAACCGCGCCACGGCTGGCAGAAGTGACCTGCAGGGCGTAACGCTTCAAATAGCCCGTCTTGATTTTGGGCTGGAAAGCGGGAACCTTTTCCATCCTAGCCTTGATCTCGGCGTCCGAGAGGCGGACGCTCAGGACGTGATTGGGGATGTCGATGTCGATAATGTCGCCTTCGTTCAATGCCGCTATCGGCCCGCCAAGAGCTGCTTCAGGCGCGACGTGACCGATGGAGGCGCCGCGGGTGGCTCCCGAGAACCTGCCGTCGGTGATAAGGGCTACGGACTTATCCAGACCCATGCCCGCCAGAATCGACGTCGGCGTCAGCATTTCCCGCATGCCGGGACCGCCGCGCGGCCCTTCATAGCGGATGACGACGACATCTCCGGCTTTGATCTGGTTGTCTATGATCCCCCTGGTGGCTTCTTCCTCGGAATTGAAAATCCGGGCCGGTCCGGTATGAACCATCATCTCCGGGGCGACGGCGGAGCGCTTGACCACCGACCCTTCCGGCGCCAGGTTGCCGAACAGAATGGCGATACCGCCCTTGGAGGTTACCGGATCGTTCAAATGCCTGATTACGGTCCCATCGGCAGGAAGCGCCGATTTGACGACGTCTCCGATAAGACCGCCGAAGACGCTGCGGGCATCCAATTTCAAGAGCGAGGAAAGCTCACGCATTACCGCAGGGATGCCCCCGGCTTTGTCCAGGTCCTCAATATGGTGTTCCCCGGCAGGCCGGATGCGGCACAGGCAGGGGGTTTTGTCGCTTATTTCATTGATCTTCGTCAGCGGAAATTCTATACCGGCTTCATGGGCGATGGCTTCAAGGTGGAGAACCGAATTGGAACTCCCCCCAAGCGCCACATCGACGACGAAGGCATTATGGATGGCTTTGGGCGTGATGATGTCGCGGGGTTTCAAATCCTCAGCCACCACGCGCATGATGGTCTCGCCGGCTTTCCGCGCCAGGGAACTTCTACGGGCGTCGACGGCGGGAATGGTGCCGTTGCCGGGCAGGCCCATGCCCAGCGCTTCGGTAAGGCAGTTCATGGTATTGGCAGTGAACAGACCGGAGCAGGAGCCGCAACCGGGACAGGCCGCGCCTTCGATCTCTTCGAGCTTTTCGGGTGAAAGGTCGCCTTTAACAAATTGGCCGACGGCTTCGAACACCGAATTCAGATCGATGGCCTTCATTTTGCCGTCCACTGGCAGATGCCCCGCCAGCATCGGGCCGCCGCTGACAAACACCGCCGGAATGTTCAAGCGGACCGCCGCCATCAGCATGCCGGGAATGACTTTATCGCAGTTGGGGATGAATACCAGGCCATCGAAAGAATGGGCCATCGCCATGACTTCAACGGTATCGGCAATGAGTTCGCGTGAAGCCAGCGAATACTTCATCCCGGTGTGGTTCATAGCCAGGCCGTCACATACGGCAATGGTATTGAACTCAAATGGGACTCCCCCCGCCTGCCTGATGCCGAACTTGACCGCATCGGCAATCGCGCGGAGGTGCTGATGCCCCGGGACGATCTCTGTGAAGCTGTTAACGACGCCGATAAACGGCTTGTTGAAATCTGAGGGACTAACCCCGAGCGACCGGAGCAAGGCGCGGTGAGGGGCTCTCTCGGCGCCTTTCTTGATGGAGTCGCTTCTCATTAGTCCCCCTAACTAAAATCCGTCCGCAAAGGGACGGATAGGCGAGCAGTGCCTAAACATAGCACAGACGAATTGATTTTTCAAGAAATTACGATTGAAAAACCCCTAACAACAGCAGCCGGAGATCTTATCGACACGCCGTTGATGGCGCCCGCCCTCGAATTCGGTGCTCATGAAGATTTTTAACACTTCCATGTTGAGGTCGTCGCCGTTCATTTCTCCCAGGCACAGGATGTTGGCGTCGTTGTGCATGCGGGTCAAGGCGGCATATTCCGGTTTGTAGACCAGTGCCGCCCTGATGCCGGGCATCTTGTTGGCCGAGATGCTCATGCCGATACCGGTGCCGCAGATCAGGATGCCGCGCGCCGCCTCACCGTCAGCCACCATCCTGGCGACCTTACCGGCGAAGTCCGGGTAGTCAGCCGATTCCTCGGAAAAAGCGCCGACGTCCTCGACTTTATGTTTACTGGCTTTGAGCCATTCGATGATTTTCAATTTCAACTTGTAGCCGCGGTGGTCGTTACCTATCGCAATGTTCATTTAAACCTCTATTTGAAATAATATGATTCCAGTTCCACTCTCGGGATGGCGCCCTCCCGGACGATAACCGGTTCCGGTCTTGTCAGGTCCAGTATTGTGGATTCAACGCCGCCCGGGCACCTGCCTCCATCCAATATGGCGTCCACCCGTTCACCGAGTTGATCGGCTACCCCGGAGGCTTCGCACACGCTGCCCGATCCGGAGATGTTGGCGGATGTGCCCGTTAAAGGCTCACCCACCGCCTTGATGATATAGAGAGCCAGGGTATGCCCGGGGATCCGGACCGCGACGCTGGGCTTGCCGCCGGTCACAACATCGGGGACGACGGGCTTCTTCGGTAATATCAGGGTAAGCCCGCCCGGCATGAAACGCCGCACCAGAACCTCAGCCAGCGGGTTCATCTCCGCTACCTGCCGCATCTGGATCACGTCAGCCACCAGTACCGGGAGCGCCTTGGTCGTCACCCGGCCCTTGATGTCGAAAATCCTGGAGATGGCGCCGGTGTGGGAAAGGCCGGCGGCGAGGCAATAGACTGTATCCGTCGGCATGGCGACCACGCCGCCGTTTTTAAGTATTTCGATCGCCCCGGCTGGGTCGCCGGGAGGTTGAGATGGTCTGTTTGTGTACAGCGTCATTATGTCAACTTAATCTGAAATTCTTGACGGTAGTATATCAGAATGGTAATCTTTAACACTACACCAATGACCGAAAAAAGAGACGAAACTACTCCATCAGAGACTCTCCGCGTAGCGACTTCCGGTGACATCGAGGTCGCCACCTACCTGGAAATCGCGAAACAAGCCATCGAAAAACCGGCCAAGGGCGAAGCCGTTTCCGGCGCCTCCCGGGAATCGATCGTCATATTCGATTTTGGCTCCCAGTACAGCCTGCTGATCGCCCGTCGGATCCGTGAGCTTAACGTCTACTGCGAGCTGGTTTCTCACGATACGCCGTGGGAAAAGATCGCCCACCTGAACCCCAAGGGCTTCATCCTGTCAGGCGGCCCTGCCAGCGTTTATACCCCGGGAGCGCCGATGGCTCCGGCTTACATCTACGAAAGCAAACTGCCGATCCTCGGCATCTGCTACGGCATGCAGCTGATTACCCAGCAATTGGGCGGCATTGTCGCCCGGGGGCAGGCGCGGGAATATGGCCATGCCATCCTGCACCTTTCGGATTTAAAATCACCGTTATTCAAAGAAATACCGGAATCGTCAGCCGCCTGGATGAGCCATGGCGACCGAGTGGAGCAACTTCCCCAGGGCTTCCGGTCTCTAGCGTACACCGAGAATTCGCCGCTGGCGGTCATGGGCAATGACGCCAACATCTTCGGGCTGCAGTTCCATCCCGAGGTGGCGCATACGCCTTTCGGCAAAACCCTCCTTAAAAATTTCGTGACCGGCATCTGCGGCTGCCAGGCCACCTGGACGCCCGGCCATTTCATCTCCGAGAGCATCGAAAGCATCAGGAACCAGGTAGGCAAAGGCAAGGTCATTGCCGCGCTATCCGGCGGGGTGGATTCAGCCATTGTGGCGACCCTGATCCATAAAGCCGTCGGCGACCAGTTGACCTGCATCTTCGTCAATAACGGCCTGTTGCGCCGCGAGGAAGCCGAGCGCACCCTCAAGGTATTTGAACAGAACCTGGGCATGAAGATAATCTTCATCGACGCCACCGACCGCTTCCTCGACCGCCTGGCCGGGGTTATCGACCCGGAACAAAAACGGAAGGCTATCGGCGTCGAGTTCATCAGGGTCTTCGAGGAAGAAGCCTTGAAATTGGGCAAGGTCGATTTCCTGGCCCAGGGCACGCTCTACCCGGACGTCATCGAAAGCGTCTCCTCAGTTTCCAGCGCCTCCGCCAAGATCAAGAGCCACCACAACGTCGGCGGCCTGCCGGCCAACATGGCCCTCAAATTGCTCGAGCCGGTGCGCTATCTCTTCAAGGACGAAGTGAGGCAGGTGGGCGTCGAACTCGGACTGCCCGAGGAGATGGTCTGGCGCCAGCCGTTCCCCGGTCCGGGACTGGCCATCCGCGTCATCGGCGAGGTTACCAGGGAAAAACTGGAGATGTTGAGAGCTTCCGACTGGATCGTGATGCACGAGATCAAAAAAGCCGGACTGTACCGCCAGCTTTGGCAGAGTTTCGCCATCATCACCGATGTCCGGAGCGTGGGAGTCATGGGTGATTTCCGCACCTACGGCCACCTTGTGGCCATACGCGCCGTGACCTCCGACGACGCCATGACGGCGGATTGGGCCCGGCTGCCGTATGACCTGCTGGCCAGGATTTCCAACCGGATCGTCAATGAGGTCGCCGGCGTCAACCGGGTCGTCTACGACATCACCTCCAAACCGCCCGGCACCATCGAGTGGGAATAAACTCCGGAAAAGGAGTGTTTGCATTATGGGACTTTTTGACAGGAACAAGATCCAGGGTGATGAACTGCTGACCTACATCGATTACATCGGCGATGAATGGATCCTGAGGGCTTTCCAGGAAAAGGGCGCCGAAGTATATACCGCCGCCGCGGCTGAATTCGATCCCGGCGCCGCCGCTAAAAACCCCGCCGCTTATGAAAACATCTACGTCGCCGCCAACCAGTTGGCGCAGTCCGCGGCTGAACTTCTCCGGCGCAAGGACGCGCTGAAATCGGTGCCTGACAAAGCTACTTCCAACTACTTTGCCTGGCATGCGGCTTATTCCGACTATCTCTCATGGGCTAACGCCCAGGCGGATTATCTCGGCGCCAAGTTCATGGGCGCCACCGCCAACGAGGCTGCTTCGTCTGAAGGCCCGACTCTGAAGGACCTGCAGGCCAAAAGCGAAGAATCGAGGGCTGCCGCCGAGGCCGAAGAGCAAAGACTGCTTAAGAAACTCAAATTGACCCCCGGCGATATCGATCAGCTCCGTGACCGCGCTTCAAATGCCATCGCCCAGGATAAGTGGAAGCCGAGGACCGTCGCCACCAAACCCAAAGAACAATCCAAGCGGCGATAGGTTGCCCGCCTTAAAAGGATATTGCGCTGAGAGTATTAGTTATCGGCAGCGGCGGGCGGGAGCACGCCCTCGTCTGGAAATTGAAACAAAGCCCCCGGGTCACCGCTATTTTTGCCGCTCCGGGCAACGGCGGCACGGCTTCGCTTGCCCGGAATCTGGATATTGAGCCGACCGATTTTCCCCGCCTGCTTGAGGCGGTTAACGGCAACGATATCGACCTGGTGGTCGTCGGCCCGGAGGGTCCGCTAGCCGCCGGCATTGCCGATGAATTCAAGTCCAGGATGATCCCGGTGTTCGGGCCTTCGAAAATAGCGGCGCAACTCGAATCCAGCAAGACCTTTGCTCGGGATCTGATGGAAAAATACGCCATTCCATGCGCCCGGGGAAAATCTTTCACCGATTATGCCAGGGCAAAAGCCTACCTGGCCGAACAGACCCTGCCGGTCGTCGTAAAAGCCGACGGCCTGGCGTCGGGAAAAGGCGTATCCGTATGCTCCAGCCGTGCCGAAGCGGAAACTGCCCTGGCAAACATGATGGAAGCCCGGATCTTCGGGGAAGCCGGTTCGAAGGTGATTATCGAGGAATGCCTGACCGGCCAGGAAATGAGCTACCTTGCCTTCACCGACGGCAAGACTTTTGTACCGATGCCTCCGGCCTGTGATTACAAACGCGTTTTCGACGGCAACCAGGGCCCCAACACCGGGGGCATGGGCGCCTATTCGCCTCCGCCGTTTTTCGACCGCCAGATGGCGGCCATGATCGATGCCACCATCATGGGACCGATCGTCTGCGGCCTGGCGGCTGAAGGCATAGATTACCGCGGCATAATTTACGCCGGACTGATGCTTACCCCCGAAGGTCCCAAGGTCCTGGAATTCAACGCCCGGTTTGGGGATCCAGAGACCCAGGTGATCCTGCCGCAAATGAAAACCGACCTTATCGACGTTTTGTTGAGTGTCATCGACGGCAACCTGGACAAGACGGAAATTGAATGGCAGAAGCAATCCTGCGTCACCGTTGTTTTGGCCTCCGGCGGATATCCCGGCGACTATAAAAAAGGGCTGCCTATCGGGGGACTTGAGTACGTTGACACCGACGTCCACCTGTTTCACGCCGGAACCAGGATAACCGGCGACCAGCTGGTGACATCGGGAGGCCGGGTAATGGCCGTGACTGCCTGCGGCAATAATTTTGCCGATGCCCGGGGACAGGTTTATTACAATGCCGCGAAGATCCGGTTCGAAGGCGCCCATTATCGCCAGGACATCGCTCTTTTCAAATAATGACGACAGGTCGAGGTATCGATATGCCTAAAGTCGCCGTAGTCATGGGCTCAAGGTCCGATATGGAAGTCATGCAGGCTGCCGTCGACGCTTTGGCGAAGATGGGACTTGAATCGGAAATCCTGGTCATGTCGGCTCATCGGCAACCGGAAAAGGTCCACGCTTTTTGCACTTCGGCCCGTGACAAGGGCTTCGAGGTGATCATCGCCGGCGCCGGAGCCGCCGCCCATTTGCCCGGAGTCATCGCCTCCTGGACGACGCTTCCGGTCATCGGCGTGCCGATCCCCTCAAGCGACCTTAAGGGCGTCGATTCGCTTTACGCCATCGTCCAGATGCCCGCCGGCGTCCCGGTGGCGACTGTCGCCATCGGCACCCCCGGAGCCAAGAACGCCGGATACCTCGCGGCGCAGATACTGGGCTTGAAATACCCGGACGTCGCCCGGGCATATGAAAATCTACGCACCGAATTTAAAGGGAACTAGCCATGATCGAACGTTACAGCCGGCCCCAGATGAAAAAGGTCTGGAGCGAAGAGAACAAATTCGCCAAGTGGCTCGATGTTGAAATCGCCGTCAGCGAAGCCTGGGTGAAGCAGGGCGTCATCCCGCGGGAGGCGTTGCCCAAGATCAAGCTAGCCCGGATCAATTTCAAGCGCATGGAGGAACTTCTCAAGGAAACCCACCATGACATGACCGCCTTCCTGGGCGCGGTGGCCGAGAGCGTGGGAGAAGATGCCCGGTTTATCCATCTGGGCCTCACCTCCTCCGACGTCATGGATACCGCCACCAGCCTCCAACTGGTAGAGGCGTCGGCGATCCTGGCTGAGGACATCAAGGAGCTTATCGCCGCCCTGGGTAAAAGAGCCCTCGAGTACAAATACACCGTCATGGCCGGGCGCACCCACGGGGTTCACGCGGAACCGATCACCTTCGGCTTGAAGCTGGCGCTGTGGATGGAAGAGATGCAGCGCAACCGCCAGCGCCTTTCAGAAGCCGCCAAAGGCATTACCGTCGGCATGATCTCCGGGGCGGTGGGAACCTTTGCCACCGTGCCGCCGGAAGTGGAAGAGTTCGCCTGCGCCAAGCTCGGACTGGCTCCCGATCCGGTTTCCAACCAGGTCATCCAGCGGGACCGGCATGCCCATTTTATGAGCACCCTGGCCGTTATCGGCGGCTCCCTGGAGAAATTCGCCACCGAAATCCGCGCCCTTCAAAAGACCGAGGTTCGGGAAGTCGAGGAGCCCTTCGGCTCCGGGCAAACCGGTTCATCATCCATGCCTCACAAGAAAAATCCCGAGTTATGCGAACGCATCTGCGGTATCTCGCGGCTTATCCGGGGCTACGCCCTGACGTCCCTTGAAAACATCGCGCTGTGGCATGAACGGGACATTTCCCACTCCTCCACCGAACGGGTCATTTTTCCGGATGCCTGCCTGGTGCTTGATTACGCCATGAACATCTTTACCGGCATCATAAAGGGAATGACCGTTTACCCCCAGCGGATGCGCCAGAATATGGAATTAACCCGCGGCCTATTATTCTCACAGCGGGTACTCCTTGCCTTGATCGATAAAGGTTTGCCCCGGCAGGGAGAGCACAGCGCCTACAAGATCGTCCAGCGCAACGCCATGGCCACCTGGTCCGGCACCGGCCAGTTCATCGACCTGCTCAAAGCCGATCCCGAGGTACAGGCGGTGCTCAAGCCGGAGGAACTGGACAATCTCTTCGATTATAAGTATTACACGCGACACGTGGACGACATTTTCAAGAGGGTCGGGCTGACCGCCGCCCAGTGGAAAGGCAGCGCCGAGACCCCTCCCGAAAAGCTTTCGCCGCAGTCGCTTTGAAATGACCAATAACCAAGAGACAAAAACCAAACAAATCCCAAGGTTCAAAATCCAATATACAAACCGTTTGGTAATTTGAATTTGGTGATTGGTACTTGTTTGGTCATTGTATCTTGTATCTTGGTTATTCAATCGAATTCTGATCGAGGTAAATAATATGACCACCACTGCCGTCGTCCTTAAAACGGATCTCCCGCTAAACCGGTTTATCTCCGGTAAAGTCCGAGACACCTACGACCTCGGCGAATACCTTCTGATTGTCGTCACCGACCGTATTTCCGCGTTCGACGTGGTCTTGCCGGCCGGCATCCCCGACAAGGGCAAAGTACTGAACCAGATTTCGGCTTTCTGGTTCGATCAGACGAGGAAGATTATCCCCAACCACGTCGTCGCTGTCATCAACGACGTTAAACAACTCGGCCAATACGTTCCTGAAAAACAGCGTTTCGATTACCCCAAATACCTCGAAGGCCGGTCGATGGTGGTCAAAAAGGTCAAGCGCCTGCCGGTGGAATGCGTTGTCCGCGGCTACCTGGCGGGTTCGGGCTGGGCTGAGTACAAAACTCGGCAATCCGTCTGCGGCGTGCCGCTGCCTGCCGGGCTTCGGCAGAGTGAGATCCTTACAGAACCGATCTTCACCCCGACCACCAAGGGCGACAACACCCACGACTTGCCGATGACCTACGCCGAAGTCGAAAATACCGTCGGCAAGGATCTGGCCTTGAAGCTCAAAACTATGAGCATCGCGCTCTACGCTTTCGCCCGTGACTATGCCCGCCACCACGGCATCATCATCGCCGACACCAAGTTCGAGTTCGGGCTGGACGGAGACAAGCTCATAGTGATCGACGAGGCATTGACGCCGGATTCATCCCGCTTTTGGGATGAAAAACTGTATAAGGTGGGCGAACCCCAGGACTCTTACGATAAGCAGCCCCTGCGAGACTGGCTGGAGAAATCCGGCTGGAACAAAGAGCCGCCGGCCCCCGCTCTGCCGCTTGACGTCATCGAGAGCACCCGGCGGCGATACGTTCATGCGTATGAGGTATTGACGGGGAAAACGCTGGCCTAGCACTTTGTCATTCTGAGCGCAGCGAAGAATCTCACTTCGCCCTGAGAAGGAGGCTTAGAGATTCTTCACCGATGCTTCGCTCGGTTCAGAAAGACAAGTCTTTAGCATCAGATCAAATATAATGTCATTCTGAGCGTAGCGAAGAATCTCAATGCCTCTCCGGAGATGAGGCTGTGAACTCAAAACAATATTAGATATACATTATGACCAACGCCGCAAAAACGGTGACTTACACTGGCGTCACTAGCGACCTGATCAAACGCGTCTGGCAACACAAGAACAACTTGGTGGAAGGTTTCACCAAAAGGTATGCAATACATTCCTTGATATACTTTGAAGAAACGAACAACGCCTACTCTGCTATCTCACGGGAAAAGGAAATCAAGGGTTGGCGGCGATCTAAGAAAGTCGCCTTGATCAACGAGTTCAATCCAAATTGGTCAGACCTTTATGACGGTATTTGCGGCAGGGAGGCATAGAGATTCTTCCCCGATGCTTCGCTCGGTTCAGAAAGACAAGTCTTTGGCGTGAGACCAAATTTACTGTGATTCTGAGCGAAGCGAAGAATCTCAATTTCGCCCTGAGAGGGAAACTTAAAAGATTCTTCCCCGATGCTTCGCTCGGTTCAGAAAGACAAATGAGGGGAAGTTACTCCACCCACTCCTTGGTACTTGGAACCCGGTCAGCGATCCGCGGATCAATCCGTGTCGCCTTATCCAGCGCCCGTCCAAGAGCTTTGAACACCGCTTCAACCTTGTGGTGATCATTGGTGCCGTAGCAGACGGAGGCGTGAAGATTCATCCGGCCCTCCGCGGCGAAGCTTTCCAGGAAATGGCGTACCATATCGACCGGGAAACCAGCGAGGTCGTTTTTCTCAAAGTCCATGTGGATGACGGAGTATCCCCGCCCGCCCAGATCCAAAATGACCACGCCCAAAGCCTCATCCATCGGAACCTGGGATTCGGCGGTGCGAACCAATCCCTTCTTATCCCCCAGGGCTTCGTTGAAGGCTTTACCCAGGCAGATACCGACATCCTCGACGAGATGATGGATATCATCGCCAGTAGCGGACACCTTTATGTCAAATACCCCGTGCCTGGCGATCTGGGAGAGCATGTGGTCGAACAACCGGTTGCCGGTGCACATCTCGTCCTTGCAGGTGCCATCCAGGTTGACCGTGACCGAAATTGTCGTCTCTTTAGTTTCCCGTTTGACGGTGGCTTTGCGTTCGGCCATGTTACATCTCCCCTATTTTCTGGAGTTCGGCGATCAGCCGGTCGGTGTCTTCCGGGCGTCCGATACTGAACCGCAGGCAATTTTCCATCTGCGGCGAGTTGAAATAGCGTACCAGTATCCCCCGGCGCTCCAAAACCACCTGGATTTGCAGCGCTATCCTGGCTTTAACCTTGCAGAGGATAAAATTAGCCGCGGAGGGATAAGGCTTCAGGTACTTGATCGATGACAGGGCGTTGAAGAGCCGGTCCCTTTCAGAGATCATAAGCTTAACGTTGCCCATAAGGTAGTCCACGTCATTCAGCGACTCGCGCGCCGCCGTCACAGCCGCGGCGTTGACGCAATACGGGTCTTTGATGGCGTCAAGCTTTTCGGCGACATTTACCGGTAACAGGCCATATCCGACACGAAGGCCCGCCAGCCCCGCCCATTTACTGAAGGTGCGTAGGATCATCAAATTCGGGTATTTATCTAGTTCGGGCGCCAGGGTCTGGCCGGTGAACTCATAATACGCTTCATCCACAACCACCGGAACGCCGGTGTCGATTATCTTTTTCACCGCGTCGACGCTTATCTGGGTGCCGGTCGGGTTGTTCGGCATGGCGATGAAAATCAGCTTTGTCTTTTTTGAGATCGCTTTAATCAGTTTTTCGGGCACGAGGTTGAATTCGTCGTCTCGTGATACGGTCACAAACTTCCCGCCGGCCAGCTCGGTGAAAAACTTGTACATGGCAAAGGTCGGCGTCGCGGTCAGGACCTCATCGCCTGGGTTAACGAACAACCTTATCAGCAAATCGATAAGCTGGTCCGAGCCGGATCCGGCGACGATATGTTCGGCGGCAACACCGGTGTAAACCGCCAGCGCTTTCCTTAACTCGGTCTGGCAGGAATCGGGGTAGATGTGGGCGTCGTCAAAAGACGCCAAAGCCGCTTTTACCCTGGGAGAAGGCCCGTAAACGTTTTCGTTGGCGTCGAGCTTGAGGATCCCCATTGCCCTCGTTTCCCGGTCGAGGGCTTCCGGCGATTTGCAGGCGGCATAGCCGACAAACTTGTCAAGCTCCCGCCTCATGAACCTGTTTATGTCGGTCACGCGGCCTCCATTCTCAAGCGAACGGCATCTCTATGTGCGCTTAATCCCTCAGCCTCCGCGATTGCCGCGGCGGCGGCGCCCAAGCTATTTACCATCGTGTCGTCGACACGGACGGCGTCTGTTATCTTCAGGAAATCGAGCACATTCAACGGCGAGGCGAACCGCGCCGTGCCGCCGGTAGGCAGGGCATGCGAAGGACCAGCGACATAATCGCCGAAGGCTACCGAAGCCTTTTCTCCGATAAAGGCGCATCCTGCATTTTTGATCTTTTTTAAATCTGCATCGGCATCGGCGGTGAATACCAGTAAATGTTCCGGCGCATACAGATTGGCCAGTTCGATCGCCTGGTCGAGGTTATCCACCACGGCAACGATGCCCCAGTCCCCAAGGGATTCAGCAACGGCTTGACGCCTCGCCGACCCCTCCGATTTCGCCTGGAGGATAGCGATCACCTTGTCCGCCACTGGCTTCGAGGTGGTTACCAGCACTGACTGGGCCAGCGGGTCGTGCTCCGCCTGGGCCAGCATGTCGGACGCGATGAAATCCGGGTTGGCGGTTTCATCGGCAATGATCAGCACTTCGCTCGGACCCTGCAACCCGTCTATACCCACAGCTCCGTATACCAGGCGCTTGGCGGTCATGACGTAGATATTTCCCGGTCCGCAGATCTTATCCACTTTAGGCACCGATTCCGTGCCGTAGGCCAGAGCGGCGATGGCCTGAGCCCCGCCGATGCTGAAAACCCGGTCAACACCGGAAATGGCGGCGGCGGCTAGGGTTGGCGCCGGGATTTTCCCGTCCGGACCCGGCGGTGTCGCCAGGATGACTTCAGCCACCCCGGCAGCCTTGGCCGGGATGGCGGTCATCAACACGGTTGAGGGGTAATAGGCCTTGCCGCCGGGAGCGTAGACGCCCACCCGTTCAAGCGGCCGGAAGATCTGTCGCCCATCCATCGCCAATTGCATGGCTGAAATTGCTTGACGCTGGTCCTGATGATAAGAACCGATACGCCCGGCGGCGGTTTTAAGGGCTGCCAGCAGTTCGGGCGAGATTGCGGACATCGCCGCCTTGATGTGCTCCCCGGGTACCTCGAACGTTTGTAATTCAACCCGGTCGAATCTGGCAGTTAAACGCTTGAGCGCTGCGTCGCCCTCCCGGATTACATCATCTATGACCGCCCTGACCGATTGCTCGACCCCAGCGTTGCCAGTGGACACATTCACCCGGCGCTCAAGCAGCTCCCTTGCCGCGTTGAAACCGGTCACCAAACGCATCAGACTTTCTCCAGGGCTTTGCCCAGCCGCTCCACCAAAGCTTCCATTCGCGCCCGTTTAACCGGATTATCAGCCGCCCGGGTGTTGCCGATGACGCAGGCTGTAGATTCAAAGAGCGTATCGATGATGCGCAGGTTATGCCTGGCGATGGTACCACCGGTCTCGGTGTTTTCGATTAAAAGGTCGGCGTCCTCAGGCAGATAGGCCTCGGTAGAGCCCCAGGTCGGAGCGATACGGTAGCGGCCGAAATGGTTCCTCCGGGCGTAGTCGTCGGCGATATTGATGTATTCGGAGGCCACCCGCAGGTTCTTGTTCCGGAAATAGGCCTTCAGTTCCGCGGAATTGTTCACCGGGACATCGTTGGCGACCACCGCCACGATGCGCACCCAGCCATATTTGAGATCCAGCAGCCGCTTCACCGGGCTGGTGGGAAACTGGTGCAGGTGATCCGTCAGCCAGTCCCAGCCGGTGATCGCCAGGTCGAAATTGCCGTTGGCCACCTGGACCGGCATATCCTGGGGGCGGATAGTCTTGATGGTGAAACCTTCGATATCGCTTTTGGGACGGCGCAGCCCTTTATCGGATGGGTAATCTTCGATGTGAATTCCAGCGGCGTCCAGAATCTTGCGGACGTGCGGCTGCTGGTGACCGTCAGGTAAAGCCAGGCGCACCACGTCGGGAGCATATTCATGGTAGGCTTCCAGCGGAGATGCCGTCCCTGATTTTGCCTCCTCGACGTCGGGACTTGGCTGAAGGTTGGCCATGATCGAACTTATGGCTCCGGAAAGGTCTTTCGATGCCAGGCTCTCCCGGTTGGCGATGAGCACCGCTTTGAAATCCAGCACCTTTGAGAGCACCTTGAGACCCTTGCCTTCCAGTTCCCCGGCCGTCTTGCGCGGCAAGATGACTACCTCGGCCGTTTCAGGCGGATAGGCTTCGGCGCTGCCCCACAGCGGGTAAACGGCGTAGTTTTTCAGGCGAAGCTGCATCGCCAGCTGTTCCGCCAGGTTGGGATATTCGGATGCCAGTCGGATCTTGTCGGAACGCTGCGACAGGTCGGACAGCGACGCAATGCCGTCGCCCGCCGCCGCGGCGGCAAACAGGGCGCCGTGACCGTAGCCCAGGTTTTTGACCTTGACCAGGGAGGTAAGCCGGTAGCGCGACACCAGTTCTTCCACCCAGTCCGCGCCGCAAATACCCAGGTCGTAGTTGCCGATAGCCACCTGGATGGGGATATCTTTCTCATGCAGCATCTTGGCTGACATTTCAGGAAATTTGGCGCTCTTCAGGCGGTACAGCCTGGCTTTGGGCTGGTAGTCGTTGAGCTGCCAGCCGGCGCGCTCCAAAAGCGCCGCCGTGTCTGCCAGTAGCCTTCCCTTGGGTAACGCGACCCTCATTCTTCCGAAGCCTCCCCGCCCAACATCTCCACCAGTTCATCGACGGTTTCGAACTCGAATTCCTCGTCGGTCTCGGTGTCCGAAAGGACAAGAAGGCCCTCATCGGTGATATTGAGCACCCAGTCATAATCCATCACGTCCGGGTCGCCGAGCTTGATTTCAGCGGTGTAGTCGGCGTCGCGCAGGTCGGTGGCCACGGCAAAGGCGCGGGCTTCATCGCCGGGCTGGAAACTGACCAGGAAGCGGTCGGGTTCTTCCATCTCATATTCGCCCATGTCGATGAGCCTGGTCAGTTCGTCGAGGTAAAGGGCGTAACCGGCCGCCGGTTTGGCAGGCCCGCCCATCAGCTCTACAAGGTTATCGTAGCGTCCGCCGCCGCCGACGGTCTTGCCATCGACGGACAGGTGGAAAATGATGCCGGTGTAGTATTCGAAACCCCGACCGGACGCCAAGTCTATCTCGTACGGGAGGCCGATATCGTCGAGCATATCAAGGGTGGAGGCAAAATTAGCCGCGGCGGCCTCGAGTTCGGCCGAATAACCGAACAGCGACCGGAGATTGGATAAGTAAGCGGAAGACGTCCCGGTGACATCGAGCAGCGTCTTCAAACCGGCCATCAGTTCAGGTTTGGCTTCGGCCAGGCGGGCCATGATACTTTCGTTGCCGTCAAGGATTTCATCGAACAGCTTGTGCCTCGATTCGGTTGAAGGCTCCAGCTGGGCCAGCACGGCCTGGATGACGCCTGAATGGGAGACTTTGACGCGTGATTCCAGACCGAGAAGCTCAAGCGCCTCCAGAGACATCCGGACAAGTTCAACGTCCGCCAGCGCCGAATTGCCGCCGATCAGCTCGGCGCCGCACTGCCAGCGCTCGCGACCCGTGGCGGGCTCATTTCCAAAACGGAAAACGTTGACAACGTAGAACAGCCGGGCGACGTCGCGGCCGGCCATCGAATCGACGTAAAGTCGGGCGATCGGGATGGTGCCGTCCGGGCGCATGACTACCCTTTCGCCGCTCCAGCCGTCCCAATCAAGGAAGGAGAACACCTGGCCGAGCATTCCGGGCGTCAGGGTTCCGGTGGCGGTGAACAGGTGCAGGTATTCCAGTGTGGGGGTCCGCACCTCTTCATAGCCCCACTTGAGGGCGGTGTCGATGAAAACAGATTCAGCCAGGCGGAACTTCAGCATTTCCTGGGGAACAAGGTCGCGACAGCCGCGACAACGCTCTTGCGTCATAAAATCTCCTGATATCTTGAATACGGAGATTGTACACTAGCCCCATTTCACGTTCAAATTGAAGAGCTGACCCGTTTCGCCTCTTCATTTATTTGTGTTAAGATTTCCCGCGGGGTCCCGTTCCCAAGCAGTCCCGATTTGTTAAAAGAGGTCTGATGGACAACTACGCCATTCTGCTGCTTGACGAGGGCGGCATCATCGAGGGCAACAAAAAAGCCGGGGAGATGTTCGGCGTCCCCCGCAAGTCGCTCGTGGGTAAAACCCCGTATGAATTCTCGCCCGACGTTCAACCCGACGGCAGGCTGTCAAAAGAAAAGGCACTGGAAAAAATCAGGTTGGCTTTTTCCGGCCAACCCCAGGTTTTCGAGTGGAAGCATCGCAAAGCCGGCGGAGAGTTGTTTGACACCGAAATCAGCCTAGATCTGATCAAGATCGATAAACATCCGATGCTGGTGGCCATTCTTCGCGACATCTCGGCCACCAAAAAGGCCGAAGAGGAACGCCAGGAACTTGACCAGATGTTCCGTTCCATTGTCGAAAACTCCCATTCCAGCATCTTCACCATCGATGAGCATTTCAAGATCACTTACGCCAACGACATGACTACCATCCTGCTCGGATTTCCCAATGACAAAATCGTCGGCCGTGATTTCCGCGATTTCCTCGATGCAGAGAGCGCCGCCATCGTCGGCGACAACTACGTCCGGCGGCAGCGCGGAGAGAACCCTCCCTCGAGGTATGAGTTCAATATCGTGAACCAGAGTGGCGAGAAACGCAGGGTGGAAATCAGCTCGACCATGTTCCGCGACCCCAGCGGGAGGCTCAGGACCGTCGGACAGGTACTGGACGTCACCGAGCGCCGCCAGACGGAGGAAGATCTGCGGCTCGCCAGGGAGAGTCTGGAGCGCCGCGTCATCGAGCGCACCGCCGCCCTGACCGGGGCTAACGCTCAACTGGAAGACGAGATCGAGCGGCGTGAAAAGGTTGAACGGGCGCTCCGCCGGAGCGAAACCAAATACCGCCATCTGGTGGAGAGCGGCAATACCATCATCCTGGAAATGGACACCGAAGGAAGAGTGGCCTTTTTCAACCAGTTCGCCGAGCGCTTCTTCGGTTTCAGCCAGGCAGAGATCATGGGCAAGAGCGTCATCGGCACCATCGTGCCCGCCCGGGATTCCTCAAACGCGGACCTGGAGGAGATGATCAGAGGTATCGTCTCCCACCCCGAGGAATACCGCCTGAACGAAAATGAAAATATGAAGAAGAGCGGCGAGCGGGTGTGGGTGGTATGGACCAACCAGCCCGTCTTCGACGAATCCGGTCAGTTGCGTGAGGTTCTATGCGTTGGCATCGACCGTTCTGAACTTAAAAAGAGCGAACAGACGCTGGCCGCCCAGGCGCTCCAGCAGGCAACCGTTGAAGAGCGGGCGCGCCTCGCCCGGGACCTCCATGACGCGGTGAGCCAGACCCTCTTTTCGGCCTCGATCATCGCTGAGGTGCTACCGCGGATCTGGGAACACAATCCGTCTGAAGGCCGGCGCCGGCTGGAAGAAGTCCGGCAGTTGACCCGGGGAGCGCTGGCGGAGATGCGGACGCTGCTCTTTGAATTGAGACCGGCCACCCTGGCAGAGGCTGACCTGGGTCCGCTGCTTCATCAGCTCGCCGAATCTGTCACCGGCAGGGCAAGGATACCCGTCGAGGTGACGGTCACCGGTGACTGCGACGTGCCCACGGATGTGAAGATCGGGCTTTACCGGATCGCCCAGGAGGCTCTTAATAACGTTGGCAAACACTCCGGGGCAGCCCAGGCAAAAGTGGAACTGACCTGTTTCGAAAAAGCCGTCTCCGTTTCCATCTCCGACAACGGAAAAGGGTTCGACCCGGCTGACAAAACGGCAGGCAGCCTGGGCATGGGCATCATGAACGAGCGCGCCAGGGCTATCGGCGCCGAACTAAAGATCAACAGTAAAACCGGTCAAGGGACGACGGTGACCGTTAAATGGCAAAAGCCGGTTAAGGAGGTAACAAATGGCGGAAACTGAACCAATTCGGGTCATGCTGGTTGACGATCACGGCGTGGTGCGGTCGGGCCTTAAGGCGATGCTGGCCGCCGAGGATGACCTGGAACTGGCCGGGGAGGCCGCCGACGGCAGCGAGGCCGTCAGGTTCGTCGAGCGCTTCAAGCCCGACGTCATCCTGATGGACCTCTTGATGCCGGTGATGGACGGCGTGGCCGCCACCAAAGCCATCCATGACCGCTGGCCGGACATCCGGATCATCGTCCTAACCAGTTTCAAGGAGCGGGAGCAGGTGGACGGCGCCCTCAAGGCCGGGGCCATGAGCTACCTCCTGAAAACCGTCTCCGCCTCGGAACTGGTCTCAGCCATAAGGGGCGCCATGGCCGGGCAGTCCAAGCTGTCCTCCGAGGCTACCCAGGTGCTCATCCAGGAGATGAGGAGCCCCGCCGCCCGGGACTATGACCTGACCGCCCGTGAAAAGGAGATCTTAAAGCTCATGGTGGACGGCCTGCCCAACACCGAGATCGCCGACAAATTGGGGGTGAGCCCCTCCACCGCCAAGTTCCATGTCTCCAACGTCCTTTCCAAGCTGGGCGTATCAAGCCGCACCGAGGCCGTTTCCCTGGCCTTGAAACAGAAACTGGTCAAATGACGGGTAAAAAACTAGCCGAAAGGCCAGGTTGAAATCCCCCCTGACGCCTGATGTAATTGTCACCGGTTGGTAGTATCATCAGTAAAATGCGGGATTCGAGTCTTTCAAAGGATCGGAACTATGCGCTTTGTTGTAGCCGACAGGCAACCAAGCACCCGTTCGGCGCTTAAGCTTTTAGTCGAGCAGTATCCGGACATGGAATATGCCGGCGGCGCAGGGGACACTGAAAGCCTGGTGAAACTTGCCCGGTCGGTTAAACCGGACCTCACCCTGGTTGAATGGGAATTACTGGGTGTCTGGCCCAAGGGAACCCTGGCGGACCTCAAAAATTCCGTGGTCGTGGTTTTAAGTTGTTGCCTGGACCGCTCGGTGCCCCTTGAAGCCGGGGCTGATTACTATGTTTCCAAGGTCGACAAGCCTGAACGCCTCATCGGAGTTATCGAAGATATCCGAACACGTTTCAATGCCGGCGTCGCCGCCCCCGCCCCTTCCGTTCCTCCCAATCCCTGAGTTCCCCTTTCCTCCTCCCCGCCGCGCCTTCCCGTGGTCCTGCCGCCAGTTGACCCAACCCGTTCCATTGCGTAACATCAGATCGGGAATAATCAAGGAGCAAGCCCATGACGAGCAAGCGGGAAAGAATTCAGGCGGCGCTTACCGGTCAGACCGTCGACCGGGTCCCCGTGGGATTCTGGCGGCACTGGCCCGGCGACGACCAAAATCCGGACTCGCTGGCCGCGGTGACTCTCGCGTATCAACGCAAATACGATCTCGACTTCATCAAGCTGCCGGTGTCCTCAACTTATTGCGTCGAGGATTACGGCATCACTCATGCCTACCGCGGCAGCATCATGGGAGACAGGGAATATTTATCCCGAATCATCCATTGTCCCGATGATTGGGCGGCTGTCGGTCCCCTCGACATCCGGCGCGGCACCTATGGCTGGCACCTGGATTCCCTGGGGAAGATCGTAAAAGAGAAGGACCAGGACACCCCGGTCATCGTAACGATGTTCCATCCCCTGGCCATAGCCGCGTACCTGGCGGGCGATGAACTTTTCCTGGCCCACCTCCGTGAATACCCGGAAAAAGTGCTGCCAGCCCTACACACCCTGGCGGAAACAAGCGCCAGATTTGCGTCCGCCTGTATCGAGGCGGGAGCCGACGGTATCTTCCTTTCCACCCGTTTTGCCAGCCACGAGCTGTTGAGCCGGGACGAGTTTGACCAGTTCGGCAGGCCAACTGATTTAATGGTTCTTGAAGCCGCCTCAGCCGGCTGGTTCAACGTGCTTCACCTCCACGGCCAGCACCCCATGTTCAAAGAAACCGCCGCATACCCGGTCCAGGCGGTAAATTGGCACGACCGGACCTCGGGGATAGATCTGCAGACAGCGGCCCGGCTTTCCCCCAAGGCGGTAATGGGCGGCGTGGAACAGATGCGCCTGCTTCAGGATGGATCGCCCCGGGAGGTCATGGATCAAGCCAGGGAGGCTATTCAGAAAATGAACTCCCGGCGGCTCATCCTGACGACCGGCTGCACCTACCCCCTCGCCGTCCCCGAGGCCAATTTGATGGCAATGCGCCGAGCGGTCGAGAATGCTATCGGCTAAGCCTCCGCAGCCGCGATCTGGGAGAGAGTCCTTCCCGTAAGGGCGGAATCAGGGGACTCTTCAAGGATATCCCCGGCTTTCACGAATTCATCGTTCATCTTGAAGAAGAGCCAACCTTTGGCGGTCCGGATCAGGGCAAAAAGGCCTCGCAACTTTTTTCCTTCGAGAAATACCTCGATCCTGCCCTTATCGTAGGCCTCCGCCATCGTTTCCGGTTCCGGTTTATCGGCTTTGATGTTCCGGTATGTGCCCGTGTCCCAGACCATCACCGTGCCGCCGCCGTATTCCCCCTGGGGGATGGTTCCTTCAAATCCGCCGTACGCCATGGGGTGGTCCTCGGTCGGCACCGCCAGGTGCTTGGCTTGGGGATCAAGGGAGGGACCTTTCGGTACCGCCCAGCTTTTCAAAACCCCATCGACTTCCAGCCTGAGGTCATAGTGAAGGCGGGAAGCATCGTGTTTTTGGATGACGAACATCGGCTTGGCTGAAGGCAGCTTTACTTCAGGCGGAGGTTCGGCGGTCTTTTTAAAGTTGCGCTTTTCGGTGTATTCTCTTAATTTTTCTTCAGCCATTTCAGCCACCTCAAAACCATTATTGGTTCAGAACGCGCTTGTGTCAATGGCGGATCAGCAGGCTGGATGTTATACTTCTTCGATGCATTCCCTTGATTTCCGGAGCGTAGAAAATGCCCTTGCGGGCTGCCGCTGGGGGCATACCCTTTTTACCTATGATTCCATCGGCTCGACGATGGACCGTGCCCGGGAATTAGCCCAAAAAGGCGCCCGCGAAGGCACGCTGGTGATCGCCGCGGAGCAAACCGAGGGGCGGGGACGCCTTAACCGTGCCTGGATATCCCCGGCGGGTTCGCTGTATCTTTCCATTCTGTTGTATCCCGACGCTGAAAAGCTGCCCTACTTGACCGTTCTGGCCGGGCTGGCGGTCGCCGAGGCGATAGAAGAAGTTACATCGATCCATACCGATCTCAAATGGCCGAACGACGTATTGATCCGCGGCAAGAAAGTCGCCGGCATCCTGGTTGAGAGCGGCGTTTCCAAGACAAGGAACTATACCGTAATTGGCATGGGCATAAACGTCAATATCCAGACCGGTTCATGTCTCGAGATCGCAGGAATCGCCACCAGTCTTTCAGATCACATCGGCAGGCCGGTGGATCCGTTGGCGTTATTACGCGCCCTGATCGACCGGCTGGAATTTCTCTATTCCTCTTTTGACCAGAACGCGATCTTGAAGCTTTGGAAAAGCCGGCTCATCACCCTGGGACGCCGGGTTAAAGCCACCAGCGGAACATCGGTTTTTGAAGGCGCGGCAATCGACGTTAATAGCGATGGCGCCCTCATAATCCGCCGGGACGACGGTACTGAATGCGCCGTGGTCGCCGGGGATGTCACCCTCGGCTGAGCGCTATTTCTGCTCCTTGCCGTCGCTGCCGAATCGTTTCATGAACATGCTTATCAGATCGATCGGCACGGGGAAGATAACCGTCGAGTTCTTCTCCGAGGCGATCTCGGTTAACGTCTGCAGATACCTCAATTGAAGGGTGACCGGCTCTTTGGCGATGACGTCCGCGGCCTGGGCCAGCTTGGTAGAAGCCTGGAATTCGCCTTCAGCGTGAATGATTTTGGCGCGGCGCTCGCGCTCAGCTTCAGCCTGAGCGGCCATCGAGCGGCGCATCGTCTCCGGCAGTTCCACCTCTTTGATCTCGACAGTCGAGACCTTGATGCCCCACGGGTCTGTTTGCTTGTCGATGATACCCTGGAGAATATCATTCAACTTTTCCCGGTTAGCCAGGAGTTCATCGAGTTCGGACTGGCCGAGCACATTCCGGAGGGTGGTCTGGGCGATCTGGCTGGTAGCCCGGATGTGGTCGGCGACTTTGACCACCGCCGACTGCGGATCGACAACACGGAAATATATGACGGCATTGACCCGGACGGTCACGTTATCCCGGGTAATAACTTCCTGGGACGGCACGTCCATGACCACCACGCGCAGGTCCATTTTGACCATTCGATCGATGAACGGAATGAGGAGGAAGATGCCTGGCCCCTTGGCGCCTATGAGCCTTCCCAACCGGAAAATGACGCCCCGTTCGTATTCGGCCACCACCCTGACGGACATGGCCAGTAGAACGATCAGGAAAAACAGGACGACGAGCCACGGGATCAGGGCGTTGATGGTTGATTCAGGCATTTGTTATGCTCCTTCCTGGATTTTGGCGACATATAGGTTCAGACCGTCGATGCCGGTGACGACGACTTCCTCCCCAACCTCGGCTCTCCCCTCTTTTACTTGCGCTGACCAGATTTCCCCATCGATAAAGACGGTGCCCGACGGATTCAATTGAGCGCGTACCGTGGCTTTCTTGCCGATCAGTTCCTCGTGCCCGGTGGCGACTTTCTGCTTTTGAGCTTCGGCCACGCGCCGAAAAACGAGTACCGTAGCGGTGAAAGCAAACACCAGCATGAGAACAAACAGGGTGACGGTCACCCAAACGGGTACCGTAAAGTCAAAAATCAGGATCAGGCCCAGAATCAGCGCGAAAAGTCCTGCCGCCCCGAAAAGGGCGTACCCCGAAGTAAAAAATTCGGCGATAAAAAGGGCGATGCCCAAAAGGACGAGGAGAATGCCGACCAAGTTCATTATGCCCTCGATTCGTAATTGATTATAACACGCGGGGCAAGCTCCAGTCCCTCTCTCGGTGTCCCGTACGCCTTTGTAGTTGACCCTCGCCGCCCAGTACCCGATAATAACTGAATATCATCGGTGATTTTCATCACAGACCAGGCGATTTCTGGTGCCGCATAATTAATACCCCGGAGGTAAATATGGCTGCCGAAAAACTGCTGGAAATTAAAGATCTAAAAGTTGAAGTGGAAGGCAAGGAGATACTCCACGGCATCAACCTTTCAATCAATGCCGGTGAAACGCACGTGATCTACGGCCCCAACGGCAGCGGCAAAACCACCCTGCTGATGACTATCATGGGCTTTCCCCGCTACAAGATCACCGGCGGCAAGATTATTTTCGAAGGCAAAGACGTCACCCGCGCCACTCTCGATGAACGGGCGCGCATCGGGATCGGCTTGTCTTTCCAGAGGCCGCCCATCGTCCGGGGCGTCAAGACCCGCGACATGGTAACGGCGTGCTTCCGGGGTCGGGAGAGCGTCGACGTCATACCCGGCCTGGCTGAAAAAACCAATATGGTAGATTTCCTGGACAGGGATATCAACTACGGTTTTTCAGGTGGCGAAACCAAAAGATCGGAACTTCTCCAGCTCCTGGCCCAGAGCCCGGACCTGGTATTGCTCGACGAACCGGAATCCGGCGTTGACCTGGAAAACATCGCCCTCATCGGCGAGCTCATCAATGACCTCCTGAAAAAATCTCACCCGATGCGTTCGCGGACGCGGAGCGGCCTCATCATCTCGCATACCGGACACATCCTTGAGTATGTCAACGCCCGTACCGGTTACGTCATGTTTGAAGGCAGGATAATCTGCGAGGGCGATCCCCATGAAATCCTTGAAACCATCAAAATTAAAGGCTATGGAGAGTGTGCCTCATGCCAGATATGCAAAAGGTAGAAACCGACCTTATCGAACGCGCCAAAGCCGCTGCGGCTAAAAAAGCCGCCGCCGGGCCTGACATTGACCTGGAGCAATTCGTCGTCCCTAAAAAGGGCGAGAAGAAATATGTCGAAAAACTCGAGACCATTGCCGAGGTGGACAAGTCTCGGATGCTGGAGTCCGGCGTCATGCTGGATGACCGCACCGCCCGCTCCGGCACATTTGTCCAGATGGACAACACCCCCGTTCATTTCGGCGCCGCCCAGGACGGCATCGAGGTCATGAGCATATCGGAAGCCAGGAAGAAATATGACTGGCTCAAGGACTACTGGTGGAAAGCGGTCCAGGTCGATGCCGACAAATACACCGCCCACGTCGAACTCAACGACGCCGACGGCTATTTCATCCGCGCCCTCCCCGGCGTCAAGACGGACTATCCGGTGCAGGCCTGCCTGTACCTGCAGCACGACCAGGCCGTCCAGGACGTCCACAACATCATCATCGCCGAAGAAGGATCGGAACTTCACATCATCACCGGCTGCGCCGTCGCCCACCGCCAATCGATGGGACTGCACGTCGGTGTTTCGGAGTTCTATATCAAGAAAGGCGCCAAGATCACCTTCAGCATGATCCACACCTGGTCCCCGGAGACCGAAGTGCGGCCTCGTACGGGAGCGATTATCGAAGAAGACGGCCTGTACCTTTCCAATTACGTCATCATGAAGCCGGTACACTCAATCCAGGCTTCGCCCATCGCCCGCTGCGTCGGCAAGAACGCCACCGTAAGATTCAATACGATAATGGTCGCCACCCCCGGTTCTCACATGGACCTTGGCACCAGGGCGTTTCTGGACGCTCCCGGCGCCCGGACTGAAATGATAGCCCGGGCCATCACCGCCGGCGGCGAGATCATCTCCCGCGGCTACATGGAAGGCAACGCCGTCGATATCAAAGGCCATCTCGAATGCCGCGGCCTGATCCTCAAGGAGCAGGGCAGCATCCATGCCATTCCGGAACTTAAAGCAACCGTGCCCAACGTCGACCTGTCACATGAGGCGGCAGTGGGCAAGATCGCCGAGGATGAGGTCGAATACCTCATGGCCCGCGGGCTGACCCGTGATGAAGCCACGGCGGCGATCATCCGGGGTTTCTTGAAAGTGGATATCGAGGGACTGCCCAAGATGCTGAACGATGAACTTCGGAAGGCGGTTGAAGCTTCGGAAAACGAAGCCCTCTAACGTTGAAAGAGGTTAAATAAAAAAAAGGCCACCTTCGCGGTGGCCTTTTTTAATGCACGTTCCCTAAGATTGGCGCCATTGGGGAGGCGTTTCGACCTTGCCCTTGTAAGTCGAGGTAAAAGTGGACATCTTTCGCCGGGTATCAGCTGAGCCGCACCTGGGACAAATGGCTGGCGATGTGTCCGACATTGACCGGAGAAGCTCGAACTTTTTCCTGCATCCGGCGCAAACATATTCATAAATTGGCATCGGTTTTACCTCTTCTTCTAGTTTACCAAAATGATCCCTGTATTAAAACCAAAAGCCCCGCACGCGGTGAGGGGCTGGAAACTTTAATAGTGCTTCCCGTATTCAGGTATAAAGCCAGGGAGATTTGCCCTTGGGAGTCTTGGACAGCCCCAGATTATCGGTGGTGATAAAGGTTGCGGGCTTCTTTTCACACTCGGTGGAACCGCACTTTGGGCAAGTCACCGGACCGGTATCCGAAAAACGGCGTAATTCCTCGAATTTTTTCTTGCAGGAGCGGCATACGTAATCGTAAAGCGGCAAGCTGACCTCCATCGATGTATTTGGTGAACCACGGACACTTCGATGATAAACGGTGATGTTCATGGGAGCCGAACCGGCTCCTCTGTATCTACCCTCAGGAAGAAACGCGGCCGCCTCCGCCGGACCCGCAACCGGATCCGCTGTACGACCCGCCGCCTGAAGAGCCACAGCTAAATGACGAAATCTTCCTCTCGACCTCGGTCGAACCGCACTTGGGGCAGGTTACCTCGGCGGTGTCGGAAAATCGGCGCAGAAGTTCGAATCTTTTGGCGCATTTCTTACAGTTGTACTCGTAAATCGGCATTGACAGCCTCCAGTAAACAGATAAAGCATTATACCAAAAAACATGTATTACCTTAAGTGTCTTAAGTCACAAACGGCTGAAAGACCGATTTGGTATAATTCAAATCATGGCTAAAGTATTTGAGAATCTTGGGATTGCGGACACCGATCTCTCGGAGGCGAGGAAAATTGTCACCAGGCACCTTAATTCCGACTTCGGTGAAAAATACGAACGGTATATCGCCACGGTTGGAGCCGCTCTCTTAAAAGTATATCCGCCGGCCAGGAATTTCTCACCCTCCGAACTTGTAGACATTGTTTCGATCACCGATATCATCGGTCCGGAGTCCAGGGCAATAATGAAACGCATGAAAGAGGCCTGTACCGGTTGCGGCTGGTGCTGCTCTCAAACCCGGCGCATCGTGGTTGACGAAGCGGATACAATCCGCATCAGCCGGAAACTGAAGCGCAAACGCGAAGATATTTTTGCCCTCGACGGCAAGGACTGGGTGATCAAACAAGCCCACCCGTGCGGCTGGTGGAACCCCAAAAACGGGCGCTGCCAGATCTACGGTGAACGTCCCAGGACCTGCCGGGTCTGGCCTCTGGGAATCAACGAACTGAACCAGCAGACGGTACAAGCCGTGGCTCAGTGTAATTACGCCGTCATGGTTCTCGCCAATAAGGTGATCTGGATGCTGCAAAGCGCCGAAAAAGCCGCCGGGGCTCAGGTCCAACCAGGTTAAATGTTTCTGCCCACGACCAAACAGGAAATCGATTCTCTCGGGTGGGACAGGCCGGATATCGTTCTGGTTACCGGAGATTCCTACATCGATAGTCCTTTTGTCGGTATCTCCGTGATCGGCAAGATGCTGGCAAAGGCTGGTTTCCGGGTGGGCGTCATCGCCCAACCTGACATCCATTCACCCGCCGACATTACCCGCCTCGGAGAACCGCGCCTATTCTGGGGCGTTACCGGCGGCTGTATCGACAGCATGATAGCCAATTACACCTCGCTCAAGAAAAAACGCAAAAGCGACGACTACACGCCCGGCTGCCAGAACACCCGCCGCCCGGACCGCGCTTCGATCGTGTACACCAACCTGATCCGCCAGCATTTCAAAAAAACTGTCCCGATTGTCCTTGGCGGACTTGAAGCGAGCCTGCGGCGGGTGGCCCATTACGACTACTGGGACGACCGCGTCCGGGGCTCGATACTATTTGACGCCAAGGCCGACTATCTCCTCTACGGCATGGCCGAAAAAGCCGCCGTAGAACTGGCTGTTGCCCTCGACAGGGATAGCGATCCCCGCCGGGTCCGGGGATTGTGCTACATCTCCGTCGAGGCCGACATGCCCTTGGTACGTGAAAACTATCTTGAATTGCCGCCGCTCGACGTTGTTGAGAAGGATAAAACAGCCTTCACTGACATGTTCCACGCCTTTTACCGGAACAACGATCCCATTACCGCCAAAGGCCTCTATCAAAAACATGGCAATCGCTACCTTGTGCAAAACCCGCCACAACCTTCGATGACCCAGGCAGAACTCGATTCCGTATTTGCCGTCGGTTACGAACGCACCCAACACCCTTACTACGAACGTCAGGGCAAGGTCAAAGCCCTCGAAACGATCAAATTCTCGATACTGTCCCACCGCGGTTGTTATGGTGAATGCAATTTTTGCGCCATCGCCGTCCACGAAGGCCGCACCGTCCAGTGGCGGAGCGAGGAATCGATCCTCGCCGAGGCCCGGGAACTGACCAAATACCCGGATTTTACAGGCTATATCCGGGACGTCGGCGGCCCGACAGCCAACATGTACGGCTTCGAATGCGATCGAAAACTGAAAAAGGGAGTTTGCGTCGCCAAGCGCTGCCTCTTCCCTAATGTTTGCCCGACTCTTAAACCAGATCACTCCAAACAGATCGAGCTGCTTAAGAAACTTCGTAAAGTCCCCGGCATGAAAAAAGTGTTTGTCGCCTCCGGCATCCGGTATGACGCGGTTCTGGCTGATAACCAGTACGGCGAACCCTACCTCGAAGAAGTCGTCAGGCACCACGTCTCCGGACAGATGAAGGTGGCGCCGGAACACTCCGAGCCTTCTGTCCTCAAGACCATGGGCAAACCCGGAACGGAATCATTGCTCAATTTCAAGGCAAGTTTTGATCGGATCTCCAAAGCCGCCGGCAAAGCGCAGTTCCTGACCTACTACCTGATCGCCGCCCACCCCGGCTGCACCGCCGCGGACATGGGCAAATTGCAACAATTCACCGCCAAGAATTTGAGAATAAGCCCGGAGCAGGTACAGATATTCCTGCCCGCGCCGTCAACATACTCCAGCCTGATGTACTATACCGGCATCGATCCATTTATTGGCAAGAGCCTGTTTGTGGAAAAAGTGCTGCCAAAAAAAGAATTCCAGAAGCGGATCGTAACCGGAAACACCAACCCCCGGCGATAGCGCCGAATGTGACCATGGGCTATAATCAGTCCGATGAAAACTGATCTCTCCTCCCTGAAAACAGCCGTCAAAGAATCGATTGATTCCCAGGCTGCCGCCCTTAAAAAGATCGCTCTCGGTATTCACGATAATCCCGAATTGGGTTTTCATGAAAAACAAGCTGCCAAATGGCTTACCGACCACCTGGTACAGAACGGTTTTACGGTGGAAATGGGCATCGCCGACCTGCCCACTGCCTGGAAAGCCACCTACGGGTCCGGCAAGCCGGTCATCGCCTTCGTCGGCGAATACGACGCCCTGCCGGAGGTAGGCCACGCCTGCGGCCACAACCTAATCGGAACAGCTTCAGTGGGTGCCGCCGTTGCTGCGAAGATATTGGCGGATAAGTTCGGCGGCACTATCGTTATGATCGGCACCCCGGCCGAGGAGCTTTACGGCGGCAAGATCCCCATGGTCAAAAAGGGCATTTTCAACGGATTGGACGCCGCCATGCTTGTCCATCCAGGTTCTGAATCTATCGCCATGACCCAGGCTCTGGCGGTTGTGACTCTTTATGTCGAATATTTCGGCCGTGAAGCCCATGCCTCCGCTCATCCGGAACAAGGCATCAACGCCCTCGATGCAATGGTCATCGGTTATAATGCCGTCGCAGCCTTGCGGCAACATATTCGTTCATCGGCACGCATTCATGGCGTGATCTCCGACGGAGGCAAAGCAGCGAATGTTGTGCCGGGACACTCCGCCGGGAATTTTTTGGTCCGCGCGATGGACCTGAAATACCTTGAGGAGTTGAAGGAACGGGTACTCAACTGCTTCCGTGCCGGCGCGCTGGCAACCGGCGCCGAGCTTTCCTATCATTGGGACGAGCACGCCTATGAGCCTTTGAAAGCAAACGTCAAACTGGCACAACTTTTTACCAACAATATTCAGAGTCTGGGCCGCGATATCGCCCTTGAGGACCCGTCATACGAGTTCGGCTCCACCGATATGGGTAACGTCAGCCAGGTCGCTCCCGCTCTCCATGGCTTCCTGGCAATCGCGCCGAAAGATGTTTCCGGCCACACCAAAGAATTTGCCATGTACGCGGCGTCGGATGAGGGCATCAAAGCCATGCTGGACGCCGCCGCCGGAATGGCCATGACCGCCGCCGACCTTTTGTCCAGTCCTGAGATACTGGCCAGGGTTAAGGCTGAATTCGAGAAATCGTTCTAAGCCGGCGGTTAATACGTTATGACCTGTATATTTCTCGGCCTTGACGCCGGTTCCGTTTCCACAAAGGCAGTTGCCCTATCGGAAAATTGCGATATATTAGCCTCCGCCTACCTCCCCACCGCCGCCGACCCCCTGGCGGCATCGCGGCAGGTCCTTGCTCAAATTAAATCATCGATAAACGGCGAAATTCTTGGGATTGCCGTCACCGGCAGCGCCAGGGAACTCGTCGGCGAAAAACTTGAGGCGACAATCGTCAAAAATGAGATCACCTGCCAGGCGCTGGCCGCCGCCCATCTCGTCCCCACCGCCCGAACGGTCATCGAGATCGGCGGACAGGACTCGAAACTGATCGTCCTCCGCGATGGCCTGGTAAACGATTTCGCCATGAACACCATCTGCGCCGCAGGCACCGGCAGCTTCCTGGAGCACCAGGCGCGGCGACTGAACCTCACGATGGAAGAATTCGCCTCCGAGGCTCTACTGAGCATCCAACCGATCAAGGTTACCGGCCGCTGCACCGTTTTTGCCGAATCCGATATGGTCCACGCCCAGCAGACCGGAGCCAAACGCCCGGACATAATCTACGGGCTTTGCCTGGCCCTCGTTCGCAACTTCCTGGCCGACGCCGGACGCAATCGCCAGATCGAACCCCCCGTCGTTTTTCAGGGCGGAGTCGCCAAAAACAAGGGCATGGTAAGGGCGTTTCGAGAGATGCTCAGCTTTGAAATAACCGTACCGCCAAGTCCCGAGCTCTCCGGAGCGCTGGGCGCCGCCTTGCTACTAAAGAGGGACTTGACGCATAATATGAACCGGCATTTTCAGGGAACAGCAGGTCTGGACTCAGGCCGCTGACAAAGGGAAGGGAAGAGTATGCGGATCGCTGTCGATGCCTCCGGCGGAGACTATGCCCCCTACGAAATCGTCAAAGGCGCCATCAAGGCTGCCCAGAGCCTCAAGGACAAGGGTGTTGAGATTATCCTTATCGGCAAACGGCCGGTCCTCCACGTCCAGGCCGGCAAGCACCTCAAGAAGTTGAACCTCTCTATCGTTCATGCCCCTCAGAACATCGAATTTCACGAGCACCCGGTCGAAGCCCTCAAGAACAAGCCCAAGTCATCCATTGTCATCGGCACGATGATGGTCAAGGAAGGCACAGCAGATGCTTTCGTTTCCGCCGGTTCCACCGGCGCCATGCTCTGCGCCGCCTACCTCCTGCTGGGCAAGATCGAAGGCATCGAGCGGCCGGCGCTCGGCAGCATCATCAAACTGACGCCCCACGCCCCGGCCCTCCTCCTGGACGCGGGAGCCAACGCCGATTGCCGCCCCCAGCACCTGGTGGAATTTGCCCGCCTGGGCAACATCTATTCCAAATATGTTATCGGCGTCGACAAACCGCGCGTCGCCCTGATGAGCAACGGTGAGGAAGAGACCAAGGGCAACAAGCTCGTCATCGAGACCCACCAGATGCTCAAGACCGTGCCCGGACTAAATTTCATCGGCAATATGGAAGGTCATGACCTGGTCCATAACAAAGCCGATGTCATCGTTACCGACGGCTTTACCGGAAACGTCCTGATCAAGGCCTTCGAGGGTCTGGGTGACTCCATCATCAAGATCCGCCAGGTCGGCCAGGCGGTTAACTCTGCTTCCCACCTGCGGGGCCGCGCCCTTCTGGCCGACGTCGGCATGGGCCACATGGTCAAGGGCATGGACTTCCGCGAAGTCGGCGGCGCCTGTCTCCTGGGAGTCAAGGGCACCATAATCGTGTCCCACGGCCGCTCTCGCGCCAAAGCCATGATGAACGCCATTTTAATGGCCAAGCGCACCGTTGAGCAGCGCATCCCCCAGCTTATCGCCGAGGAGGTAAAAGAGAATGTCAGCAGCGTCACGGTTTGACGTCATAATTGTAGGCGGCGGACCTGCCGGTCTGACCGCGGCTCTATATTCCGCCCGCGCCAAGATGAAAACGCTGCTTATCGAAGGCAGCGCTATCGGCGGCCGCATGGCCGAGGCCTGGGAGATCGAGAACTATCCCGGCTTTACCGAGGCGATTCACGGCTATGACCTTGGCCAGAAGATGTTCGAACAGGCCAACAAGTTCGGCGTCGAGCATGCCCAAACCAGCGTCATCGGGATTAAAATCGATGGTACCGACAAAACTGTAACAACCGGCATTGGAGATTATATCGCCCCCGCGGTCATCATCGCCGGCGGTTCGGAGCGCCGGAAGCTAGGCGTTCCCGGCGAAAAGGAACTCACCGGCCGCGGCGTCTCCTTCTGCGCCACCTGCGACGGCCCCTTTTTCCGGGACAAAGTCGTCGCCGTCATCGGCGGCGGCAATGGCGCGCTGAACGAGGCCACCCACATCAGCCATTTCGCCAGTAAGGTTTACGTCATCCACCGCCGGGACTCGATGAGGGCCACGAAGGTCCTCCAGGACAAGGCCTTCGCCGATCCCAAGATTTCCTTCATCTGGGACACCGAGGTGAAGGCGGTCGAAGGCGCGGATGCCGTCGAACGGCTGAAACTTAAAAACGTGAAGACCGGCGCCGAATCGGTGCTGGAACTCCAGGGCGTTTTCATCGCGGTGGGACTGGTGCCGAACACGGATTATTTGAAAGGTCTTGTCGACATCGATCCTTACGGCGCGGTGATCACCAACGACAAGATGGAAACCAACTCCCCCGGCATCTATGCTGCCGGCGATGTCCGCGCCAACTCGGTCCGCCAAGTGGTAACCGCCGCCGGCGACGGGGCGACGGCAGCCATTTACGCCCAAAAGTACATTTCCGAGAAATAACCGTCATTCTGAGCGTAGCGAAGAATCCGCTCTTTCAGAATGACGACGTCGCCTCAACCGGTGGGATGGTATTGGATAATTGGTATTATTGGAAATTGGTATTATTGGGATTATTTAACTCACACAAAGGTTGATAAATGAAAGTCGTACTGCTTAAAGACGTCCCCACTATCGGTAAAACCGGCCAGATCAAGGAAGTGCCGGATGGGTACGCCCGTAACTACCTGCTGAAATCAGGGCTGGCCTCACCCGCCACCAAAGAAGCCACTACCATGACCAAGTCAAAGTTGGAAGCGGAGTCTAAGAAGCAGGCCAAGATCGACGCCGAGCTGGCCACCGCCGCCAAAATGCTGGACGGCTTGACCGTGGCCATCCCCGGCAAGACCGGTGCCGGCTCCAAGCTTTACGGTTCGGTTACCTCCGCCGATATCGCCGGGGCGGTCCAAAAGGTCACCGGATATGAATTGGACAAGCGCAAGATAGAACTGCCTGAACCGATCCGTTCGTTGGGTGACTACAATGTCACCGTCCGCCTGTCTTCATCCCTCTCGCCCGTGGTCAAAGTCAAAGTGGTGCCCCAGGGGAGCTGACCGGTGGTGGAAACCAGGCTGCCGCCTTTCGATCCGGCCGCTGAAGAAGCGGTCAACGGTTCGTTGTTGATCGACGATAAGGTCATCTACGATCTGGCGCCTTTCCTGAAACCGCAGGATTTCTACACCGAACCGGGACGGCTGGTATACGAAGCCGCCTTGACCCTGTTTCAGCGGGGCGAACCCATCGACCAGATAACCGTCGCCCAGGAACTTGAGCGCCAGCAGCGGCTGGAGCGCATCGGCGGCGCCGCCTATATCGCCCACCTCCTGAGCGTCGTCCCCACCTCCCTGGACGCCGTCTACTACGCCAATATCGTCAGCAACCTGTCGATCTCGCGCCAACTTATCGTCGCCGGCACCCAGATCGCCAACCTGGGCTACACCCCGGATCCAGATCCCACCGCCGCCATCGCCAAAGCCGAGACCTTCCTGTTCAAGGTCAGAAGCGAGCGCTCGTCCCAGGACTTCATCCACATCAAGAATATCCTTGATAAGTACCTTGAACCGGTCCAGCTTAAAGAACAACTGGAGAGCGTTCCCACGGGCTTCTATGGCTTGAACGACTACATCGGCGGCATGAAACGCGGCGACCTCATCATCGTTGCCGGCCGGCCTTCCATGGGCAAGACTTCGCTCGGTCTCAATATCGCCCGCAATTCGGCGGTGGACCACCACGCCTGTGTCGCCATGTTCTCCCTGGAAATGTCGTCGGAATCGCTCGTTCAGCGGTTGCTTTCTTCGGAAGCCGGCATCAACACCCGTTATTTCCAGCCGGGCCTGGCGACGCCGGAGGATGAAAACCGCATTATGCACGCCATCGGCAACCTCTCCGAAGCGCCGATCTTTATCGATGACAGCCCCCAGCTCAGGGTCTCGGAACTGCGGGCCAAAGCCCAGCGGCTGAACTTCGAACACAAGCTCGATCTCCTCATCGTTGACTACCTGCAACTCCTCCAGGGCGAATCGGCCTCGGGGCGTGACAACCGCGTCCAGGAAATTTCATACATTTCCCGCTCGCTCAAGGGCATCGCCCGCGAACTCAACGTCCCGGTCGTCGCTCTTTCCCAGCTTTCCCGCGCCGTTGAATGGCGTTCCACCCACGTTCCCCAGCTTTCCGACCTCCGTGAAAGCGGCTCCATCGAGCAGGACGCCGATATCGTGATTTTCATTTATAGGGATGAAGTCTATTTCAAGGAAGAGGAATGGGCGGCCCAGTTCCCGGACAAAGAATACCCGCGCGAGATCGCCGACATCATCATCGCCAAGCACCGCAACGGCCCGACGGGCACCGTCAAAGTGCGCTTCCGCCACGCCCTCACCAAGTTCGAGAATCTGGAGTCTATCACCGAAATCGCATAGGTATGGTGTAGGGGCGGGTTTTTAACCCGCCCGCGACGAGGGGGCGGTGCATTGGATAACTGGTATTATTTGAGAATTGGTATTATTGGTATTTATTCCCCCGGACGGGACTGGTGGTAAACCACGTTGGGGCGGGTTTTTAACCCGCCCGCGACGAGGGGGGCGGGCATTGGATAATTGGTATTATTTGAGAATTGGTATTATTGGTATTTATTCCCCCGGACGGGTAATTGGGTTATCTGAATGAAATTCACCGGCTTCCCTGAAAAATTCGAATTCGCCGCGGTGCCCAAGCCCTTCCTGGCTTACGTACTGCCGGCGATTGATGACCTTGAAGAACTCAAGGCCACCCTGGTGTTCTTCCAGCTCTTGTACCAGAAGAAAGGTTTCCCGGTGTGGGTAACCGCCGCGGAGGTAGCTGATTCCGGTTCTGGCTTCGATGAAGCCTCGGCTGAACGCTCTCTGAACAAGGCTGTAGCTCGGAGCGTCCTGATGCGCCTGGCGGTGACCGTGGGTGGGCGGGCAACCGCCCTGTACCTGCTGAACGATGACAAAAACCGGGAAGCGGCGCGAAAGATCATCGGCGGCGACATCAAAATCAAGGACCTGGCGCCATCGCCGGCATCCGAGTTGCCTCCGGTCCCGGAGCTTCCCGACATCTTTTCGCTCTACGAGCAGAACGTCGGCCTGCTGACTCCGATGATTGCCGATGAGTTGAAGGAAGCCCTGAAACTCTACCCGGAAGCCTGGATCAAGGACGCCATCAAGGAAGCCGTCAGCCTCAATAAGCGGAGCTGGCGATACATCAGCAAAATATTGGATAATTGGAACGCCGGCGGCAGAGACGATGGAACATATCAGAGATATCCTAAAGAAGACCGCGACAAATACATCAAAGGCAAATACGGCAAGTTCGTCCAGCGATAAACCTGGGGAAGCCGCCATGCCAGAGTGCCCGCTTTGCCGCGGCGCCCGCTTCGTCTATGCCCGGACGCCGGAAGGCAAGCCGGACTATTCGAAGACCCTACCCTGCCGCTGCGTCGATGCCGCCCTGGACCTGGAAAAGCAGCGCCGTCTGATCGATTATTCCCGGCTGGGGATGCTTCGCTCGCTGACCTTCGACAACCTGTTGCCCGAAGGCCGTCATGGCTCGCCCCAGCACCGTGCCGCCTTCAAGCAGGCTTACGAGGCGGCGCTGGCTTTCGCGGAAGATCCAAAGGGCTTCCTGGTGTTGAGCGGCTCTTCCGGTTCCGGCAAAACCCATCTGGCTGCCGCCATCACCAACCGGCGGATAGAATTGGGGCACACCGTCTTGTACCGCTCGGCGCCTGATCTCCTGGATGACCTGAAATCCGGATTTACCGCCAGCGCCGAAAACCCGTTTCCGGAGGTTTTCGAGCAGGTAAAAAACGTGCCTCTGCTGGTCATTGACGATCTTGGCATCCAGTCCGAGACCGCCTGGGCCAGGGAAAAGCTGGATCAGCTGGTCACCTACCGCTTCAACCACGAAATGCCCACCGTCCTGGCCACCTCCCTGCCGGTTGAAGCCCTCGACGAGCGCCTGAAAACCCGTTTGCTTGACCCGCGCCAGGCCAGGGTGTTGCGGTTGGCCGGCCAGGGCGCCGCCGATACGGATTGGCCGGAAGGCCTGGCCCTCCAGCGGGGCATGAATTTCCTGTCTTTCGATCGCGAGCGCCTCAACCTGCCCCCTGAAGACCGGGACAACCTGTCGCGCGCCTTCCAGGTGGCTTCCGACTTCGCCCGCGCCCCGGAAGGCTGGCTCATCCTCCAGGGAGTCACCGGCTGCGGCAAGACCCACCTGGCCTCGGCCATCGTCAATTATCGCTACCAGGCCGGGCTGCCCGCTTTGTTCGTCGTCGTACCGGAATTTCTGGACCACCTCAGGTCTGCCTTCTCGCCGGACGCCAAGGTCTCTTACGACGAGCTTTTCGACCGGGTGAAAACTACGTCGTTCCTCGTTCTGGATGACTTCGGTGAACAGGCGACAACACCCTGGGCTCAGGAAAAGCTCTACCAGGTCATTAGCTACCGCTACAATGCCCGCCTGCCTACTGTGGTGACCACCAGAGCCAGCCTGGAACAGATCGAACCGGCGATTTCGTCTCGCTTTTTCGACCACCAGTTCAGCATGGTCTTCAACGTCACCGCCCCCGATTACCGCGGCGACGCGTCGCACTCCAAGAACCGGCGGATAACACCCCGTGTCAATCGCGTAAATTATAAAAAATAGCTAACAAATCCGTTCGTGGTGCCCGAGCCTGAACCATGACCGGGAGCGTAGGGACACGGCATGCCGTGTCCTATTCAGCCCATGAAATGGATTCTCGACCTCCAGGAGTAAAATGAAAGTTCTGTTAGTCAACGGCAGTCCCCACCCCCATGGCTGCACCTACACCGCCCTTGAAGAGGTAGCGAAGGCTCTGAACACCGAGGGCATCGACACTCAGATTTTCCAGATCGGCACCGAACCGATATCGGGTTGTATCGCCTGCAAGACCTGCGCCAAAAAAGGGCGCTGCAATTTTGATGACTGCGTCAATGATTTTATGGATCTGGCACAGGGCGCCGATGGCTTTATTTTCGGCTCTCCGGTGCACTACGCTGCTTCCAGCGGAGCGATTACCTCTTTCATGGACCGGGCCTTTTATTCCGATTCGAACGCTGGAAGGAAATCGTTTTATTTGAAGCCAGCTGCCGCGGTCGTCTCAGCAAGGAGGGCAGGGACCACCTCTGCCTTCGATCAAATAAACAAATACTTCACCATAGCCGAGATGCCGGTGATCTCATCCCAGTACTGGAATATCGTTCACGGCACTGTGCCGGAAGATGTAAAAAAGGATCTGGAAGGCTTGCAGACTATGAGGGTACTGGGCAGAAATATGGCCTGGTTCCTCAAGTGCAAAGAAGCTGGAATAAAGGCAGGCATTCCCTTCCCCTTGAAGGAGCCAAAGGTTCGCACCAATTTTATCCAGTAGCAGGTTCGCCGGTGGCGCCGTGCTTCGATGCCTTGGCTGGGATTTCCGGCCAGACCCGGTTAAGGACTACCCATTGATCGGAGTCCTTGCGGATGTATCTCTCCATCACCCTGACCACTCTTTCGACATTCCCGGCCAATCCCTCTGAGCTTCCGTTTCCCGCCAGGTCGACGGCGGGTTCGAAGTTTATTTCGTAGCCTTTACCGGCGCGCCGGCTGAAGACCGGCACCAGGGCTGCCCCGGTTTTGAGCGCGAACCGCACGGCAATGGTCGGCATGGTGGTCTCCTCGCCGAAAAATTTGACGCCGATGCCGTTCTGATCGATGTCGCGGTCGCTGGCAAAGAGCAGCGCCTCCCCCCGGTGAAGGCATTTGAAGAGTTTGCCCAGTGTGTCGGTCTGAGGTGACAGGAAACTGATCCCGTGACTCTGCCGCAGGCTGGTAACGTGGTTCAGGAGTTTCGGCGGATTGATGGGTTCCACCAGCACCGTCGTTTTGACAGATTGCAGGGTAAGCCATTGGATGGCCATGTCGTAACCGCTCATATGAGCCGTCACCAGCACCACCCCTTTGCCCCTGCCAAGCGCCGCGTCGAGGTATTCTTTCCCGTTCACCTTGAACAGGCGCCCCAGTTCATGGCGTTTCAGACGGGGCAGTTTGACCAGGTCGAAATAATTGCGGGCAGTGTTGGCTAAGACACCCTTGACCAGGCGCCGCACTTCCTTGTCATCGTTGCCCAAACCTGAAGACCGGCGCTGATTGTCGGCGATACTCCTCCGAAGCCCGGGGGCTGCCAGGTAAATAAACCCGGCCAGAAAGCCGGCTACAAAGTAACCGGCTTTCCTCGGAAGAAACGCCAGGCTGAAACCGGCTATCCTAAAAGCGTAATACTGCCACACATCATCCCTCAAGCTTCTATCCGGAAAGTCCAGGGTGACGTTTGCACCCGGCTGAGCCGGAGGTTCATTATAGCTTTTTCTGCCAAGGAGTAACCAATTTCCGGACGGCTGCAAACTTGCGCGCCTTAACCCAATCTCCTACAATTGGCCCACCAGGGAACGACTGATATGCTCAATCACCCGGTACTGGTGCTGAACCAGAATTACGAGCCCATCCACGTCTGCCAGATCAGGCGCGCCATCCTCCTCTGCTACCAGGGCAAAGCCGAAATGCTGGAAGACGGCCTCGGTATGCTTCACACCGTCCAACTCTCCGTGCCCATGCCGTCCGTCATTCGGCTGCAGCACCAGGTCAAACGTCCCCGCCCCCGCCATAAACTGACGCGGTGGGAGATCTTCCACCGCGATGATTTTACCTGCCAGTATTGCGGCAAAAAGGTTCAACCTTTGACCATCGACCACGTCGTGCCCCGCTTCCAGAACGGCCGTCACTCCTGGGAGAACCTGGTAACCGCCTGTGTTCCCTGTAACCGCCACAAGGCCGGCCGCACCCCGGAACAGGCTAATATGAAACTGCTCAAAAAGCTCGGACCGCCGGACAGCCGCCCCATGGTCGTCTTCACTCACCGCTACCAGGAACGCATGCCTGTCTGGCGGAAGTATCTGCCGGAAAAGTCCTGACCGGCTTCCTGAACAAAAACCCAAAACCTTCGGCGTTTTGAGCCTTTGAATTTTGGGTTTAGAATTTGTTTCGGATTTCGATATTCGTGCTTCGAGCTTACCGCCGCCTTCGGCGGCGCCTCTTGTGCCCGGTACCCGCTTCAGCGGCGGGGGCTTGGCCTGGCGCCACCTGGTCGTCGGCTTCGGTGATCGGCGTCACCCCTATTTTGTCTTCGGGTTCCGGCGACACCGGTCTGTTTGAAGGAGCGACGGCTCCCCTGGCCGCCATCGCGGCGGCTTCGGCCTGGGCAGCCCGCGCCCGTTCCTCGTTCATGCATTTGTAGGTTTCGTATTCATGCCCCAGGCAGCACAGGAGCCTGCCGCAAACGCCTGAAATCTTCACCGGGTTGAGCGGCAGGTTCTGTTCCTTGGCCATCTTGATTGAAACAGGGGCGAAATCGACCAGGTAGTTGACGCAGCACAGTTCGCGGCCGCAGCGCCCGTAGCCGCCAAGGAGCTTGGTCTCGTCCCTGGGTCCCACCTGGCGCAACTCCACCCGGATACGCAACTTCCGTCCCAGTTCCCTGACCAGTTCGCGGAAATCGACCCGCCCCTCGGAACTGAAATAGATGGTGACGTGGCTTTCGTCGAGGTTGTACTCCGCCGCCAGGCACTTCATCGGCAGGTTCAGCTTGACCACCAGTTCCTGGCATTCCACCATCGCCTGGGCTTCGGCGCGGCAGACGGTATGCCGGTGCTCGATGTCTTCCTCGGTGGCCATGCGGACTACCGGTTTCAGCGGCGCCTCCAGCTTGTCCTCGGCGATTTCCCTGGGACCGTTGACCACCCTGCCGACTTCCAGTCCCCTGGCCGTCTCCACGACCACGTTGTGGCCGGGTTCCAGGGTAAAGTCAACGGGGTCGAACTGATATAATTTACCCGCCTTTTTCAGGCGGATCTCAACAACGTTAACCACTCTTTTTTAGACTCCCTCCGAGTAATGGCAAGCCGAGCATCAGGACTTCCAGGGCCAGGCGCGGCGAGGCGTTCTGTTCCAGGTATTGCCGGGTATTCGAAAGCGATCCGATGATCGACCGGGCTTCAGCCGTACCCAATCGGGATGACAGCGTTTCCAGCGCGGACATATAGTCAGTATTGACCACTTCATCTTTTATGTCAAGTTTAACCAGCAATAAATCGCGGCAGAATGACAGCCACTGATCCAGCATCCGGTAGATCTCAGCTCTCGATTTGCCGAAGCGGGTCGCCAGCCTTGAGGCCAGTTCGAACCTGAAATCGAATCCGGATTCCAGGGCTTCGGCGAACCGGTCGAGGTTGTCCTTTCTTTCAGCCAGCACCACATCGTCAGCGGCGGCGATAATCGCCCAGCCCGCCCTGCCCTGGCTCAGTCGAGCCAGCAGCCCGGCACGCTCGGCGGAAAAACCAAGGTCCTTCTCCAGGTACCGGGAGATCTCGGTCCTCGGCGCGGAGGCCAGCTTCAGTTTGACGCAGCGCGACCTCACCGTCTCCGGCACCAGGTTCTCTCTCGAGGTCGTCAGCACGAAGACGACGTTCGGCGGCGGTTCTTCGAGGGTTTTGAGCAGCGCGTTGGCGGCGCCGGTAGACATCCGGTCCGCCTCTTCGATGATGAAAACCCGGCATTTGCCTTCGTAAGGCGGCATGGAGGCGGCATGGTTGATCGCCCGGATCTGTTCGATGGTCACCTCGGTCTTGCTCTTGCCATCGTCGTTGACTGCCAGCCCAATAACCTGGACGTCAGCGTGAATGCCGGCAGAGATTCGACGGCAGGGCTCGCACCCGCCGCATGGAGGCTCGTTTCCGGTGCAGTTGAGCGTTTGGGCCAGCTTCAACGCCAGGGCGGTCTTCCCGGAGTGTTCCGGCGCCGAGAACAAATAGGCGTGACAGAGGCTGCCTCTTTCCAGGCTTCTTGCGAGGAAAGCGACCACATTATCCTGCCCTATCAAGCGCCAATTACTCATGGCAAATCCGAAGCACGAAATCCGAAATCCGAAACGATTCAAACAAACAGAGTTCCGTTCGTGGTGAGCTTGTCGAACCATGGACGGAGATTAGAGGCAAATCTATCTTTTCGGTCATTCGATATTGTTTCGTATTTCGAAATTCGGATTTCGAATTTTCTATCCCAGATCCGTCCTTAGCAGATCCTCGACAGTCTCGCGCCGCTTGATAATTCTCGCTTGCCCGTCCTTGACCATGACCACCGCCGGCCGGCAAAAAGCGTTGTAGTTGCTGGACATCGGGATGGAGTAAGCGCCGCTCACCGGCATCACCAGGATGTCGCCGGGTTTCACCTCGGGCAACTTGACATCGTTTGCCAGGATGTCGCCGGATTCGCAGAAACGCCCGGCGATGGTATACGTCTGATCGGCGTAATCCGCCATCCGGTTGGCCAGGTAAGGCTCGTACTGTGAGCAATACAGCGCCGGCCGGATGTTGTCGGCCATGCCGCCGTCGACGCAGGCGTAGCATCGGACGCCGGGGATATCCTTGATGGCGCCGACGGTATACAGGGCAACGGCCGACCTTGCCACCGTTGCCCTCCCCGGTTCGACGGACAGTTTGGGCAGCGCCAGCCCCAGGCGATGGCATTCGGACCTCAACAGGCTTACGATCGCCTCGGCATATTCGCCGATGGCTGGCGGTTGGGCGCCGGACAGGTATTGGACGGCATATCCGCCGCCGGCATCCAGTTCCTCGGTAATAAAACCGAGTTCTCGTTTCATCCGGGCCATGAACTCAAGGGTCGTTTTCAAGGCGTCGAGGAACGGCTGGATCTCGAAGATCTGGGAACCGATGTGATAGTGGAAGCCGGTCAGTTTCAAATTTCCGCACTTCATCGCCCGCGCCACGGCATCGGCGGCGTCATCGAGGCCGAAACCGAACTTGGAGTCAATATTGCCGGTCGTGATCTTGGCGTGGGTATGGGGATCGATCCCCGGCTTGATGCGGAACATGATGTCGGCTTTTACCCCGCGCCTCGCGGCCATCGCGTCGAGGCGGCTGAGTTCGTAAAAATTATCGACAACGATGCGCCCGACTTTGTACTCAAGCGCCATTTCGAGTTCGGCGTCTGACTTGTTGTTGCCGTGGAAGTAAATCTGGTTGGTGGGGAATCCCGCGGAGCGGGCGATCTCGAGCTCGCCGCCGGAGACGACATCCAGTCCGAAGCCCTCCGAGGCGACTACTTTAGCTATGGCTTTGTTGAGGCATGCTTTACCGGCAAAGGCGATATGGGTGGCCGGGTAACGGCCGGCGAACTCCCGCTTGAATTCACGGCATCGCTCCCGGATGTCATTCTCATCGAACACGTATAACGGAGTGCCGTATTCTTTGGCCAATTCGACGGCATCGAGACCGCCTATCCGGAGATGCCCGTTGTCATCGATGGTCGAACCCAAAGGGAAGAAAAGAGGAGCGTTTTTCATACCGCCCATGATAGCAATACCGCATGACGCGGTCAAAAGGTCTTTCCTCGTTGTAGACCCGTAGGGGCGACCTGCCGGTCGCCCGCCTGGTCGTCCATCATTGACAATTATTCCCTCTTTTTATCTCCACCTGTCGCCGTAGCCGCACGGTATGCCGTGCCCTTCCCGGCAAACCCGCGTTGGGGCGGGTTTTTAACCCGCCCGCCTTATCCTTCGCTGCCGATCAGGCCGATGATTGCTAGCCGCTGAGGGTTCATCCAATTTGTCTTTCTGAGTCCGCGACATAGTCGGGACGAAGAATCTCGGTGCCACCCATTTTTGCCGACTGTTTACTGACAACTGTAAACTGTGAACTCTCAAAAAATATTCCCCCAAAAACGACATGAAACGCTTGACAACCCTAACGAACCCATGTGCTATAATATCGCTCGCCCAACAAATCCTACCCTTCACTGTCTTTGCGGGCCCCCGATGAAATCGGCCCTTCTCGCGACGCAGTCGGAGGATGCTTGTCCTCGATGGAATCGAGACCTGTCCTCGACGGAGTCGGGATGGCAATCTCTTATTGAAATTATGTCTTTGCGAGCCCCCGATGAAATCGGGGGCGTGGCAATCTCCTCCCCACGAAATTGTCCACCGATCCCGGGAAATGCCGGAATCTATTGGGTGGGCAGGGGTAGGGGCGAGTGCCCGCTCGCCCGCCTCGTACTGTCAACTGACAACTGAAAACTGATAACTGTCGACTTGTTCGAATTGAAAGGATTGAATGAATTGAACGGGCCATACGACTTCACGATTAAAACCCTCACAACCCAATCGTGTCGTTTCCCAAAAATGCGTCATCCGCGCCCAAACAATTCAATTCCGGGGCAGGGCGGTGAAATCGGACATTGATATTATCTGGAATTGGCATTATCGGTATTATTTCCTCCGGGAGGGGTTCGTTGCATTCGTTTTCATACCCTTCACCAGCATGGGATATAGCATAAGGGAGAAGGTCGATAGTGCACCGGTGCATCGGGCAAGTGGATAATGATCTTCCCTTTGCGCCTCACCCTCCCCTCCGCTAGAATTAACATCGTTCATCTTTAAGGAGTTCAATTGATCAAAGCAGTCTTTTTCGACCTGTACCAGACTCTCGTGGGCTATGACCCGCCCCGCGAGGAATGGGAATCCCAGGCCCTCGACAGCCTCGGCATCAAGGCGCCGGCCAAGGCTTTCGCCAAGGCGTTCATCATCGCCGACGAGTATTTCTACACCGAAAACGCCAAAAAGCCGATGAGCAAGCGTTCCCCTGAAGACGTGAAAGCTGTCTACGCCAGGCACCAGGCGATAGTGCTCAAAGAGGGCGGCATCGAACCCAATCCGGACATCATCCGCGCCATGCTGGTGCGCTTCCGCGACGCTAAGCTCAAGCAAGTTCTCTTCGACGATGTTATAGCGACATTGTCCGAACTCAAGCGCCGCAACAGGATCATCGGCGTCGTATCCAATGTGGACAAGGATATCAAGCCGCTCATGGATGAACTTGGCGTCAGCCCGTTCCTGACGACGGTGGTAACCTCCCAGGAGACAGGCTTTACCAAGCCCCACCCGGAGATTTTCCTTGAAGCCATCAGGCGGGTCGACCTTCCCCCGGAGCAGATAATATTCGTGGGAGACCAATACCAGATCGATGTCGTGGGCTCTTCAGCCGTCGGGATGAAGGCGGTTCTGCTCGACCGGGGCGGTTTTTCCGAGGTACCGGCGGACTGCCCCAGGGTCAGGACGCTATACCAACTGACCAATATGATAGATGGGTAAGGAGTCTTCCATGGAAGTGGTTTTTGAAGGCCTCATCGACGGTGAAAAAGTCCCTGAGCGCTATACCTGCGACGGACCCGGCATTTCCCCTGAAATAGACTGGCGGGGCGCACCTAAGGGGACACAGAGTTTTGCCGTCGTCATGGACGACCCCGACGCCCCCAGGGGCCTGTTCACCCACTGGCTGGTCTGGGGCATCCCGGCCAAGTCGACCAGGCTCCCGGCCAACCTGGCTCGCCAGCGCGAGCTGCCTAACGGCATCAAGCAGGGTGTCAACTCCGGGGGCGCCTACGGCTATTACCCGTGCTGTCCGCCTCCGGGTAAAGCCCACCATTACACTTTCAGTTTCCTGGCGCTGGACATCGAACCGGACCTGCCAGCCGGCGTCAACCGTGAGCGCTTCGATAAAGCCCTCAAGGGGCATGTCCTGGAGGAAGTCTCGGTAACCGGGCTATACGAACGTTTCTAGGCCCGGGTGCCGGCAACCGGCCCCAGCAGCACCGGCACCGGTGATTGCCGGAGCACCTTTTCGGCCACGCTGCCGAAAGCCCAGCGGCTGATGCCGCTCCGGCCGTGGGTGGCCATGATGATCAGATCGACGGCATGGGTCGTGGCGTACTGGATGATCGCGTCGGAGGCCTTCCCCTTACCCAGGACGATTTCAGCTTTGATGCCCTGGTTGGCCAGATCGCCGGCGATTTTATCAAGGTATCCCTGAGCCTCCTCACGGGTAACCGTGTCCAGCTTGACAGCGATGTCCTCCCCCATGACCTCGCGGATCGATGGCTCTATGGGTGCATGGGCCTGGAACAGGACGACGGTTGCGTTGGAAGGTTTGGTGACGCTGACCACCTGGGGGATGATGGATTCCGATACGTCAGAACCGTCAAGCGGTACCATGACTCTTTTGTACACTTTCAACCTCCTCGACAAATTAGAAGGGCTACATTAAAAGTCTACCTGACCATCGGCCGTTCACCAAATGGAAGTCCGGTGGCTGGCGGGGAACAGGTCACCCGAATCTCGGATCATAGATTTGCTGTCTGATTTTAAGGTATAGTTTGCCACATGAAAAAGACTTCTCGAACCGTTGTTGAGCTCGCCGATAATTCGCCTGAGGTTTTGAGTTTGGTCAACCAGCTTGCTCAACGCGGCTGGAACGTTCACCTGATCTGCCGGAACGCGCCAGAGGTCCAAGCCCTGGATCCCCGGGTCAGGGTGCACAAATTGCCGGTCACCGCGGCTTACCCCATGACCTACGCCGCGTTTTTGGCGGCGGCGCCGGTTATCCTCGGGATCAAACCGGGCATTATCCATGCCCACTGTTTGACCAGATACGGCATTTTAGCCGCGGTTTACCGCCGGTTCTTGCGCTTCAAGCCGATGATGGTAACCGTGGCGGGTCCCGAGGTCCATCCTGAGTGCTGTAGAGGAATGACCAGGTGGTCGGCGGAACACGCCCTTCACATGTTCGAGGTGATAATAAGCCCTGACGCCCAAACCATCGAAACGTTACGAGATCTGCGGGCCCCGGCTGAAAAAATCGAGCAGATCAAGGTTCTGCCCAATGCTGGGGAAATTCCGCCAGCAGTGATCGACCGTCTGGAAATGATCTATTCGCGGTTGATCGAGAGCACAACCCGGCCGGTTTAGGATCAGATCAGGCTGCCGCCGAGTTGTTTCTGCTTATCCTGAAACCGTTTGCGGGAGGCGTAGACCGCTTTAATGGCTGAATCCCGGTCTTCCCAGCCTTCGATACCAGTCTTTTTCTTCTCGAGTTCTTTATAGATCATGAAAAAGTGCTCGATTTCCTTCAAGAGGTGGGGCGGTACGTCGGAGAGTTCCTGGATGAAGTTCCAGTGGGGATCGCCCATGGGCACGCACAGGATTTTCTCGTCAGGGCCTTTTTCATCCCGCATGCGGAACAGGCCGATCGGCTTGGCATCGATTAGACAGCCCGGGAACGTCGGTTCCGAGACCAGGACCAGGGCGTCCAGAGGGTCGGTGTCCTCGGCCAGGGTGTCGAGGATAAAACCATAATCTGACGGATAGTGGACAGCAGAGAACAACATCCTATCGAATTTGATGATCTTGCGTTCCTTATCCCATTCGTATTTATTCTGGCTGCCCTTGGGAATTTCGATGAGTATGGTCAGGACCATATCCTCGTCTTCAGCCCGGCGCGCTGGCCTGGCTTTCGGCTGGCAGACAACCTCGTCGCCGGTAATTATCCTGATTTCGCTTGAATTCCTGTCCAATGGTTTTTCGGGTGACATTCTTTCTCCTTATTAGTTACTCGCATTTTAGCAGAGCTATTTGGGGAATTGAAATTCGCCGGGGTGTGACCGAGATGGCGCTAACGGTCAAGGCGCGATATATTTGAATAAAAGATCATTGGGAGGCGATATGCCAAAGGCTTTCTGGAAAGGCGCCATCAGCTTCGGCCTGGTGGTCATCCCGGTCTCGATGTCGGTGGCGGTCAGGGAGCGGCCGCTGCGGTTCAGCTACCTGCACAAGCGGGACCTGGTCAAACCCAATCAGGTGCTGCATTGTCCCGAAGACGGGGAGTATTTCAGCATCAAGGACACGGTCAGGGGATACGAATACTCCAAGGGGCAGTATATCGTCATGACCGATAAGGATTTTGAGGCTGTTCCCCTGCGTACTACCAGGACGATCGACATCCAGTCCTTCGTCGACACGGAAGGTATAGATCCGATCTACTTCTTCGACAGCCATTACCTGGAGCCCCAGCCGCTGGGTGAGAAACCATTCAGACTGTTGCGTCAGGCGATGCTGGAGGTTGGAAAGGTTGCCATTGCCAAGGTTGCCTTCGCCAGAAAAGAGCATCTCACGTGCCTTCGACCTTACAAGGACACGCTTGTTTTACACACGATGCACTACCCGGGGGAAATAACAACCCCGCCGGAACTGGCGGAAGCGAAGTCGCCGCCCACCAAGGCGGAGGTCAACATGGCCGTATCGCTCATCAAGAGCATGGAAGAGAAATATGACCCTGAGCAATATCACGACGAATACCGTTTAGCCCTGGAAAAAATCATTGCCGCCAAATTGAAAGGCAAGAAGATCACCGTCGCCAAGGCGGCGCCTGAAAAAGAAACCGAAGACCTGATGGCTGCCCTGGAAGCGAGCCTGGCCAAGACTAAGGCCACGACGGGCAAGGGGAAATAGTGGTTTCCGTGACACCCGCTGTTGATCTCAACGATACTACCGGTGCGAGGCGCTCGGAAATGCCCGAACGGCTGGCGCCGATGCTGGCGACTCTGACGGAGAAACCGTTTACCGATCCGGATTGGTATTTCGAGCCTAAACTCGACGGGTACAGGATCGTGGTGTTTGTCCGTAATGGCGAATCCAGGCTCCAATCCCGGCATTTTCAGGATTACACCGGTCATTTCCCCTCCATTGCGAAAGAAATGTCCCAACAGCCGGTCAAGGAAGCCATTTTCGACGGGGAGCTGGTGGCGCTTGATGAAAACGGCAAGCCGTGCTTCCAGTGTCTTCAACAACACCTGATCCAGCAGAGGGAAAATATCGTTTCGGGCTATTTGGTTCTTTATTACGCCTTCGATCTTCTGTATCTCGACGGATTCGACTTGACGGCATTAGCTCAATCCGAACGGGCTGGCCTGTTAAAAACGGCGCTCAGGCCGGGTAAGTCCGTTAAAGCTATATCAAGGTTTGAAGGCGATGGAGCCGAAATTTTCAAAGCGGCTATCGAGGCCGGATTCGAGGGAATTATCGCCAAGAGGCGTGACGCGCCCTATCAGGAGGGCAAACGGTCAAACGACTGGCTGAAGATCAAAGGGACCCTGGCAGATGAATTTATTATCGCCGGATATACCTCGGGTCAAGGAGCGCGTTCAGGCGCCTTCGGTTCACTTGTCCTTGCTCAATACGACGATAACAAACGGCTGGCCCATGCGGGAAACGTGGGAACCGGATTCGATGAACGGCTCCTCGAGGATCTGAAGGCGAAGATGGATAAGCTGACAACCGGTAAATCTCCTTTCGACGCCAGGATTCCCTTTGAAAACAAAACCACCTGGCTCAAACCGGAACTGGTCGCCGAGGTAAAATACGCCGAACGCACCCGTGACGGCATATTGCGGCACCCGGTTTTTTTAAGGTTGAGGGATGATAAGCCGGCAACGGATGTAAAAGCTCAGAAAATCCTGAGGTCGGAAAAATGAGGTTGGCATATGAGAAAGATAATCACCACCACATTTGTCACCCTTGACGGCGTAATGCAGGCGCCGGGCGGACCGACTGAAGATACCACCGGCGGTTTCGCTTTTGGCGGTTGGTCTGCCAACTATTGGGACAGCCTTATGGGCGAGATCATGAACGGTTTTATGGCTCTACCGTTCGAAATGCTCCTCGGTCAGACCACTTACGACATTTTTGCTGCTTACTGGCCGACCGCCAAAGCGGATCTGGTCATAGCCGAGAAGTTTAACTGCACCAAAAAATGGGTTGTATCCGACAAAGCCGTGGCGCTTTCCTGGCAGAACTCGGAATTGATCACAGGGGATGTGGTGAATCAGATCAAGAAATTGAAAACAAAGGATGGACCGGACCTTTGGGTGCACGGAAGCGGTAATCTGATCCAGACTCTACTCAAAAATCATCTGATCGATCGAATGTACATCTGGACCTTCCCGGTCACCGTTGGAGGCAGTGGTAAAAGACTGTTCTCAGACGGAACCTTGGCGCAGGATTTCAAATTGATCGATTCTAAGACGTCAACAACCGGTGTGATAATCGCCACTTACGAACCAAGGGGCGAATTGAAGACCGGGACATTGTAGCTGGAGACCCATTGTCCAGCTAATATTCGATGCCGCGCCGTGCCGGTATGCCGCGGTCGTAGGGATGCTTGACCTTGACCATCTCGGTGACTAGATCGGCGGCATCGATAACTTCCTGAGGAGCCAGGCGCCCGGTGAGGACTAACTCAACATGCTCCGGGCGATCTTTAATCAGCTGTACCACGTCGCGAGTCTCCAGCCAGCCCCAACCAGTAACGATGTTGACTTCATCCATGATGACGACATCCCAATCACCCGAAAGCATGGCTCTTCGTGCCTCAGCGAGGGCTTGCCCGGCTTTGGCTTTTACCTCCGGCGTGGGCGACTCCGGGTGTCTGACCAGGCCAGGACCGAAGGCCGCCCATTTCACACCCGGCAGGCAATGCAGCACTTCCTGCTCGCCGGAGTCATAATTCTGGTTCATGAAATAGACGATATAGACGCGATAACCCCGCCCTGAAGCTCTCACAGCGGTACCGATGCCCGCTGAAGTCTTGCCCTTCCCCCCGCCAGTAAAAACCTGGGTTAAGCCCCGCTTCAGCGGTTCATAAGTCAATGCCGCGGAATGGCAATAATCAGCGACCTGTTTTTCGTTTTCCATTGTTACACACATGAACGGGTGACATTACCAGGGTTTTTGACGACCATCACGGAGGTAAGGCGGTAGTCTGTATCCTTGACTTCCGCAAGGGTAACCGAATAAACGCGCTCGTCTTCCATGGTCATGTATTCGCACACCAGCACCGGGGTTTCCGGCGCAAGACCATGTTCCAGCAGGTATGAAGCGGTCTGCCGGGGCACCTGAGTTTCATTGGTTAAGGCCAGGAGATGCCGGCCCATATTGAAGCTATCGACGAGGAATTTCAGCTTGCGTTTTTTCTCCGCTTCTCGCCCGTCATGGAAGGACACCAGCACCGCCTCATCGAGGCATATCTGCGCCCGGGCGGCGGCGAACTGCGCGGCGCCTGCCGAAGGGACAATCCTGACATCGAAATCCTTGAACACTTCAAGCACCTGCGCCAGGCTCGAGGAAACACACGGGTCCCCCACCCTGAGGACGGCAACTGTTTCACCAGTCGTTCTAGCGCGTTCCGCGGCTTCAATTTCTCTTTGGAGATAGTTCCTTGTTTCCTGAAAATACAAGGTCTTGCCCGCCGCCAGATCTTTTACCGGCTTTAACGACCAGTCCCAGGCGAGGATGATGTCGGATTCCTTGATGGCATCTTCCGCGGCGTGGGTCAGCCATTTGGGCGAGCCGCCCGGCCCGATACCGACAATGTAACAGATTGGTTTATGATGGCTATTGTCATGGCCGAAACCCGAGTTCAATCGTTCCCCTTGTTGCATAGACTTGATCGGTCCTCCGATGTCAAAAAGGTTTAGAATTCTGTTTTGAGTACCGAGAGGAAAGCTTCTTTCGGCACTTCGACCTGGCCGATAGACTTCATCTTCTTCTTGCCTTCCTTCTGTTTCTCCAGAAGCTTGCGTTTGCGCGTAATGTCGCCGCCGTAGCATTTGGCCAGGACATCCTTGCGGCGGGCGGGGATATCGGCTCTGGCGACGATACGGCCGCCGATAGCTGCCTGGATGGGCACGGCAAAAAGCTGACGTGGAATAGCTTCTTTCAGCTTCTGCACCAACGCCTTGCCAACGTCGTGAGCCTGTTGAGGCGGAACGATACGGCTGAAGGCGTCAACCAGCGTGCTGTTCACCAGGACGTCGATCCTGGCAAGCTGGGCGTCACGGTAGCCCTCGAACTCATAGTCCAGGGAGGCATACCCGTTGGACCTGCTTTTCAGCTGGTCGTAAAAAGTGGTGAGCATCGACCGCAGCGGCATGTCGTAATCCAGCTGCACCCGCTGGGTGCCCTCGGTACCGGCCGCCGAACCTAAGAATTCGGTATGGCGGTGAATGCCGCCGCTGTTTTGTTCAAGCTCCATAATGGGGCCGATATATTTGGAAGGCGTAAGAATCCTGACCTTAACCCAGGGCTCTTCCATCCGGTCTATTTCCGTCGGCATCGGCAGCTCGGAAGGATTGACCACTGTCAGGACTTCGCCGTTGGTCTTGGTAATGACGTAACTCACCCCCGGGGCGGTAACCACCAGGGATAAGCCGAATTCCCGCTCGAGCCGTTCATAAACAATGTCCATGTGGAGCAGCCCGAGAAAGCCGCAGCGAAAACCGTGACCCAATAACGGAGAGTTTTCCATTTCATAGGAAAGGGAAGCGTCATTCAGTTTGAGCTTTTCCATGGCTTCCCGCAGTTCCTGGTAATCCGAAGCCGTTGTCGGATAAATCCCGGCAAAGACCATCGGTTTGGCCGGACGGTAACCCACCAGGGGTTCCACGGCCGGATTGGCTAGCGACGTCACCGTATCCCCGACCGAACAATCACCGACAGTCTTAAGGCCTGTGGCGATGTAACCAACCTCGCCGGACGATAAAAATTCAACCGGGTGTTCCGCCGGGTCGAAGTAACCGACCTCGAGCACTTCCAGGGTGGTACCTTGACCCATGAGTTTCAGTTTATCGCCCTTATGAATATTTCCGTCGGTGACCCGGAGATAAGCAATAACCCCTTTGTAGGGGTCGTAATGAGAATCGAATATCAGGGCTCGAAGCGGGCTGGCGGGGCTGCCGCTTGGCGGAGGTACGCGGGCTACCACCGCTTCCAGGAGCTCCGGGACGCCCAGACCGGTTTTGCCCGAAATCTTGAGGGTTTCAACCTCCGAGTATCCCAGGACGCCTTTAACCTCTGACATGACCCGTTCGGGTTCGCCGCTGGGAAGGTCGACCTTGTTCAACGCCGGGATCACTTCCAGGTTGTGCTCCATGGCCAGGTAAACGTTGGCCAGGGTTTGGGCTTGAATACCCTGGGTGACGTCGATGAGCAGCACCGCGCCCTCGCAGGCGGCCAGTGTGCGCGAGACTTCATATGAAAAATCAACATGGCCGGGGGTATCGATCAAATTGAGCAGGTATTCCTGACCGTTGGACGCGGTGTATTTGAGGCGGATAGCCTTGGCCTTTATGGTAATGCCGCGTTCCCGCTCCAGTTCCATGCGGTCCATGACCTGCTCGCTCATCTCTTCCCGGCGCATGGCTCCGGTACTCTCGATGAGACGGTCGGCTAACGTCGATTTACCGTGGTCGATGTGGGCAATGATGCAAAAATTACGAATGAAGCACTGTTCCATATATTCCTTATGATTAAGACGGTAGAAATCGAAGGAAAACCTCGTTGCCGAGAAGCCGGCCCCGGGGCGTCAGTTTAAGGTTGCCGCCCGATACCTCAACCAGACCCAAAGCGGATAATTCGGCGATTTCCCGGACGTACCGGCCCGGTAAGTCTATACTAAATTGCCGTCCGATGTCATCCATCGATATCCCGTCTTCAAGCCTGAGTCCCAGGAAAATCGTCTCCGACAACGCTAATTCCGGGTTGATGGCCTCAATTTCGTCCCGAGGTAGCTCACCTTTACTGAGCGTTTCCAAATATCCGTCCAGACTCACGGTGTTAGAGATTCTCGACCCGTTTATGAATGAATGGGCCGCAACCCCCAGACCAAGGTATTCCCCGCGCTTCCAATATACGGTATTGTGGCGGCTCTCGAACCCTGGCCGGGCCCAGTTCGATATCTCGTAATGGCGGTAACCAGCCTCTGCCAGTTTTCGGGAGGTTATTTCATATTCCTCGGCAGCCTGATCGGGATCGGGTGCCGGCGTTCTGCCGCTGGCGACCGCCCGGCCCAGCGGCGTGTCCGGATCGAGGGTTAGGCCGTATAGCGAAAGGTGGTCCGCGCTGAGGCCGATAATCTCATCGAGCATCCCCCGCCAGACGGAGGTGGTCCTATTCGGCAAGCCATAGATGAAATCAAGGCTCAGATTATTAAAACCCGCCAGGCGGGCTTCGTGGATCGCGCGCAGGGAATCTTTTGCCGAGTGGCACCGCCCCAAAAAGACCAGGTCTTTTTCGCTCAGGCTTTGGACGCCCAAACTCAGCCGATTGAAGCCCAATTTTCTCACTGATTGAAGATATTTCCCGTCAACCGTGCCTGGATTGGCCTCCAGGGTTATTTCGGCGTCCTCACTCACCGTGTATAGTTGATGAATCCTTTCCAGAATTGCATTGATCTGGCGCTCGGACATCAGACTGGGGGTACCGCCGCCAAAATATATGGTACTCACGGTGAAGCCGTCCTGCCGGCTGAGGGTGATCTCCCGGGTCAAAGCATCGGTATATTTTTGCCTCGTCTCATCCCGGTCCGGGAACGAAACAAAAGAACAATAGCCGCATTTTCTCAGGCAAAACGGAACATGAACGTATAGAGAGAGCTGGGGCATGATATTATGTCAATTATATCAAAAAAACTCAGTGTTTACACAAACGAAGAAAACCGCCGGGGGAGGAGGAGCCCGGCGGTTTTCTTCTGTATTGTATGAGGCGGAAACAGCGAATTAAGGAACGCTCTCCAGGTTTGCCATCTGCCGATAATCGAGGGCTGCGGTCTTGGTAATCAGGTCTCGCCAGGCCTCGTTTTCGGTTAGGGCATAGAGGGCTTTATCTTTGGATTCGAAGGTACGCACTAAGCCCTTTTCCTGGAGGCGGTTTATGGTCCGGCCGAGGTCCTTTGGCTTCATACCAAGACTGTCGGCCAGGGCCTGAAGATTAAAGCGACAGTACGGATGTCGGCCAAGGAGACGCAACATCTCCTTGCTCTCGTAGTCATCCGCGAACTCCCGCATGAATAATTCAATTTCAACTTTTGTCATAGAGCATTCCATATCAAGCTCCAGCCGGGGTGGCGGTAACCAACCGCCACCCCATGTCTAAGGGAATAACCGGGTCTACCACCGTTTGGAACTATATGAAGCGGGCGAGGCCTGGCGAGCCGGTTCTGGCCGGCGGACGCCAGCAAGGCCCCGCTGCCGCAGGAAAGCTGGGATCTCCAGTTCCTTTTCGGTCTTGATGTTGCGCAGGAGTCTGGTGATTTCTTTATCGCGGGAGCCGACGGAGGTATTCTTATCGGCAAACCCGGTGGCGATAAGGGTCAGGCGGACCTCGTCCCTGAGGCTTTCGTCGGTGCCGACACCGAAGATGACGTTGGCTTCGGGATCGACAGCCTGGCGGATGACATCGGCAGCTTCGTTGACTTCGAACAGGGTCAGGTTCTCAGGACCGACGACGTTGAAAATGCAGCCGGTGGAACCATCTACCGACACATCGAGGAGCGGGCTGCTGAGGGCTTCTTTGGCCGCCATGGCGGCGCGGTTGTTGCCTTTGCCGTGGCCGATGCTCATCCATGCCGGGCCGGCGTCTTTCATCACGGCGCGGACATCAGCATAGTCCAGGTTGATAATACCGGGTACGGTGATTACTTCAGCGATAGCCTGGACGCCATGGTGCAGAACTTCGTCGGCCATGCGGAAAGCGCCGTCAACGCCGGTCTTGTTATCGCAAATTTCGAATAGCCTGTCATTTGGAATAAGGATCATGGTGTCGACGTTGGGCATGAGCTCGGCGATGCCTTCCTCGGCGACCTTCATGCGATGGGTGCCTTCAAAGCCGAAAGGCTTGGTGACTACACCGATGGTGAGAGCGCCGGTGGCCTTGGCCGCGGCGGCAACCACTGCCGCAGAACCGGTGCCGGTGCCGCCGCCCATACCGGCGGTCACGAAAACCATATCGGAACCTTCGACAACCTTCAAAATATCTTCGCGGCTTTCCTCGGCGGCCTTGCGGCCCATCTTGTTGTCGCCGCCGGCGCCCAAACCGCGGGTGCATTTCTCACCCAGTTGAATCCGCAGAGGTGCTTCGGTGATCGCCAGGGCCTGGGCATCCGTGTTCATGGCTATGAACTCAACACCACGGATCTGCTCGCGGACCATGCGGGTTATAGCGTTACAGCCGGCGCCGCCGCACCCGATAACTTTGATTTTCGCGCCGCTTGGGACATAGATCGTTCTAGCCATAATACTCCTCGTTTTTCTCTTTCTTTTTTATTTTTGCGATATTCTTTTTATTTTTTTCTGAACAGGCCAAACAATCCGCCGCCTTCGGAAGGCGAGGTGCTTGGGGCAGCCTGCATTTCGTTCCGGGTCTTGGCCTTCCACATGATCAGGCCAAGGCTGGTGGCGAATGAAGGATCGTTTAATTTTTCGGACACGCCGTACATGGCGGGGGGCATGCCGATTCGGACCGGCAGGTGAGCCACCTCGGCCCCGAGTTCGGCAATGCCGGGCAGGTTGCAGGTGCCGCCGGTGAGGACAACGCCGCCCCTGAGCAGGCTCTGGTAATCCTCACCCGGAACTTCGAGGAGGGCTAGACGAACCATTTCCTCAACGCGGGAGCGGATGATTTCGCTTACCTGGGACAGCGGGAAGGTATGGCCGCCCTCGGTCACTTCCTGGTCTGAAGATTTTTCGTCTACCGGGTAGACGTTGCCGTACCGGAGCTTGATCTCTTCAGCCAATTCCCAGCTGACCCCGAGGCCAACCGAGATATCGTGGGTAACTTGGTAACCGGCTACCGGTAACACTGAGGTGTGAATGGGTTTACCGTCCTTGAAAACAGCGATGTCGGTCGTGCCGCCGCCGATATCGGCGAGAATGACTCCATCCTGGAGTTCATCGGCCGAAAGGACCGCCTCGGCACAGGCCAGGGGGCTGAACACCATTTCGTCGATCACTATGCCGGCAGCCTTGACACATTTGCTGAGATTCTCAACGGCGGTGGCGGAACCGGTAACCATGTGAGTCTCGACTTCGAGTTTAAAACCGTGCATTCCAACCGGGCTCTTCACACCTTCCTGGCCGTCCACGGTAAAGTCGAGCGGCAGGAGATGAAGGAGGCGGCGGTCGGCGGGGATCGCTGTGTTTTTGGCCACTTCCAGGGCCCGGTTAACATCGGCCTGGCGGATGATCTCGTCTTTACGGGAGATGGCGATAACGCCGCGGTTGTTGGATGAATGGATGTGTCTGCCGGTGATGTTGATAACCGCGGATTCGATCCGGTACCCGGCTGATTGCTCCGCCATTGTTACGGATCGCTTGATCGCATCCCTGGCTTCATTTAGATTAACAACCATGCCCTTTTGCAGGCCCAGCGACGGGACGGTACCGACACCCATGATACGGATGCCGGAATCGTCGGCATCGCCCATGATGGTAGTGATTTTGGTCGTACCGACATCGATGGCGGCAAGTCTTTTTTTCATAATTTCCTCTTCCTTATCTTGCGCCTGTCGGCCTATTTTCCTTCGCGATAGCGAACATTCCACTTGACGCAGAGGCTGTCGATGAAAGCCCTCTGAGCAGCGTCTGAACCGGTCCGAAGTTCAGCCAGAAAACCATGCAGGAGCTCGCCGCCGCTCATACCCGGGGTCGGTTCCTGCGGACCGGGAAGGTTGATGTACACGATTTCGGTCATCACCTTTTGATAGTCGATTGCCGTACCCATTTTTGTTTCCCCCTCTTTCTTTGCGTTGAAATTTGCAGCTATCTTAAACGCCTCAAAAAGTAACCGTCAATTGTTGTCCAAGTTTGTCCGGACTGATTCCAAGAATCAAAATTTTTTGTCCATAGCGGGGTTAAATATCTGTCCGGTGATGCTTGTCATTTTTGTCCCCCTGGCCTAAAATAAACCTGAATAAGCCATGACAACATCTAATTCCAAGACGCTTCCTCCTTACGTGTCCTACCGGACATTTTGGAATTTTCTGGACGGACTTCAGGCGGTTGTACCGGCTCGAATCGATAGAAGTTTTTGGGGTGAAAAATTTTCAGGTTCCACCGGCGGACAGTTGATCGGCACACTGAAGTACCTTAAGATGATCGACGCCAACGGGGTCCCTACTCTCCGGCTAAAGCAGATTGTACTTACAAAGGGCGTTCAGCGAGCGAACCTGCTCAGGCAGCTCACCCAGGAAGCTTATCCGTTCTTCCTCACAGAACTCGACCCGGCAAACGCCACTTATGCCCAGATGGAAGAAAAACTCAAAGAGCACTTCCAGATTGCCGCCGATGTGGGCCGGAAATGCATCAAGTTCTATATCGGTTTGGCCCAGGATGGGGGCATATCGCTTTCTCCTTTTGTAACGCGGAAATCGAAGGCCATTCACATCACGACCTCCAATCGTAAGACCAAACGTAATGTTTCCAGGGCAAATGATGGCGCCAATGAAAATCCATCGGACCCTCCCGCGCCATTGAACGAACAGCTGGCTTTCCCGCCAAGCCCTCCGGCGCAATCACTCGGCCAAATGCTGATGGCCAAATTCCCCGATTTCGACCCCACCTGGACCGATGAAGTCAAACTCCGGTGGTTCCAGGCGTTCGACGAATTGATCCAGAAATTCCCCGGCGTCAAGCGCTGATCGGTTCTTTTCTGCTTTCCTTTATATCCGTTCCAGCATGTTTTACACCCTAAAAGTGGTTCGTAATAAATATTCCCCTATTCGCAAATAGCAAAATATTATGTCTTGTAAGCCTGTGGTGGTGATTTTGGTATAATGGGACAAAACATGACCGGAAAATGTGAAGCCTACCTGGATATAGAGACCACCGGATTATCGCCGGAACACTGCCCTATCACTGTCGTCGGCATCCACCGGTGCACCGGCAACTTCGAAGAGTTCATTCAACTGGTGGGTGATCAGATTACCCCGGAAAATTTACTGCAAGCGTTGGACGAGGTTGAAACCATCTATACTTTCAATGGGGAGCGGTTCGATCTCCCCTACATCAAGACCCGCTTGGGCGTTGACCTGGTGGAAGAAGGCTTCACCCATTGCGACCTGATGCACCGCTGTCACCGCAAAGGCTTGCGCGGCGGTTTGAAAAAAATCGAGGTTGCGCTGGGTATCGGGCGCAATCTCCCCGGGGTAAACGGCTACCACGCCGTCAGGTTATGGTGGCAATACGTCAACGACTATGATCAGGAGGCTCTAAACAGCCTGTTGGAATATAACAAGGAAGATACCATCAACCTTAAAACACTGCGGCTCCTTATCGAATAGCCATCCGAAACACGCCAGATCGGTTTGGTGCTCCCGATTTTCTCCCTGGCGGCATGACTTGATTGTCGGCCTTACTCCGGTTCATCGATGCGGTGTCTCCGGCATCTGAAGTTTCGGATTTGTGCTCCCTTTCTTTTTTATGACACAATTACGGGCATTTCCGGAAACGTCAAGCACGAAACGGGTCAACATTTTGCTAGTACGCCTACTAGTCAAAAACTTCGGCATCATCGATGAGATCGACTGGTCGCCCGGTGAAAAGTTAAACATCATCACCGGAGAGACTGGCGCGGGCAAGTCATTGGTGATCGACGCCATCTCAGCCCTGCTTTCCGGTAAATTGGATGAAACCGACATCCGCCATGGCGCCGGTGACTGCCGGGTCGAGGGAGTGTTCGATCTCTCGGGTCGCACGGACCTCGCGGATGCTCTCGCCGCGCAGGGCATAGAACTGGAAGACGGTACACTGACCGTTTCCCTGTCGCTAAAACGGGGCAGCCGGCCGGCCGTGCGGCTCAACGGGGCTATAGCCCAACGCTCTTTCGCCCGGGAACTCGGGCCGAAACTGGTCGAGTTACATGGCCAGAGCCAACACCTTTCCCTGCTGGAGCCGTCAAGCCACCTCGATTACCTGGACAGTTACGCCGGAACCTTAAGCCTGAGACATGATTTCTCCCGGGCGGCTCAGAACCTTTCAAACCTGAAAAATAAAATCACAAACATCGCTGTCAAAGAGGCTGAGATGGCCCGGCAGCAAGATTTCCTTAATTTCCAGCTCCAGGAAATCGAGCGCGCGGCATTAGCCGAAAACGAGGACTCCCTTCTGGAGGAAGAACGCACGATTCTCGCCTCAGCCGAAAGACTCAAGGCTCTCGCCCAGGAAGCGGAATACGCCCTCGACGGAGAAGGCTTCGAGACCCCGGTGATGCATAATCTCTCCAGGGCCGCCGCAGCTCTTGAAAAACTGGCGGCGATCGACGGTCGGGCGAAACCCCAGGCCGAGGTTGTCAGGAACACCCTGCTTGAATTGACTGAGGCAGTTAGAGAAGTCAGGTCTTACGCCTTGAATTTAGACGCTGATCCATCCCGATTGGAAGAACTCGAAGCCCGGATCGGACTAATCCGGGATCTTAAACGAAAATACGGCGGCAGCATCCCGTCCATTCTGGGTTTTGCCGACAAAATCCGCCGGGAACTTGAAGCTTCTTCTCTTCTGGATGACCGGAAAAATGGCCTGGTGAAAGAAGCCGAGGCTACTCGCCGGGAGCTGGTCATGCTTGGAATTTCCCTCTCGGAAAAAAGGCACGCCGGCGCTATTAAGCTGTCCCAAGCCGTCAACCTCGAATTGAAGGACCTGGGGATGGGCAATGCGCGGTTCAGTGTCTCGATCAGGTTTGAAGATTCGGCGGATGGTTTGCCCCTGCCCAATTCCCCCAGCGTCAAATACGACCTTACGGGTGCCGATAAAGTTGAGTTTCTGGTCTCCACCAACCCGGGGGAGCCCTTTCTGCCCCTGATACGAATTGCATCCACCGGGGAATTGTCCCGCTTCACTCTGGCGGTGAAAACAGCTTTAGCCGAGTCAGACAGGGTTCCGGTGCTCATCTTTGATGAGATCGATATTGGCGTCGGCGGCAGGTCCGGTGAAATCATCGGCCGCAAACTGTCAGCGCTGTCGCTTTCGCACCAGGTCATCTGTGTCACCCATCTCCCCCAGATAGCCTGCTATGGATCCCGCCATTTTAAGATTATTAAAGTACACGATGGAGAGCGGGTGACCAGCGCTCTGTCGGAATTAACGGGAAATGACTTGTTGACCGAACTGGCTGCCATGCTGTCCGGTCAAAACAGCCGGGCGGCAGCCGATGCGGCCAGGGAATTGATTGAAAAGGCTGCGGCCTTCACTGAATCACTGAGGAATTGACTTTGAAACTTTCGACTGGCGTGGATAAACGCGCTCTGTTGGCTATTGGAATTGTTACCGTTTTGTGGGCTTCATCCTTTGCGGGAATCAGAGCCGGGTTGCAGGCGTTCACCCCTGGAGCGCTGGTGCTGTTCCGGTTTTTGGTAGCCTCTGCGACATTACTTGTTTGGGTCCTGTTGCGGCAACGGATTCGATTACCCAAAAAAGCGGACCTGCCATGGATCGTCCTCGGAGGAGTTATCGGGATAACCGCCTATCATATCTCCCTGGCTTATGGAGAGCTGACGGTTACCGCCGCCTCAGCAAGTTTCATCATCGGGGCAGTGCCCATCTTCACCGCTATCCTGGCCACACTGACCCTTAAAGAACGCCTCGGCCTAAGGCAGTGGCTGGGTATCGGGGCTAGTTTCGGCGGGATCGGTCTTATCTCGTTGGGCGAATCCGGGCACCTGAGATTCGAAAGTGGCGCTTTGATAATACTGGCGGCTGCCGTTTTCACCTCGATCTACTTCATAATCCAAAAGCGTCTGCTCAAGAGTTATACGCCGCTGGAGATCACCTGTTATGCTTTTTGGGCGGGAACTATCGGCATGCTGGTTTTCCTGCCCGACCTCATTTCGGAATTGCCGCGGGCGCCGGTCGGTCCCACTCTTGCCGTTGTGTATTTGGGCGTCTTCCCCGCGGCGATTGCTTACGTAGTCTGGAATTTTGTCTTTTCCCGCACCACGGCATCTATCGCTACTAGTTTCATGTATTTGAACCCTATCGTAGCTACGATAATCGCCTGGTTTTGGCTCGGCGAGGTCCCCTCGGCCCTGGCTGGAATCGGCGGTCTCATTGCACTGAGCGGCGTCATCGTAACGTCTAGAAGCGTCCGATAAAACACGCATCGCGAGTTTCCGAAAATATAAAAGGGGGGATGGTTCGCCATCCCCCCTTTTATGAATGCCTGTTGTGTTATTTTTCGGGCATTACGGGCATCGCGCCTTTAACTTGCTTACCTTGCGCGGCCTCAGCCTGATGGGCGAAGGTAGTAGTTTCATCCGTGATATCGACGTCTTTCGTCTCCCTCACGAAAATCATTCCGAAAATGAAACACGTTGCAGCGATTGCCATTGGCCACCAAAGTCCAGCAAAGTTATTACCCGTGGCATTAATCCATGCCAGACCCAAAATCGGGACAAGGCCGCCGAAGACGCCATTTCCGAGGTGATATGGCAACGACATCGAGGTATAGCGAATCTTGGTGGGGAATAACTCCACCAGGAAAGCAGCGATGGGGCCATAAACCATGGTAACGTAGACAACCTGGATGAAAACCAGGAAGGTCAAGGCAACCTGATTATATCCCTGGTAAGCGAATAGGAAGTGCTGCCCCGGATCGGTAGGCGCAAAGGCAGCCATTGCCCCGTAGATCGGGTAGTAAGTCAGCACTGCCAGCAACATGCCGGCCATCATGATCGGTTTGCGCCCGATGCGGTCGGAAAGCCAGCCAAAGAAGATAAACAGCGGCGTAGCCAGCAGTACCGCGGCGCCGACAATGAAGTTAGAGTCGACCAAGGTGACTTTAAAGATCTTCTGCAGGTAGAAGAGAGCGTAGAACTGTCCGGTGTACCACACCACGCCCTGCCCCATGGTCGCGCCGAAAAGGGCAATCAAAACCCACTTCCGATTGAATTTATTTGCAAAACTCTCTTTGAGCGGGTTTTTGGAAACCGTCTTTGTAGCTTTCATCTGAGTGAATAAGGGGGATTCTTTCAACGAAGAGCGTATCCACAGTGAAAGGAATACGAGGGCGACGGAGAATAGGAACGGTATGCGCCAACCCCATTCGGAGAAATCGGCTTCACCGACAATTTTTCGGGTAGCCAGAATGATTCCCAGGGACAGAAACAGACCTAATGTGGCCGTAGTTTGGATCCATGAGGTATAGAAACCGCGTTTACCGTGCGGGGCATGTTCGGCCACGAAGGTTGCGGCGCCGCCATACTGACCTCCCAGCGCCAAACCTTGAAGAATACGTAGGGTTATAAGGATTATGCCGGCGAAAGCGCCCAGCGTGTCAGCGGTCGGCAACAAACCGACGCCCATCGTAGAACCGGCCATGATGCTGATGGTCAAAAGGTAGGTGAATTTACGGCCGACCAGATCGCCGATGCGCCCGAAGAAAAGTGCCCCGAACGGGCGCACCATGAAACCGATGGCAAAAGTTGAAAGCCAGGCGATAAGATCGCCGATGTCGGTTCCGGTGTGATAGAACTTGGAAGCCATGACCGTGGAAAGGCTTCCGAAGATGTAGAAGTCGTACCATTCGATGACGGTGCCCGCGGATGAGGCAAAGATGACTTTTCTGATACTTTGAACACTATTGGAAACAGCTTGTGTTACGCTGGCCATGTTCCCCCCTTCAAAAAATAATGATTCCCCTCATTTGAGACTTGATCTGAAAACAACGGAAGACCTGGGAGAAATTCGAAGTGCTAATCTTCCGATGCGCGGATCATCATCACCGGAATTTTGGAATGGCGGACAACGCGTTCGGCGACGCTTCCGATAAGCCAGTGAGCCGGCCCGGACCTGCCGTGCGTCGACATCGCTATCACATCGACTCCGAGGTCTTCGGCCACTTTCAGAATCATGCTCGCGGCGCCGCCCTGCCGGACCATACAGGTGACCTTGAATCCTGCAGTCCGTAATTGGCCGCATACGGCATCCATGTATTTCCCGGCTTTTTCTTCTTCATCTTCGACAGTAGCGCCGGCGATTGCCGGATCTTCGAACGCGAACGACTGCGCCGGGTTGCTTGCTACATTCAATAAAATGATTTCAGCACCCTCGGAGTAGGCAAGCGCCTTGGCATGAGGTAAAACGCCTTCCGCGGTCTTAGATCCATCGAGTGGTACCAGGATTTTTTTATACATTCCCCCCTCGCTTTCTTCTAAAGATTTTCTTGGTTTTACTACCCTCAATTTGACTGAGGTTGCGTCTGCTTTAACGTTAGTGGGGAGCGGGATGCAGGAAAAAATGGCGCCAACTGGATTTTCGACCCGTTTAGGAAAGCTTCGCCTCCATCGAAGATGTTTGCGTAATATCATACAAGGTACTAGTACCCAATTGCAAGTGCCATTTTCAACTTATTTTTCCTTATTACCTTTTTTGTCCTTTTATTACCCTATTATTCCTTTGTATGGCTTATTGCAATGCTTTGGAGGAGCCGCGTCACGTTTGGAGCTCAAGCGAGGGTGGCTTAAAATAGTAAAGTGGCTGGTAAACATAAAAAAATATTTTTAGGGGGTTGACATGTCCGCCTTCACTGAGTTGGCAAAGGGTGTCTATTGGGTGGGAGTTGTGGATTGGTCACTCAGGCAGTTCCACGGTCACGAACTTTCAACCACTCATGGTACCAGTTATAACTCTTACCTGATCATTGATGAGAAGTGTGTGCTCATCGATACCGTCCCTATCGGATTTCAAAGCCCTTTGATCGAAAATATCTCTCGCATCATCGATCCGGGGAAAATCGATCTGATTGTCGCCGCCCATGCTGAGCCGGATCATTCCGGAGCGCTACCGGAGATTATGAAGCGCTGCCCGTCTGCCGAGGTGGTTGTGTCTCCCCGAGGCATCGAGACGTTTTCCAGGCACTATCATCAACCCTGGAATTTCCGTGCCGTCAAAACAGGAGATACCTATTCAATCGGTCAAAAAACCCTTACCTTTATTGAGGCACCGATGCTTCACTGGCCCGATAATCTATTTACCTATCTGGGCGGTGACGCCATCCTCTTCAGCAGTGACGCCTTCGGCCAGCATTATGCCTCAACCGGACGGTTCGACACCGACGTTGACCCGGACATTCTAGACTGGGAAACTGTGAAGTATTACACCAATATCCTCAACCCGCTGAGCCCGATGATTGCCCGGAAAATCGATGAGGTGGTCAATCTTAAACTTGCTCTGAATATGATAGCCCCTTCTCACGGTATCATCTGGAAAAAGGACCCGATGCAAATCATCCAAAAGTATCGGGAATGGACAGAACAAAGATCCGTTTGCTGTGCCGTGATTGTTTACGATTCGATGTGGCAGGGCACCCGCCTGATGGCCGAGGCGATCGGAGAGGGTATGACGGAGGTAGGTCTACCCTTCAAATTGTTCAATGCGGCTTCGGATGACCGTAATGATATCCTCACTGAGATACTCCTGGCGCGGGCGGTAGTACTTGGATCGCCGACATTCAATCAGGGAATTTTGCCCACTCTATCGCCGGTGCTGACCGGTATGAAAGGGCTCAAGTTCAAAAATAAAGTGGGCGCCGCCTTTGGAACCTGGGGTTGGAGCGGTGAAGGCGTGGGAATATTGGAAGATCATCTTAGAGCCAGTCAGATCGAGGTTACCGCCCCTGGCGTGAAAGCCAAATGGCGCCCTGATCCCGAAGATCTGGAAAAGTGTAAGGAGCTTGGCAGGTCAGTAGCAGGTACTTGTTTTTTGAAAGAGTGATTGCGACAATAGATCCATCCTCGACAAGTTGACAAGGGTGAATATGTTAACAGTGCAAGGTTCCGTTCTGGTAGTGATTGACGTTCAGGAGAAATTATTCCCAGCGATGTTTGAAACGGAGACACTCCTGTCGAACCTCCACAAAATGATCAAGGGATCCGGATTACTTGGCGTACCGGTAATCTTCACCGAGCAGAATCCTGCCGGACTCGGCAAGACGCTGCCGGAGCTATCCGGATTAAATCTGCAGAATGAACCGATCACAAAATTCGATTTTAACTGCTGCTCGGAATCCTCGTTTATTGAAGCCTTAAATTGTTTAAATCGGCGAAACGTTATGGTGTGCGGTATCGAAGCCCACATCTGCGTCTATCAGACGTCGATGGACCTGCTCTTACGAGGCTTTCAGGTGCACCTGGTCGGTGACTGTGTCTCGTCCCGAACATCAAAGAATCGGGAACTCGCTTTACGAAGATTGGAATCTGAAGGCGTCAAATTGACCGGGGTTGAGATGGCGCTCTTCGAATTATTACGATCTTCAAAATCGCCCCAATTTAAAGCCATCAGTTCATTAATCAAATGAGCCGTGGATAAAATGAGAGGGAACGGAAGCTAGATCGTTCCTGGTTTTGAAGTTTTGTCCGGGACGCTTACGATTTTTTCAGCCGTAAAAGGCGTATAACCGGTGCCGATGGGTTTACCCTCTTCGGTGATGATCAAGCCGCTGCCGCAACGGGCGCAGGCCTGGTGGCGTGGAAAACGAAGTCCCCATCCAACACACTCATAACCGCATTTGGGACATTTACCCTCTAGCATAGCTCTATGATACACCAAAAGTACTGGGTAGCAAATAGAAATTTGACCAAATTTTCTGATAAATCTTTCTCAAAGGAAAATCCAGTGACCCTGGGCCGGTTGAAAAGAATATTACTGCGGGAGTTGGTATTCAGGAAATATTTTGAACACAGCAACCCGGCCAGCCACCGTAATCTTCCATACGAGTGACAGCTATTTTCCAGCCAACTTCACGCCTTGTATTCGCATTCGTACGCTGATACGGCTGGCGGTGACACAGTTCCTATTTGGAATCTGCCTGCCGTGATCCCCTTTTCGGTGTTCGGCCGAAAACCCTTTGAATTTTCGCTACCCATGATTCGTTGCCATTAGCCGTATCGAAAATTGCGTTCAAATAGTTTTTAATCAGGTAGGTCAGAGAACCGAAAAATTGCCTGGGTTCTTTGAACGCCGTCAGAAAGTAACCCGGGTGGTGCCTGAGCATGAAGCTAAAACGTCTGCTCGCAAATGTAGAGCGGAAACTGGCTAAAGCCTCGTCCATCATTTCCTGCGGGACTTTGGACACATTGCCCCGGGTGGCATAGTGAAGCTGAAATCCAGACCAGTCAGCCAGCTTTTCAGGCACAGTTATGAGCCGCTCATTCGCGCACCGATCAAAGAGTATCGTATTGGGATAGGGTACGAACTTCATAAAGAGAAAGGGTGGGTTGTTCAGGCGCTTGATAAACTCGAGAGTTTCCTTGAAGTCTTCAGCAGTTTCGGTCGGGAAGCCGTATTGGATGAAAAGGGTCGGAATAATTTTATGTTTAACCAGGTTCCAAAATGTTTTTTCGAATTCCTGAACATTACCTTTCGTTAACAGGTCGAGGATCTTCTGACTGCCGCTCTCGGTCCCTAAAATAACTGCGGTGCATCCAGCCTTAGCCATTAACCGCGCATCTTCCTCGGTAACGTAGCCGGAAATCTGACAGTTCCACTTCAATTTCAATTTTTTCTGAATCATTATGCGGCAGAACTGGTGAAGCCGCTCCTTGTTGATGCCGAAGTTATCTCCGGTGTACATGATGTAATTTATGCCGTACTCTTTATGTAATCGTTCCGATTGGGAAGCAATACGTTCCGCCGACAGGTCACTGACGTTACCCTTGTAGAAAGTGGCATCAGCGCAAAAAGTGCAACTGAAAGGGCAGCCACGGCTGGTGATAATGGAAACATCCCAGTATTTTTTCGGGACTATAAGGTGCCAGGCAGGGTCGGGTAGTTCGTCCAGATTCTTGAGAAAAGCCCGGGGTTCGTTGACGATGATATCTTTGCCTTTTTTCCAGGCCAACCCTTTGATCTCGGAAAGACTGCCCTTAGCATGTTCGAGATATTCTAAGAGTTCGACAAGGGTATACTCTCCGGCCCCGATCACAACATAATCAACATAATCCTCTGCCAGAGTCTGCTCGGGAAGAGCCGATGGATGACGGAAGCCCCAAACCGTCTTGATTCCCGGGAACTTTGTTTTGAACTCGATAGCCTTTTTGATGGAATCGGCCACGCAACCCGTAGCTACAGAAAAACCGACGATATCAGGATTAAAATCCTCGAAGGATTCGGCAGAACGGTCTCCGAGATTGGCATCATGGACCATGACCCTGTGACCATTCTTTTCAAGCACCGCTGCGATTGACAACACTTCGTCGGGGAACTTGGTATACATGCCGTCGCGTAGAGGTATGCTTAAAAGTATTCTCAATGATGCCCCCTTCCCTTGGGGTCGATAATCGATCGAAACCACCCCGGTAAAATTAGACTGTGCTTTTTATCCGGAACAACAAAAACTATTGGGTCAGGTGGCACGGATATTTTATGGTGAGTTGGTGACTGCCATAGTATAACAATTCCATTTCCCTCGGTATATCGGTTTAATGACCGGCGTTGATACGTGAACAATTCCGCTTGGAGCCGGGCAGATTCCTCACCCTTATTTTGCGCGTACGCGAAATGATTCTTTGGGGGCAGATTTTACGCCTTGGGTGCCTCTCAGGCGAAAACCTCACCTTGCCCGCGTCAAGAAAAGCAGTGACTCGGAAACTATAAATGAAAATAAGCCTTTCGGTAGGACTCAATGAAGCTTGTCAACCGAGCCTGATATAATATTCCTGGCTGTCAGTTTGTTTCGTAAAACATCATTCAACCAAAATGCACTTCTTGATTAAGGGTAATGAGGTTCATGTCTCTCCACGCTGATGTCATCGTCGTCGGTGCCGGACCGGCTGGGTCCAGGACAGCCGCCCGCTTGGCGGCTGCCGGTTACGATGTCATCGTGCTGGAACGTCGCCTTGAGCTCGGGCACCCTGTCTGTTGCACCGGGATCATCAGCGTCCCCTGCCTGGAGAAATTCGGCGTCACCCCCGATCTGGTCTTTCGTCAATATCGCGGAGCCTGTGTTCACTCTCCGGGCGGCGCCACCGTCAATTTTGATCGTCCGTCCGTTCAGGCTGTCGCCATCGATCGGGCACGATTCGACAAAGTAATGGCGGAATCCGCGGTATCAGCGGGAGCCCGACTTTTGCTTGGCGCCGCCGTAACCGATATCGAGATAATGGAAAGCCAGGCTTTGGTGCGCTTTACCCACGGTGGATCACCCCGCACCGCCTCCGCACGCTGCGTGATTATCGCAGCCGGCGTGTCGCCGAGGTTAACCGGAAAGCTGGGCATGGGCACAATCAGCCATGCGGCTCTCGGCTTACAGACTGAGGTGGCGACTATACGGCCGGTTGGTGTCGAACTGTTCATCGATAGAACTTATGCTCCAGGATATTTTGCCTGGATGGCTCCGATATCCGACACAAAGGCCAAGATCGGTCTTATCGCCCGCCGCCGGGAGAAAACTGGCCTTCAATTGTTAATCGACAAACTACGGTCGGAAGGTCGGCTCGGAGATGAACTGGATAAAGTTAGCTGCAGGCCGATACCCCTATCCACCCTGCCCCGCACCTACTCCAATCGCGTGATCGCCGTCGGCGATTCAGCCGGCCAGGTCAAGCCGACCACCGGGGGAGGGCTTTATTACGGTCTTTTATGCGCTGACATCGCGTCCGATACCATTTGCACCGCTCTGGCGGCCGGAGATGTTACCGCCGGTTCGCTAAAGAAATATGAACAGGGTTGGCGGGCAGCGATCGGCCGTGATCTGTTTCTCGGGCGGCTGGGAAGATCCTTGTTTCAGCGCATGCCCGACCCCATTATCGATCGGCTGATATCGAAAGCCAGGGACTCGGGGGCAGTTGAACGCCTGATGAGGGACGACGATTTTTCTTTCGACTGGCATGGAAAGGCCCTTCTAAAAGCTGCCGGCGCGCTGCTGACTTCGATCTTTTAGCCGGGCTCGCCGGTCGTAGACTTCGTCCGCCGGGTAGGACCGGCACCAAAAGAATACAGCCCTGGTATTCAGGGCTGTAATGATCGTTTAACTCAAGAGGATGAACTAACCGCTACGCATCATCACCGGCTTGGGGAGGCGCCGGAGGAGGCGGTTGAGTATTCACCGGCTCGGCGGATTTTGCCTTGGCTGCTGGCTTCCCTTCCACGGACGCGTTAATTGATTTGACCTCAGTGTTGACTTCATCCTGTGCTTGCTTGAATGAACGCAACCCTTCGCCCAGGGATTTCCCAATCTGGGGAAGTTTACCAACGCCGAAAATCAGGATGACCACTATTAGAATGAGGATGATTTCTGGAGGTCCGAGTCTCATACGACCAACTCCATTTCCAATATATTACTGTAATTATACCATGACGCGACTACTTTTATACTTTGCGTGTTCTGCTTGACCCCGAGTTTGTTGATTAGGTGTGCTTAGCAATCTGAAATAAGTAGACCTACGTATTGTCGCGGCCGTCCGCGATTCAGACATAATGTGGCAAATAATTCAAAGGGGGATGTTTATGGGCCAGTTCAAGCAGATCACCGCCGCGGAACTCTCCAAACTTCAGAGCCTTGAGAAAGAATTCGGGGGCAAGCGGATTATCGCCTATGAGAATGCGCCCAAATTCGCCAAGATTTCGCCCAAAGAGTTGGACGAAGTGAGATCCACTGAAAAAGAAATGGATGCGACACTGGTAGTTTACGCTGAAAAGTAATACCCTTACCCGGAAAAGACCGGCCGACCGCCGAGGTGTTCCAACTTTTGGAAACCCTTCGGCGGCCTGACCTATGCGCAAAAATGAGTGGAATTTAAGGAGCGCCGAATGACATCATGGCATGAACAGCGTTTGACTTCCCTTAGGTCGGAACTTGGAGGCGGCAGAAAAGTAATCGCCTTTCCACGCAGCCTCAAACCCGCCTCGGTTACCCCCAAGGAGTTGGAAGTCCTGAAAACCGTTGAAGAAGAACTCAAGGACACTTTTCTGTTGGTTTACGAACCGGATATGTCTTTGGAGTTGTCACGAAAAGACGAGGACGAAGCAAAGGCATTCAATAAGCTGACCCCTGAGGAAGAGCGGATCCTCATCCATAAAGGCACGGAACCTCCGGGTACCGGAAAATATAATGATTTCTTCAAAGAAGGCACCTACCGGTGCAAGCGCTGCAATACTCCCCTGTTCTCATCGGACACTAAATTCGATTCTGGTTGCGGCTGGCCGAGTTTTGACGACGCGCTGCCGGGTGCGGTTAAAGAGATACCGGATGCCGACGGGCGCCGTACGGAGATTGTCTGCGCCGCCTGCGGTGGTCATCTCGGACACGTTTTTCGCGGCGAACACAAAACTCCCAGGGATACCAGGATGTGCGTCAATTCACTTTCAATCGACTTCAAATCTGAGAAGGAACAAAAGAAATGATCGAGAGCGCGGTCTTCGGAGGCGGCTGCTTCTGGTGCGTTCAGGCCATCTTCAGCCGGTTGAATGGTGTCAACAAAGTTACTTCCGGTTACGCCGGCGGCCAGGCACCCAACCCAACATATGAACAGGTTTGCACCGGCCGGACAGGCCATGCCGAGGTCGTCAAGATTGAGTTCGATCCGGCGGTAATTTCGTACCATGATTTGCTCCAGGTGTTTTACAAGGCTCACGATCCCACCACTCCGAATCGGCAGGGAGCCGATATCGGAACCCAGTATCGCTCGGTGATTTTCTATTCAACTGAGCGTCAGAAAACTGTAGCTGAAGATTATATCGCTCAACTGACCGCACAAAAGGCATACCCGCAGCAGATAGTCACAGAGGTCAAACCGATGGAAGCCTTTTATCCCGCCGAGGACTACCACCAGGACTATTATCAGCTTCACCCGGAAAAAGGCTACTGCCAGGCGGTCATCGCTCCCAAGCTCATGAAGCTTTTCAAACATTGATCCCTGCCAAAAATGGAACCAGCCCTGGTCTGATACCTCGTACTATCGAAATTAAGGGGCTTGAGCGGGAGAATTAAGTAGTTTCACCTATTTCTTTCAACAAGATTCAACGAGTACAGTTAAACATGTGTCCCGATTCGTTGAAAATGAAGGACGTGGTGAGTTGAACCTGGGAAAAGTCATAGATACGGTGCACGGTGCTTCGAGTCCGGCCATCCCTGCCGAGATCGGATTCCGGTATACCTCGGGAACGTACGCCCGTTGCCCTGTCTGCGGAGGCGAAGGCTTCATCACCCGGCAGGAATACGGACCTGAAGCCATCTTTCGATGCAGTTCCTGCTTTCATCAGTTCGAACCCGCGGGCAAAACGATCCTTTGGGTTTAGCTTCACGTAAGACCTTCGATGAGGACAATTTGTGGCTAATTGGCGGATCCTCAGCCGTAGCAGCGAGACATTTGCCGACAGGACTGAAGCCGGCTACCTGCTGGCGCGTGAACTGAAGGCATTCGCGGGGGAGAACACCGTCGTCCTGGGGGTTCCCCGCGGTGGCATGGCGGTCGCTGGTGAGATCGCCCGGGAGCTTAATGCCAGGTTGGACATCGTCTTATCGCGTAAACTGCGCAGCCCGGGACAACCTGAATTGGCTTTTGGCGCTATTTCCGAAGACGGTCACGTCTCACTCAACCAGGAAGTAGTCCGCCTGCTCGACGTCAGTGATGCCTACATTGAACAGGAAACAGCCTTCCAGTTAGCCGAGATCAAGCGGCGAAACCGTATTTTCCGCGAAATAAGTCCGAAAGTGCCGCTGGATGGGCAGGTTGCCATTATCACCGATGACGGTGTTGCGACCGGTGCGACCTTTGCAGCGGCCCTGGCCGCGGCCCGGAATGAGCGCCCGGGCAAACTGATCGCTGCCCTCCCGGTCAGTCCGGAAGATACGGTCAAATCTCTGGCCAGGCTCGCCGACGAACTGATCTGCCTGAGGGCTCCGGCTGTATTTGGCGCCGTCGGCCAGTTTTACCGGGACTTCCAACAGCTTGACGACGATGATGTTTTGAATATTCTGCGCGAAGGCAAATCGCGATAATGAACGTCTCGTCGGGGTGAATCCCGGCACGATGGTGTTTTAGGGCATAAATAAGGGGATGGTTTCGACCATCCCCTTCTCTTTTATCCTTTTAATCAGATCTATTTGGATTGGTTCTGTTTCTTAGCCACGGGTTTGGACTCTTTGGCTTTAGCCTCGATGACTTTCCCGCCGCCCTTCTCGGATTTTTTGGATGTCGTGGCGATCTTCTTGGGAGTGACCGCCCCGGCTTTGGGCAAACTGATCTCCAGGATCCCATCATCGCAGGAAGCTGAAATCTTGTCGACGTCTATGCTCGAGGGCAGCCGTATTGAACGCACGAACGAGCCGTAGGACAATTCGCGGCGATAAAAGTCTTCTTCGTGTGTTTCTGATTCATCCTTCTTCTCGCCTTTGAGAGTCAGCAGGTCACCGGTAATTGAGATATCGATATCTTCAGCCTTGATGCCGGGCACTTCAGCCTTGACGACGTATTTGTCTTCCTTTTCGAAAATATCCATTTTGGGCATCATTTCTTCTGCCCGGCCGCCATCTCCGCCTGTTATCGGCCAAAAACTCCGCCCGAATATATCATCGAACTCTTTTTCGATCTGGTCCAGCGCCCTGAAAGGTTGCCATACCGCCAAAGGGTGCCTTGATTGCCATCGCTCCATTGCCATCTTTCCGCCTCGCTTCTTCTTCATTTCACAATGGACAGATTATCCAACCAGTATCGGACCGTAATTTTTCTAGCGGCGGCCGCGGCGATGGAGTTGTTCAGCCCGGGCTTGCTCAAGTGAGAGAATCTTGCCGGGATAGCCGACATAGCCGCATTGGAAGCATTGGGCGTAAACGCCGTACTCGTCGCTATCCTCGAAGAGGTCGCCTTTTCCACATCTGGGGCAGCTTTTGAAGTGATACATTTACTCCTCCAAAATTCTTCGGTTTTCGACTCTATTCTCTGGGATCAGTATTTGCTCGTTTTACCGTTTGTAATGCCGGCGCTGACCTGTTTTCACGGTCGAAATCGGTTTCCAACCGCCAGGCGCCGACAACAGCCGCAATCAATAGCAGGATTATCGATATCATCACGCCCATTGTCTGTTCCTCCGGCGCTTTTTTCTTGACAATATTCAACCCCAAATCCAATCGCATGGATATACGTAAAAACCCCTAGTCTTGACGAAAAATGCCCTCATTTTTTTAAAATATATTTGTGAGATTTCACTCGGAGTGAGGTTTTGCCCATAGGCAGGGAACCATAAACGTGGAGAATCTTCTTTTGAGCATCTCGGTAGATGCGTTATAATCGATCTGAGATTAGTGATGAAATTCAATATTTTGGAAAACATCCGGTCGCGGGCATTGGAGATAGAAATATGACCATTACCATTTTCCTGGCTGACGATCACCGTGTCGTGCGGAGTGGTATCCGGGCTCTCCTCGAAGCCCAACCGGATTTTGAAGTCATCGGTGAATCAGAAGACGGTCTCGACACCGTCCAGCAGGTCGAAAAGCTCCACCCTGACGTGCTTATCGTTGATCTGATGCTCCATGGCATCTCAGGCATAGAAGTTTGCCGCCAGGTGATAAAACACTCGAACAGAACCGTGGTCGTCCTGTTGTCCATGTACGGCAACGAGAGTTATGTTCAAGGAGCGCTGCGCGCCGGAGCCAGGGGCTATCTCCTCAAGGAATCCACCGTGGATGAACTGACCAGCGCCGTCCGCGAAGTCATGAAAGGCCGCCATTATTTATCGGCGGCGCTATCCCAGCGGGCAATCGAGTCTTACATCAAGCAAACCGAAAGCGATGCCGTCGCCGACCCTTACGAGCAATTATCGACCAGGGAACGCGAAGTTTTACATATGGTGGTCCGGGGTTATACCGGCGCCGATATCGCGAAGAGGCTTTTTATCAGTCCCCGGACCGTCGAAGCCCACCGGGCCAACCTCATGCGTAAACTCAATCTTCGGAACCACAGTCAGCTCCTCCGTTACGCTCTCCAAAAGGGATTCGTGCCTCCGGAGCCGGAAGCTTTGAAAAATGCGGCAATGGCAGACGAACCGGGCGAAGACGCTGCTCCTGACTAACACGCGGCATACGATTGCCAGGCATTAAATAATTGATCCGAAGTATTAAGGAGTAACCGTGACAGAAGAGTTTCGCGACGATCGTTTTCGTGGCACCACACCGGTGGTCTATTCGACCGACTGGCGGCATCCCGAAGCCGGACGGACGTTTGTCTGGGCGTGGACGCAATGGTTCGAACGTGAAGAAGGCGACACCGGCGCGGTTGCTTTTGATCCGGTCGCTGACTGGGAGGACGAACTTCGGCGCTGGATCGCCCGGCAAGGTATTGACGACATCACGGACATCAGCGACACGGAATTCGGACGTCGGGTTTTGGAGGAGTTCCTGGATCAATCCCCGTTGTACCCCGAGGCTCCGGTGCTGGCCGACGAAAACCCCCTGAGCGAACAGGGCCCTGGCGAGGACCTGGAACACTACTAAGCCGTCCGGATAACGCTCCCGAAATCCTGTTATTTAACGATCGAATAGATTTTTTCGATCGTATTCCAATTCCTTGTCGTGTTATTTTTCCCGAAATTCTTGTCCAGGGCGCTCATCAGATCAGGCGTAATCCCCCGGTCAAGATCCACGATGCTCCGGATAACTCCCCGCTCAAAACTCAGTATCTGGAATCCTTTGGCCGCGTCTTTGAGCGGCAGAGCCAAACCAGGGGCTATTAATGCCTTTGTAAACGTGATGTAGAGCCTGGTCTGCGGAGTGACCTCGATTCCTTCAAAAGGCTTTGAATCTATCAAACGCGCAATTTCCGCTGACGACAATATGATAGCCGGCACTCTGTAGCCGAGTTTCGCCTCAAGCTCTTTTTCAATGACTTTTTCGAGGGTATCCCCACCTTGATCAGTCTCAAAAACGACGTTGCCGCTCGCCAATACCGTTTTTACAGACCGGAAACCGGCGTCTTCAAAGATTTTTCGAAGCGTCTCCATTTTTAAGGAGGGGTTCGAGCCGCTGTTGATGCCTCTCAGGAAGGCAATATACCTGCCTATTGGAGCAGTCCCCGAGGCGGCCATATTAGTCAATTTACCTGCTCCTGGCCGCAGTCAGGTATTTCAAAAACCATGACGCCGCCAGTCGCTCGACCTCCTCCATCGCCCCCGGTTCTTCGAAAAGGTGGGTCGCCCCCGGCACCACCACCAGCTCTTTGGCCGTCTCCAATCGTTCCATGGCTCGTTTGTTCATCTGGAGCACCTCGGTATCCGCGCCGCCCACGATCAATAAAGTCGGGGCTTTAACCTCTTTCAGCCGTCTCATTGCCAGGTCGAGCCGCCCGCCCCGCGACACCACGGCAGACACGTACTTCGGGAGTACCGCGGCGGCTGCCAGCGCGGCGGCGGCGCCGGTCGATGCCCCAAAATAACCGATTGGCAGGTCGGGCACCTCAGGTTGTTTTTCGAGCCACTCGGTGACAGCCACCAGCCTTTCGGCCAGGAACGGAATGTTGAATCTCAGTTCGCCGGTTATATTATCGACTGACTCCTCATCCTCCGTCAGCAGGTCGAATAATAGCGTCCCAAGCCCGGCGTTCCTGAGTGCCGAGGCTACTCTCCTGTTGCGGGGGCTGAGCCGGCTGGATCCGCTGCCGTGGGCAAACACCACCAGCCCGTCAGCGCCTTTGGGAAGACACAAATCACCGTTAAGGATAACGTGATTGACCGGAATCTTTACCGGACAGACGCCGTCGTTCGCCATGAAGCCTCCGGATACACTGAAACTCTAAGAGAATTATCGTCCTTCCGTGGTGTTAGCGCCAATAAAATAAACATCCTTGCCATTCTCGGAAATCGGTGGATTTCCGGTTGTTGGGACGTATTGGGGATTATTCGGACGATGATGTATAATTCTCGTTCAATTTTACCGATTGGTGTTGAATGTTCGATAATCTGAAATCTTCATCCAGGCTTGCCATAGGGGCATTAGTCGCCGTTACCGCGGCATGGGGCGCTACTTTCATAGTGGTTCAGGATGCCGTTTCCCGCATGCCGGTTATGGATTTCCTGGCGGTGCGGTTTTGCCTCGCGGCGCTGGTCATGATCGCCATCCGCCCGCAAAGTCTCCGGGGAATGGGTTCGCCAGGTTTCAAAAGAGCGGCTGTTTTAGGTCTGGCCTTGGGACTCGGTTATATTACCCAAACCTTTGGACTCCAGCACGCTTCGGCGGCCGTTTCAGGCTTCATCACTGGAATGTTTGTTGTTTTGACGCCGGTCGTTTCGTGGCTGGTGTTAAAAAGAAAGACCGGCGCCAACGTCTGGTGGGCGGTGATACTCGCCACCATCGGATTAGCAGTCCTCTCGTTGAATGGTTGGTCCATCGGCATCGGGGAACTGCTTACTTTGCTGTGCGCTATTTTCTTTGCCTTCCACATTGTGGGGTTGGGAGAATGGTCATCGAAGCACGATGTTTACGGTTTGGCGGTCTTGCAGATATCGTTCGTAGGCATACTTAGCCTGGTCGCCGCTTTACCCGGTGGCTTGACCCTTCCGCCTGATTCTGGTGTCTGGGGAGCTGTGGTTATCACTGCCCTGGTCGCCACGGCATTTGCTTTTGTTATCCAGACCTGGGCTCAATCCCTTGTCTCGGCGACAAGGGCAGCCGTCATCATGACCATGGAACCGGTATTTGCGGGTTTCTTTGCGGTAGTATTGGCTGGAGATAGACTGACTCTGAGGATCGTAATCGGCGGCGCGCTTGTGCTGGCAGCCATGCTGCTGACCGAACTCAAATCCAAACCCAAGCCCGGGCAAATGCTCGCGTCCAGTGTCCCGAACGTTGCCGGCGGTTTGGAAGTCGGGAACGCGGTCAGTACCACGGAAAACTGATCGCCAGCCGGTTTATGGCTTCTCAGGCCTCTCAACTCCTTTTTCTGCAGGCTTGATCGACCCGGCTCCGGCAATTTCTATCACTTAAGGGGCGCCGATCAAACGCTCCGCTGGAATCTGTTCGGTAAATTACCTAGCTGGTCTCGGATAGAATAAGTCCCGGATTTTCCTTCTGGAAATATTCGAGTTCCCATTTCGAATTGTAAAGGACGACTATGCCGTCGTTCTTGTCCCGGCACCGCCGCATCCCGGTTGATAAAGACATCCGGGGAATGGCGCCGTCGGACGCTCTTATCCATCTGGCTCCGCAGAAACCCAACCGTTGAACCCTGGCTTTTACGCCGTATTCCTCTTCCAGCCGTGAAAGCACCACGTCGAATTGGAGTTCTCCCACCGCCGCCACAATCGGTTCCCGCCTCAACGCGTCCTCCGAGTTCAGAACCTGGATGGCGCCTTCCTCCTCGAGCTGTTCGAGTCCCTTGTTGAATTGTTTGAATCGGGTTACGTCGTCATTGACCAAGATGGCAAAATGCTCCGGAGGAAACACCGGGATTTTGGCGAAATCGATCGGTTTTCCGGTGGTGACGGTATCGCCAATGCTCAGCAACCCCGGGCTTACAACGCCGATGACATCCCCCGGAAAAGCCTCATCGACGCTCACCCGTTCCCGGCCAAACAGCTTGAAGGCTCTTGAAAGGCGAATCTCCTGTTTCAGCCTGGGGTTTAACACCAGCATGTCTTTTTCGAACTTCCCGGAACACACCCTGACAAAGGCCATCCGGTCCCTGTGCCTGGGATCGATATTGGCCTGGAGTTTGAAGACGAAACCCCGGAAGGTATCGCTGGCCGGGTCGATAACGCCCTGTTCCGTTTCTCTGGCAACCGGCGCCGGGGCGAGTTCCAGGACCGCGTTCAAAAAAGCCTCGACCCCGAAGTTATTGAGCGCGCTGCCGAAAAATACCGGCGTCATCGTTCCGTTCAGAAATCGTACCAAGTCGAACTCGGCCACTGCCCCCGAAAGGAGCGACGCGTCTTCGACAAGTTTGTCGTAGGCGGCCTGGCCCAGCAATTCCGGCAGCGCCGGATCGTCGATGCCCGAAACCTGCACCGGCGCCCGGAACCGGTTGTGTTCCGTCCTCTGAAAACGCAGCATCTTATTGCCCCGTAGGTCGTACACCCCCTGAAACGACGGGGCTTCGCCGACCGGCCAGTTCATCGGTACGGCGGCGATACCTAGAATCCGTTCTATCTCGTCGAGAAGCGCCAGCGGGTCACGGCCGGGGTGATCCATCTTGTTGATGAAAGTCAGGATCGGGACGCCCCTCATCCGGCAGACCCGGAATAACTTTTCGGTTTGTGCCTCGATACCCTTGGCTGAATCCAGCACCATGACGGCGCTGTCGGCGGCCATCAGCGTCCGGTAGGTGTCCTCGCTGAAATCCTGGTGCCCTGGCGTATCGAGCAGATTGATACGGAAACCCTGGTACTCCATCTCAAGCGCGGTCGCCGAAATGGAGATGCCCCGTTGGCGCTCCATGGTCATCCAGTCCGAGGCGGTATGTTGCTGGCTTGCCCGGGCTCTAACCGATCCCGCCAGTTCTACCGCCCCGGCATAGAGCAGAAATTTCTCGGTCAGCGTCGTTTTGCCCGCGTCAGGGTGAGAAATGATCGCGAAGGTGCGTCTCCTCGATACCTCTTTTTTTAACCCTTTATTATCCGGTTTGGTTTCTTGAGCAGCGTTCAACAGTTACCCCTTGTGTGAAAAGTTACGGGAAGAATAAGCAAACGGAGGCGGTGTTTGAGTAGTTACAGGCGGGTGTATTTGATGATGGGTGACATGTATTCTAATAATACCAGAGTTAACCTGGGCGGTCACGTTCTAAACCGGCGACCCGCCCAGGTCGTAAACCATCGCGTCGTCGATATGAACCTGAATCATTTTTCCCGGCGAGACTTGGCCTTTGACGATCACCAGTCCGTCGACTTCCGGGGCGTCGCGATAGCTTCGCCCGATCGAGACCCCGTCGCCGCTGCCCTCCACCAGTACCTTCAACTCGCGCCCGATAAAATCCTGGTTGCGTTCGAGAGATATCGGCTGCTGTTTTTCCATAAGCCGTTTCAACCGCTCTTCTTTCAAATCATCTGATATCGGGTCGCCGAGCGCTTCCGCCGGCGTGCCTTTTTCAAAAGAGAACTTGAAAGTGCCGAGCCTGTCGAAACGGATGTCCCCGATAAAATCCAGAAGATATTGGAATTCGGATTCGGTTTCACCCGGATATCCGACGATGAAAGTGCTCCGGAGCGCCAGGTCGGGGATAGATTTGCGCATTATTTCGAGTGTTTTATATACCCAGTCAATATCGGCGGGGCGTCCCATGCGCCGCAGTACATCCGGATGAGCGTGCTGCAGCGGCAGGTCGATGTAAGGGACGATTTGTTTGTGCGTCGCCATGACTTCGATAAGCTCATCGGTCACCCCGCCCGGAAAAGCGTACATGATCCTGATCCAGTCCACCCCCGGGGCTGCGGCGGTCATTTTCCGGAGCAGCCGCGCCAGGCCGTTTTTCAAACCGAGGTCGAGCCCGTAATCCGTGCTGTTCTGGGCCAGCAGGACAATTTCCCTGACTCCCCGTTCTTGCAGGAAAACAGCTTCCGATACGATCGATTCTATCGGCCGGCTCGCGGTCGGCCCTTTGATCAGCGGGATGGCGCAGAAGGCACACTGTCGTGAGCAGCCGTCGGCGATCTTGAGATAAGCGCTCGCACCCTGCACCGTCACCCGTTTGACACCACCACTACCGGCGCCGGTTGGGCCGTCTCCCGGATTAGTCGTCACGTCAAAGCTGGGAGTCTGGGATTTGGTAAGGCCGCGGACCAGATCCGCGATGTCCATCCAGCGTCGCGTACCAAGGACGGCATCGACGCCGGGTACCCGGGAGTTGATGCCATCCCCGTAGCGCTCTGCCAGGCATCCGGCGGCTATTAGGATTTGCCCCTGCTTCTTGCGCGATGCCAGCTTGGCTAACTCCGCGTATGATTCCTCGGAAGCGGAGGTCATGAAGCCGCAGGTATTGACGATAATGACTTTGGCCCTTTTCCGGGAATCGACATGCTGAAACCCGGCCGCTGTCAGCAGTTGCGCCATGGAATCCGCGTCGACCGTGTTTTTGGCACAGCCCAAAGAGACAATTTTAAAAGTATTTTGGTTCATATTGACACGGGAATATCCGCCTGACTCTGCGGAAAGCAATCACCCCTCCACCCCGCCGGTTCCGCCAGTATACAGGGTTTTCAATTACTCTGGCTAATTATGTCATCTAGAACATAAAAACAATGTTCGGAATACATGGAAAATATTTGACTTAAGGTTCTCCGGGACTTAAACTTTAGCCCGTCTCGCAAACGCAACAAACCTTGCGCTGGCGTTTCAATCCGTGGCTATTAAAGGGGAGGATAATAATGGGCACTTCAATCGATTATCAAAAGGTGATGAACGAGATCGTCTGGGTTAATTTACCCGGACCTGCCGAACCCACTGCCGGCATGAGCGGCGGCGAACTGCTGCACGGCTTCCTGGCCGAACTCGGCACCTCGGAAATCCCCGAGATTAAAAAGTTCGTCGGGGAACTCTCCTACCGTTGGAACGTCCACTTCCGCACTAAATAATCGAATATCGCAAAATCCGCCTTGGAGAAAAATGTCAGGGTAAGTTGTTTTATCCTGGCATTTTTTCATTTAACCGCCGGCCGAATCTCGCGCAGGTGTCCTTGATTAAGGTATAATTATTCAATTATGTCATGCCAGGTTTTCTATCGAAAATGGCGCCCCCAGAGGCTCTCGGAGGTCGTCGGTCAGGAGCCGATAACCACCACCCTGCTGTCCGCGCTCAAGCAGCGCAGGGTGGCGCAGGCGTATCTCTTCTGCGGTCCCCGGGGCACCGGCAAGACATCCACCGGCCGCATCCTGGCCAAGGCGGTCAACTGCCTCACCAATGAGGGCCTGGGTGAGCCCTGCAACGTTTGCGACATGTGCCGCGGCATCACCGATGGCCGGGCGATGGACGTCATCGAGATCGATGCCGCTTCCAACACCGGCGTCGATGACATCCGTGAACTCAAGGAACGGGTCAATTACGCCCCCGCCGAGGCTCGATACAAGGTCTATATCATAGATGAAGTCCATATGCTGTCGACCAGCGCCTCCAATGCTCTTTTGAAAACCCTCGAGGAACCGCCGCCGCGAGTCATTTTCATCCTGGCGACGACGGAACTGCACAAGATCCTGCCCACCATCATGTCCCGCTGCCAGCGCTTCGATTTCCGGCGGCTGACCGTCAAGGACATCGCCGAAAAGCTGGCCGACATCGCCAAAGCGGAGGCTATCGGCATTGAAAAGAACGCCGTGGCCTTACTGGCCCGCAGCGCCGGCGGCAGTCTTCGTGACGCCGAGAACCTCCTCCAGCAGATCGCCACTGTAAACTCCGGGATTATCGGGCTCCGGCAGGTCCAATCCGGTCTCGGGCTAACCGGTGACGACCGGTCGAGCCAGTTGGTAAAACTGATCGCCGCCGGAGACATCGCCGGCGGTTTGAAGCTGTTATCTGGGGTTGCCGCCGACGGGGTAGACCTGAAGCAGTTCAACCGGGAGCTTATTGAAAGTCTGAGACAACTGCTCATGGTCAAAGCCGGTTCCGCTGACTCGGCCGGCTTAAGCGCCGAAGAATTAGCCGAATTTAAGAGCGTCGCCGAAAACGCTTCCCTGGAACAGATTATGAAAGCCCTCAAGGGATTCTCTGCCCTTTCCTCGGGTGCTGATATGACGACCCCCCTGGCCATGGAAATGGCGCTTGTCGATGCCGCGCTGAAACCGGCGGCCGCTGAAAAAACCGCCGCAGCGCCGGCCGAACCGGTAAAGGGGCTGAAAACAACCTTCGAACCGGCTGCCAGAGCCCCCGTTTCACCGGCTAAATCGGTGGAAGGCGGCCCAAAAACCCAATTCCGATCGGTGGATGGCGTTCAAAGCCAGGCTGCGTCGAAACCGGCGGAGCCACAATCCGAACCCGCCCGGCAGGAATCAGCCGCGCCGGAGAAGCCCGAACCCGCCCAGGCACCCAGGCCCGCAAGCGGCCCCGTCACGACCCTGGAAGATTTGCTGCGCCAGTGGCCGGGCATCCTGGCGGCGGCGCCGCCCGCCTTGAGGCGTTCGACCGCCCTGGCCATTCTTCGCAGCGCCGGCGCCCAGCCGGTGGGTTACGCCGGGGGCGTCGTCACCCTGTCCTTTAAGTTCCCCATTCATATGAACAAGATCAATGAACCGGAAAATAAAAGGGTTACCGCGGAAATACTCTCAGCCTGTATCGGAACGCCGTGCCAGGTGGCGTGCGTCCATGAACAGGTCAGCAACCATCTGGTCAAAGAGGCGCAAAAACGCGGCGCCGAGATAATAAACGTGGAGGATAAATGGATTTCTCAAAAGTAAAGCAGGCAATGGAGCTCAAATCACAACTGGACAAGATCCAGAAAGAACTGGCCAAGATCGTTGTCGAGGGCGAGAAAGGCCCGGTCAAAGTCAGCGTCAACGGCCAGCAGAAGCTCCTTTCTATAAGCATCAGCCCGGATGCGGTCAACCCGGCTAAAACCAAGCAACTGGAAGATAACATCCTGAAAGCGGTCAACGACGCCATGGAAAAAGCCAAGAAGGAATCATCCAAGCAGATGGCCGGCATGATGGGGGGAATGGGTCTGCCCGGTCTGGGGTAAACCCGGAGACCGAAGGGCAAGTAATACCCGCAGGCAATCATTTCTCTGGTGTTTAGTGGATTATTGGTAGTATTGGTATTATTCGATTATTGGTATTATTTGACCATCGGCATTATTGAACACGCTTTTCCATCGTAAAGAGAAAATAATGAAAGAAGCCCCCAAATCCACCGCCGCCGCCGTCAACCGCCTGACCGAGGTGTTGACGCGCCTGCCGGGCATCGGACCCAAGAGCGCCCAGCGCCTGGCCTACCACCTGCTGAAAGCCAGCGACGAGCAGGTGAAGGACCTGGCCGAGGCGCTGGTGGCGGTGAAGCAGAAGACCCAGCGCTGCCGGATCTGCTGCAATATCACCGACGCCGAAATCTGCAGCATCTGCTCAAGCCCGGTCCGGGACCAGAGTCGCATTTGCGTGGTGGAACAGCCCCAGGACATGCTGACGCTGGAACATACCGGCATTTACAAGGGCGTTTATCACGTCCTTCACGGCGCCATCTCACCCGCTGAGGGCGTCGGCAGCGCCGATATCCGTATCGCCGAACTGATGACCCGCCTTGAAAGCGGCGCCGTCGCCGAGATCATCCTGGCCACCAATGCCAATGTCGAAGGCGAAACGACGGCCATGTACCTGCAGCGTTTGATCGCCCCGCTTGGCGTCAAAGTGACGCGGCTGGCCCGGGGCCTGCCGTTCGGCGGTGAGATCGAATATGCAGACGACGTCACCCTGTCCCGCGCCATGGAAAACCGGCAGGAATTCTAAAGTCGAGAAAATATGGCTCGCAGAGTCAAACGGTCGGAAAAAACGGGGCTGCCGCCGGGCACCCTGATTCACATCGGCGAACGCCGGTCTGAAAAAACCCGTTTGCGCCTTTTCGATTACAACGAGTCCCAGCTTTTGGAAAAAGACCTCGGCGGCGTCGAAGAGGCGTTCCCCTTTCGCGACACGGCCAGCGTCACCTGGATCAACGTTGACGGCCTCCAGGAAACCGCGACGATCGAACAACTTGGGAAACATTTCGGTCTTCACCCGTTGGTCCTTGAGGATATCGTCAACACCGAGCAGCGGCCCAAGGTCGAGGACTTCGAGACCTATATTTACGTCGTCCTCAAGATGCTGTACCGGGACCCGCAGGGCGAGATCGAGGCCGAACAGGTCAGCCTGATCCTTGGCAACAACTTCGTCCTGTCATTTCAGGAAGGCGGCGGCGATGCTTTCGAGTCCATCCGGGAGCGCCTCCGCAAAAACAAGGGCATGCTCCGCAAACTCGGGGCTGATTACCTTCTTTACGGTCTTATCGATGCCATTGTCGACAACTACTTCGGGGTCTTGGAAAGCTTCGGCGAGGTTACCGACTCTCTGGAAGAAGACGTATTGGTCTCGCCGACGACGGAGACGCTGTCGACAATAAAGACATTGAAGAGCGAATTGTTGTTTTTACGCCGGAGCATCTGGCCAATGCGGGAGGTGGTCAGCGGCCTGAGAAATTCGGAGTCGACGCTTGTCAAGGCCAACACTCGAGTCTATTTCCAGGATATTTACGACCATGTCATCCAGGTGATGGACGGCGTCGACAACTCGCGGGAGATCCTATCCGATCTTTTGGACATCTACCTTTCGAGCGTCTCGAACCGACTGAATGAAGTGATCAAGGTGCTTACGATCATCGCCACGATTTTTATTCCGTTGACGTTCATCGCCGGGGTTTATGGCATGAATTTTGATTTCATGCCGGAACTGCATTGGCATTGGGGTTATTTCATTGTCCTGGGCATCATGGCCACCGCGGCCATAAACCTGCTACTGTTCTTCCGTCGCAAGAAATGGATTTAAGCCCTTGGCATCGATTTCTTACGCCGACTTTGAGAAAGTCGAAATCCGCTCCGGCCGCATCGTCAGGGTTGAACCATTTCCAAAAGCCAAAAAACCGGCCTACAGGTTGTGGATCGACTTCGGTGAATTTGGCCTGAAACAGTCCAGCGCCCAGATTACCCGCCGGTACGACTGCCCGGACCTGTTAGGCCGCACCGTCCTGGCGGTGACCAATTTCCCGCCTCGGCAGGTTGCCGATTTCATCTCGGAGGTCCTGGTTCTTGGAGTCGTGGGACCGGAAAACGATGTAGTGCTGATTAAGCCGGATTTCGAAGTAGCCCTGGGAAGCCGCGTGTTATGACCGCGTTCGAAACGATCGTCGCCCAACTGAAATCGCTGGCCAACCCGGTAAACGTCGCCGGCATGGCCCGGTTCGGCATCAAGGCCGATAACACGCTTGGCATTTCCATGCCGATCCTGCGGGCAATGGCCAGACCGCATCGCAAAAACCATGAACTGGCCCTGGAACTTTGGCAATCCGGAATTCATGAAGCCCGCATCCTGGCCAGCCTGGTCGACGACCCCAAGAAGGTCACCGTAGAGCAGATGGAGACCTGGACGGTTGATTTCGACTCGTGGGACATCTGCGACCAGGTCTGCTCCAACCTTTGGGAAAAGACCCCGTATGCTTATGACAAAGCCGTCGAGTGGGCCCGCCGGGATGAGGAATTCGTCAAACGGGCCGGATTCGTGCTGATGGCGCGGTCCGTCGTCGGGGGTAAGAAACGGCTCGACCCCACCCAAATGGGAGTCATCTTCTCAGAGATCGAACGCGGCGCTGCCGACGGTCGGAATTATGTCAAGAAAGCGGTCAGCTGGGCGCTGCGGCAGATTGGCAAGAGTTCCCTCGAACTCAACCGGCAGGCAATCGACACGGCGACAAAAATAGCCGCTTTCGACGCACCCTCCGCCCGCTGGATCGCCGCGGACGCACTTCGAGAGCTAAAAAGCGATGCCGTCCGGCAGCGCCTGTCAGCGAGGGCCAAATGAGCGCCCCGCGAGAGGTCAAGACCGAGGCCGTGGTCATCAGAAGAGCCCGCCTCCGCGAGGCCGACCGGGTCATCACCCTGTTCACAAGGGAACTGGGCAAAATTTCGGCGGTGGCCAAGGGAGTGCGCAAAGCCAAGGCCAGGCTGGCCGGACACCTTGAACTGCTGACTCATACTGACGTCACCCTGGCGCGCGGCAAGAACCTGGATACCGTGATCGGCAGTCAGACGCTGTCTCCAAATCTGTCAATCAGGAATTCGTTGGAGCGCACCGCCTACGCCTTGTATTTCGCCGAACTGGTCTCTCACTTCGCCCCGGAGGAACAGGCCAACAGGAGCCTCTTCGACCTTTTCGTCGAATCGCTGGGAAATCTGGGTGAGGCGGCCAATGCCGAGCTTTTGTCGCGCTATTTTGAACTTAATCTCCTTAAAAACCTCGGTTACCGGCCTGAACTCCGGCGCTGTCCAGGGTGCGGCTCTGAACTGAAAGCGCAGACCAATTATTTTTCGCCATCATCGGGTGGCGTTCTCTGTCCGGACTGCGCCGATGTGTCGGCCACCTACCCCGTTTCGGTCAGCGCCCTGAAGGTCATGCGTTTTATCCTGGAAAACCGCTACGATGCCGTCGCCAGGCTGAAACTGGATCCGGAATTAAACCTGGAGATCGCCTCACTCGTCCGCGCCTATATCCACTTCCACCTGGAAAAGGGCCTCCGGAGCTCCGCCTGGATAGACGAGCTAAGAACCCAACTACAAGCTTAAGCCCTCCCCATCTAGAGTAGCTTTCCTCTCCCTTGATGGGAGAGGAAGTGAAGGAGAGGGTGAAAAGCCGCAAGCCCTTCCCAGTCCTGTCTTTGCGAATAGCTTTCCTCTCCCTTGATGGGAGAGGAAGTGAAGGAGAGGGTAAAAAGCCGCCAGGACTTCCACTTCTGTCTTTGCGAGGAGCCCTGCGACGGGCAGGGCGACGCGGCAATCTCCGGTTGGTCATCACCCTTTGTCATTCCCGCGAAGGCGGGAATCTATCCCCCAAAGTCTTTCCGACGAGCTTTCCCTCTCCCTCGAAGCCTGTCCTGAGCGGAGTCGAAGGAGGAGAGGAAGTGAAGGAGAGGGTGAAAAGCCGCCAGGACTTCCCCCTTCTGTCTTTGCGAGGAACCCTGCGACGGGCAGGGCGACGCGGCAATCTCCGGTTGGTCCTCGGGGAATAATCATCTCGCATTCAATGATCTCATTTCGCGTTGGATCTAGTTGCGCCCCGCCTGTAAATATATTTTTCCAAATGGCGCCAAAAACGACACGAAACGCTTGACAGCTTGAGAGTACTCCTGTGCTATAATTACGCCATGAATCAGAACACAGGTGCTGCCACACAATTGAATATAACCGCTCCAACTCCCACTGGCTCACAAAGCCTGCCTGCCAGAAAGCGGGGAGGTCAGCCCGGCAACAGGAACGCCCGCAAGCACGGTCTCTATGCCAGGTATCTGTCGCCCAAACAGCTTGAGGATTACAACGAAGCCTGCGGCGTCAGGGGCGTCGAGGCTGAACTCGATCTGTTTCGCTGCAAGCTGGCCGAGATGCTGGAAACGGAACCGTGGAATCTGGCCCTATTGAATCGGATCACCAACACTATCCTCAGGCTGGAGGCTTCGCTTCCCCTCGAACCGGAGGAACGCGAACCCACTCAGAGAGCCCTGAACATCATGGGACCCTTCTTCTCCCATTTACTGGCTAAGGGCGATGAGGAGGTCACCCGGGCCTTTGATAAATGGATGGAAAACAACCAAGGAAGAGGACTCGTTTCTGAAAATGTTCATTGCGGTGAAAGTGAAGCTGATTCTCGGTGACTCGTTTTAATAAAGCCTCCCATCAGCGACGAAATCAATCGTCCCATTGCGCCCGTTTGGAATTTGATATTTGTAATTTGTTTAGGAATTGGAGCTTCGGATTTGGCGCTTGGCGGCAGGGCAGCCGGGCTGTGTCACTAAATGGATGGCAGAAAATCATTCGAAAGGGTTCATCGGCGAAAACGAATCCCACGTTCAAACTGAAGCTAAAATTTGATGATTCGTTCCAGAAAAAACGTTTTTGGAAAAGTGCAAAAAACAAATCCCGGTCTAGCCTGAGTGGGAATACCGGTCGCTTGTCGGGGTAGCCAGCAGGTACGAGTCCTGGGCGGCGGTGGGGAAGAGTGTTGTAGGGGCGATCGCGAATGTGTCGCCCTCCAAAACCAAATTGCTATGACCCCATTCATCACCTATAATTACCAAACTGGAACAAAAAGATTCCCTCTAGGTAGTACAGGCATCTTGCCTGTACAGCTTGCGGCGGGATAAATGCCGCAATTAGTAAGGTGTCAGAACTCAAAAGAATAAAAGGGCGATATGACCTCAAGAATCGACAATATTACCCGCGAGCGCCTCGATAAACTTGCCCGCCTCAAAGAGTTGGGCGTCGAGGCTTACCCCAACACCTTTCACCGCAGCCACACCAATGTCGAAGCCGCCTCGCTGGCTAAGCAACTGGACGGAAGCGGAAACGAACCAACCGTTACCGTTGCCGGCCGGCTGATCGCTCGACGTGGTATGGGCAAGATCAACTTCTTCGATATCCTCGACGGCAGCGGCAAGATCCAGCTGCTGTGCGGTCAGAACCACGTCGAGCAGGGCTGGGACCTGCTCCCGAGTCTCGATATCGGGGATTTCATCGGTGCCACCGGCAATCTCAAGCTCTCGAAATCCGGCGAGCCTACCGTCTTCGTCAAGACGCTGTCGCTGCTCACCAAGTCACTCCAGCCACTGCCCGAAAAATGGCACGGATTGCAGGACACCGAGACCCGCTTCCGCCAGAGGTACCTTGACCTCATCTCCAACCCGGAGGTCCGCGACACCTTCCGCACCCGGGCCAGGATCATCTCAGGCATCCGGAAATACCTCGATAGCCACAACTTTATCGAGGTCGAAACCCCAGTGCTGCAGCCTGCCGCCGGCGGCGCCGCCGCCCGGCCGTTCATAACCCACCACAACGCCCTCGACCGGGATTTCTACCTCCGCATCGCCCTTGAACTCCATCTGAAACGCCTCATCGTCGGCGGTTTTGACGGCGTCTACGAGATCGGCCGCATCTTCCGCAACGAGGGCATTTCCTTCAAGCACAACCCCGAGTTCACCATGCTGGAGTCCTACCAGGCCTACGCCGATTACCGCGACGTCATGAAACTGGTGGAGGAAATGGTTTCCGGCATCGTCAAGGACATCACCGGCAGCTACACCGTCAAATACGGCGAACACACCCTCGATTTCACCCCGCCGTGGCCGCGTGTCGATTTCCGGGCCGAACTACTCGCCAAGAGCGGCGTCGATTTCCTGGCTTATTCCGATATCGAAGCGCTCCGGCAGAAGATGCGGGAACTCGGCATCGCCATCGACCCGAAAAAAGACAAGGGCAAGCTCCTTGATGAGCTGCTTTCGACCTACATCGAGCCGAACCTGGTGCAACCGTGCTTCCTCATCGACTACCCCATCGAGATGTCGCCGCTGGCCAAAACCAGGCCGGACGAGCCGCGCATCGTCGAGCGGTTCGAGGGCTTTGCCGCCGGCATGGAGATCGCCAACGCTTTTTCGGAACTTAACGACCCTCTGGAGCAGGAGAAACGCTTCAAGCTCCAGATACTTTACCGCAACACCGAGGCCCAGCTCGCCCTCTTGACCGGGGAACTTATCGCCGAAATGGACGCCCAGGTGGCCGGGATGGCCCACTGCGACCCCGTAAAGGTCGAGCAGATGGCGGCGCGCGCCGGGGCGTTGTCTTCGGAGATCGAAGGTCAGGCGGGCGACAACCCGGCCGTCCTCAAGGCGCTTCGTGAGTTCCGGGAATACATCCACGAAGTCGAGCACAAGGCGAAATCTCTAAGCGATAAGATTGTCCTCAGTCTTTCCGAAAAATTGCGCCTCGGGCAGGAAAAGATCAAGGAAGCCCGGGGTGAAGAAGAACAGGAGACGATCGACGAGGATTTCATCACCGCCCTGGAATACGGCATGCCGCCCACCGGAGGCCTGGGTGTCGGCATCGACCGCCTGACGATGATCCTGACCGATAACCAGACCATCCGCGAGGTGATTTTCTTCCCGGCGCTCAAGGATAAGGAGTAACTTCCATGATCGATCTTAAGCTCATCCGCGACAATCCCGAACTGGTGCATAAAGCCGTCGATTCCCGGCAGACGAAAGCGCCCATCGATGAGATACAGGAAACGGACCGCCTGCGCCGTGAGAAGACCGCCGAGCTTGATGAGCTCCGCCGCCAGCGCAAGGAACAGTCCAAGCAGCGCGTCGATCCGGAAGCGGGACGCGCGCTCAGGGAACGTATTGCCGTCCTGGAAGAAACCCTGCGGACGCTGGACGAGCAGTTACAGACCTACCTTCTACAGGTGCCCAATATCCCCCAGGCCGACATCCCGTACGGCACCAGCGAAGAAGACAATATCGTACTCAGGTACTGCGGCGATGTTCGTGAATTCGATTTTGAAGCCAAACCGCACTGGGAGCTCGGCGAAAACCTGGGCTTGATCGATTTCGAGCGCGGTGTGAAATTGTCCGGAACCCGCTTCTATGTGTTGAAGGAAATGGGCGCCAGGCTGCAGCGTTCCCTCATCAGCCTGTTCCTTGACCTCCACACGCGCAAGCACGGGTACCGGGAAATGTACCTGCCCTTCCTGGTTAAAAAGGAGATCCTCTACGGTTCCGGTAACCTGCCTAAATTCGCCGATAACCTGTACCGCGACGCCATCGACGACCTGTGGCTGGTGCCCACCGCCGAGGTCCCTCTGACCAGCCTGCATAGCGGCGAGATCCTGACCAACGACCAACTGCCCATCAAGTATTGCGCCTACACCGCCTGTTTCCGCCGCGAAAAGATGAGCGCCGGCAAGGACACCCGCGGCATCAAGCGCGGCCACCAGTTCGACAAGGTCGAGCTTTACAAGTTCACCGAACCGGAGAAATCCAACGAGGAACTGGAAAAACTGCTGGATGACGCCGAGGACATCGCCAGGGCGTTAGGGTTGCCCTACCGCATCAAGCAACTCTGCACCGCCGACATCGGCTTCGCTTCGTCCAAAAGCTACGATATCGAGATCTGGGCGCCCGGCATCAAGGAATGGCTCGAAGTTTCATCTTGCTCTAACTGCTGGGATTTCCAGGCGCGGCGGGCTAATATCCGTTACCGCCGGGCCTCCGACGGCAAGGTGGATTTCGTCCATACCCTGAACGGCTCGGGGCTGGCTCTGCCCAGGGTCCTTATCGCTGTCCTGGAAAACTACCAGCAGGCGGACGGCTCGATCAAGGTCCCTGAGGCGTTGTGGCCGTACATGGGCACCGACGTCATAAAATAGGAAACGTTTTACTCGAAGCAAGCATCGAGATACCGATAATGCTCGCCGGTAGTACAGGCATCCTGCCTGTACAGGCCGTCAGTATGAATGATTCACGCTCGGCGGTGAGCCAGGTAATCCCTGGCGCCCTTGACCACCAGTCCAACGAATTCAGCCAACGAAGGGCTGATGCCGATGGTCTCAAGGGCTTGTTTAGGGAAAAAGAGATCGCCTGAAGACAGCGGGTTTCCCGCCATGAGCCGGTTCAGGATATTGGCTTCCTTGATCATGTATGAAAACCGCTGGAGGACGTCAGCCTGGTATTCGCCGGGAGAATCCCAATGGTCGACCAGCATTTTTGCCGATGTCATCGCCGGGATGATGCCGGCGCCGGTAACCGGATCCACCAGGCCGATCGATTCGCCGATACCCCAGACTGACCCAGCGTTCAAGGGCAGGATAGGTCCATGGCAACGGATTTTCCCGCGGCAACTGCAAACGACCTTGCTCTTGCTGCCGGACATCATTTTCTTGAGTTCTTCCCTGGCTTTATCGAATCCCCCGGGTGACAGAGACCCAAGGTGAACTTCGTCCGCTCCGATGGGAAACAGCCAGCTGTAACCTCCGCCGGGATTGAAAACCGCGGTCGGTGCGTCCGGCGCCCTGGCCTTAAGCCTGACCTGGACTGCCGAGACTACCGGCTGGGCGTCAGTCGGCGGCATAAACGCCCGCTCCGAACCCGTGGCATCGATGATTCGATCAAAGACGCTGACATCGGCCGTTCCCGGATCAAGCGGCTGGGCGTCTCCGAGAAAATTCTTTACCAATGCCGGTTTATTGATGATCGCCAGGTCGGCTTTCAACCGCTGCCCGTTGATCACCACGTGATCATATCTTGAGATGACGAACTGTTCAGAGTTGACACCGGCCTCGGCGCATAACTTCGAGAATAGCGGACGGGAGACTCCCCAGGCGCAGCACTTGATACCGCAGGCGTTGGCGGTGGGCGGGTCAAAAAGCGTGATATCCGAATCCGGATTACGGCGACGCAACAGGCGGTAGAGGTAACTGCCGCCGCTGCCGCATCCCATGATAGCTATTCGCTCAGGTGCAGACATGGCATCATTATATCATCACCGCCGGTGATTTCGGCCTCCCGAATAATTCCCCGCGGTCAGGGCGCGGTTAGATGGAGCGGCCTACGGCCGATGCCACAAGCCTCAGTTCGCCTATCAACCGGGAGAAATCAGATGGTGTCAGGGATTGCAAGCCGTCCACCAGCGCTTCCTTAGGGTTGGGGTGGACCTCGATAAGCAGCCCGTCCGCGCCGGCGGCAACCGCGGCCTTTGCGATTGCCGGAACCAGCGCATAATGCCCTGCGGCATGGCTCGGGTCGACCACGATCGGCAAGTGGCTGAAGCGCTTGATCACCGGAATCGATGAAATATCGAGGGAAAAACGCGTACTCGTTTCGAACGTCCTGATGCCTCGCTCGCACAGAATGACCTGATTGTTGCCGCCGGCCAGCAGATAATCTGCCGCGGTCAGCCATTCATCAATAGTGGAGGAAAGTCCGCGTTTTAAAAGCACCGGCCGTTTCTGTTTACCCACCTCGGTAAGCAGGGCATAATTCTGCATGTTGCGCGCCCCGATCTGGATAATGTCGACCGTTTCGGCCAGGTTCTCGACGTCGCGGGGATCCACCACTTCGGAAATTATGGGCATGTCAAATTCTTTCCTGGCTCCGGCCAAAAACCCCAGACCTATCTTTTCGAGTCCCTGGAAGCTGAACGGCGATGTCCTGGGCTTATAGGCGCCGCCGCGTAGAACGGCTGCGCCCGCATTCTTAACAACCCTTGCGGCTTCGAAAAGTTGGGCTTCACTTTCCACGGCGCATGGACCGGCCATCACCGCGATTCTATTACCGCCGATCTCGACTCCGCCGACAGTGACTGTTGAAGGCGTTGTTTTGAACTCCTTTGATGCCAGTTTATAGGGCTTCATAATCCGGGTCACCGACTCGACTTCAGGCAAAACGGCAAAAATGTCAGGCGACAACTGGCCGGTATTGCTGCCCAGCAGCGCCACTACCGTTTTATCTGTCCCGAGGTTCATTTGGACGCCCAGACCGAGCGATTTCGCTCTGGCCACCACAGCATCGACCGATATTTTAGCGGCCCCTTTTTTCATTTCGACGATCATCGTTACCGGGTCTCCTCACGTTCCAGGTTATGACTTCAAGATATTCGCGCGACACGGAAAAAGCCCACAACTTATAAAAAACGCCTCCGGAGGATGGCATCCTCGGGAGGCGTTTGATTGATCAAGGATTTGCCTACGCCGGTCGGCGGGTAGCCGTGCGGCGGGCGGCTTTAATAGCGGCGCGGCGGGTAGCTGTCTCTTTGCGTTTGCGTCGGGTCAGGGGTTTTTCGAAACGAGCGCGGCGGCGGGCTTCACGGATGACGCCATCGAGTTGTACCTTGCGGTTGAACCGCTTGAGCATGCCCTCGAAGCTCTCGTTATATTCGGGTCTAACTTCAGTCAAAAAAATCACCCCTTCCCGTCTGGATTAACCATGCGCGAATATATATTCTGGCCTATCTCACTTTTGGTGTCAAGTCAGAAATGGTTGAATAACGTAACTTTGTGATATAGACTTGAATCGAAGTAAATTAGGAGAAAAGAAATGATCCAAACCGCAACCCCCTACCCCGCAACCCTCTCCATCGACTACCCGGAAAAGGCTAGAGATCGGGTCAGCGTTGCTTTCAGGTTGTTATTGATGATTCCCATCGCGATCATTGTTTCGATACTGAGAGGAAGCACGCTGTTTATTGCTGCGTTACTCATGATTCTTTTCAGGCAAAAATATCCCCGGTGGTGGTTTGACTGGAACCTCAACCTAACCAGGTTCAATACCCGGGTAATGTCGTTCGTCGCCTTGCTCAGGGATGAGTATCCGTCGACAGATGAAGAGCAGTCGGTTCACCTTGATCTTGTATATCCGGACGCCAAACAGGACCTGGGTCAAGGAATGCCTCTGGTCAAATGGTTCCTCGCCATACCCCACTATTTTATTCTGGTGTTCCTCGGCCTTGCCGCTGTTGTTTGCGCCATCATCTCCTGGTTCGCCATCCTGTTTACCGGTAAAATGCCCAGATCTCTATTTGATTTTATTCTCGGTGTTATGCGCTGGGCGCTCAGGGTCAGCGCCTACGCTTTCCTTCTGATAACCGATAAATACCCTCCGTTTAGCTTGGAACCATAAGCCCCGATCGACGAATGAGAGCCGGCAATCTATGCGGGCTCTCGTTCTATTCGATTATTAGATTCCCTATTTGACCTCCATTAAAAAATAAGTCACTATATTATGAGCCGGTGGTATCGATCGGTGCGTTGTGGTTTTATTTATCATCATGAAAGGCATCCTTTGCATTGAACTATATCAAGTCGGCGTTTAACTGGTTCGTGCGATTATTCAGTTCCGTCAGGTTTGCCCTCTGGATTATCTTGCTTCTCGCCATCGTCAGCCTTGCCGGTACCCTCCTCAGGCAGATCCCCGCCCAATTGCTCGGCGACCCGGCGTTAAAGCAAGCGTGGATGGAACAAGTTGCCCAACCGCATTACGGCTCTTTCTGGTCTGCCGTATTTAACGGTTTGGGTTTATTCGACGTGTTCCATTCAGCCATATTCCTGATTCTCGGAAGCCTTCTTATCATCGCCATCGCTGTTTGCTCTCTAAAACGGATGCCCAGCCTCATCAAGACCAGCCGGGGCGTTGATTTGGAGAGCGCGACCCGCCTCCTTGAAAAAGGCAGCGCAACCCGTTCTTCCAGCAAAATTCCCGCCCCGGAGAATGTCGCCAACGTCCGCGGGTTCCTGACGAAACGTGGCTACCGTATAAGAACCCAGGAAACACCGGAAGGCAAAGTATTTGTCGCCGATAAAAACCGTTTTGCCCCATGGGGCACCTACGCCATCCATCTTAGCTTGATCCTTTTAACCGCAGGGTACCTCGTCGGAAGCGCCAAAGGATATTCCAATGACGCCTTTATCGTTACCGAAGGGGAGACCAGGGCAATCGGGTCGCCCTATGACGCGTCTATCAAACTTGTCGACTTCCAGGCTGATTTTTACGAAGACGGCAGCCCTAAAGACTATCGGAGCGATGTTCAAATCATAGTCGCCGGCCAAATAGTCAAAGAAGGCACGATACGCGTTAACTACCCTTTGAGTTACGGCAATCTGAATATCTACCAATCTTTTTATGGACCCGCCATAACCCTGGGGGTATCAGACTCAAACGGTAACCAGATTTTCAATGGGTTTATCGATCTGTCTGACCCATTCACCGTTGAAGGCATCACCCGTAACTCCGGGACCATCGATCTCACAGCCAATGGTGTTTTCGTTTTTGTCATCAGCTCGGCTGGACCCGGAGACCCGATCGTCCCCGATGGAAGCGTGCGCCTCGAATTTTACACCGCCTCGCCGGATACCGGGGGCGAGTTCCTTGACTCCATGGACATTCAGATCGGCAGCACCACCGAATTTCAGGGACTGGAATTCTCCCCGAGCGCCTTGATCGAATTCTCCGGTTTCCAATTACGCGAGGATCCCGGATTGAATCTCATCTGGGCATCTTTTATCTTGTTCATGCTGGGGTTGGGACTGGTTTTCTACTTCCCCCATCGCCAGATGGTCGTGGGTATCTATAGCGATCCCAAAGGGAGCCGTACCGCGTATCACATCCTCGGTAAGAAAAACCAGGCAGCCGTCGACGAGATGGAGACTTTTGCTAAAGTGATCGGAGCCACCGGCCAGATCCAACCCAAAAATACGGAGAGAAAAAAATAGATGGATGCAATGCAGGCAATTTTCTTTTGGGCTTCTTTGCTGTCGCTCGGCCTGATAACTATCGGCCTCATCGTTTATATAGCTAATCTGGCGGCAGCCCGCAAAAATCAGGACGCCGGTAAAACCGTCCGCCAGATCCTGGTTTTCATGATGTGGCTGGCATTCGCCCTTTTGTCGGGCGCTATCGCTGCCCGCTGGGTCGCCACGGGTCACGGCCCATTCTCAAGTATGTTCGAATTCGCCTTGGCCTTTGCTTGGGGCATCGTTGGCTTGGGCATCCTGTACTGGATGCGCTACAAAACGCTACTTGTTTCCGGAGCTTCATCCATCCTGGCGCTGGCTCTCATTGTGTTCGCCGCCTTCAGCACCGGATTCAATCCCACTCAATCCTCGGAGTTGGTCCCGGCGCTCCAGCAAAACTTCCTTCTTTCCACCCATGTCGCCGCGGCGGCATTGTCGTATGGAGCATTTGCCATTGGGTTTGTCACCTCGATAATGTTCCTGATGCAGCGTAAGAGAATCATCCCATGGATGCCACCTCCCGATAAGCTCGATCGGATCAGCTACAATACCGTCATCGTTGGTTTTCCATTACTTACACTGGTGATCATTCTCGGTGCCTTGTGGGCACACGTAGCCTGGGGTCGATACTGGTCTTGGGATCCCAAGGAAACCGCCGCACTTGTCACCTGGTTCTTCTATGCTGCCTATTTGCACACCAGAGTCGTCGTCGGCTGGCAGGGCGCCAGGTCTGCCGCACTCCTGGTGGTCGCGTTTCTGGCGGTGGTTTTCACTTTCTTTGGAAACTATTTCTTCTCCGGTCTTCACGCTTTTGAAACCGGCGGCTAGTCCTCCCCGTCCAAAATATCAAAGGTCGATGGCTTAAAAGCCATCGACCTTTTTCTTTAATCGTTGAAAGGATAAAAAAGATCGCTTAGTGGGTGGCGCCGGTGAAAGCGGCATGAGCCTTGGCGATGCATTTGTCCATGATGACGATCAAGCCGGCCTGCCTGGCTTTTTCCGCCGCTTCCTCATTGATCACGCCTTCTTGAAACCAAACGACTTTGGCTCCGATGCCTATCGCTTCATCAACTGTAGGCATCACCTTGTCTGACGCCCGGAATACATCCACCACCTCTATCTTCTCTGGTACCGAGGGCAAATCCGGATAGGTTTTTCTCCCCAGGACGGATTCAACCGTCGGATTGATCGGAATAACCTTGTATCCCGAGGCGATCAAATAGGCCATGACCGCGTTGGAATGGCGCTCTGGATCAGGCGATGCCCCGACAACGGCGACCGTCTTATATTTGGAGAGAATTTCTTTCTCGGTCTTGGTTACCCGCATCAAATTACTCCTTGATGCGGCATTTTCGAATATTCAATACCTATTGTCAATCTTTGGAGAATCAGGTAAAAGCTTCGAACAACTTCTCGACAGCCAGAGGATCGATAGATTGTCTAACCAACGGAGTCTGCTGGCTGACACCTACATAATCTTCAAATATCTCACGCTCGTGTTTATAAATGACCCCTATCGGTATTCGGTCACCCCATTCGAGCGCTTTCTGAAACGCGGCAGCCGAATCAGTGGGGTCGTATTTGGTTTCCCCTAGCTTGTAAACCCTGTCCTGGTACCACTCATAGGTGTTCTTTTTATTGAAGCTCACGCATGGTTGGAGCACCTCGATGAGGGCGAAGCCCTTATGCCTCACTCCTTGTTCGATCAACTGCGCCAGGTGATCAATTTCGCCGGCAAACCCGCGCGCCACGAACGAGCAATCACACGCCACCGCTACCGCCAACGGTCTAAGCGCGTGAAAGGCGCCCTCGGGGTTAAGTTTGCTGGTGACTCCCGCGTCGGTGGTTGGCGATACCTGGCCCTTGGTCAAACCGTAAACCTGGTTATTGTGCACCAGATAAGTCAGATCGGGATTGCGGTTCATAGCATGCATAAAATGGTTGCCGCCCTCGCCGTAGCCATCGCCATCGCCGGAGATGACAAGGACGTTGAGTTCACGATTAGCCATTTTTGCCCCGATCGCGGCGGGCATCGGCCTGCCATGAAGCCCGTTGAACACGTTAGCCGTCGTATAATGCGGCATCTTGCCCGACTGCCCGATCCCCGATACGAGCAACACCTGATGCGGGTGCAGACCCAAACCGACCAGAGCTTTGTTCACTGAGCGTAAAATTCCAAAATTCCCGCAACCCGGGCACCAGGCGCTTTCCGAACCAGGAGCATATTCCTTTATGTCAACTTTCACCCGGGTATTCACAGCAAGCCCTCCTCTTTCAGGGCGTTAACGATATACTCTGCGGTGAAAGCCCGGCCATCGTATTTGTGAATCCGTGCGTCAGCCGCAATACCGGTCTCTGACCGAATCAGTTTTTCCAATTGTCCGGTATAGTTGTTCTCGATAACGATGTTCTTATTTGCTCCCCCGAGAACCTTGGTCACTGCTTCAGCCGGGAATGGCCAAAGCTCATTGAACTGAACCACGGATGCATTGACCCCCATGGTTTCGAGAATTCCGCCCGCCTCGGCGATAGCGCCCGCCGTGCTTCCCCAGCCAATAAGATTCAACTTGGCATTTTCCCGGCGCCGGATAGTCGGCCCTTCGATCTCTTTCGCAAGACCTGTGTTTTTGCGCATGCGTTTGTCCATCATCTTGACCCGCTCTTCTCCGGCCTCGACGATGTGACCCCGTTCGTTATGTTCATCGGAGTCGGCGACAACCAGGGCTTTACCTTGTCCCGGGAACGCCCTCGGCGAAATACCGGCTTTGGTGAAGGCATACCGCCGGTAGTCTTCAGCTTTCTCCGCTTCTTCATCAGAAAGGATATCACCTCTGTCGATAACGACTTTCGATAAATCCGGTTTTGTCATCAGGTATGAGGAATTGCCCAAATCATGATCGGTCATAATCAACACGGGAGTCTGGTACTTTTCAGCCAGGTTAAACGCTTTAACGGCGGCCCAAAACGCCCCTTCGGCATCGACGGGAGCCAGGATAGCCCTGGGAAACTCACCCTGCCCGGCATGAAGGGCAAATAGTAGATCTCCCTGCTCGGTTCTCGTCGGCAGTCCTGTAGACGGGCCTGAACGCTGTCCCAAAACGACCACCATCGGCGTTTCGGTCATTCCTGCCAATGAGAGGGCTTCTACCATCAAGCAAAAACCGCCTCCGGAGGTCCCCGTCATCGCCCGAACCCCCGCATATGCCGCCCCCACAACCATGTTGGCAGCTGATATCTCGTCTTCCGCCTGGATGACGTGGAGGCCAAATTCGCGACCCCTGGAGGCCAGAAATTCAAGTATCGGAGTCGTCGGCGTCATGGGGTAACCGGCTACAAATTTACATCCCGCGGCCAGAACGCCCAAAGCCAACGCCTCATGCCCGGTAACCAGCATCTTGCCTGAAGGCTTGCCTTCTTTGAGGCGAAGTTGGAAGCCGGCAGGCCGGTTGACAGTCCCGAAGTCATACCCGGCTTGTCCGGCTTTGATATTGTCATCCACCATCTTGACACCATGGCGTCCGTATTCCTGGCGGAGGACATCGGCCAAGACATCGAAACTGTACCCCAGCAAACCGAGCGTTGCCGCTGCTGCAACCGTATTGCTCATCAGGACGTTGCCGGAAGTGTCGGCAGCGATTGTTTCGAGAGGAATGTCGAGGGCGATGATGGAGTTCTGTGGTTTTAAGCCCGTCTTTGCGCCGTCATAAATAATAACTCCTCCCGGCTGCAGATCTTTCCGATGAATTTCTACCGTCTCGGCATTCAGAGCCACCAGGATATCGATAGGGTCAATTGCCGAAGCTACAGGGTGCCCGCTTACCCTAACCCTGGTAAAGGAATGTCCGCCGCGAATCCTGGATTCAAAATCCTGATCGGCAAATATTTCGTAGCCGCCGCGCAACATGGTTCGGGCGACAACAGATCCTATTGATTGAACCCCCTGTCCCGCCTCCCCGCCGATCAATATATTCAGATCAACAACCATTTCGCCTCCAGTCGCAAGATGAAACTCCGATTACGCCTTGACGAACAGGTCCTTGGTAGCGCCACACACCGGACAAGCCCAGCTATCCGGTATATCCTCAAAGGGCGTACCCGGCTTTATGCCGCCATCGGGATCACCGGCGGCGGGATCATACGTATATCCGCAGATTGTGCATCGATATTTGGTCATCTTGGCAACCCTCCTTTTTCTCAGGATATATTGCCGGCAGGCTTAAGTCAAAAGAAGGTTTAACAATGTTCGCCTTGTTATTCGGCAATAATTTGTATCGTTTTATTACGCCATTATTCAGTAATATAATCAAAACAAATCTACACTTTCAGAAATAATTATCATTGTTCCGGGAGGGTTTCCGGGTTTATTGTCGCGGCCACAAAATATTCGAATGAGATACGTTTGAGCTTGTTTTGCGAAAAGATAATTTCGGCTTTACCATTTTTGATCTTATCTTATATATTCCTCTTTACATTTATTTAAATAATTGGTTATAATATATTCTGAAGTTAGTAATTGTTTAAGGAGTAAATATGACTGAAGCCAGAGTGTTCATTGACTTGAAAGAAGGCGTGATTGAACTCGAGGGTCCTATCGAATTTGTTGAAAAATACATCGCCAAATACGCCCCGGGAGGTGCCGCGGTTCAGACCGCCGTTGAAAAACCCGCCGCCAGGCGGGGCCCCGGCCGGCCCCCCAAGGCTGGAAAACCAGTCCGGAAGAAAAAGGTTTCCTGTGACAAGATCGTGGCTGATTTAACCGCAGCAGGTTTTTTCGGTCAGGAACGCGGCTTCGGAGCCATCAAATCCGAAATGACCGCCATAGACCCGGGTTGCTCAGATAACAAGATCCGCAAAGCGCTCAAGAATGCCATCGCCGCCGGTAAACTCGCCTCTAGCGGCGCCGGGCGCGGTATGAAATACGCTGAGCCTGCCGCCATCTAATAAATTTCAACAAATCTGTCAAAAGCCTGGAATAAATTCCAGGCTTTTTTGTTTCAGTATACAGGCCAGCATCCTGGTTCACTCGATTGAAGTATTAAGTCTGCCAGATTAAGCCAAATTTGCCTTTGTTAAATCAGGTCGCCGATCTGTACAGCTTTCTTTTTCATTTAGGCAGGGCGAGCCTTTCCGTCGAGCCTAATCGAATTCTAGCGTCGAGCACCGCATAGCCGCGTCCCTCTCCAAAAACCCTGACGGGGTTCAAGTCCATTTCTTTTATCCGTGGCACATCCTCCACCAGCGCCGATAACCTGAGTAATAATTCCTCGATTGCAGGTACATCCGCGGGAGGCGCCCCGCGAAATCCCTCCAGAAGCCTGTAGGCCTTGACCGAACGGACCATTTCCTTTGCATCCGCATCCGTCAAAGGGGTAATCCTGACTGTCGAATCCTGAAACAATTCTGTGTAAATACCGCCCAACCCGAAAAGTATCAGCGGCCCGAATATTGCGTCGTGGTTGATTCCGGCGATAACTTCGGTGCCTGTCTCCGCCATCTTTTGAACATAGACCCCCCTGATGCCTTTTATAAGCCCGGCAATTCGCATTTTCTCCATCATGTCGTCATACGCTTGCTTAAGCTCTTCGGGTGACCCGATCTCCAAAGAGACGCCGCCTGCTTCCGTTTTGTGCAAGATAGCAGTGGAATCGATTTTAAGGGCAACAGGAAAGCCGATCTCTTGCGCCGCATCGATAGCCCGCTCAAGGTTTTCTGCGGCACGGATTTCCTGGGTCATTATGCCATAGGCCTGGAGCAGCGAAAATGCGGTATCAGGTTCAAGCCATCCGTCTAGAGCGGAATCAATGATCTTCTTAGCCCGTTCCCGGTCGATATCGAGAAACTCAGGCGCTGTTCCCTTCGGTTTCTGCCTTTGTCGGCTATACTCCAGTGCCTTCGCCAGAGCATGGACAGCAGCTTCAGGAAACGCGAACGACGGTACCCCGGCCGTCCCCGCCGGTAAGGTTGTGCCTGGCACGCACCCTCGCTGCCCCATGAACGAAGCGATCAGGGGTTTGCCGCGCCGGCGGAATTCCGGAGCCAGATCCCTGATCACCGTCGCCACTTCTTCAGGGCAGGCGAAAACCGGGGGGATGAAGATAACGATGACCGAATCTATATTGTTATCACCCGCCAACAAAGATAGCGCACCCCGATACTCCGCCGCCCCGACATCGGTGATGTCTATCGGGTTTCCCAGTGATGCCCGTACCGGCAATAATGCCCTGAGCCCAGCCACTGTTTCGGCCGAAAGGTGAGTCAACTCAAGCCCCGCCGCCGAACAGGCATCGGCGGCCAGCGCACCCGGGCCGCCGCCGTTGGTCAAAATAGCTATCCGGTTACCTTTGGGAAGGGGCTGCCTCGAAAGGACGTCCGAAACGTCGAAAAGCTGTTCCAGATCGTCCACCCTGATTATCCCGGTCTGGGCAAATAAAGCGTCAACCGCTACGTCGACCGTTGCCAGCGCCCCGGTGTGAGAGGCTGCCGCCTTGGATCCCTGCGCCGTTCTCCCGCTCTTGACGGCGACTATCGGTTTGTGGGGTGAAATCGATCTGGCCAGCCGGGCAAATTTCCTGGGATTGCCGAACGATTCCAGGTAAAGCATGATGACCGAGGTGTCAGGATCATCCCGCCAGTACTCCATAAGGTCGTTTGAGGATACGTCCGCCCGGTTGCCCACGCTGGCAAAGGTCGAGAGCCCGATATTGAGGTTTTTAGCATACTCCAGTATCACCAGTCCCAGTGCCCCGCTCTGGGTTGCCATGGCTATGTCTCCCCGAGGTGGAAAGACGTGGCTGAAGGTGGCATTGAGGGAAACGTCGGGGTCGGTATTCAAAACCCCCATACAGTTTGGTCCGACCAGCCTCATCCCGTGGTGGCGACAGATGGATGCCAGGTCCCGCTGCCGGTTGACGCCTTCCTTGCCGTTTTCGGCGAATCCGGCAGATATCACCACCAGGGACTTAACCCCTTTCAAGCCGCATTGCTCAGCCGCTTCAAGAACGAATTCAGCCGGCACGGCGATTACCGCCAGTTCGACCGGTTCTGGAACATCGAAAATCGACGGATACGCCTTGATCGACGCTATTTCTTTGGCATTAGGGTTGATTGGAAATACCGGACCTTTAAATGAGCTTTCCAGTAAATTATCGAAGATTTTTTTTCCAAGACTCCCATCATGCCGTGACGCCCCGATTACGGCAACGGACCTGGGTTTGAGGAGAGATTCCAGCGAACGCCTTTTTTCATTCATCTGATCACCGCATGCAATCTTATCAGGTATCACAGTTCCGATTGTAATTCAGGCTGAACAGTTGGGCAAAATTTAAGACGCTGGTATAATCGCAACGGTCCATTGGATTCCATACAGTCATGGAGCGCAGGATGACCCTTTTCTCCGTAATCATCCCAACTTTGAACGAACAAAGCATTATCGGTCAGTGTATAGATGGTGTCCGCAAACTCGGTCCGGACGTTGAAATCATCGTTGCCGACAGCGGCTCCACCGATTCTACGACCGAGATTGCCCGCGGCAGGGGCGCTAAAGTTATTTCCTCTTCGCCTGGCCGCGGCGGTCAGATGAATGCCGGCGCAGCGGTAGCCGGGGGTGATATCCTCGTCTTTTTGCATGCCGATACCTTCTTGCCCGAAGGCGCCTTTGCCCGGTTGGCAGCCTTTTTCCGGGACCCCCAAACAGAAATCGGCGTGTTCCATCTTAAGTTCGATTCCCGCCACTGGCTGCTAAAGTTATTGGAACGGCTTTCCGGGGTGAGGCCGTACTGGTTCCGGTTCGGGGATTCATCGATTACCGTCCGCCGCACCGTTTTCATGGAGCTGGGCGGTTTTCCCGATCAGCCTCTTTTTGAGGACCTTGAATTCTTGCGTAAAGCTAACCGTAAGACCCGGGTAATACTCTTCCCGTTATATGTGACCACATCGGCGCGCCGGTTCACGCATACCGGAATCTGCCGCCAAACGTTTCGAAACATCCTGTTAACGCTGCACTATCTGGCCGGTGCCGCGCCCAAAGGTTTGTCCCTCGCCTACGAGCGTACCTCCGATCGCGCCAGTAAGTGTTTTCTGATGATGATGGTGCGTTATCCGGAACCCGGGAAGGTCAAATCCAGACTAGCTTCAGGTGTGGGTGAGAAGTCCGCGGCAAAAATCTACCGCTTTTGCGCGGAGTCTCTTTTTGGCGCTGCCGCCGCGCTGCCCGATGCTATCGCCAGGTACCTTTATTGTGCCGAAGCCTCCGATTGCGGCCGCATTTCATCTTGGGCGGGCGGCAGATTCGAAAGCCTTGCCCAACCAGAGGGGGACCTTGCGGTCCGGCTTACCGCTGGATTCGACATGGCTTTTGCCAAAAGTGCGGCCATGGTAGTGATCATCGCCAGCGATATCCCGGACCTCAGACCACGCCACATAAAGACCGCGTTCGCTGCTTTAGAGGAAAAAGATGTTGTGCTTGGCCCGTCTCCGGATGGCGGCTTCTACTTGATTGGCCTGAAACGGTCTTCACCTTTTTTGTTCAAGAACATCGCCTGGAGTTCATCCTCGGTTTTGGCCCAGATGCAGGGTAATATAAGGGCAGCGGGGCTTTCGGTCGAAATTCTGCCAGAGCTGCTAGATATAGATACTTTAGAAGACTGGATCATGTGGAAGGCTGGCCGGGACGGGAATAACCGTCAACCGGAAATCGGAGATACCTTTGGGCACGACTATGCTGCGGCTTGATACACCGGATACGGCGTTCGTCCATTGGCTGAACTCACGGCACTTAAATCCGTCACCGAAGACGGTCGATTCCCTGTGGCTGAATATCACTAGCCTCTGCAATCAACGCTGCGCCCACTGCCATGTCCGGGCTTCGCCAGACTCCGGAATCCACATGACAGATGACATCATTCAGCAGTGCCTTAGGGTTCTCGAAAAATTCCAACAGATCAGAACCGTGGATCTCACCGGCGGCGCCCCGGAACTTCATCCCGGATTCGAACGGATTGTCGGTGCGCTCACGGAGATGGGTAAAAAGGTGGTTGTCCGTCATAATCTGACTGTTACCCTCGATGGCAATCCGGTTACGGGCGAATCAAAGCTGGCGCTGCCGCAGTTTTTCGCTGACAACCAGGTGGAGATTTTAGCGTCCCTGCCGTATTTGGAGGCGGGACCGACCGATGCCGTCAGGGGGCGCGGGGTTTTCCGAAAAAGCATCGAGTCCCTGCGGCTGCTGAACGCGGCCGGCTACGGAACTCGTGGATTGGCTCTGATCTTGGTTGTGAACTCGGACCAGCCGCTGACCCTCTCCGGCAGAATTGAGCTCGAACAGCTTTTCAAAAGTAGGCTGGGCGAATTTGGCATCATGATTGATGGAATCTTGACCGTGACCAACCTGATTATCGGGCGGCATGCCGTCTCCCTTCGGCGCCGGGGCAGACTACGTAATACTGAAAATAGCCTGCGCCGGTCAGCCATTGAATTGTCAATTGAACGCGCCCTGTGCCGGTCGCGCTTGAGCGTCGGGATCGATGGCCGGCTTTATGACTGTGATTTCAACTTCGCGCTCGGATTACCCGTAGGAGACATTTTCGCCTTCGACCTCGATCGGCTATTGGCCCGCGATATCAGATTTGGGGAGCATTGCTATGGCTGTATTGCAGGGGCAGGCAGTGGTTGAGCGGGCGAAAATCCACTGCCCGTGCCGGCAGTTTGAATCGATGCCCATAAAAAATCGGGGTTGGATCGCCGGGAGCTTCGTTTAACGGAAATCCAATTGAAGCGCCGGCAGCCATGCGTGGCCGAAGTATGCTTTTCATAACCTTGGCCTAATTATTTTTTTCAAATATACCATGGATTTTTACCATGAAACTATTGTCAACCTGCGCCTAAAACGTTACAATAGCTTCAAATCATTAAGAAAAAAGGCACACCCTTGGCGATGGCGATGCTCCATTCAGGACAGACACTGGAAACCGCCTACAAGTTTCTTGCGATCGCTAACCGGCATGTCGAGATCAGACCACTGCTGGTTGAATTCCTTGCAGAGTTCAAAGGACTGACCGGTTGCTCTGCGGTTGGAATCTTGGTGCTGGATGGAGAGCAGAACACCGAATGCGCCGTTTTCGAAGGATTCTGCCAGGATTCCTTCAAACTCGAAAACTTTCCGGTGACTGGTATTGACCGGCGCATATGCACCGATGTTATCGCCGGCACTACTGATCCTTCGAAACCGTTTTATACCGAAATAGGCTCTTTCTTCATAAACCGGAGGAGCGATTTTCGGGCCACGGTTTCGGATGATGAAAAGGGTCAGCCCCGCAATGACTGCAATGCTCACGGCTATGAATCTGTCGCTCTGATTCCGATAAGATCGGGGACATCGATATTTGGCCTGATCCACGTGGCAGACATGCGTGAAAACATGGTCCCGGCCAGTCTGGTCGGCGAGCTTGAAAAGATCGGCCTCGTGCTGGGCAATGCCATCCAGAGGGTGCGTCTTACCCAGTCGCTCCGCGATAGCGAACAGCGCTTCCGTGCCCTCTTCGATAACACTGGCGATGCCATCATCCTCTGGGAGGTTCCTGATTCCGGCGGTGAAACCCGGGTTATCGAGTCAAACCAGGTCGCCTGCGATAGATACGGTTACACCCGCGATGAGATGCTTCGGTTGACGGCTCGCGACCTCAACACGCCTGAAAGTTATGCAAAGACCAACGTCAGCTCCGAGACGTTCCAGAGGACCGGGCATTTGACCGTCCAACTCGTTCACCGCACCAAATCGGGACAACCCATACCGTCGGAGGTGGCCGCCCATAGGTTCGAACTGAACGGCAAACCGGTAATATTATCTGTAATTCGCGACATCAGAAAAAGATTGGAACAGGAAGCCGAGATCCGCAGTTTAGCCGCTTTTGCGCTGTCCAACCCAAGCCCGATCCTTCGGCTTTCAAATAAAGGAGTGATCCTTTTTGCGAATCCTGCCGCGGTACCGCTTCTCCGGGAGTGGCGAGTCAGTATTGGCGATGTCCTTCCTTCTCCGTGGCCTGAACGGGCCTCAAACAATTGGAAAACCGGAGAAGAATTCGAAACGGAGATTGAGATCGGCGGTACGGCCTACGCCCTGACTCTGTTTCCGGACAAAGAAAACGGTTTCCTGAACCTCTACGGTCTTGACATCACCAGCCGAAAAACGGTTGAGCGGCAACTTAAGGAGAGCCTGGACCGGCTGGAAAAATTGAACAATTCCTTGCCCGATGCTATTTTTGTCGTCCGGCGGCCGGGGAATCGCATTGAATACGTCAATCGCCGGGTGATAGAAATGTATGGTTATGCCGCCGAGCAGTGCCTCGGACGGACTCCCGGCTTCCTGTTTCCAGATCGTGCTTCGTACCTGGCTCAATCGCGCCGCCTTTCTGTGGCGATTCGCGGTGGAAAAGCTGCCGAAGGACTTCGCACTGAGACGTTTCAGCGCCGAGAGAGTGGAGAGGTTTTCCCTTGCGAATTGATCCAAACCTTTCAAAGTCACCCCGACGGTTCGCTCTCAACCATTAACATCGTCCGTGACACCACGGAGCAAAGAAACTCCCAGGCAGAGATAGAGCGCTACCAGCACCGGCTTGAGGATATGGTTGCGGTTAGGACACAGGCATTAGGTTCGGAGATAATCCAGCGGCAGAAAGCCGAGAATGATTTACGCCTGCTCTTCGACAGGGAACAAACCCTCTCAAGCGCCCTCAGGCAGCAGATTGAAGAGCGTTCGCTCTACACCCGGGCGCTGGTGCATGAGCTCAAAACCCCCTTAACTCCGCTCTTGACCGCTTCCGATTATCTTGAGGCCAGCCTGACTGATGAAACAGCCCGCCGCTTTGCCCACAACATCAAAGCCGGCGCCCGGAATATGGAAAAACGGATCAACGAACTGCTGGACCTCGCGCGAGGTGAAGTCGGCACGCTTCGTCTCACCTATCGTTCTTTCGATCTTGTAGGCCTCCTGGCAAAGATCGCGGAATACGTCCAGCCTGAAGCCGCTCACCGCGGGATCCATCTTGAACTGGACTTACCCCAGACGCCGATCCAGATCAGCGCCGATCCCGACCGTTTGCGCCAGGTGGTATCTAATCTCCTGTCTAACGCGTTCAAGTTCTGCCGCAAAGGCGGCCATGTCAAAATATCGGTCCGCCCAGAGGCTGACGGACCCTTAATCGCGGTAGCCGATGACGGCACCGGTATATCGACCGCTGACCTTCCCCATATTTTCGAGGCGTATCATCGCGGACAGAATACCGATAAAAAACGCCTCGGCGGTCTTGGGTTGGGCCTTGCCCTGGCGAAAATGTTCGTGGAATTGCACGGCGGTCAGATCTGGCTGAAAAGCGCCATAGGTAAAGGCAGCACTTTTTATTTCAAGGTACCCTGTAGTAAATCGTAAAGGAGAGAATGGCATGAAAATCTTGATCGTGGAAGATGACGGCGCCATCGTCGAACTGGTGAGTCTGTGCCTGCGGGTGAGTTGGCCTGATTCCCGGATTGTGTTTACCGGGCTCGCCCAGGAGGGCATCGAACTTGCCGACAAGGAAAACCCCGACCTGATCATTCTTGACCTCGGTCTGCCTGATAAAAGCGGCCTGGAGATGTTGAAAGAGGTCCGCGCCCATTCGAGTGTTCCGGTAATAATCCTTACCGTACGTGACGAAGAGTCGGATGTGGTTCGGGGATTGGAGCTGGGAGCCGACGATTACATCACCAAACCGTTCCGCCAGATGGAATTTGTCTCCCGCGCCAAGGCTCTGCTGCGCCGCCAGCGGGCAGGTGACAGCGGCTCACCGATTTCTCTGGGACAGTTCCATTTTTCTGCCTCACGCCGGCAGATCACCTGTGGCGAGCAGAGCGTTAAGCTGACCACCACCGAAGGCAAAATGCTGTATTGCCTGGCCCAGAACATGGGCAAACCCGTTTCCCATAACGACCTTTCGATGTCTATCTGGGGTGAGATTCCGGCGGATGCCGCCAATTCCATCCGGGTACACATGCGCAATCTTCGGCAGAAACTCGGAGCTATCGGTATGCAGGGCTCCATCATGACCAAATCCGGTACCGGTTACCTGATAAAAAAATGATCTGATGGTTGGTGCCTATCGAAAACGAGTTGGGACTTTGAATCCCAACTCGTTTTCGATTTTCGAACTAGTCCTGAGTTGCCATTGCGCCGGCAGCCGAAGGCCTCAATTTCTTACCCCAGGCGTAAAAAGCCAGGCCGGCGAACATGATAACCGAAGCGATAGGCAGCCAGACCGACAACCGCCCGTCTGGCGCCGTTGAATCGAGCAAGAACCCGCCGAGCGTCGGTCCCAGAGATACCCCCAGGGTCTCCGATAACCCGTAAAAACCCTGGTAGCGTCCCCGCCAGCTCTTCGGCGACAACTCACCTACCACCGCCATCGACATCGGAGAAAACAAAACCTCGCCCACGGTGATGATAGCCATCGCACCCAGGGCCATTCCGTAGGGGCCGACGAAACCCATTGAAAGATATCCCAGGGTGTACACGGACATACCCAGAAGCAGCGCCGTCGCTTTGTCCAGTTTGCCTATCCATCTGGTGGCGGGATACTGCAGCAGCACCACCATTATCGCGTTCAAAGTCAAAAGAGAGCCGTACTGGACGGTAGAAAAACCGACTCGTTCCACCGTATAAACGGACATCGTACTAATGAACTGGCCGAGACCCATGAAAGCGATGACACTGATGATGGTGAAGACCAAAAACGTCCTGTCCTTGGCCGTGGACAGGGCGGCAGCAAAACTAACCTGTTCGGTCCCGCCGCCAACGTGACTTTCTTTGAGATGGGTAACGGTGACAAAAAGGCAGATGCCGCTGATAACCGCGGCGCCGACGAACAGCCAGGCGTAAGATGTAATCGCCCAGAAATATCCCCCGATCGCCGGGCCGAATCCGAAGCCCAGGTTTTGCCCCATGCGAAGGATGCCGTAACCTTCGGCTAACCGGGCTTTCGGCATCAGATCAACAATTAGTGCTTGCGTAGCCGGCCGTGCCGCCATAAGCCCGCAGCGCACCAGGAAATAGACGGCAACGATAGCCCATACCGGGGCGACCGCGTTGATCAGAATCGCCATGACCACGAACAGCGACCCCGCCAGTGCCATACTCACCAGGATGATCGGTCTCCTGCCGATTCTGTCCGACATCATACCGGCCGCCATCTGGGCTGCCGAGGCTATCAAGCCACTCCCGAGGATGATCAATCCCACCATCACCATCGACACGCCGCGTTGAGTATTGAGGTAGAGCGACAGGAACGGGAGTGAAAGAGAAAAACTGGCCGAGTTCAGCACGCCGATGATCGTAACCATCCACACGCCCGGCGGAAAACGCCTGAATATCGGGTTTGAAAACAGCCCTTTTTGGGGTAATTTATATTGAGGGTATGGAGAATCCGTCAATTGATTAGTTCCAAGTATTTCTTTTGTATCGAAAAATGCTACCCAGTGTACTCCCAGCAAACGCATTTAGCAACGCCCGGAAAGCCAGTTTATTTTGTACTTCAGATATATATCATGCTACCCCGGGTGTATTTCCGGCGCCCTGATTCTGGTCGGTGAAGGTGAAACCTGTGAGTCATGAGTCTGCGCTTAGCCTTTTTGCTGGACAAATCAACCGCGCCCGGCGAATTTTGAATTTTATACCGAAGTATGCACCTTAATTGCTAAAGCGTTTATAATGATGCGGCAACCTAGGAGTCAATGGAGCGCGATATTGGCTGAACCGGAAATGACGACACATAACGGCACTGCCTGGCTTCAAAACATCGGGCGAACCTTCCTTGCCGGCCTGGTAGTCATTTTGCCTGGCGCGCTGATTTTCCTCGGAATTGTCTGGCTATTCGATATTGCCGACGGTATCCTCCGGCCCCTGGTTAACCTCATTTTCGGTCGTAGCTTCCCCGGCCTCGGCATTTTGCTGACGCTAATACTGATCCTCATTGTGGGGGTTGTAACATCAAATACCATCGGGGACAGCATTGTCAGGTTCGGTGAATATCTGGTTCAACGGCTTCCGGTGCTGGGACAGATTTATTCCGGAGCCAAACAGGCGGTTCAGGCCATCTCAGTCCCCGGGGCCTTCAGAGGCGGCTTCCGGAAGGTCATTATTCTTGAATATCCCCGGAAAGGGGTTTTCACCCTGGGGTTCATCACCAATAAGGTCAAGGATCTTGACGGTAGCCCGTTCGTGACCGTATTCCTGCCCACCACCCCTTTACCCCACACCGGAATGTGGATTCTTGCCTCCAGGGATCAGATCCTCGATACTGACGTATCGTTTCTTAAAGCGATCGAAATGACCATTTCCTGGGGAATATTATCGCCAAAGCAGATCTCGATGCGTAGATCGGGCGATGTCAGATCACCGGGAATGAGATAAGTTAATATTCATTAACGCTGTATTGTTCCCCAACAAATATCGATAAATTCCTGAGTGCTCCTAGCTCAAAGGAAGCGAACTGAGAAAATAGTCATTCGGAGTTTCCCATTAGGCTGACGGGCATGTCCGGTTTCTGCCATTATTTTATTTAATTTTTGTAACTTTTTTTCACCATCTTACCACAATACTGTAACCGTTATGGGAGATCGGCCGTAACTTTCAGTAACTATTTTTTCGGCCAAAATTCACTTAGCTCAACTAAACTTATAGCTAATGAAAGTATGGGCGGCAACCTGTGATTCAGCGGTCCTTGATCTTCTTAACACCGCCGTAAGAATGCGTTGGCCCAGTTCCGGGCGATTGATCGTCCCCAGTTCGTTTACCCGGGAATCATGGACCGGCGCCCGGGATTGCGATCTGGCTGTCGTCGATACCAGCATAGCAAGTATCGACCCGTGCTGTCTCATTCAATCGGTAAAGAACGATACCAATATACCAATTCTTGTTTTGTCCGACCCTAAAAGTGATCAAACACTTACCGCTAGGGCGCTGGCGAGCGGGGCAGAGGATTATTTATTTAAGCCTGTCGAGATAATCGACATGATTTTTCACATGGAAGCCGCCGCCCAGATAAGGCTGGCCAAATGACCAGAGAAGACATTCTATGATAGTCATGCTTGCGTTAACCGCGTTCATCCTGGCCGTGTCAATTATCGCTGCCGCCAAGATCAGGAACGAGTCTTCCGGCTGAAGGGCGTAGAAAATATTTATGGTTTCAAGAATGGTTAGGCTGCAAAGACCGATTTCTTGGGTCAACGCCAAACCCGTTTCCACTCCTGCCGGAAAAACGGTGGTGAATTCGGACGCCATCGCGCTTTTCCTCAATGGTTTGACTTTTCCGGCTACTAAGCCGGAGGTCCTGGCCAACGCCGAGAAAAATGCCGCGCCGGATAATGTTATGGCCTTTTTCAATAACCGTTTGCCCCTCCGTAATTTCCGATCTGTCGGAGATGTGAGTTTCACCGTGTTTACCAGTTCGTACTTTTTTGGACAGGATTGAAGCTTTTTTAACAAAGGAATATTCCTTGAAGGCAAGCCTCTCGGTGGGGGAAACCAGGGCCGCCGGGCTGTTGCGACCAGTCCGGCTTAATAGTGCTGTGAAACCCCTCCCGTGGGCCTCCCTGGGTGTAATCGGGGTTCACCGCGAGGCTTGCCGGATTTAATGAGTGCTCCCTTTTAAGGAGAATAAATGGTCCTGGCAACACAAAAAGATATCACGCCGACGCTCGAACCCAATGCCCTGCGGGTACTGGAGAAGCGTTATTTGCGCCGCGACCGGACAGGTAGCATCATCGAGTCGCCGGCGCAGATGTTCCGCCGGGTCGCCGGTTTTGTGGCATCGGCTGAGCGCGGTTATAACCCTAAAGCGGATGTCGATGGCGTTGCGGATGAATTTTACCGGGTCATGGCCTCTCTTGAATTCCTGCCCAATTCCCCCACCCTTCTGAACGCCGGAACCGAAGCCGGTCAGCTTGCATCGTGTTTTGTTCTGCCGGTACCAGATTCGCTGGAAGAAACCTTCGATGCCGTGAAATACACCGCCATGATCCACAAAAGCGGCGGCGGCATCGGCTTCAACGTGTCTCATATCAGGCCGACAGGCAGCGCCGTGGGTGAACATCTGGATGCTGCCGGTGGACCGGTCGCGCTTATCCATGTATTCGCCGGGGCGGCAGACTATATCCGGCAGGGTGGAGTAAGGCGCGGCTGCAATTCAGTTGTGATGAGTGTCACTCATCCTGACATCCTCCATTTCATTAGCGCCAAGAGCAACCCCAACACCTTGACCAATTTCTATAACTCAGTTTCGGTCACCGATGAGTTTATGGCCAGGGTTAGGTCAGGCGAGGATTATACGCTGGTTGCCCCTAATACCGGCGAACCAGTCGGGAAACTGAACGCGGCTGAAGTCTTCAATCGCATCGTCGACCAGGCCTGGTTTACCGGCGATCCCGGTCTTGTCTTCATCGATCGCATCAACCGCGACAACCCCACCCCGGAGCTCGGAAGGTTGGAAACAATCACAGGCTGCGGCGAACAGGCCTTGTTGCCTTACGAATCATGCAACCTCGGCTCCATTAACCTTGCCGCCATGCTGAAGATAGAAAATGGCTCGCTCTGCATTGATTACGAACGCCTTGGGCAATTGGTGCCGGTGGCCGTCCGTTTCCTTGATGACGTCATCGATGTCAACAGGTTCCCGATTCCCCTGGTCGAACAGATCACCAGGAAGACCAGGAAGATTGGGCTTGGAGTCATGGGTTTTGCCGATATGCTTATCAGGTTGGGTGTTCCGTACAACTCCACCAAAGCTATCGGGATCGCTGAAGAACTCATGGAGTTCATTTCCCGGCGAGCCCGGGAAGCTTCACACCAGTTAGCCCAGGAGCGCGGCGTCTTCCCTGCCTGGTCCGGCAGCATCTATGAAAAACGCGGCCTCCCCATGAGGAATGCCGCCTGTACCACTATCGCCCCGACCGGCACCATCTCCATTATTGCCGGAGTGTCTTCCGGCATCGAGCCGATCTTTGCGGCAGTCTTCGTCCGGAACATTCTCGACGGTGAAAACCTGCTGGAGATCAACCCGTATTTTGAGAGAGTGGCCCGCGAGCGCGGCTTCTACACCCGGGAACTTATCGAGCAATTGGTGACCTCAAACCACCTCCACATTCGGAAAGAGGTCCCCGAGGACGTACGAAAAGTCTTCGTCACCGCCCATCGGGTTTCGCCCGACTGGCACGTCCGCATCCAGGCGGCGTTCCAAAGGCACATCGATAATGCTGTCAGTAAGACGGTCAATTTCCCCAAAAGTGCCACCCGGGAGGACATCGCCCGCGTTTTTATGATGGCTTTCGAGCAGGGTTTAAAGGGCATTACCGTTTACCGGGACCAGAGCCGGGACCTTCAACCACTATGCACCAGTGAAGAAGGCATGCAACTCGTCGACCGAATGTTCGTTGGGTAATGAGTGCTGATATCGGGTTCTTGACATGAGGATTTTGGAGGCAGGATGAGTCTGACGCCCGGGAGAGACCGGGCGGCACCGGGAAAGACCGGAAAGGCAATCGGGATAGACCGGTAAATAATTAGAACAGGAGAATCACATGTCTATATTCCACGGAACCGTATCCCGCCGTGATTTCATGAAAAATCTCGGCCTGGCCGGGGCTGGAATCGGCGCCGCCGCTTTAGTCGCGCCCACCTTCCATGACCTCGACGAACTTGCTGCTTCCAGCGGTGCCGCCCCCAAACGTCCCTGGTATGTTAAGGAACGCCCGTTGCTGAACCCGACTACAGAGATCGACCAGTCGCTCCTCAAGCGGTATGACCGGCGTTACCAGTCCCAGACCACCCTCTGCAAATCATACTATACCGAAACCTGGGCCCGCAGGGACGCGGCTGCCGCCAAAGGCAAGGCTATCTCCGACGCTCGTACCTTCGAGACCCCGGGCTACACCCTGCGGTCGAGAGTCATGTCCAGCGCAGCTCTGATGCGCCTCGACTGGGCGAAGAGCTGGACTGGTCCCAAAGCTACAACCACAGGAACCTATTCACCCTCCAAAACTCCCTCTGACCTCGGCACCACCAAGTGGACCGGCACCCCGGAAGAAGCCTCCAAGATGATGAACGCGGCTCTTCGGTATTACGGCGCCTCCCATACCGGTTACGCCGAATTCGATGACTTCTGGCAGGGCAAGATGTTGACTGCCTACACCACCAAGGGTGCTACTGCCGAGTACAAGGGCGGTACCTATGAGAGCAACCTTCCCACGGAGAAGAATTCCCTGAAGTACACCGTTGAGAATGTGCCCGCTCCCGTGGATCTGGAATCCACCGAAGGCAAGATGGTTATTCCCTCCAGCTTCAGGTCGGTCATCTGGGCCAGCCCGCCCGTTGCCCGCCAGTTCCTGAAGACCCCTAATGCATCCAAGGGCTACTACACTACCAGCTTCCCGGGTCCCAACGGCACAGGTGGCACCCTCTCCGACTTCATCTACGGCGGCCTGCACCGTTTCGTACGCAGCCTGGGCTACCAGAGCTGCTCCAACACCGGTCATCAGACCGAAATCTTCAATGTGAACGGCGCCGGCGTCATGGTTGGCGGTGAAGAATCATCCCGCCAGCAGAACTACGGCCTGACCCCGGAATTCGGCCCAGCTCAGTATCCGACCACCTTTGTTACTGATCTGGAGTTGGCGCCAACCAATCCGATCGACGCTGGCATGTGGAAATTCTGCCAGACCTGCGGCTTCTGCGCCATCAATTGCCCCGCCGGCTGTATCGAAACGGCCAAGGGCAGCAACGTCGCGACATACGAACCGCCAAACTTCGAGGGCAAAGCCCGCACCTTCCACAACCTCGGACCCAAGATGCTGTGGAACAACTATGTCCGCTGCCAGGAGTATCGCTCCGAGGCTTCCGGCTGCAGCCAGTGCTGGGGTTATTGCACCTTCTCCATCGATAGCGCCGCCATGGTCCACGCTCTGGTCAAGCAGACCATATCGCAGACCTCTCTTTTCAACAGTTTCTTTGCCACCATGGGCGAGAAATTTGGTTACGGCGCCATGGACAACCCGGAAGACTGGTGGGATATGAACCTCCCGGTCATGGGTATCGACACCGCCGGTACGGCGACAAAAGGCCGGTAATCAACACAAAAAACAGGAGAAATATAAATGACAATCTATCAGGCTCCTTACTGGTTTCTAATCGCTGCCATCCTTGTCGGATTGATGGCTGTCCTTGGGATTTTCCTGCGCTCCAAAGGTATGGTCACCAAGTGGTATGACTGGGCGATCATCAGCGTCGGCTTGCTGATGGGCATGTTCGCCCTTCAGAACTACTTCGGATCGATCTCGGAATTTGAGAATCAGGCTGCCACCATGTTCCTCACCTTCATGGGCATCCCGGCTCTTATTATTCTGGCTATTGCGGGCGCGCTGATCATGCGCCGCAAGGCAAAAGCTGCGGTTTAGTTTAAATGGTTGAGGTGGAGGGAACAATCCCTCCACCTCAACCCAGGTTCACGGCACCAGTCGCAAATGTCGAGGAATAAAATGAAATACTACGCCACCGGCAAACAGATAGTATATCCCGAGGACTACAATACCAAGGTCATGTTCCTGCGCAAAAGCGAGGAATGGATCAGGCAGAAGCAATCCGAAGGCATCCTGGAAAGCGCCTACAGCTTCGCTGCCGGCGGCGGTTTCTTGATCTTCAACGTGTCATCCCACGAAGAACTCATTAAAAACCTGATCGATTTCCCGATGTACTGCCTCTCCGAGTTCAAGGTAGAACCCCTGGTCACCTTCGAAGATAACGCGGAACTCATCATCGGTGAGTTCAAAAAGCTCGGGGTTTACCATGACGGATCGGCCCTGACCCGTGTTTACCACATCGCCTACACCCCGGAACTCAAGGAGATTTGCCTCTTCTTCTGGGGCTGCAACATCGAATGCCGCGGCTGTTACTGCAAGCGCCGCATCTACTCCCCGATGCTTCCCGACTTTTTAGGCGCTCACCGGGAAGATCCTACCGGTATCGCTCCGGTACCTGAGAAATTCCTGACTATCGATGAACTCATGGCAATCCTCGATAAATACGAATTCACCTCGGTCGTCTTGGAAGGGCAGGAAGCAGGCCTCGATCCTGAATTTGCCACCATCACCCGTTTGCTCCACGAACGGTATCATTCCAAGAATTTACTTCTCTCTAACGGACTGCAGCTGCCTGACCTGAGCCATGTGGACCGGGTGGAGATCGGCATCAAGGCTGTTTCCGATCATTTGAACATCGATTACACCGGGGTTTCCAACACCCTCATCCTTGAGAACCTGGATAAACTCGTGGCCGCTGGCAAAGACACCTTCGTCGAATCGGTCTATATTCCCGGCTACATCGATATCGACGAAATCGAGCGGATCGCCGAACATGTCGCTTCTGTCAAAAATGACATGCTCTTCGTCATCCTGCCTTACTTTAAGGCTGGTGATAACCCGTGGCGGCGTCCTACTACCGCCGAAATGGAATGCGCCGCTGAAGCCGCCAGGAAACACCTCAGCAGGGTCTTCTTCTTCAGGGGAGACGAGGAACTCAAATACAAAGTCACGAGTGCCTTCCCCGTCGGTCTTGGCGAGATCCAGGGGAATGTCTCCCCACCTGTCCTGGCCGCAAAGGAACCGGATAAAATCGCTGCCTAGATGGAGAAATTCTGAGATGTTTGTTATCGCATTGATTCTTTCGATCGCTTCCTTGATAGGTGCCGTTTTATTCTTGGTTATCGACCGGGCAGCCGAAAGGTGGTCAGTAGCTGTGCCCCCATGGACGGATGCCATCTCGAATACTGAACCCCGGTTCGAGGGTGGTTCACTTCGGAATGTCTGAACCAGTGACTCAAATGAAGACCAATATTTACCATATCACCTACACACCGGAGCAGAAAGACGTCTGTGTCCACTTCTGGGGCTGCAACTTCAAATGCAAAGGCTGCTATTGTACCCGCCAGGTATTCAGCCCCATGTTGGATTTCAGTAAAATACTCTCCACCGCTCCCGCCTCTTTCGCAAAACCGCCGACACGTTTTCTGACCCTTGAAGAAGTTGAGAAGGTGTTGGATGAGCTCGATTTCCATTCCGTTGTGATCGAAGGCCAGGAAGCAGGGCTCGATCCTGCCTACCCCGAATTTACGCGGTTATGTCATAACAAGTATGGCGCCCGGGTGACTCTGGTTACCAATGCCCGCGTTTTGCCCGACCTGTCTTTCACCGATACCCTTGAGGTCGGGCTCAAAGCGCTCGATGAAAAACTTCATCTCGATTACACGGGCGTATCGAACACAGAGACGCTTAGAAATTTCGAGCTTCTGGTAGCTTCAGGGAAAAGACTGGTGGTCGACTCGGTTCTTATCCCCGGGTACATCGGCGCCGCCGAGATCGGGCGCATCGCCAGCTATGTCGCTAGCCATGACCACAACATCCCCTTCATTCTCCTACCCTACTTCCCCTCTGGCGACAATCCATGGCACAGGCCTGCCCCGGAGGAAATGGATGAGGCAGCCTCGATAGCGAAAATCAGCCTCTCCCGGGTTTTCCATTTCCGTGGAGATGAGACCCTCAAGTACCCCATCTATAACGTGTTCCCTACGGAAGCCTGCCCCGGAAACGGCATTGATGCCGTTAAATGGCTTACCCGGGTTTCCGGTTTGAACCGTCGCCCGGATTCCGTTCTCGATGAAATTTTTTCTCAGGAGGTTTTGGTCTAATGAGAATCTTGCTGGTGACTGCCCCCAACCCCAATTATTCGGCTTACTACGCCAAGGCTTATACCAACTTGCCCAAAGGGCTTCTATATATCGCTTCATATCTGGAGCAGAACGGCCATGAGGTCAAGATCTACGACGGTTTCGTGGACGATCGGAAGCCCGAGGATTTCATAGATTGGAAACCTCAGCTTGTCGGCTTTTCCGTGATCACCGGCCCCAATCTCGAAGGAGCCATCCTGCAATCCAAGCGCTTCCGCGAACTTCTACCGGAGGTTCCCATCGCGTGGGGTAACGTGCACGTCAGCGTCCTGCCGAAACAGACCCTCTCTGAGCCCTATGTCGACTACGCGGTCATAGGCGCTGGTGAGCATACTATGCTGGAGCTTGCCAATCACCTTGAAAAAGGTGAACGCCGTCTCGAGGACATCAAAGGCCTTGCCTTTAAACGGAACGGTGAGATGATCATCAACGAGCCGCGTCCTTTCGTTCATGACCTGGAAGCCATGCCTGACCCGGCCTGGCATTTGGTGCCGGTTAAAAAATACTCCCTGATCGGTATCAACACTTCCCGCGGCTGCGCCCACCACTGTGCCTTCTGCTACAACAAGTCTTACAACAAAGGCTATTACGCTTTTCTTTCAGCTGAGCGTATTGTCTCCCAGATCGAATTCCTCAGGAAGACTTACGATGCGAAATATATCCGCTTCGACGAGGATAATTTCACCTTTAATCGCAAGCGCCTTCGGGATTTCTGCAATCTCCTCATAGAGCGGAAGATCAAGATTTCATGGAACTGCGACTCAAGGGCTGATCTATCCGAAGCCGACGTGGCCTTAATGGCTAAAGCAGGTTGCGTCGCAATCGGTTTGGGACTTGAAAGCGGCAGCCAGAGGGGTCTTGACTTCATGCAAAAAGACATCACCGTGCCAGAGATGGAACGCACTTTCTGGAGCCTGGTCAAGCACCATATCCGCACCTCGGTCTATATCATCTACGGCTATCCCACCGAGACCGTCGATGATTTCCAAGCCACCCACGAAATGCTGAAAAGGCTGGACAATCCCTATTACATGTACAACCGTTTTGTACCGTTCCCCGGCAGCGCCCTCTATGACTATTGTGTCAGGGAAGGTCTCATTACCCCTCCAGAGAGGTTGGAAGATTGGCCGGAGTACCTCATCGAGTATGCCAACAAGATCAACCTTTCCAGCGTTCCGACGGAAATGATGACCGAGGCCGCTGCTAACTGGCGGGCTACTTACGCCGCCCAACGCGTGAAGTTCACATTAAAACATAACCCCGCGTATTTCCTCACTGCCTTTAAAAACCCCGTCAAATTCGCGCGGGAGGTGGGTGAGCTGATCAAATTCCACGGTCAAGTCAACAAGTTTTACAAGACCGTTCAACAGAAACTCCTGGGATTTGCCGGATCTAAGGACTCTCACCTGCCTGTCGGCATCTCTCCCAAACCCAGGATCTCATAGGCGTAATGCACATCGGTAGAGGCGGCCACATGGGTCTCCCGCCACTTAGACGCCTTCACGATTTTGGCGCCCAAAAGGAAAGGGCGTCCCGGTTTATCGGGACGCCCTCGTTCGCCGGACGTTGGAACTAGTGTACAGAGCAGGAGATGCAGGGGTCGTAGGCGCGGACCAGCATCTCCAGGGTGTGCCGGATCTCGTCCACCGGCTTGTCGAGGATGGTCGGCGCCAGTTCGTCGAAGTCCTTCTGGATGGACAGGTGGTTCTGGCCGGTGGGGATGATGCAGTTGGCGGAGACGATCTCCCCGGCGTCGTTGTAGGTGTAGTCGTGGATCAGCATGCCGCGCGGCGCCTCCACAATGCCCACTCCCCGCCCCGCCCGGGGTTTGACCTTGACCTCCTCCTGGTGGAGACCGCGAGCCAGCAGTTTATCGATAATGTTGATGGCATCCTCGATGCAGTGTACCGTCTCGACCGTCTGGGCGACGGAAATGAAAAAGGGATTGTGGATCGGCGCTTTCATGCCCAGCGAGGCGGCGGCCTTTTTCGCCCGTGGCAGTAGCTGCTCCGAGTTCAGGTTGAATCGGGACAGCGCGCCAACCATGTAGGAATCGCGGGCGTGCTTGGTGTACTTGGCTGAAGACTGCGGCACGCAGAATTCATTGGTAATTTTCTGGTAATCTTCGAGCGGGTACACCCCGCCGTCGGAAGAAGCGATCTTGCCGGTGATGAAAGCGTATTCCTTGGAGTCCTTGAGAGCGATATATTCGGTGGGACGGTTAAAATTGGGGATCATCGGCGCCAGGGATTTGACCACCGCCACCATGGTCTCGGCGTCGTCGAGAGCCGAAACCAGGCGCTCACGGACAGCTTTCAAGGCGTCGACGTCTGGCAGCTTGCTCCACCCGCCGACGATGGGGGTAATGGGATGGGTCTTGCGGCCGGCGAGTATTTCAGCCAGATTGTATGCCAGCTTCTTCATCCGGACGGCCATCACAATGACATCGCCGTGAGTGGCTACCAGCGGAATAACCGAATCGGCGCCCAGAAAATCCGGGGCGATCAGGAAAAGCACGTGAAGTACATGGCTTTCCAGCAGTTCCGCGTCATAGAGCAGCTTGCGGAGGAGCCAGGCTTGTTCGGTCAACTTGATGCCGAAGGCGGCCTCGGTCGCCTGTAGGGACGCTGTGGTGTGAGCTATGGAACAGATACCGCAGATGCGGGAGGAAATGGTGGAAACATCGTCAAAATTGCGCCCTTTGAGCATCCACTCGAAGAACCGGGGCGATTCGGTGACCTCCCACAGGACCCTGTCGAGCTTGCCGTCGGTAGCCTCCAGATGGATGTTACCATGGCCCTCGACGCGGGTGAGCTGGTTGACCTTGATCTTTACTTCTGGCACTGTGATACCTCCGAATAGGAGTTGTAAATCTTGAACCGTTCCAAAATCTGGTCCAGCGTCAGGCCGTAACGAGCCAGGACGTCCTTAGCCGAATCGGTGTTGGGATTCTCCACCAGGCCCCGGCAGCCCCAGCAGAAACGTCCGGCGCCGACACACATGGCGTCGCAGCCGCCTCTGGTCACCGGGCCGATGCATGTGCCGCCGCGCTGAAAAACGCAGACATTGCCGGAGACGCGGCATTCGGTGCAGACAGGGTAGTTGGGCAGGTCCGGCCGCTTGCCCAGGAGGAGAGCTTTGACCACCTTGACGAACTCGGCAGTTGTTGGTGGGCAACCCCTGATGTAGTAGTCTACTGGCACAACAGCATTTACCGGCCGGGCCGGGATCGTGTTATAGAAAGAGGCGCACTCGCCGTAAACGCCCTTTAGCAGTTCATCGGAGGAATAAGCGTTCTTGAGGCAGTTGACGCCGCCGGTGCAGGCGCAGGCGCCCAGGGCGACAAGCACCTTGGCCTGGTTGCGGATAGCCTGGAGGCGGGGTATCTCGGACTCTTTTGTGATCGATCCTTCGATGAAGGCGATGTCGTAATCATCGGAGCGGTCGGTCTTGACCTCGCGGAAATTGACGATGTCGACGGCGCCGAGCAGGCCCAAAACCTCGCCGACATCCAGGTTCAGGGCGTCCAGCTGGCAGCCCTCGCAGGAGGTGAAGTCGAAAAATGCCACTTTTGGTTTCATCTAGATGGCCTCCCTTAGCGTGCGTAACCGGGTCAGGCTGAATACCGGCCCTTCCTGGCAGACGTAGACTCCATTGATCTGGCAGTTGCCGCACTTGCCGACGCCGCACTTCATCTTGCGCTCAAGCGACAGGATGATGTTGTCATCGGCCAGGTCGCGCTTCTTAAGTTCGTTGGTGACGAAGCGGTACATGATCGGCGGGCCGACCACCACGGCTACCGTCTTCCGGGGATCGAACTGTACCTTCGGGATCAGGGTGGTGATGACGCCGACGTTACCCGTCCAGGTATCGTCGCCCTTATCTACCGTCTCCATGAAGGTGACATCAGGGGCTTTCGCCCATTGAGCCATCTCCTCCGAGAAGACTCGCTCGGAAGGAGAGCGGGAACCGAACAGAAGGTTGATGTGGCCGTATGATTCGCGGCGGTCCAGAACATACTCGATAAGCGACCTAAGCGGGAAGACGCCGATACCGCCGGCAATGAGCAGCAGGTCTTTTCCTTCCATCTGCTCCAGCGGGAAACCGTTGCCGAACGGACCGCGGATACCTACCGGAGATCCTACCTCAAGATTATGCAGGGCGCCGGTGACATTACCGACATTCCTGACAGCGACTTCAAAGGTGTGGTCGCGGGTCGGCGATGAGGTGAGAGAGATTGGCGATTCGCCAATGCCGAAAACATAGACCTCGACGAATTGGCCAGGTCGGTGGCCAAGTTTGTGACCGTCTTTGAGCTTGAACTCGAAGAGTTTCTCACGTGCGCCGAGCTGGGTAATCCTGGTAATGCTGGCCATATGAGGCAGATACAGTTCAGGCTGAGGCCGGGTGTTGGTTATGGTACGCCGGGCCTTATCTTTGGCTTTTTCCGAGGCGGCAATAGCGTTATAAGCTTCGAGGGGCGAAGCGATCTCAGCCAGGCAGGTGACGGTGCAGCGGCCGCAGCCGACACAGCCGAACTTGCCGTAGCGGTCGAGCATGTACTTGCCCTTGTGGTACATCCGGTGACGGAACCGCGACAGTTTATCGCCGCGGAAGTTGGCGCCGGCAGCCACCTTGCTGAAGTCCACCAGCATGCAGCCGTCGGGCTTCCTGACGCGCTCGCCGTCGACCATGTTCAGGCTGACGTCGTCCTGTACGTCAAAGCAAAAGCAGGTGGGGCAGACCATGATGCAGGAACCGCAGTTGAGACAGGCCTCGCTCCGCGACTTCCAGTAAGGATTGTCGTAATTGGTATCCAGAAGATGCGGGATCTTTTCCCGCGGCATGTCCAGGAATAGACGGTACTTTGATAAGGCTTCCTCGCGGACTTGTTTTTGCCGGGCGGTCTCGGCAACTGTCGGTTCCCGGACCTGGGCATATCGGGCCAGGATTTGTGCTCCGGCTTCGGAACCTACGGTGATCATATAGGATGAATTGCCGATATCGGTCAGCAGCAGATCAAAGCCTGAGTCAGCCGTGTAAGTGCCCATGCTGGGGGCGAAGGACGTCGTCAGCGGTGTGAGCACGTCAACACCGATAATAAGGGTGTTCTGTCGGCGGGCGGTGTAATTGGGATCGGGGTTATTGCCCATGAAAACTTCGTCGAGTAGATTGATAGCGTTGATATCATCTGGGTGAACGCCGATCAGGACACGGGGTGTGCTATCGGTCACCGGGGTGATCTCCGGGTTGTCGCCGCGTTTGTAGCGCAGGATGGTTTCGCAGGCTGGGATGAAAAACGCCGTCGGTGGATTTACCGTAACATCGTAATCAAGGGCAAGCTCATCGAAGTTCTTGATCTTGTCAAAGGAAAACTTGCCCTGTTTGGCCTTGACGCCGATAGTCTCGCGCTCCCTGATCAAGTTGTTGACCAGGTTTTTCAGACTTTCGGTGGAGATCACAAAAGTCGCTTGTGAGGTGATCTTCGCCGGCGTCGTTTTTGCCTTTATCTGAACCGACACCGTCTTTTGCTTTGAACCGGACTTGATGGTGTCCTTGACCAGTTTTTCCAGTTCCTCCGGGGAAAAAGGCTTTACCAGGTAGTCGGCGGCTCCCTGTTTCAAAGCTTCGGTTGCTGATTCGACCGACGGATGGTCGGTGGTGACAATGGCCTGCATCCAGGGCCGCTTGACCTTGACCTCTTTCAGCACGCCAAGCCCGTGTTTGCCGGGCAGCCTCATGTCCAGGAGCATGATGCTGAAGTCCTGGTTATCGATGAGATTCAGGGCTTCTTCGCCTGTAGTCGCCGTAGTGACACGGAAACCGGCGCCCTTAAGCCAGGCCGCTGTGTCCCGGGATTTGGGGTCGCTGTCGACGATAAGTACTGAGTTTTCCGCCATGAACTACCCCCTATTTCGCCTATCCAATTTGAGTTGAACCGGATGGGTCGCCCGTTAAAAATCGACAAACTGGTTGAGTATATCATAAGTATTAGTACTTGGCTAGTACCGGCTCGGCTTTATTTATTGGGGTTAACTGATATATTTTCGAACGGAGCGGTCATTGGAGGTGACTTGAACGGCAGAGTTGCCTGTTCTTTGCCCCACCACAAACGCTGTGCTATATTCTATCATCATTTTATGATCTCCAAACCTGAAATCATTCCCCACGGAAGCATCACCTCGGCCGCTGGATTTTCCGCCGGGGCAGTGGCAGCCGGCATCAAAAAGGCCGCCGGGGCGCTTGACCTTGCGGTGATTGTGTCTGGCAAGCCATGTTCGGCCGCTGCTGTCTTCACTCAGAACCGTTTCAAAGCCGCGCCGGTGTTAGTCTCACAGATGCATCTTGCCGATACCGATAAAATTCAGGCGATAATCGTAAACGCCGGCTGCGCCAATGCCGGCACGGGGAAGACAGGCCTTGAAAATGCGCGAGCCATGACCGAGTTGGCGGGCTCAAGGTTAGGCATTGAATCAAAGAGTGTGCTTGTTGCCAGCACCGGCGTCATCGGGGTTCGATTACCTCTTGGTAAAATCGGGCCCGGTTTGAACCACCTCAAGCTAGACGCCGCTTATGGGCATGATTTTGCCCGCGCCATCATGACCACGGACACCGTGCCCAAAGAAATCGCGGTCAGGTCATTGGAACACGGATTCACTGTCGGCGGCTGCGCCAAAGGCGCAGGTATGATTCATCCGGACATGGCCACCCTGCTGGCTTTCATCACCACCGATGCCAGAATTGACTCCGCCCTTCTCGCCAGACTACTGAAACGTGTCGTGAACAAATCCTTCAACGTGATCTCGGTTGACGGCGATACTTCGACAAACGATTCTGTCTTCGTCCTGGCCAATGGCGCGGCGACTCAACAGATCATAGAAGGCACCGCCTCCTTCCGGGCTTTAGCCGAAGCGCTGGAATACGTTTGCATCCATCTTGCCAAATCGGTTGCTCGCGATGGCGAAGGCGCCACCAAGCTGATTGAACTGACAGTTACCGGCGCGGCGACCCCCTCGGATGCTCGAAAAGTTGCCAGAACAATCTTGTCTTCACCACTAGTTAAGACCGCCGTCCATGGCGCCGACCCCAACTGGGGCCGGATTGTTGCGGCTGCCGGGCGGAGCGGAGCCAAATTCGATCTTGATAAAGCAGATCTTTGGATCGGCGATGTCGAGGTTTTGAAACAAGGCACGCCACTGGAGATTGACAAGATACGTGCGTCAGACCAATTCAAAGAGAAAGAAGTATTTATACATCTCGATCTCGGGTTGGGCAAATCCCGGATCACCGGCTGGGGCTGTGACATGAGCGCCGAGTATGTCCACATTAACGCCGACTACACTACCTAACGGATAATTTATGAACAAGATCATCGTCATCAAACTTGGTGGATCGGTTTTAGGCAGCCGAGATACCTCCCTTGAGGACGTTGCCCGACTTAAAAACGAGGGCTATTTTCCGGTTGTCGTTCATGGCGGGGCTGCCACGGTCAATGCCTGGCTCAAACGGCTGAACATCGCGCCCTGCGTAGTCCAGGGTGAGCGGGTGACCGATAAAGAGACCCTTGAGGTAGTCGCCGCTGTCCTTGCCGGTCTGGTAAACAAGGAAACTACGGCGATGCTGTCGGACTTGGGGGTCAAAGCCATCGGTTTATCCGGCATTGACGCAGGACTCATCACCGGCTCTCCTCGCGGAGCTGAATGGGGCTTCATGGGTGACGTCAAAAAAGTGGATCCCTCGATCCTGACAACATTACTGGAAAACGGACTTGTTCCGGTGGTTTCCCCGGTTTCTCTAAATGGCTCAGGGGATCCGGTTCGCTTGCTCAATATCAATGGCGACCCTGTGGCCGGGGAACTGGCGGCTTCTCTCAAGGCTGACCGGTTGATATTCCTCACCGACGTCTCCGGCGTCAAGGGTGCAACAGGCAACTTCATTAAATCCGCGAACGTTCGAGACGCCGAGGAGTTCATCGCTTCGGGAGTCGCCACCGGCGGAATGGTCCCCAAGATCCGGGCTGCGGTACGCGCGGCGTCCGTTGGGACCCTGACCAGCATCATCGATGGTAGAGAGCCTCACATCATATATAATGAAGTCACCCGAGGTGGATTTGGCACCTCGATCGGCGCGTAGGCGAGAGGAATCTTATGGCTGACTGGATGGAACTCGAGAAGGAATATTTCATGCGGACGGTGGAACGCGCCCCGCTGACGATCGTTAAGGGCCAGGGCAGTTACGTCTGGGATGAATCCGGTAAAAGGTACCTTGATTTCGTGGCTGGTTGGGCAGTCAATTCACTCGGCCACTGTCATCCTGCTGTGGTCGAGGCGGTTCGTCATCAAGCCGGTGAACTCATACAGACCTCCAACCACTACTACACCATCCCCCAGCTTCAATTGGCTGAACTTCTCGTTAAAAATAGCTCTCTAGATAAAATCTTCCTCTGCAACTCCGGCGCTGAGGCCACCGAAGGCGCGGTCAAGCTAGCCAGAAGATATGGGAAGCTGCATTTGAACGGCGCCTATGAGGTGATCACGGCCACGGGTTCGTTCCACGGCCGGACGCTGGCGATGGTCTCGGCCTCGGGGCAGCTCAAGTATCAAACACCCTACACCCCTCTGCCCTCTGGATTTATAAATGTAGAATACAACAACATCGAGGCAATAAAAAAAGCTACGACAAGCACGGTTTGCGCCGTCATGCTGGAACCCGTTCAGGGCGAGGGCGGTGTCAATGTACCGTCGCCTGACTACCTGAAGGAAGTTCGCCGCTGGTGCGATGAAAAAGGCATCATTCTCATTTTGGATGAAATCCAAACAGGCATCGGACGGACCGGGGAACTCTTCGCCCACCAATCATTCGGTATCGAGCCTGACATCATGTCCCTTGCCAAGGGGCTCGGCGGTGGTTTACCCATCGGGGCTATCATGGCCAAGGATAAATTCTCGGTTTTCACCTACGGCGAACATGGTTCCACCTTCGGCGGCAATCCCGTCACTTGCGCGGCGGCTTTCGCGACCATGAAATTCATCATCGAAAACGATATCCCCAGGAATGCCTTCGATATGGGCATTCGGCTCATCCAGCGCCTCGAACGGCTTTCATCGAAGCACACCGGGCTTATCACCGATATCCGCGGCAAAGGTTTGCTGATGGCGGTCCAATTTTCAGGAGATTTTGCCAAGACTCTTGCCCAGAAGTGCCTCGAAGCAGGCCTCCTCGTAAACGACGTGAAACCCAATGCCCTGCGGTTGATGCCTGCTCTTAATATCACCGCCGATGAAATCGACGAGGCTGTCGAGCTTCTTGACCAGGCAATCACCAGTTTGGATGCCAACCGTTAAGATAGTGACTGCATGATCATTGCCATCATCGTTTTCTTCGCACTGGGGCTGATCGTAGTTTTCAGTTGGCAAATGCCGGATCCCGGCAAGATGCGCCATGCCTATACCGCCGTTCCCCTTCCTCCTGCCATTATTTCTCAGGTACCGGGTGCCGTCCGGGACGACGCTTTGGAAATGGCGAAGTCCCTTCACCCCAGGGATAAGACAAAGAGGATCAAGCTTGCCGCCGACTTGCTGGCAACATACGAAGCGCTCAAAAATACCGACATCTTCGTTTTGTTCAATTCAGGAGGTTACGGCTGGACCGCGCTGGATAAAGCATCCGGGTATGCCACGATTGTCAACGCCATCGAGGATGAATTTATCACCAGACATTGTAGGGTTTTGGTGCTCAATTACCAGCGAGCTTATCGCAGCTTACGCGGCTACATCAGCGAGATTCTTAATGCCGGCGCCAAGTCGGTTTCCAAGCCCAAAGAATTAGCGTTGAGGCTCAAATTCTTGTGGCACCATCTGCCCAATCTCAAAGTATTGATGTGCGCCGAAAGCAATGGGACGGTGATGTCCAACCAGGTGATGAAGATGCTACCTGGGGAAGAGCGGCTCTTTTCTATCGAGTTCGGTCCGCCGTTCTGGTACCACGATCAGGTCAGTGATCGGGTACTCAATATGCGCTCAAACGGTGTTGTGCCCGATGCTTTCAGTTATGGACATTGGGGCCGGGCGTTCAAAGCCAACTGGGATGCCCTTCGCGGTAAAAGTCCCGCCTCGCCGGGCAATGTCCTTCTTTACATCGGTGCGCCTGGTCATGACTACAACTGGCAGGACTATCCCCTAATTCGGGAAAACGTGCTGGCATTTTTAAACCGGCACTTCGGCCGTTGCTAATCCGATTCTAGCGTCCTCGTTCCAGTTGGGCGGCTCCTGCCAGCGAACAGGCGATTATCAAGCCTATCAGCAGTAATGCGATCATCTCTTTCCAGTCTTATAAATTTTGACAGACAATCGACCAGTCTTAAATAGGAATTTCGTACTTGCTGTTATGGTAATCCGGAATATTGCTGATACTATGAATTTTTAATAAGGTTTTTATCTTAGATTTTTCTGAAACCGTTTTTACGTCGCTGACCACGATTCGGTCATTGGCATCAAGTCCCCGCTTTGTAGCATAATAAGCGTTACTCTCGATTGTTAGAAAGGTCGTCTATGACTGAAAAAGTAGTTCTGGCATATTCCGGCGGCTTGGACACCTCGGCGGCTATACCGTGGCTCAAAGAGCACTATGGTATGGACGTCATCGCATTGACCATCGACGTCGGTAACGAGCGTGACTTCACCCAAATCCGTGACAAAGCGCTTAGAGTCGGCGCTGTCAAGGCTGTGGTCATAGACGCCCGCAAGGAGTTTATCGAGGATTATGTCTGGAAAACACTGGCCGCAGGGGCTATTTATGAAAACGAATATCCCTTGGCCACCGCCATCGGCCGGCCGCTGATCGCCAAATTACTCGTCGATGTCGCGTTGGCTGAGGGCGCCACCGCCATCGCCCATGGCTGTACCGGCAAAGGTAACGACCAGGTTCGATTCGACGTAGCCACCGCCGCCCTAGCCCCCCACCTCAAGGTCATCGCCCCGGCCCGCGAGTGGGGCATGACCCGGCTCCAGACCATCGAATACGCCAAAAAGTTCAACATTCCCCTGCCGGTTACCGCCAAAAATCCCTACTCGGTCGATGAGAACCTCTGGGGCAGATCTTGCGAATGCGGCATTCTTGAGGATCCATGGGTGGAACCCCCGGTTGATGCCTTCGCCTGGACTCGAGAGGTAAAAGATACTCCTGAGAAGCCGGCTTACGTGACTATCGGTTTCAAACAGGGTATTCCGGTAACCTTAAACAATCGGCGCATGGACGGCGTAACACTGGTCTCGACACTGAATGAGATCGCCGGAGCCCATGGCATCGGCCGTATCGATCACATTGAAAACCGTCTCGTTGGCATCAAGTCCCGCGAGACGTACGAAGCCCCGGCCGCGGTTGTCCTGCTCAAGGCGCATGACGCTCTTGAAACGATGACCCTGGCCAAAGACCAGGCGCGCTTCAAAGCTAAAGTTGCCCAGGAATACGCCGACCTTGTTTACAACGGCTTGTGGTTCTCTGCTCACAAGTCAGATCTCGATGCCTATATTCAGAACACCCAGAAATACGTCACCGGCACCGTTCGTTTGAAACTGGAGAGAGGTTGCTTCCGCGTCGTCGGCCGCAAATCTCCCTATTCCCTTTACAGCCATGGTCTGGCAACCTACGAGACCGGTGACACCTTCGATGCCACAGCCGCCGTAGGTTTCATAAAGCTCTGGGGCCTGCCGGTGCGTACCCAGGCCAGGGCGCAGACGTTGAAAAAATAGTAAAGGATAAAACGGAATTCAACGATTTTAGGACGATTGCCTCCGGTTGAAAATCATTGTCTTGGGCACTTGTTTCTTGGGTATAGTTATTGGGGGAAATCATGAGCCACGTTAGAAGCCGATTCGATAAACCCGCCGATGAAATGGTGATCAAGTACACCACATCCCTCCCGTTTGACAAGCGCCTTTATCATGAGGACGTTCGGGGTTCGATTGCCCACGCCCGGATGCTCGCCAAACAGGGAATAATTCCACCCTCGGATGCCCTCGAAATCATGAGAGGGCTGCTTGAAATTGAAATTGACATCAATGATGGCAAATTTGAGTTCAAACCTGAGATGGAAGACATCCACATGGCCATTGAGGCAAGGCTTAAGGAAAAGATAGGAGAGGCAGCGGGACGACTGCACACGGCCCGGAGCCGCAACGACCAGGTTGCCACCGACTTACGGCTCTACATGAAAGATGTCATCATTTGGACGCTTGAATCTGTCAGGTCTTTACAGGCTGCCTTCCTTGGACTGGCTGAAAAGAATCTCGATGTCATCGTGCCCGGATATACACATCTCCAACCCGCGCAACCTGTTCTGCTGGCGCATCATTTTTTGGCCTATTTCGAGATGCTGCAGAGGGATAAGGAACGTTTCTCCGACTGCCTGAATCGCACCGACGTGTTACCCCTGGGCAGCGGGGCTTTGGCGGGAGTCGCCTATAACATTGATCGCGCCTTCGTAGCCAGAGAGCTTGGTTTCTCGTCGGTGAGCCGGAACAGCCTGGACGCTGTGTCTGATCGAGACTTCGTTGTCGAATACCTCTCCACCGCCTCCGTAACAATGATGCACCTTTCGAGACTATCCGAGGAAATGGTCATCTGGAGCGGGGCAGAATTTGGTTTCATCGAAATCGATGACGCGTACGCTACCGGTTCATCGATAATGCCCCAAAAGAAAAATCCTGATGTCGCTGAACTGTGCCGCGGCAAGACCGGCCGCGTTTATGGCCACCTTATTGGGCTTCTGACTACCCTCAAGGGATTGCCCCTGGCTTACAACAGGGACCTTCAGGAAGACAAGGAAGCCATCTTCGACGCTACGGATACCTTGTTGATGTCTCTGAAGGTGGTCGGCGGCATGGTCGAGACCATCAAAATCAGGCCTGAGAGAATGCTGAGCTCGGTTGACCGGAGCTACCTGCTGGCCACCGACCTAGCAGATTACCTCGTGAAGAAAGGTGAGACCTTCAGAAACGCCCACGGCATCGTCGGGCGTTTGGTGAGCCATTCTATCAAGGAAGGCAAGACCTTCTCCGAATTACCGCTGGATGAATACCTTCGCTTTTCCCCGTTGTTCGACCAGGATGTGTTCAAGATCAGTGCAATGACCTCGATCGATTCCAGGAACAATCCGGGCGGAACGGCGCGAACCCGGGTAGAAGAGGCGCTGGCGGAAGCCAAAACCCTGTTGGCAGGGTCGTAAGTCCGCGTCGATTCGGCCACCGAACAAAAAGAACCACCGCCAATTCAGGCGGTGGTTCTTTAATTTTTCGATTGAGTTTTGAGTTGTGTACCCGGGGACTAGGCTGCCGCCATCTTGGACAGGGTGCGCAGGCAGCGGGTGCACAGTGACAACCGGGTGGACTTACCGTTCAAAAGGACGCGGGCCGGATGGCAGTTGGGTTCGGAACGCCGGTTGGTGCGCCGTTTTGAATGGGAAACGTTATGACCGAACATCGGTGTCTTGCCGCAATAATCGCATTTCATATCCGGGGTTATGGACTCCTTTGACTATTCATTTGGCGATAATATACAATGCCGTCCGATAAATATATCACACCCGCAATGCGGGTGACAACTTGTCAAACGTTCAGCGCCATCAACGGCGCCTCTAGAGGTGTAAGGTATGTCAGCCCAAGCGATCATGACCGGACAGGAAATGCGCGATATGCTGGCCGCCGCTGCTGCCTGGCTTGAAAAAAGCGCATCCGATATCGACGCTTTAAATGTTTTCCCCGTGCCCGATGGCGATTGCGGCACCAATATGTTGCTCACCCTCCGCTCGGCGGTCGACGAGACTTCCCGGGTCACGGCGGATAACGTCGGAGAAGTTTCGGCTGCTGTCGCCAAGGGCGCCCTCATGGGCGCCAGGGGCAATTCGGGGGTCATTTCCTCGCAGATATGGCGCGGGGTCGCTACTGTATTTGAGGGCAAGGAAACGGTCACAGCGGCCGACTGGGCGGAAGCCCTTACCAAAGCGGTTGAAACCGCCTACAAAGGTTTGTCCAATCCGGTTGAAGGGACTATCCTGACAGTTCTGACCGACGTGGCTGGCGCCGCAAGGTCATCAGCCGAAAACGACGATTCCATCGTTAAACTGATTGAATCGGCGATGAACGCTGCATCCGAATCAGTCGCCCGGACACCCAAACTGCTGCCTGCCCTGCGCGATGCCGGGGTGGTGGACGCCGGTGGTCAGGGTCTGTATACCGAACTCGAGGGCATGCTCCATTATCTTCGCGGCGAAACTGAGCAGATGCAGTTCAAAAAGTCTCGCGTCATCGCCAGTTCATTGCCTTTGGCGGCCAAACCGGTGTCCCGGCTTTCGCCCACCGATGAAGATCCATTCGGTTACTGTACCGAGTTTCTGTTGAAGGGTGAAAACCTGGACCTGAATAAGATACGGACCCAGCTGAAACGCAAGGGTCAGTCTCTGATCGTCGTCGGCGATCCCAGCACCATCAGGGTCCACATCCATGCCCTGGCCCCCGGCCGGGTGCTGAATTACGTCACTAAAATGGGCACGGTACACAAAGTCAGCATTCGTAACATGGATGAACAGCACGAAGATTTCCTGGCGCTGCAGAAAGACCGGCAGCCGACGGTGGAAATCGCCATCGTCGCGATCGTCGCCGGCGACGGATTCGCCGACGTTTTCGCCTCCCTAGGCGCTTCCGGTATCGTAGCCGGCGGGCAGACGATGAACCCATCCACCAAAGACATCTTGCAGGCCGTCGAAGCCGCGGCCTCCGAAAAGGTGATCATCCTGCCCAACAACAAGAATATTGTCCCCGCCGCAGAGCAGGTCAAACAGTTGACCCATAAAACTATTGCCGTCATCCCGACGGAAACTCTGCCTCAGGGAGTGGCTTCCCTGCTAGCCTTCGATTACGAAGCGGATTTTGATTCCAATGTCCAGAGGATGAACGAAGCCAAAGCGAGTGTCCGCACCGTTGAGATTACCCACGCCGTGCGCGACACCAAGATCAACGGGCTTGTGATCAAGAAAGGTCAGGCCATTGGCCTTTTGGATGGTCACCTGGCTGCAGTGGACGAGGCTTCCGACAAGGTGCTGGCTGACCTTTTGGCGAAGACCGATCTTTCCAAAATCGAGGTCATGACCCTTTATTTCGGTGCCGGTACCGCCGAAACGAGCGCGAGGGCGATGGCTGAAAGCCTGATGACGAAATATCCCAGCAAGCAGGTGGAAGTGGTTAGTGGCGGGCAACCTCATTATGACTATGTTGTGTCACTAGAATAACAATTCCTGTTCGGAGGCTAGCCGTATGACAGTCAAAATCGTCACCGATTCCACTTCCGACCTCACGCCCGCGCTGGCCCGGCAATTCGATATAAGTGTGGTCCCTCTTACCGTATCCTTCGGACGCGAATCCTTCCTCGATAGGGTCGAAATATCCACCGATGAGTTCTACCGGCGGCTTACCACCGAAGAGGCTTTTCCTCAAACAACCCAACCCTCACCCAACGCGTTTGCCAGTGTCTATAAGAAACTCTGTGCCAATACCAAAGAAATCCTGGTCCTTACCATTTCCAAGAAGCTCTCTGGAACCTATGATTCCGCGCTTTCTGCCGTTCAGATGGTCAAAGGGGATTGTAAAATAGAGGTCGTTAATTCGGAATCGGCGGCCGGAGCCCTTGGTTTGCTGGCAATTTGGGCATCCAAGCAGGCAGCCTCAGGGATGTCGCTCCCAGACCTCAAAAAGGCAGTTGAAGGCAGGATCGGCGAGACAAAGCCTGTCATGGCTTTCGATACCCTCAAGTATCTGGCTCGCGGGGGCCGCATCGGCAAAGCAAAGGGACTGCTTGGTGTGCTGCTGTCGGTGAAGCCGGTACTCACGCTCAAAGATGGGGAAGTTTCCCCGTTGACCCAGGTTCGCACCATGAAAGCGGGGATGGACGTGCTCTATAATTTCGCGGCCTCTCACAAGCAGATCGATGAAATGGCCGTCGAATACGCCACTACTCCGGACATCGCCGATGCCCTCATCGATAGGCTTGACAGTCTCTATCCGAAAGAAAAAATCTACCGTACTACCGTCAGCCCGGTGCTGGGCGCCTATACCGGCCCAAGTGTTATTTGCGTTTCGGTAATCGGCAAAACTTAACCGTCGCCAAATCAGATCCGTCCTCGGTGTCACCAGGCCATTTATCGGCCGTTCGTGCTTTGCCGTGTTTTTTCCGCTATAATGTAGGTCAAATGTCCTTACCAACAGAAAGACTTCGTTCTGTAATTGCATTGGAAAAGAAAAAAGGCTGCCAGAACACCGCAGTTATCGGAGGTTTGGACAAGTTTCTGGCCAAATGGGCGGTTGAAGCAGCTTCAACCATCAACGACAGGTCAGTCCTTGAACGTTTTAGGAAACTTCTTTCCAGATTTGAATATGCCGCAATGCCGGTCGAAAAACGGTCTGCTGCGCTCGACGGGTTGACTGCCCTGGCGGAAGCTGTCGAGGGCACACCAAACAACATTGCGTTAAATAAAAACCAAAACCAATCGGAAGCCCCTGTAGTAGCGGAGCCGCCCGCCGCCTACCGGAAAAAAGTGACGCAGTCGAAGGCTCCGGCAGCCTCTCCCGCTTCCCTGTCCCTACCCGTGACTGCCCTGAAAGGCATAAGCGAAGCTACTGCCGTCAAATTCAAAAAGCTCGGCATCGCCACTGTCAATGACCTCCTTTATCATTTTCCCGCCAGGCATGTCGATTATTCCCAGACGGCGAAAATATCCTCTCTGTTGCCGGGACCCGATCAGACTATCGTAGCCAATATCTGGGAGGTGCGGCTGACCACGCCCGGCGGCAGGCGCTCCACGGAGGCCATCCTCGGTGACGAAACGGGTAATATCCGGGCGTTGTGGTTCAATAATCCCTACCTTGTGAAGCAACTCCGCAACGGCGACCGAGTGGTCATCAGCGGCCGGGTCAGTGATTGGAAGGGCAGGCTGGTCTTCGAGTCGCCAGAATGGGAAAAACTCGAGGAAAAGGAGTTGGTCCATACCGGGCGGTTAGTACCGGTCTACCCTCTGACGGCTGGCTTGTTCCCTCGCGCTGTCCGGAAACTGATGAAAGAGGTGGTAGATGGGTTTTCAGGATCTTTGTCGGATTATCTCCCTTCCGACATTAGACAACATCGAGGCCTGATCGGTCTTTCTTCTGCTGTCTCTCAGGCGCATTTCCCGGATGACGAACTCTCAAAAAATGCCGCGCGGGTGCGCCTCGCCTTCGATGAACTCTTCTTTCTGCAATTGGGCGTATTAGCCCGGAAACGCGCCTGGCAGCATTCACAGCCGGCTTTAGCCATACCCACCGATAATACATTGCTAAACCGGTTTCTTAAATCGCTGGCTTTTACCCTCACCGGCGCTCAGCAGAAGTCGCTCAATGAGATCCTGTCAGACCTTAAACGCACAGAGGCCATGAGCCGCCTTCTTCAGGGTGAAGTCGGTTCCGGTAAGACGGTAGTGGCTGCCGGCGCTATCCTGATGGCCATTTCCGCCGGATTCCAGGCGGCAATCATGGCCCCAACCGAGATACTGGCAGAGCAGCACTTCCGGTCATTAACCCGAATGCTCGATCTCCTGGCGACCGAAAAGCAGGCAGTAGATGGCATCACAAGCTATCTCGGAATATTGCCTGACCGCCCCTTTTCCGTGGCTCTCCTCATCGGTGATGCCAAGGAATCGGGAAAAACCGCGATTCGAGGCAGAATAAAAACAGGTGAGGTCGACCTGGTAATAGGCACTCACGCTCTGATCCAGAAGGACGTAAAATTCAAGAAATTAGGGCTAGCGGTGATCGACGAGCAGCATCGGTTCGGCGTCGAGCAGCGCCTGAGCCTCCGGCAGAAAGGTACCAATCCACACATCCTCGTCATGACTGCGACGCCGATACCCCGCACCCTCGCCCTGACTCTATACGGCGACCTCGATCTCTCGGTTATCAATGAATTGCCGCCCGGCCGCCAAACCATAAAAACCCGGTGGCTGAAACCGGAACAGCGCTCCAGCGCTTATGCCTTCATCAGAAAACAGGTAGACCTGAAACAGCAGGCTTTCATCATCTGCCCGCTCGTCGAGGAATCCGAAGCCGTACAGGCGAGGGCGGCGACTGCCGAGTACGAAAACCTGAAACAAGACGTTTTTCCAGAATTCCGGCTAGGCCTTTTGCACGGACGTATGTCAGCTACCGAAAAGGACTCCGTTATGGGGGCTTTCGGCACTGGCAAACTGGATATCCTGGTTTCGACGCCTGTTATCGAGGTCGGCATCGACGTACCCAATGCCACCGTGATGCTCATCGAGTCCGCCGACCGTTTCGGTCTTTCCCAATTGCACCAGTTCCGCGGGCGCGTCGGCCGGGGTACAGAACAGAGCTACTGCATGCTCCTGGCTGAAAACCCGTCTGAGGTTGCCAACGCCCGGTTAGCCGTCATCGAAAAGACCCAGGATGGATTTGTCCTGGCTGAAGAAGATCTCAAACTCCGCGGTCCCGGAGAGTTCTTCGGCACGCGCCAATCGGGTCTTCCCGACCTTAAAATGGCCAAACTCTCGGACGTCCCTATCCTCGAAATGGCTCGGGAAGAGGCAACGAAGCTCTTCCAGCAAGATCCGGGGTTGAAAAAACCCGAACACCGAGCCTTGTACGATGAATTGATCCACATATGGCCCCAAACCGGGGAATGGAGCTGAACGAGAGCAAATCATCCTCGCAGTTCCATCTGCCATCCCTACGCCCTATAATAAACCGAGGAGCATCTAATTATCTTGTCTAGAAACCGCATTATCATCGCGCTGTTGATTGTCGCCGCGCTCGTCTTCAGCGGCTTTCTCTGGTGGAATTACATTGGACGCCGTACCGTTCCCCCACCTTCAGCCTCAATAGCCGAGAACCTGGACATTCCCTGGGAAATGGTCTTTTTACCCGATAAAAGCATATTGCTAACGGAACGTCCCGGCACGGTAAGGTTCATTGACTCGAACCGCAATCTCCAGAATCAGCCAATTTTCACCATAACCGACGTCGCCGCGATAGGCGAAGGCGGCCTGCTCGGCGCGACGTTGCACCCCCAATTTGCGATCAACGGCTGGGTCTATTTCTATTACACCTACCAATCGGGCACCGGGCTGGCTAACAGGGTTGTGCGTTATACCCTCCACGGGACGACCTTCAGTGATCGAACCGTTATTATCGAGGGCATCCCGGGCGGCAACATCCACGACGGCGGGCGTATTAAATTCGGACCTGATGGTCTGCTCTATATCTGTGTAGGTGAAACCGGCAATGAAAATTTAGCCCAGGATCTCAATTCCCTTGCCGGGAAAATCCTTCGTCTCACTGACGACGGCACCATCCCGGCATCCAATCCGTTCCCCGATTCGGCCATCTACTCTTACGGCCACCGGAATCCGGAAGGGCTGGTTTGGGATGACCAGGGACGGCTTTGGGAGACCGAACACGGCGCCAGCGCGCAGGATGAGATTAATCTCATCGAGCCCGGAAAGAATTACGGTTGGCCGGTGATCAGGGGAGACCAGACCGCCCCCGGCATGACCAGCCCGGTTCTTGCCAGCGGTAATGTAACCTGGGCTCCTTCTGGGCTGACGATCGTAGCCGGATCAATATATTTTGCCGGACTGGAGAGCCAAAGCCTGTTTAAGTACGATATCTCAACAGGCAAGCTCACCAGATATCTGAACGGAAGCTTCGGCAGGCTAAGAGACGTCGTGGCGGGACCCGATGACCTGCTATATATCCTGACCAACAATCGAGATGGCCGGGGTATTCCCCTGACCGGTGATGACCGGGTTATCAGGATCGATCGTACCGGTCTGGTTGAATCAACCTGACATTTCCGGTATTTAGCAGTTGACATTGTCTTGAGCGAGCTGTGTTATAATCGTTTCCTATTCAAAACGAAAACCTGGAGTTAGCCAATTGAACGGAATATTAGCGGTTAAGAATTCGATTATTTCTCTCATATCTGAAGCGGTCGCCCAAGCCCAGCAAACGGGTAAATTACCTGCTGTTTCGGTTCCTGCCATCCTTATAGAACACCCCCAGAACCAGCAGCACGGCGACTACGCATCCGGCCTGCCCTTAAAAATGGCACGCGCCACGGGTATGAGACCCATAGATATCGCCGGGATTATCGCCGGTTTTATCCCTGCTATCCCCGAGATCAAATCGGTCACTGTCGCCCCCCCCGGTTTCCTCAACTTCACCCTTTCCGACGCCTGGATTACCGAACAGGTTGAAGCGGTCATCGCCTCCGGTGAATGCTATGGCAACATCGACCATGGCAAGGGCAAAAAGGTCCAGATCGAGTACGTTTCGGCCAACCCCACCGGCCCCATCCATGTCGGTCATGGGCGAGGCGCCGTACTGGGCAGCAGCCTTGCGCTGGAGCTTAAAGCCGCCGGGTTCGACGTCCAGCAGGAATATTATGTAAACGACGCCGGCAACCAGGTCATGTCCTTCAAACGTTCGCTTTATACCCGTTACCTTCAGCAGTTGGGCATCGACGCCGAAATGCCCGCTGAAGGTTATTTCGGGCACTACATGATCGACCTGGCGCGGGATATCTTGCAGGAAGAAGGTGACCGCTTCCACGAAATGCCCGCCGACGACGCCATCGAGCAACTGGGCATCGTCGGACTCAGGAAAATGCTTGATCTGATCCGCACGGATCTCAACCGGCTCGGCGTCACCTTCGACCGCTGGTTCTCGGAACAAAGTCTCTATGACAGCGGAGAATTTGCCGGAGTCCTCGAAATGCTCAAGAAGGCCGGCTACGTCGCCGAAAAAGAGGGCGCCGTCTGGTTCACCTCTACCGCCCTCGGCGAGAGCAAGGACAACGTCATCATCCGGACTGACGGCACTCCCACCTATTTCGCCTCGGATATTGCTTACCATTATGATAAATTCGTCCGGCGCGGCTTCGACCTCGGCATCAATATCTGGGGCGCCGACCACCAGGGGCACGTCTCCCGTATGAAGGCTGTGCTCCAGGCTCTGGGCATCGATCCCGCCCGCCTCCACGTCATCATCTCCCAACTGGTGACCTTGCGCCGCGGCGAGGAGCTTGTCAGGCTTTCCAAGCGCACCGGCGAGATCATCACCCTCTCCGAGGTCCTCGACGAGGTCGGTTCGGACGCCTGCCGCTTCAATTTCCTCGGCCGCAGTGCCGACTCGCAGATGGATTTCGACCTTGAGTTAGCTAAGAAACAGTCTTCCGAAAACCCGGTTTATTATGTCCAGTACGCCCATGCCCGGATCTGTTCCATCATCGGTCTTGCCCGGGACAGAGAGATCGATTACACTGACGGCGACGTCACCAAGCTGGTCGAACCCGCTGAACTGGAACTGCTCCGCAAGATGCTGCTCCTGCCTGAAGTCATCGCCCAGGTGGCAGACACTTTCGAGCCCCACCACCTCGCCTATTACGCCCAGGTGCTGGCCAACGCCTTCCACCTGTTCTACAAAGACTGCCGTGTCGTCTCGGCCGATCTTTGCCTGTCCAAGGCCCGCTTAAAGCTGGCTGTGGCCGCCCGCACCGTCCTCGCCCGTACCCTGCACCTCATGGGCATGTCCGCCCCGGAGTGCATGTAGGCTTCTTCGTGGTCGGGGTTGTGCGAAAACAATTGAAACAATTCCCCTGTGCGGCGGCGAACCTGTTGAGTCCGGTTCGATTCGTTTTTTGAATTTTCGGGGAAAAACGTTTTTCCGAAACGAAACGTTCAAAATCAAAGAAACGATTGTCGGAGGCGGCGAAACGATTCCTCTTGACGAAGATGGAATCGCGACCTAAGGACATGTGTACTATTTTCTTCACGGTGGTATTATAGCACTAGTGTTCCTTCGGGTGTCAAGCGTTTCGTGACGTTTTTGGTGGGTTTGGGAAATATATTTGTGCCAACTCGATATCTCTAAAAATAAAAAGATCCGTTCGCCCTGAGCTTGTCGAAGGGTAAAGCGATTTCTGCCAGGCACCGTCCATTCATGATTTCCTTCGGCTTCGCTCAGGACAGGCTAGGCTCACCACGAACGGACTCTGAAGGATTGGCGGTTTCGCTACGCTACACCCCTCGACCACTTGAACAACCCCTCCCCTCCCCCTATAATAGCGCCGTTCGTTGAACTATCGCTCAATAATCTTCTTAATGAGGAGTCACCGTGGAATACTTCTTGAATGAGCTTCAAACGACCGTCCGCGATCTGGCCCGGGGCATCGCCGAGGAAAAGGTCCTGCCGGTCCGCGCCGAACTTGATGAAAAAGAGCAGTTCCCATGGGAGATCGTCAAGGAGATCGCCGCCTCCGGCCTTTACGGCATCGCCATCCCCGAGGAATACGGCGGCATCGGCGGCGGCTCGTTCGAGTTAGTATTAGCCGCCGAGCAGTTCGCCCGCGTATGCGGCGGCGTCGCCGTGACCTATGCGGCCAACTTCCTGGGCTCCGACATCCTCATCGATAACGGGTCGCCCGAGCAAAAAGTCCGCTTCCTGCCGGACATCGCCTCCGGTGAAAAGCTTTGCGCCTTCGCCATCACCGAAGAAACCGCCGGTTCCGACGCCGCCGCCCTCAAAACCACCGCTGTCAGGACTGACGACGGCTACCTCATCAACGGCAGCAAGCGCTTCATCACCAACGGCGGCGACGCCACCATCTACACCATCATCGCCCGCACCGAACCCGGCAAAGGCGCCCGCGGCCTGTCCGCCTTCATCGTGGAGAAGGACACCCCCGGATTCACCTTCGGCCGCAAGGAAAAGAAGATGGGCATCCGGGCGTCTTCGACCCGAGAACTTCTCTTCGACGACTGCCTGATCCCCAAAGAAAACCTCATCGGCAAGGAAGGCATGGGCTTCTTTTATGCCATGAAACTTTTCGAGAAATCCCGCCCCGGCATCGGCGCTCAGGCGGTCGGTATCGCTCAGGGAGCCTTTGAAGCCGCCATGGAGCACGCTGAGAACCGCGTACAATTCGGCGAAGCCATCATCACCTTCCAGGCCGTCCAGCACATGCTGGCAAACATGGCCATGGATATCGAGGCCGCCCGCTGCATGGTCTACAACGCCGCCCGCACTGTTGATTCCGGCCTCCAGAAGAGCGCCAACATGGAATCCGCCATGAGCAAGGTTTACGCCTCTGACGTCGCCATGCGGGTCACCACTGACGCCGTGCAGATCATGGGCGGTGTCGGCTATATGCGGGACTACCCGGTTGAGAAATTCATGCGCGACGCCAAGATCACCCAGCTCTACGAAGGCACCAACCAGATCCTGCGTAACATCATCGCCAATGAACTCAAGAAACGCTACTAAAGTTTTTTTGTAATCTGAATACCCAAAACCCCCGTTCGCCCTGAGCCTGTCGAAGGGTGAACATGGTTCGACGTGAATAATTTGTTAAGTACCCGTTCGCCCTGAGCCTGTCGAAGGGTGAGCGATTTCTGGCCGGGCACAGTCCGTTCATGGATTTCCTTCGGCTTAGCTCAGGACAGGCTTAAGCTCACCACGAACGGACTTATATTTTTGGGATATAATTCAACCATGGCTCGAACCACCTGCCCTGGCTGCGGTCTTGAACTCGAATCCCCCGAAACGGGACTCGACGAACGGTTCAACGCCTCGTACGCCTGTCGCCACCTTTGCGATGAGCTTTCCTGCTTCACGTTGAATCAAGCGGACGCCGAATTTACTCACCAACTGACTGTGGACGCCTATTGCGCCCAGCACGCGGGTCCGAACGTTAAACCCATTTCGATTGCTTTCTCACTTATCGGACTTTACCTGGTTTGTGAACGCGGCTACACCGGCCGGCAGGTCCAGCTTGCCCACATGGCGCTCGCCAAGCAATCAAAACAATGGCCCCGCTTCAACCCCCCGCCCATGACCGGAACGATGACCGTTTTGGATGTTTTGACTGGCATCAATGGCGAGAATTATCGAAAGCGCATTCGCGATTGGGCGTGGTCGGTTTGGAAGGCGTGGAAAGACTTTCACCTGCCTGTTGCCGAGCTCGCAAATCGATATTAAAAATCGCCTGACGATACTTCCATTATCAGTGCCAATCGGGTAGCAAAAAAATCGTTGTTTTCAGCGGTTTCTCGGGATACAATTGTCAACAAGCTTTGACCCTCCATAGTTATCACCTGCGGAGGCATAATGAGTGTTTTAACCGGGCGTCAGATCAGGGAACTGGTATTCTCCGGCCAAACTCTTATTGATCCCTTCGATGACTGCCTTGTCGAACCGGCTACCTGCGACTTAAGGTTGTTTCACAAAGTCCTCGCCAGCCCGGTGGGAGAGACTCAAACGGGTAAAGTTGTCGATCTTCGCGATTTTCCCGATGGTTACAAAGTTCTTCCCGGTCAAATGATAGCTGTTCTTTCTTTGGAAAGAATCAACCTGCCGTTGAATATTGTAGGCAGATTCGGCATCAGGTCTTCACTCGCGAGGAAAGGTTTCAATGCCTTTGGCGGACTTCAGCTCGATCCGGGATTTCGCGGCAGATTGATGATGAATCTGGTTAACGTAGGTCCGAGTCCCGTTCCTATCTTTAATGAGTACCGGGCGTTTTCAGTCGAATTCAGTAAACTGGACGAAGAAGTGGAACAGGGATATTGTGGCCCTTTTCAGGACCAGGACGATTTTCCCGCCGACCAGTATAACTACATTCTTTCAGCGGGAACGTAACACGATCTTCTATCCCTCACCCCTCCCACCTCCATGTTAAAATACTTCGATGGCACTGAATAGCACCAACGCCCTGCTTCACCCCGCTGCCTCCCCACGCTATGTTAAAATAGTCCCAATGACCACCCCATTCGTTGAAGAGCAGGTGCGGCAGTTGCCGGATGCTCCCGGCGTGTACATCTACAAGGATGAAAAAGGCCGAATCATCTATGTCGGCAAGGCGGTCAACCTCAAAAATCGCGTTCGCAGCTACTTCCGCAACTCTGAAAAACTCGACGAGAAGACCCGCCTCCTAGTCGCCGACATCCGCGACCTGGAATATTTTGTCGTTCCTTCGGAGCAGGACGCCCTCATCCTGGAGCTGAACCTCATCAAGCGGCATCGCCCCCACTACAACATCATGCTCAAGGACGACAAGGGCCTGCCCTACCTCCACATCACCCCCGGCGATTGGCCCAAGCTGGAAGTCACCCGGCGCTACGTCGAGGGCAACGGCCGCTATTTCGGTCCCTTTACCGACGCCCGCAGCGTTCACGGCGTCCTCGACCTGCTCCGGCGCATCTTCCCCTTCCGTTCCTGCACCCAGGACTTGAAAAAGGTCAAGCGCCCCTGCCTGGAATACGACATGCACCGGTGCCCCTCCCCCTGCACTGGCAAGATCCTGGCGGCGGAATACCAGAAAAACATCGACCAGGCTGTCCTCTTGCTTGAAGGCAAGCTCGACCGGGTCTCCCGCCAGCTCAAGGCGGACATGACCGCCGCCGCCGGCAAGATGGACTTCGAGCTTGCCGCCGCCCTGCGCGACCGGATCAGGGACATCGACACTGTTATCGGCGCCCAGCGCATCGCCACCCGGGTCAAGGGTGAGCTGGATGCGGTGGCCTACGTCCAGGCCGGCGACGAGAGTTTCGTCATGGTCTTCTTCGTCCGGGGCGGCAAGCTCATCGGCCGGGAGCATTTCATTCTCAAAGGCACCCAGGATCAGCCGCCTTCGCAGGTGCTCGCCAGCTTCGTCGGCCAGTTCTACAGCGGCGCGGCTCACCTGCCGCCGCTGATCCTTTTGCAGCATGAACCCGACGATAAAGACGTGCTTGAAGGCTGGCTGTCGTCGAAGCGAGGCACCAAGGTCGAGATTTCCGTCCCCCGCCGCGGGCCGCGGGTGGAACTCATGGCGACGGTGGCCGACAACGCCAAAAAAGGCCTCGACCAGTACAAACTGAAGCGTATGCTCACTGGCGCCGAGGACTCGAAAGCCGCCCTTGAGGATTTGGCCAGAGTCCTCGACCTGAAAGAGGCTCCCCACCGCATCGAGGGCTACGATATCTCCAATATCCAGGGCAAAATGGCGGTGGGTTCAATGGTGGTGTTCACCGGCGGCAGGCCGGACTCTAAAAAATACCGCCGTTTCCGCATCAAGACCGTTGAAGGCGCCGATGATTTTGCCATGATGAAAGAGGTCGTCGGCCGCCGTTTCGCCCGTGCTAAGGGTGAATCCGAGGAAAAGTGGGCCAGCCTACCAGACCTGGTGCTCATAGACGGCGGCAAAGGCCAGCTTTCAGCCGCGGTCGAAGCCCTGAAGGAAAAGGATGCTTCAAACACTCCCATCCTCGGACTGGCCAAGGAGCGCGAGGAGATCTTCCTCCCCGGCAAATCCCAACCGATCGTCCTCGAGGAGCGCTCACCCGCGCGCCGCCTTCTCCAAAGAGTGCGCGACGAGGCCCACCGGTTCGCCCTGGGCTACCACACCAACATCAGGGAGAAAAAGTCGGTCGGCTCCAAACTCGACGCGATCCCCGGCATCGGACCGGCGAAGAGGCGAGCTTTAATAAAACGTTTTGCCTCGGTTCCGGGAGTCCGCGCCGCCTCCGTCGAAGAAATCGCCGAAGTCAAAGGCATCACCCCCCAACTCGCCCGCCTCATCAAAGAAAGCTTGTAAAACTGTCTTTGCGAGAACTGCCTGACGGCAGTTCGTGGCAATCGTCCCCGAATAGTACATCAACCCAATCTCCTCGCCCGCTGACACAGCCTGTCCTGAGCCTGTCGAAGGAGGAGAGGACTAAGGTGAGGGAGGCACCCAAGCTCCCATAAAAAACCAAGCTTATTACCCCATCGTCGTTGCGAGGAGCCTGGCGACGAAGCAATCTGCGGTTGGTGTATTATGGTGGACTATCCCCTCCACCTTGTCCGCTTCCTTCAAGACAGCCTATAATCTCCTTGTCATTCTGAGCTTAGCGAAGAATCTCAATCACATACAAAGGATGACCTACCGAACACTATGATTTGGTTAATGATCTTCCTCGTCTTCGACCTCACCATCGCTATCCTTATGGCATTATTGATAGGCCGAGGTTCCAAAACGTGGAACGAATCCCGCCGAATTGAGATCGAGAAACTGAACGCCGATGCCCAACCCATTGATAAAATCTTCGATGCCTCAGCCATCACCAACCTCCCCGCCCCCGTCCGCCGCTACCTCACGAAATCGATCAAACCAGGCACGCCTTTCGTAATTAAACTTCACCTGAAACAGACCGGACAGATGCGCTTCAACCAGCGCTGGATCAAAATCGAAGGCGACCAGTATTATTCGGTCAGTCCCCCAGCTTTTAACTGGCTCGCCCGTATGAAACTCGGTCCCGCCTGGATTGCCGCCCGCGATCGTTACTCCAACGGCAAAGGCAATATGCTGATCAGCATCCTATCCACCTTCCCACTCTTCGATGTACGCGGGCCGGAAATAGATAATGCCTCTCTCCTGCGATACCTTTCGGAACTGCCCTGGCTGCCGACCGCCTTTCTCTCCGGCAATATCACCTGGAAGGAAATCGACGATCGAAATGCCGCGGCTACTTTCACCGATAACGGCGTAACCGCCTCCGGAATCTTTCACTTCAACGACGATGACGAGGTCGTCGCCTTCATCTCTTCCGGCAGGTTCCGCAACGACACCGGTAAGATGACCCCCTGGTCAGGAACGTGGTCGAACTATCGCGAATTCAACGGCTTCCGCATCCCCACCGAAGGCAACGCCGTCTGGAACGCCCCGGAGGGTGATTTTGAATACATCAGGCTGAAAGTCGAAACGGCAGAGTACAAGTAACTGTCTTCTGCCAAATTCCGCATCCTGCCATTATCGCGAGGGCTTAAGCGGGACTTTCTCCATACACCCCCGCCGGCCCCAGGTATTCCGGCAACTTGCCCCTCAAATTCTTCCTCGCCTCATAACACATGTGGCAAGCATCGACATGCCCCGCCGCTAACTCCAGCCCGTACCGAGCCGCCAACTCCGCCGGTCCGCCTTCGATAAGCGGTCCTGCGACCGGGTGAGCCTTGCCTTTGTAATTCTTGACCAGTTCCGCCAGCGGTGTCTTCCAGATATTGCCCATGAGCAACCCCTGGCACAGGTGGACGTTGCCGAAGGAATCGAGGTGCACCCTCGACGGGTTGGCCAGATCCTCATCAGGGCATTCCCTGAATTTCTTCGAATCCGTTCTCGGCAAATCCCCTATCACGCACTCTGCCGCCCTCCCCCTAAACCTCACCCCGCCCCCGATTATTGGCTCGCCCTTCTTCCTGCCCTTCGTTTCGACGGTTACCGAAGGCTTTTCGATGCACATGGTGTAAGCCGAAAGTCCCAGCTTGTCCGCCACGGCCATCGCCGCCTCCGCCGGGCTCTGTTTGCCTACCGGCGTGTGAAAAGAATCATGGGAAAGCGCCAGTTCGCCAAGACCGAGGTCGATCAGCGGTTTCAGCCACAGTTCCGCCGACTCCGGGTCCGTCGCCCAATAGGCGTTCGACACGATCCCGGACTTAAGCCGGTTTTCTTTGGCCAGCCTCAACCCTTCGAGCAGCAACGGATAATAAAGGAACGGCTCGCCACCCTCGAAATAAACGTTGTCGATGGATTTAACCCCGGCGATCTGGGCAAAGGCCGCCCGCAGTTGGGCAACGGTAAATGTTCCCTCGGCATCGGGACTGCCGAACAAAAAGCAGTGCTCGCATGCGGAGCTGCAGCGATAGGTTAATAGGAAATGTATTCCGGTAAGCATAGCTATATTTTAGCTCAGGTCGCCGTGAAATCCTCAAACGCCAACCCGCTGCCGTCGATGATGCTTTTCATTGTCCCTGTAGGCAGGTCACGCCCCATGTGATACGGCACGATAACTTGCCTGCACTCCTTGAAGATAACGCAGGAACGCCACTTCTGGTGGCTGCCTCGCTGACCGATCAGCAGAAATCCGTGGTGCTCAAGAATCCGGACCACGTTTTCAGCCGTCCGGTGGGGAACATGGGAGGTCAATCCAAATTTACCTCCACCTCGCATACTTTACCCGTGCACTCATTGCTGATTTCCGATGGCTCGAGATATAGCTTGATCGCCTCGGTGGCATTGGAGATCGCTTCCTCTTCGGTCAGCCCGAAGCTGTTGCAGCCCGGCAATTCCGGGCAATAAGCGGAGTAATCACTTGTCTGAGGGTCTTTCTCGACGATTATCCGAAATTTCATTGTGACCTCCATTTCGTTCCATTTTCCTCTCCCCCGAGTGGGAGAGGAACTAAAGGAGAGGGGATCAGCATCGTCGCCAAATCTTTAATGATGTCACCTGCCCAGGATTAATTTATCTATCGCCGCCGCCACCCCCGACTCCTCCACCGGGAGGGTGACATGGTCGGCGATTGCTTTAAGTTCGTCCCGCCAGTTACCCATGGCGATCTTCAATCCGGCTTTTTCGAGGAGCGGAATATCATTGGTGCCGTCCCCGATCGCCATCACTTTATCCAGGCTGATATTGAAATGCCCCGCCAGTTTTTCGAGGGCTGAACCTTTGGAAACTCTCGGATCGACCACGTTTACGAAACGGACATCCGGGTAAGCCGGCGTTCGGGCGATCGAGCCCCGCAAATTACCCTGGAAGTGCTCCATAAAAAGCCGGTGCTTGGCTTCCTCTTCATTGTTATGCACCATCAACTCGCACTTGATGATGGTTTCCTTGCCCGCGACGTCATCGAAATTGGCCAGCGTGCTGTGCAGGCCGAAAAACTCGCGGTGTATCTTGTCCGCCCAGGTGATCTCTTCGACGAAATATCGATCGATGGCATACAACTCGAGGTAAATACTGTTCTGCCGGGCGAAGTCGACCGCTTCCCGCAGCGTTTCAGGGTTGACAGGTTGCGAGAAAATCGTATCCTTGTTACTCAGATCGTAGACTAGAGCCCCGTCGAAAAAAATGTGGACTCCGTCCAGCCCAAGCTCGGCGATGTATCTGCGGCAGGCGTCGACAACCCTCCCGGTCGAAAGAGCGACTTTGATGCCCCTGCCCCGGGCTTCGGCGATGGCTATTTTATCGGCGTTCGAGATATTGCCCCGGCTGTCGATGATGGTCCCGTCCATATCGATGACGAGAAGTTCATAAAATTTTTCAAACTCAACATCCCCAGTCATTCTGACTTCCATTCGTCTTTGCGAGGACTGCCTATATTCCCCTTTCCTCTCCCTGATGGGAGAGGAAGTGAAGGAGAGGGTGAAAAGCCTCCATATCCGAGTTTGCCACCCCATCTGTCTTTGCGAGACCCGTGATTTTATCGGGGTCGTGGCAATCGTCCCCGAATAGTACACCAATCTCTGTCATTCTGAGCGCAGCGAAGAATCTCAATGCCGCCTCACCACTGACCAATTAATTATGCGACGGTTTCTCCCCATCCCACAACATTACTACCCCCGCCCTTGACAAATGAACAATGGTTCTATTATAATATTAGAACACCTGAGTTAGAACACTTTTTGAATCTCCTCGCCCGCCACGAAGCCTGGCCTGAGCTTGTCGAAGGAGGAGAGGACTAAAGCCTGCACTGAGCGAAGCGAATGTGGTGAGGGCTGGAAAAAATGATGGCCAGGTTGAAAATGAAAAGGAAATATTTTTGGATCGTTTTCCGCAAAGGTCAAAATTTGAACGCAGAAATGAGTCGTTCCAGTCGTTTTTGCATCTATAAAAGCATCTAACAAATATTGAAGGTTGATGATGAAGCTGCTGTGCGTTCTCCTGCCCCATTTTCCCCTGAAGTGCGAGATAATTAAAAAACCGGAACTGGCCGGCCGCCCCGCCGCGGTCACCTACTCCGTCGGCTCTCAGAAACTGCTGCTGGACTTCTCCTCCGATCTTAACGGCCTCGAGCGTGACATGCCCCTCCAGCAAGCCCTCTCCCGCCACGGCGAAATGGAACTCCTCCACGCCGACATGGCGCACTACTGGAGCGTCTTCAACGGTGTGCTGGACGCCCTGGAGAAGGTCAGCCCTCTCGTCGAGGGCAGTACCCTCGGCGATATCTACATCGGCTGCGACGGCCTCGAGATGCTCTACCCCACCGACAATGACCTTGTCGCCGCCGTGCGCAAGGTTCTGCCCGACGGCTTCGAGGCCCGCCTGGGCATCGCCGGGGGCAAGTTCCCCTCTTATCTTGCTGCCCTCGACAGCAAATCGGATGGCTACAAGACAATTCAAGGCGATGCCGCCGCCTACTTCAAAGACCTTTCCTGCGATCTGCTGCCGGTATCGCTCAAAAGCAAGATGCGGCTCCATGACTTCGGTCTGCACACCCTCGGCAAGGTCGCCGAACTGCCTATCCACAAGCTGGAGGCACAGTTCGGCCCCGAGGGCCGGCGCATCGGCGAGCTCGCCGCCGGCTCCGATGACACCCTACTCTACCCGAGGTTGTCTGAGGAACTCATCGAGGAAAGCACATCTCTGCCCTCGGCCACCGAGTCGCTGGACATCATGCTCATGGCCATCGAATCGCTGCTTTCCCGCGCTTTCGCCCGCTTCGGCCACCGCGGCGCCGGCATCCGCTGCGTCGAGCTATGGAGCCACACCAGCCTGTCCGAGCATTGGCAGAAGGCGGTCCACTTCAAAGAACCGGCGATGAATATCAAAACAGCCCTGACGCGCATTCGCCAGGTCATGGAATACTGTCCCCAGCCCGGCCCGGTGGAAGAGCTTGGCATGAAGATCACCCGCATCGGCCGCCCGGACGGCCGCCAGAGCAGCATCTTCACCGAGGTCAGGTCTGGTGAGAAACTGGCCGGCGATATCAAGCAACTGGAACTCAAACTGGGCGCGCCGCAATTATTCAAGATCAAAGAGGTCGAACCATGGTCGCGGATACCGGAAAGACGCTTCACGCTGATACCCTTAAACCGGTAAACCTGCCGGAACCCATCGCTGTCGATGAAGACTCTGCCGGAGGGCCGAGGGTGGTGACATTGGGGCGTAAGCTCCCTGTCGCCGTCATCGATGACGTCTGGCGCATCGACGATGAATGGTGGCGCGCAAGGGCGCTTTCACGCATGTACTACGCCGTCATCCTCGTTAATGGTCGGCGGCTGACCATCTTCAAAGACCTCGTCGATGGCAAATGGTACCACCAAACCTATTGAAAATCCGAAATTCGAATATCGAAGCACGAAACAATATCAAATGACCAAAATACTCAATATTGAAGCTGGATTTTTTGCTTTGTGCTTTGAATTTGTTTTGGATTTCGTGCTTCGGATTTAGGCAATGAACTACGCTGAACTTCATTGTCATAGCTACTACTCTTTCCACGACGGCGCTTCCTCCCTGGAGGAACTGCTTACCCGGTCGAAGGAACTTGGCTACACCGCGCTGGCCGTCACCGACCACGACAACCTCTGCGGGGCGATGCGCTATGCCCATCTTTCGAAATCTCTTGAGTTCCCCGGCATCATTGGCGCAGAGATCACCATTAAGGGCGGCTACCACCTGACCTTCCTCGCCGAGAACCGCGCGGGCTACCGCAACCTCTGCCGCCTCATCACCGCTGCCCATGAGGCCCCCGACCGGCTCAATCCCGAACTGCCGCCGGAGATCATCGGCGAGCATACGGCAGGACTGATTTGTTTATCCGGTTGCCCCAAAGGTGAACTCCCGCAACTTGTCGAAGCGGGAAAGCTCGACGAAGCGAGGCAGCTTATCAGGCAGTATCTTAGCTGGTTCGGCAGCGATAACTACTTTGTCGAGCTTCAGAGCAACCTGGTCTATGGCGACCGCGCCCGCAACAAGACGCTGGTTGCCCTCGCCCGCGAGTGCGGCGCCCAGCTTGTCGCTACAGGCAACGTCCACTACCATGTCCGAGAGCGCCACCGCCTGCAGGACTGCCTGGCCGCCGTAAAAGCCTGCCAGAGCCTGGAGGCAAGCCACCGTGAGCGGCGGCCCAACTCCGAGTTCTACCTGCGTCCTGTTTCAGAGATCGAAGCCATTTTCGACTTTTGCCCCGATGCGGTATCCAACACCGTGAAGATCGCTGAGCGCTGCCGCTTCGACCTGACGCAGGACTCCGGCTATACCTTCCCGGACTACCCGGTGCCTGATGGCTTTACCCAGGATAGTTTCCTGGAAAAACTGTGCCTCGATGCAGCAGTACGTCGCTACGGCTCTATTACCCCCAAGGTTAAGTCCCGCCTCGATGAGGAGTTCCACCTGATAAGGAAGCACAAGCTAGCCGGCTTCCTCCTCCTCTACCGCGATGTCATTACTCTCGGTCGAGAGGCTATGATCGACCAGGGGCTGTCCGACCCGTCGCTAACCCTTGAGGAGAACCCTCCAGGCCGCGGCCGCGGTTCATCTGTGGCCCTTCTCATCGGCTATCTCATCGGCCTTTCGCACATCGATCCACTTCAATACAACCTGTCGCTGGAACGGTTCCTGCCTGAAGATGCCATGGGCTGTGTGCCGGACATCGACCTGGATTTCCCGCGCTCCATCCGGGAAGACCTTATCCTGCGAACGCACGGCAAGTGGGGCTGGCGCAATGCCGCCCTGGCCGGAACCATTGCCACCTACCAGATCAAGGGAGCCGTCCGCGACCTCGGCAAGGCTTTGGGGCTGCCGCTGGAGGAGGTCGACCAGCTTTCCAAGCACGTCGACTGGGGCAGCGCCTGGAGGCTTGGGGCCCAGATGGAAAAGAACCCCCACTTCCGGGACAAGATAGATTCTCCGGTCTGGCGTGACCTCATCGAACTGGCCGCCGAACTGGACGGCTTCCCGAAGTACATGGGGCAGCACCCCGGCGGCATGATAATCTCCACCGACCCTCTGACAGATATCGTGCCGGTGCAGCGCGGCGCCATCGACGGCCGCTACGTCTGCCAGTGGGACAAGGACAGCATCGATGATGCAGGATTCGTTAAGATCGACTTCCTGGCCCTCGGCGCCCTGTCCCAGATGCAGGAAGCGGTCGAACTTATCAAAAAACGCACCGGGCAGCGCATCGACATGTCCCGCATCGACTTCGAAGACCAGAAGGTCTATGACATGCTCGGCAAAGGCGATACCATCGGCATCTTTCAGGTGGAATCCGCCGCCCAGATGCAGACGATCACTCGATTGCGACCTCGAAATCTTCTGGACATGGCCCACGAGGTGGCGGCTGTCCGGCCGGGCGTCGGCGTCAACGGCGGCGTGCAGGATTACCTGGCACGTCGCAGCGGCAAAAAACCGGTGGTCTATGACCATCCGCTTGAAACTAAAGCATTGGGACGCACTCTCGGCATCATCCTTTTCCAGGACCAGGTCAACCAGCTGGCCATCGACATTGCCGGTTTCTCCCCCCTCGCCGCCGACCAGCTAAGGCGCGCCTTCGGCCGCCACCATAATGAGGCTTTGCTTGATAACTATCATCAGAAATTCATGGCAGGCGCTGCCGCCCGGGGTGTCGGTGAAGCCGCCGCAGAGGCCATCTGGGAAAAGTTCAACGGGCAGTACATGTTCCCGGAGTCACACGCCTTTGCCTTCGGCGTCACCGCCTACCAGGCATCGTGGCTGAAGCTCTATTACCCGCTGGAATTCTTCGTCGCCATATTTAACCAGCAGCCCATGGGCTTCTACAACCTTGAAACACTCAAGGAGGATGCCCGGCGCCACGGCGTGACCGTGCTCAACCCGGATATCAACCGCAGTTCTTCTGTCAGCGTCATCGAGGGTAACGCATTGCGGCTGGGTTTTCTCCACGTCGGCGGGCTTGGGGGTGCCTCTGCCGATGCCATCCTCGAAAGCAGGAAATCAGGGCCTTTCATCAACATCGGCGATTTCCTGGAAAGAAGCGGCGTGCTTGAAGAGACGGCTTTAGCTCTGGCAGCAGCCGGTGCCTTCGATTCTATTGAACCAAATCGCCGCCAGGTCAAGTGGGAGATCGGCCTGCGCTACCGGCCGGTCAATTCGCAGCTTTTCCTGCCGCTGCCTGTTAAGCAGGATATGGCCAAACTCTCGTCTTTGACATCGTGGGAAAAGATGCAGGAAGAATACAACGTCCTCGGGCTGTTCCCAGCCGGGCATATCATGGCCAGCTTGCGGCCCCGTTTCAGCCGCTGGGTGAGCTCCAGCAAGGATATCGAGCACCTTAGCGATGGCGATGAAGTGACCACCGCCGGCATGGTCATCCGCCGCCAGAGGCCTCGCGGCAAAGTGGTCTTCATCACCCTTGAAGATGAATTCGGCCACGTGCCTCTCATGGTCTTCCCCCAGGTCTATGGCCGCCAGGAGCACAAGTTCAAATCTCCTTTCCTGGTGGTCAAAGGCAGGCTGTCGCGCCGGGAAGGCACCCATAACGTGGTGGTAAACGAGGTCAGGCCCTTCTCAGCTTTGGAAAAGGCTCCTTCATCCAAGGACTGGCATTAATTCTTGCCTAGAGTGTTAGAATTTGAACATGGCAGAATACCGCATCGGTACTTCAGGTTGGAGCTATCCCAGGGGCGAGGGGACCTGGAACGGTTACTTCTACCCGCCCGGGACTAAAAATGAACTCGGCTATTACAGCCAGTTCTTTAATTGCGTCGAAATCAATTCGTCGTTTTATTCCCCGATCAACCCCACCTGGGCGGAAAGCTGGGTCAGAAAAACCCCGGACGATTTCGTTTTTACCGCAAAGTTATGGCAGAAATTCACCCACCCGAAGATGTTCGAGGCCGCAACCGGCGAAGCAGCGGCAATCTCCAGAGACGATGTCGATTTATACCTAAAAGGGATCGAGCCACTTTGGCAATCCGGCAAGTTGGGTGCAATACTGGCACAATTTCCGCCCAGTTTCGAGAATGACAAATCCGGACGTCAAACGCTCGAAGCTGTTTTGGATACTTTTGGCGAGTATCCAATCGCTATAGAATTGCGGCACAAGAGCTGGAGCGACGATCCCGCAACCGCAACTCTTCTGGCACATTTCAATGCCGCCTGGGTTCAGATCGATGAACCGAAATTTAGTTTTTCTATCTCCCGCGAACTGCCGGTCACCTCCACTAGCCTGGCCTATTTCCGATTCCATGGCCGTAACGCCGAGGATTGGTGGACTGGCAATAATGAGACGCGCTACCGCTATCTTTACGCTCCCAACGAGATCGAGGAGCTTTCAGAGAGGGTAAGGGCATCGTCAGCATCTGTTCAAAAGATCCTGGTATTTTTCAATAACCACTGGAAGGCTTACGCGCCCAGGAATGCCGGAGATCTTATAAAGTCACTGGGGTTGTCTTTTCAGGGCATCCCGACATTGAATTTGGCGGAAGATTGAGAAACAGATTCAAGCTATTCGCATGATTCTGATGGTACTTACGTTCATCTGAATTAGGACTTATTGGTGATTCAAATTTCCACCCCTCCAGTCTAATAATACCTATGTAATATTGTACAAATGGAGGCAATCCGTAATAACTATGTTTAAACATACCCGCCTATCGAAATCATTTGTTGAAGTAATTGGGTGCATATGCTTGTTTGTTCTTCTAAGTATCTCAGGTGTAGCGTGTGCAGGATCCCCTGGCGCCCCGGGAGAGGCCGGTCCTCAGGGACCAAAGGGCGATACCGGAGCCACCGGCCCTCAGGGACCCGCCGGAGGTTCGTTGAACCTTACCGATATCGCTCTGCAACGCTGGTGGCAAGCGAATCAATCAGGCATCTCATATTCGGTCGGTACTTCTCCCACCTCGGCATGTTTCGACGGAGCGAACGTCTGGGTTGCCAATTCCGTCGCAGGGACGCTGACTAAATTCAGAGCAAATGATGGACTTAACTTAGGAAATTACGGCGTCGGTGCCGCACCGGTAGCAATGTGTTTTGACGGAGCCAACATCTGGGTCGTCCATGGTAGTAATAATGTGAGCAAAATCGCCGCGAGCAATGGCGCCATCCTCGGCACTTTCACCGTAGGCACGAATCCTTCAGGCGTTTGTTTCGATGGAGCCAATATCTGGGTATCGAACGCGGGAAGTAACAGTGTAACCAAAATCAAAGCCAACACCGGAACCGTCCTGGGTACATACAATGTTGGTACCAATCCCAAAGCTATTTGTTTTGACGGGAACAACATATGGGTTGCCAACGATGGAAGCAATAACGTAAGTAGACTCAGGGCAAACGATGGCACTACGCTCGGTACGTTCAACGTGGGTACCAATCCACGTTCAATCTGCTTCGATGGGACTAATCTCTGGCTCGGGAACTATGGAAGTAACAATGTTTCCAAAGTCCGGGCAAGTGACGGGACCGTGGTTGGTACATACTCCAGTGGCACCCCAACTGCGGTGTGCTTCGATGGTTACAACATTTGGGTTGCTAACGACGTCAATAATAATATAAGCCAGCTCAGTGTCAGTGATGGCGGGACTGTCGGCACTTATAATGTCGGTACCAATCCCAGATCGATATGTTTTGACGGCGCCAATATCTGGGTTGTGAACTTCGGCAGCAACAATATCAGTAAGATTTAGCTGCTTCCAGGACCCTGGGGAACCGAGCCAATGGAATAAATCGTCGGGAAAGATGTCACATACTTCCCAAGACTGGCAAACTCGTCCCCGATTACCCCTCGCAGAAATTCGACGGCGGCATCGGCAGCCTCGGATAGTGCGGGTGACAATTCAAAACTCCAGTCCATCGTCTCCGGCGGGGTCGCCAGGACAAATACTTCTGGCTCACAGCCAATAATAGCTGCTATCTGGATGAGTTCTAATACGCCGACCTGGTGGAAGGAGACTACCTTTTTGCCGGGCTCAATCGAAGTACCCCCCGGTTTGAATAGAAACAAATCTCCTGGGGGCTTTTCAAGCGCGATTATGTCGACAATAATTAGCCGGGTGACCCCTTCTAGATGCCCTAACAGGTCAAACCCCCCTACCCCGCCCTCCATGATACGAACATCGGTTGGTAATTGAGTTTTAGCTAAGCGTCGGGCTACGTGAACGCCGAACCCTTCGTCACCAGCTGCTATGTTACCGGCTCCAAGAATCAGAGTAGTTTTCTTTATATCAGTTTCCAATGATGGTTTCCTTTCAGCGCCACAATAATGCATCATTAAATTCTTTGCAACTTGTGGATCGTTGATGAGTCCAGTTGCCACCCATGCCTTGTTTACCTATACTACTCTCGATATCACGAATTAGGAGTCTTCAATGGATTTTGGAATGGGCAATCGTCTTTCTCGCATCTTCCAAGAAGACGGGCGTACAGTCATGCTGGCAGTCGATCACGGCTATTTCCAGGGTCCGACCACCGGCCTTTCCGATTTTGGTGCTTGCATTCCGCCACTCGTCAGCGAAGCGGATTGTGTGTTCATCACTCGCGGGATGCTACGGAGTTGCATCAGCCCCTCCATCGATGCTTCGATCTGTTTGCGTGTCTCCGGCGGCACCAGCATTCTCGGCGAGCTCTCTCGCGAAGAGGTCACGGTTTCCGTCGAAGAGGCACTGAGGCTTAACGCCTCAGCCGTCGGCATGTCGATCTTCGTCGGCGCGCCCGACGAAAACCTGACCATCGCAGCCCTGGGAAAACTGGTGAACGAGGCCGAGCGGTACGGTTTGCCGGTCATGGCGGTCACGGCGGTGGGCAAGGACATGGGACGCGATGCCCGCTACCTGGGGCTTGCCTGCCGTATCGCCGCGGAGACCGGGGCGCGGATTGTCAAAACATATTATTGCGAAGATTTCCAGAAGGTGGTTGCCGGCTGCCCGGTGCCTATTGTGATTGCCGGCGGCAAGAAGATGCCGGAAATGGAAGCCTTGCAGATGACGGAGAACGCCCTCAAGGCGGGGGCGGCGGGGGTGGATATGGGCCGCAACATCTTCCAATCGACCAATCCGGCCGGGATGATCAAGGCTGTTAAGGCTATCGTGCACGAAGGATTGACAGCGGAGGAAGCGTTCAGGATTTTCGAACAGTAGGTTGGGATTTTGGAGATAACATCAGGCAATCATTCTGATTATTGCCCTTAGTAATATAATTCATCATTTCTGACATCGTATTTTCATTGAGGTATGGTTTATGATCCGATTCGATGTTCTAGATGAGGGTAATAACATATGCCTAAGAATACTGAAAGCAAGTTGCAATATTACATTAATTTAGCCGAACATGGGACTGAATTTGATATCGATTTGATCATGAAAGATTTGGATTCTAACACGACTATTATTGATTCTAAATTCATTGATTATGCCTTGAGCTTGGTAAAATCAGCAAAGGGAATTGAAGTCATCGGTGAGTATCTCTTCAAAGGAACTCAAATCCAAAGAAATTATTGCACATTGTTTTTTAACAGACGGGACGATTGGCCCATTGTAAAAAAAGCATTCATGATGGGTTTAATAGATGAAATTCAAGCATTTTCTAAATAGAAACTTGATTGTTAGAAGTCTTCTTCGTAGCAAACGTAATCATGGGAAGGCTAAGTTCCCGATAAAATGAAAGTCGCAGTTTACTACTCCAATAGTGATATCCGTATCGAAGAGCGGCCGGTGCCGGAAATCGGCCCGGGCGAAATACTCGTTAAGATGAAAGCCTGCGGCATCTGTGGCACCGACGTAATGGAGTGGTACCGCAAGCCAAAAGCGCCCCGTGTCCTCGGCCACGAGATGGCCGGTGAGATCGTCAAAATCGGAGACCGAGTTACCGGTTACAGCCTCGGCGATCGCGTTTTCGTCTCTCACCACGTCCCCTGCTTCGACTGCCACTATTGCCGCAACGGCCGGGAGAGCGCCTGCGAGACATTGCATACTGGAAATTACGACCCGGGAGGGTTCGCTGAATACCTCCGCATTCCCGAAATAAACGTGAGATACGGCACCTTCCGACTACCCAATCAGGTGAATTTTGAAGAGGCGGCGATGATCGAGCCGCTGGCCTGCGTTGTCTCCGGGCAGAAACGGCTCAATCTCCGCAAAGGGCAAACCGTTTTGATCATCGGTTCCGGTATTTCAGGATTATGTCATGTACTCCTGGCTAAAGCTGCAGGGGCCCGAGTTATAGCCACCGACATCAATGATTTCCGCCTGAAGAAAGCCGCTGAACTGGGGGCTGATGTCACCATCCATGCCGCGGTCTACTCGTCCGAGGAACTCAGGAAAGTGAACGAAGGACATTTGGCCGAGACGGTCATCGTCTGCGCCGGCGCCGACAAAGCTGTGTCCGACGCCATCGCCTCGGTTGATAAACGAGGAACGATCCTCTTCTTCGCCGTACCGCAGAAGCCGCTGGAATTGCCTTCTGTACGTTTCTGGCGGGAAGAGATCTCTGTGCTATTTTCCTACGGCGCGGCTACGGACGAAATCAAGGAATCCCTCGAGCTGATGGCAACCAACCGATTCGACGCGAAAAAGATGATCAGCCATCGTGTGCCTCTATCAAAGATCGTCGATGGGTTTGGGCTGGTGGCGGGGGCGGGGGAGTCGCTTAAAGTAGTAATCGTTCCGGACTGACGATTCGATTTCAAGCAGCCTAATGGTTGTTTGACTTATCTCGTGTCAAAGGCTACCCTTGTTTTAAAAGTGATCTTGTGCCGGTGGATCATATATGAACATACTCTTGGTTTACCCCCGCTACCCCGAGACTTTCTGGAGTTTCCGCCACGCCCTCAAATTCATCAGCAAACGGGCGTCATTCCCCCCTCTTGGTCTTTTGACCATTGCCTCGATGCTACCCAAAGAATGGGACTTGCGCCTGGCAGATCTTAACGTCAATTCCCTTAAAGCAAAGGATCTTGAATGGGCTGACGCCATTTATATTTCTGCCATGGCCATCCAGCGTAAGTCCGCCACAGAGATAATCGAAAAAGCCCGGGCAGCCGGCAAAATGGTGGTCGCCGGCGGGCCGTATTTCACAACCGAGTACGATCGCATCCAGGGAGTGGACCACTTCGTCCTGGATGAAGCTGAACTCACTCTGCCTTTGTTTCTCGCCGACCTCGCAGCCGGAACACCCCAACCCATCTATCGCTCAGCGGACAAACCCGATATCACCAAAACCCCGATACCAATGTGGAGACTTCTCGATAAATCCGCGTATTCCTCGATGTCATTGCAGTATTCTCGCGGCTGTCCCTTCAATTGCGAGTTCTGCGATATTGTCGTGCTGTTCGGCCGTAAACCCCGGGTGAAAACAGCTGATCAGGTAGTTCTCGAATTGCAGTCTCTGTACGATACCGGATGGCGGGCTGGCGTTTTCTTCGTGGATGACAACCTTATCGGAAATAAACGCCACCTGAAGGCCGAGGTACTCCCGGCAATCACCCGCTGGCAGGAGAAGCACAAATTCCCGTTCAGCCTCTCGACGGAAGTTTCCATCAACCTGGCTGATGATGACGAGTTGATGAAAGCCATGGCGGATGCCGGTTTTTTCCAGGTTTTCGTCGGCGTCGAGACTCCTAATCCGGAAAGCCTGGCTGAGTGCGACAAAGGCCAGAATGAAAACCGCGACATGGTCGCGGCGGTCAGGAAAATCCAATCCGCGGGTCTCCAGGTCCAGGGCGGCTTCATCGTCGGATTTGATTCGGACCCGCCCTCGATTTTCAAATCGCAGATAGCTTTTATTCAGAATAGCGGTATAGTCACCGCCATGGTAGGTCTCCTCAACGCGCCTAGAGGTACGAGGTTATTCCAACGCCTCAAGAAGGAAAACCGGATGCTGGAGGATTTTGGCGGGGATAACACTGACTCTACGCTCAATTTCGAACCCAAGATGCCGCGGAAAACCCTCATTGAGGGATACCGGCACCTGCTGGAAACCATCTACTCTCCCAAGCAATACTATGAGCGGACCAAATTATTCCTTCGCAATTACAACCCGCGGATTCGGGGCCGCCTCCCGCGTTTTGAATTTCACCACATCGCGGCGTTCTTCCGTTCATTGTGGAAGCTTGGGATTGTCGAAAAGGGACGTATCTATTATTGGAAACTCCTGGCGTTCAGCCTGTTCAGGAGACCCAAGGTGTTCCCGCTGGCAGTGACGCTCTCCATCACAGGTTATCATCTGCGGAAGATCACCGAAAAGATATTGAAAACGCCGATCTCGGGGGGATCGGGCAGCGGGAGCGCCTGATCTGCACAGGGTATCCAGCCTCGTTCCTTGCCTCTGGTAAAACCTTCAACTATACTTTGCCTATCTTGAATTAAGGTGATTACCGTGGACCCCATTGTTGAACTGGAAATGCAGTGCCGCCGCGCCAAACTGGCTAGCCGGAAACTGGCTTACACGGGAACCGCGGCCAAGAATTCGGCGCTGGAACATATCGCCGATGATCTCCTCTCCCAAAAAGAGGTCATTCTGGAAGCGAATGCCATTGACCAGTTGGACGCCAGGAAAATCGGCATGGCTCCGGCAATGCTGGACCGCCTGGCGCTCACTCCCCACAGTGTCGACCTGATCGCCGCCGACGTGCGGAGCGTTGCCGGACTGCCTGACCCGGTTGGCGAGATTTTCGACATGAGGACTTTGCCCAACGGCTTGACGCTGGGCAAAAAGCGGGTTCCGCTCGGGGTGATCGCGGCGATCTACGAATCCCGCCCCAATGTCACGATCGATATCACGGCATTGTGCCTGAAAGCCGGCAATGCCGTAATCCTTCGGGGCGGCAAGGAAACCATCAACTCCAACAGAGCCCTTGTAAAAATTATCGTCGGCGCTCTTGAGCGCGCGGGTTTAGACCCGAATGTCGTCCAATTCATCGATAACACCGATCGCTCACTGGTGCCGCACCTGTTGAAAATGAATGACCAGGTAGACCTGGTCATCCCCCGCGGCGGGACCGGCTTGATAAAGTTCGTCAAAGAAAATTCCAGCATCCCGGTGGTTGCCGGGGGCGCCGGAGTCTGCCACACCTTCGTCGATGCCTCTGCCAGGGTTGATCGGGCAACGGCGATCGTGTACAACGCCAAGGTGCAAAAGCCATCGGCCTGCAACGCCCTGGATACAATCCTGGTGCATAAAGATATTGCCGCCCGGTATCTCCCTGAAGCCGCCGCTGAATTAGCCGGATCCGGCGTCGAATTGCGTTGTGACCCGAGATCCCTGGCAATACTTGGTTCGCTGCCGGGATTGAAACTGGTGCCCGCCGTCGATGCCGATTGGGGAAAGGAATACCTGGCGCTTATTGCCGCGATCAAGATTGTCGATTCCTTGGACGAGGCTTTGGATCACATCGCCGCTTATGGTGACGGGCATTCGGAAGCCATTATTACCGAGGATTACACCAACGCCCAGCGTTTTATGAACGAAGTGGACGCCGCCGCGGTCTATGTCAACACTTCGACCAGGTTCACCGATGGCGCCCAATTCGGCTTAGGCGCCGAAGTCGGTATTTCGACGCAAAAAATGCACGCCCGCGGCCCGCTCGGCCTCAAGGAAATTACCAGCTACAAATGGCTGGTATACGGCTCGGGGCAAGCCCGCCCATAACATTTTTGTCACTGACTGTTTGAAAGGTTTAATCATGCCCAGACTAGACAGCCGCGCGCCCGACGAGCTACGCCCCATCAGGATTACTCCTGGATACCAGACCTATGCCGAAGGCTCGGTGCTCATCGAACAGGGCAATACCAGGGTAATCGTTTCCGTTACCATGGAGGAAAAAGTACCGCCGTTTTTAAAGAACAGCGGCACGGGCTGGGTGACGGCGGAATACGCCATGCTGCCGAGGTCGACCACAACGCGCACGCCGCGCGATTCAGCCGGCAAGATCTCGGGTCGCAGCCAGGAGATCCAGCGCCTTGTCGGGCGTTCGCTCCGTGGTGTAACCGATCTGGCGGCGCTTGGTGAACGGAGCTTTACCGTCGATTGCGACGTTCTCCAGGCTGATGCTGGCACCAGGACCGCTTCAATCACCGGCGGCTATGTCGCCTTATACCTGGCGTTCTCCAAACTGCACCGGCTGGGTATTTTCAAGAGCATGCCCCTAAGATCACAGGTCGCGGGGGTCTCGGTCAGCGTTTACAAGGGCAACATCCTTCTGGATCCTGCTTTCGATGAAGACTGCAACGCCGAATCCGACTTCAACCTGGTGATGAATTCCCGGGGTGAATTCATAGAGGTCCAGGGCACCGCAGAGAAGAAAGCTTACTCCCGGGAGACCCTGGACGCCGTTCTGGCTCTCGGAGAAAAAGGCATCAGACAGCTATTTGAAATCCAGGCTGCGACGATAAAAGGTCTTTAGCCGTTGGCGAGGTGCTCGACGGCCCACTTAAGCGCCGCCGCGACCGCTTGACCCCGGTTTTCACCGCGGTTGCCCTTGAAGATGAATTTTCTGCTCCAAACTCCTTCCGGAGTAGCCAGTCCGATGTAAAAAAGGCCGACCGGTTTTCCGGCGCTTTCGCCCCCGGGCCCGGCGATACCCGAATCTGAAAGGCAGATATCCACGCCAAGCGCCTTGCGTCCGCCTGCTGCCATCTCTTCCGCTACCTGTGGACTGACTGCGCCATATGCCAACAGGGTCTCGTATCTGACCCCGCACAGACGGATCTTCAGTTCGTTGTGATAGGTAACCAGGCCGCCTTTGAAGTATTTGGAGGCGCCAGAGACTGAAGTGAGCCGCTCGGCGATCATGCCTCCGGTGGCGGATTCCACCGTGCCGATTATCAAACCGTGGTCTTGAAGGAGCTTCGCAAGCTGGTTTTCCAAGGAAGTCATAGCCGCCTCTCGTTTCGGGTGCTTTCGGGAGTATTATACCAGAGCGGTTTTCGTTTCAGATGATGTAATATTGCCGCGGCTTCTATTTGTTTGTTATATTATGTTGGCAATTTGCGCCAAAAAATACCAAGTAATATAAGACTTGCGAACAGAACCTGATCAAGAATGCTTAAACTCCTGACTCCAAGAATCAATCTTTTTTTCATCGGCGTCTTTTTAAAATTGGGTTTTTCCACCCTCACTGGCGGACCCTATGTTGTTTCCCCGAGCAAATCGGTACTGGGCATCATCTCATGGATCCTCTGGTTCGGTGTCCTGTGGCTGGTGGCCCTTCCCAAGACCGATCTGATATTGTCCCGCTGGAATAACCATCTTAAAAAAGTAACTGTAGCAATCGTGCTACTCTTATCCTTTGCCGGGATTTCGATCGCCGGCATCTACGTTGGCTTGAAAACCAATCTGCTCAACCCTGACTCCTTCAACGAGCCAATAAAATCGGGACTTGCCTATTTCAAGACCCAGCCGCGTTACTCCGACGGCGCCGCTTTGACCCAGCAGGCGACGGAAAACTTTATCGACGGCAAAAACCCCTATGCTTCGTCGAACATCATCACCGCTATGGAAACTTATGACGGCCAAGCCAGCGATAATAACGGCCCCTTCGTCAATCTGACCCCCATCCAGGAAGGCCGCTTCTCCGAGGTTTTCCCTTATCCCAGCCAGGAAGCGTTGACGTCCCTTTGGGAACAGTCGAAGGTAAATCCGACTTCGATACCGATCGAACTTGAGTCCCGGCTTTCCTATCCCGCAGGATCATTCCTGATCTCAGTGCCTTTTATGCTTGCGGGGCTGGATAATATGCAACTAGTTGTGGGCTTGTTTTTGCTCGCTGCCATAGTTTTCGGATTGTGGCGTATCCCCGGGAAAAGCCGATTGATTTTCGCCATCGCCGCCGCGGTCAGCCTGGAATTGTGGATAACGGGTTTGATCGGTCTCGAGAAGCGATTGGTCATTTTCCCGTTTATGGTCGCCGGCTGGTTGCTAATTCCCAGGTATCCGAAACTTTCGATGCTCCTCCTGGGTGCCGGCGCCGCCGCCTATCAAACCGTCTGGTTCCTGGTGCCCTTCGCCGCGATTTACGTTTACCACGTATGGGGTTGGAAGCGAGCGGCAGCGGGTGTTGCCCTTGCGGCAGCGGTGTTTGCGGCGTTAAACTTGCCTTTCATTGTTGCCGACCCTGTGCTATGGTTCCGGTCGGTTATGGCCCCGGTATTCGATCCGCTTTATCCCCTTGGGGTCGGATTGGTCAGCCTGACTGAAACTGGTATTGTTAATATCGAATCGTCTGCCGTATTTACTCTACTGGAGTTGGCAGCTTTAGGCGGTGGCCTGTGGTGGTACTATAAAAACGGACCGAAATATCCTTCAACCGGGCTGCTGCTCGCCATCCTTCCGGTATTTTTTGCCTGGCGCAGCCTCAATTCCTATTTTTTCTATTTTGACATCATTCTGCTGGCCGCCGTATTGATCGAATACCATTCCCGCGACCTTTCCAGGCCGGCGGCGATCAAAGTAATTACGTGAGCCGGACCCTGGTAGACATCCACGTCCAGCCGGGAGCGCGCAAGACCGAGGTCGTCGGGCTGTTCGGTGAAGCGGTCAAGATCAAGATAGCGGCAACCCCCGAACGGGGACTGGCCAACGAAGCGCTTGTTGAGTTTATCGCGGAACGCCTCGGCATTCCCAGAGGTGCGGTCAAACTGGTCAGGGGCCGGACCGGCCGTCATAAAACTGTCGCGGTTGAAGGAATGACCGAATCCGAAGCCCGCCACAGATTGCTGGATATCGGCTAGGTAGGTTCCTCGTCCGGGCACTGGCTGTTTTTAAGCGGCAGGGCCACGGTGAATGTCGCCCCCTTACCGTAGTCGCTGGAGACGCTTATCCGGCCGCCGTGCTCCAGGACAATACCGTGGCAAATCGAAAGGCCCAAACCCGTGCCCCCGCTCTCCGTCCTGGTGGTGAAAAACGGATCGAACAACTTATCCAGATTTTCGCCTTTGATGCCCGGACCGTTGTCGGCGATGGTGACCACGATCTGACCTTCAAGTAAACCAGTCGTTACCGTCAACCGGTCACCCTTTTTGGCATTGGTCATCGCCTGCTCGGCATTGACAATAAGGTTAACGAATACCTGTTCCATCTGATAAAAATCAGCCATAAAACAGGGCAGATCCGCCAGATGGGTCAACACCTGGATATTCTGCTGGCGCAGTTCGTACTCCCTCAGAGCCAGAGATTCCCTGATGATCTTATTGATGTCTACCGGCTCCTTGGAAGGCTGTCGGCGCCGGGCGAAGGTCAGCAGGTTTTGGACCACCCTCGCCGCCCTGGTCGCTTCGCCATGGATGCGTTTCAGGTCCGCTGCGGTTTTCTCATCGGTTGCTTTTCTGATCAGGCGCTCGGAATATCCGATTATGCCGGTAAGCGGGTTATTGATCTCATGCGCCACTCCTGCGGCCAGTTCTCCAATGGAAGCTAGCCTGGCGGACACGTTGAGTTCCGACTGAAGCTGGAGTTCGCGTTTCTCCGCCTGTTGCCTGGCGGAAGTGTCCCTGGCAAAAGCCCAATAATAGTTCTTGTCGTTGAGCAGGATATAATTAATGAGTACTTCAACCGGAATGACCTGCCCATCCTGGCGTCGATATTCCGACTGCCAGATCATCGAACCGGATTGCTTCAGGTCTTTAAGCAGGCGGAGCCATTCTCGCCGGGAACGGCTGGCGTCTATGTCAGAAACATTGTGAGACATCAGTTGCCCCAGGTTGTAACCCAGCATGCGGCAAGCCGCGCCGTTGGCGTACAGAATAGCCCCCTCTTCGCTGAGCCAGAGGATTGATTCCGGGGCGTTTTCGACGGCGAAGCGTGTCAGCCTCCCCATCTCCTGGGCGGTCTTCAGGTGAGTGACGTCAATGCAGGAAAGAAGCGAAAGGTCGGTGCCCGGGAACATGGCGACGGTGATTTCGATCTCGTGGCTGCCGCCGTTCTGGTCGATCAGTTTGAATTCGTAATGTTCCGGAGCGGTACCGGGATGGCTGCGCCGCAGCCGGTGATAGTCCTGGGCTTTCTTGCGGTCGGCTTCGGCGACAAACTCGAACCAGGAATGTTTACCCTCAATCTCGGGGACGGGCAGATCAACGAGCCTGGACATGGCTTCGTTCGCCAACACCATGATTCCGGCGTCGTTCAGCACAGCCGCCGCGGTGCCCGAACGTTCGAACATTGTCCGGAAGGTGTTGGCCGCATCGCCGAGCAGCCTCTGCTCCACGACCTCGCGAATGGTTATACCCCGGCGCTCCGCCTCACGGCCCGGCATGGATGCTTTCTCCGGGCTTACCGTATCGGAAACCAGTAAAAATCACGGCGGTCGTCCTAGCTTCGGCCAATACGTATAAAGCTCTTCACGGCGTTCAGGACGTCGGCCTCTCCAAAAGGCTTGTTCATCACCCCGAACGGCCCCTGGGCCAACGCGGCGGCCATGGATTCGCTGTCAGGGAAACCGGTGATGATAGTAACCGGCAGGTCGGGATCGATGGTGCGGATTTTTCTCAGTACATCCGCGCCGCTCATGCCCGGCATCTTCAGATCAAGAAAAACCAGCGCGAAATCCTTGGCCTTGATGTATTCAAGCGCTTCGGCACCGCTGCCAGCGGTGATCACCCTATGGCCGGCGTCTTCGAGAATGTCGCGGAAAAGGTCCCGTATCGTCTGGTCGTCGTCGACAACCAGGATATTGGCTTTGGCGCCGACCGCGGTTGATTTCAACCACTCGTCGATAGACGCTTTATCGAATCGCCAGCTGTGGCTAACCTTGAGAGCTGGAATCGATCCCTGTTGTAAGAGTCTATAAACCGTCTTCTGGGTCACTCTAAGATAATCCGCGACTTCCCTGACAGTAAGTAATTCCGGCATACAATCTCCTCGAGCCCTGGCGCCTTCCTGACGGAGGGGCGGCGTTCAGTATACTATTGTGGACATTTGTAGTCAAGAAAAGTGGCGGTTTTAGTACCTGTTCCTTTTGGCAAATCCGGGATCAAGATATCCGGCGGAGTTATGCTGGCGAATAGCGGATAACCCAGGCCTTTTCGAGCGTGATCAGCCCGCCGGTCATTAGTTTTTCGACTTCCGGAAGCACGTCGTCGAGATGTTCCTGTGAATCAATCACTTCAACGATTACCGGCAGGTCCTGGGAAAGTTGTAACAAGTGTGCCGAATGGATTCGGCTATGCGCCCCAAATCCGGCAATGCCCCGGAGGACCGTCGCCCCGGCAAGACCCCTTCTTCTGAAAAGCTCAAGCAGAGCCATATGAAGCGGCTTGCCGTCTGTGATATCCGACTCGCCGATGAAAATACGCATCAATACCTGCTCGCCCTCGATGATGTGCATCAACTTCCTCCGGCTAACATCCGCCCGGTGAAAATCCCCGCCACCACCGCAGCGATTCCCAGGGCAAGGCTGGTCATAATATTAAGCGCGACAGATCCCCACGCGCCATCCTGGATGAGTTGGACCGTTTCATAGGTGAAGGTTGAAAATGTGGTGAAGGCGCCGAGGAAGCCGATGGCAACAGCGGTACGCAGGTGCGGCGGGATGAGGTCGGTGCTCATCCCTAGTTGCATCAAAAGACCCAGCAAAAAGCTGCCGATAACGTTGACCGCCAGGGTGCCGTACGGGAAACTCTGACCAAACGCCGAATAAACCGCGCCTGACAGGGCGAAGCGGCATACCGATCCCAGCGCCCCCGCCCCAGCGATAAGAATTACCAATTTCATCGCAATATCTTAGTCAATTTCAAAGCGTCGCACAAAAACAAAGAGCCCCGGACGGGGCTCTTTGAACTCAATACTGGAAAATTTAGTAAGCGCTCTTGGACTTAGCGAAACAATCGCTGCAATAAACCGGCCGGCCGTTTCGAGGTTCGAACGGTACCTGGGTCTCTTTACCGCAGGCGGCGCAAACGGCAGGGAACATCTGGCGGGGACCGCCTGAATTACCGGCGCCGGAACCGCCGCGGGTCTGTTTGCGGGATTGTCGGCAGGTCGGGCATCGCTTGGGCTCGTTGGTGAAGCCCTTGGAAGCGAAGAACTCCTGCTCAGAAGCGCTGAACGTAAAATCAGTGCCGCAGTCTGCGCATTGGATGGTTTTGTCTTGGGCCATGGATGACTTTTGCTCCTTTTTTTTATATACTTTGGTTTACGGTTTGGTCATCCGGACCGTGGGACAAACCGCCTTGGCTTGGATACCAACTTTCAACCGCACTAGAGTATGCCACTACGCCAGTTGCGCTGTCAACAGTAAAATCAGGTTTATTTATTCGTGAATATTCAACCGCCCCGGAAAGTCAAGGTAGTACCGTACTGTAACGAGTGGCCACTGCTTTTCAAGGTCGAGGCGGATGCGCTCAGATCAGCCTTTGGGGATCTGATTGTGGAAATCCATCACGTTGGTTCCACCTCGATTCCCGGAGCCGCTGCCAAACCGGTCATCGACATCATCACCGTGGTCACCGACATCGGCCGGGTTGATGCCGTTAACGACAGGTTAGCCGCCATCGGCTATTCCGCCAAAGGCGAATATGGGATCTCAGGCCGGCGGTTTTTTATCAAAGAGACCGATGGCGAACGGAGCCATCACCTGCATGTCTTCCAGCAAGGAAATCCGGAGATCAGCCGCCATCTGGCATTCCGGGATTACCTGATTGCCCATCCGAGCCGACTGGAGGAATATTGCCGCTTGAAATCCAAGCTGGCATCTACTTTCCCCGAAAACATGGAAGCCTATGTTATGGGCAAAGATAGTTTTATCAAGGAAATCGACCGAAAAGCGGCAACCTGGCGCTCCGGTATGCCCCGCGCTATTCTTCTCCTCGGCCCCACCGGAGCGGGCAAAACTCCGCTCGGCGAGCTCTTGGAAAGACAAGGCCTTGGCGGTAATAAATGCTTCCATTTCGATTTCGGCGCACAGCTTCGCCGCTATGCCGCCGCCCCTACCGGGCTGCTGTCCGGCACCGAGATGGAAATCATCAGGACCTCCCTCCGCACCGGTGCCTTGCTCACCGACGGGGAGTTTCCCATCGCCGAAAAGTTGCTGGGTGCCTTCATCGAGGATAAAGGAATTTCCGGCGGCGTCCTGACTGTCATGAACGGATTGCCTCGCCATGCCGGCCAGGCCGCCGCTCTGGCAAAGACGGTAAACATGACAGCTATCGTCGTTCTTGAGTGTGCGCCGGGAACGGTGATCGAGCGCATCCGCACCGACGCCGGCGGCGACCGCGGCGGGCGGCGTGACGACAGCATTGAGGAAGTCACAAAAAAACTGGCCATCTTCGCCGAGAAAACGTTGCCGCTGGTCAAATACTATGAAGGGCGTGGGGTGCCGGTCATTCACATTGGGGTCGAAGCTTGTTCATCGGCGAATGACAGCCGTGATGAACTCTCCCGTCAGCTCCCGCGAGTTTTAAGCTAACTCCATCAATTGTTGTTGCAGCGCTTCGACCAATCTTCCCGGCTCATCGGCGGCTAGGTAAACGGTGCGCACCGGAAATGCCTTCTGGTTCCAGTTGTCCGTGGTGCTGCAATCTATTATCTCGAACCTGAAAAGAGCCAGCTCAATCAGGGACAAAACGGCAACAACTATTTGATAAAATCAATCTTTCATTGTCCGAATCATAAATGATGCAATATCCTGGGGTAATTCAGCTGAACGAGCACTGCTTGCCCCATTTTCACTCGAGGACTACAATAGTCCGATAGAATTAAAAGGAGAAAATAATGGCGGATCCCCGTATCCAGAAACTGGCTGAACTCGTTGTCAATTATTCCACCAAGATCAAACCGGGCAATAAGGTCGTAATTAACGCGCCTTCAGCCGCCCAGCCCCTGACCCGGGCGATTTACCTCGAGGTCGTGAAAGCCGGAGGCTTTCCCCTCGTCCTGCCCCGGGGCGATTTTGAAGACATCCTGTACCGCTTCGGTACCGATGAGCAGATTCAATATGTCCATCAGCCCCAGCGTTACATCGCCGAAGAATACGATGCCAGGTTTGCCATCCTTGCCGACGATAACACCAAGAAACTATCGAACGTCGCACCGGAAAAAATGGTTCTGTTCGACCGCGGCAGGTCCGGCCTCATGAAAACGATGATGAAGCGTTCCGGGGCCGGCGAATTCAACTGGGTGGTGGTGCCGTTCCCGACGGCGGCTATGGCCCAGGATGCCGAGATGAGCCTGGAAGAATACGAGGACTTCGTTTTCGGCGCCTGCATGCCTGACGCGGACGATCCGATAGGCTATTGGCTAAAACAGAGCGACCGTCTTCAAAAGGTAGTGGATTGGTTGAAAGGGCGGCGGGAGGTGCATGTCACCGCCCCCGGCACCGACCTCAAGTTATCGATCAAAGGCCGCAAGTTCGTAAAATGCGACGGTCAGTACAATATGCCTGACGGCGAGGTCTTTACCGGACCTGTCGAGGATTCTGCCAACGGGCACGTTTATTTTTCCTATCCCGCCATCGAAAGCGGCCGTGAGGTCACCGGCGTCAGGCTGTGGTTTGAAAACGGCAAGGTGGTGAAGGCCACCGCGGAGAAAAATGAGGAATTTCTGTTGAAGACTCTCGATACCGACGAGGGCGCCAGGCGGCTGGGCGAATTTGCCATCGGCACAAATGAAGGCATCACTAAATTCACCGGCGAAATCCTCTTCGACGAGAAGATCGGCGGCAGCTTCCATATGGCCCTGGGTGCCGGTTACCCTGAGACCGGTTCGGTCAACGAATCCGCCATCCACTGGGACATGGTCTGCGATCTGCGCCAGGGCGGCGAAATCCGGGTCGACGGGGATCTGTTGTACAAGGACGGTAAGTTCGTTATCGATTTCTAGTCAAAAAGAACCCCCCGGACACCATCCGGGGGGTTCTTTTCTAAACTTGACTCGCCGCTCTATACCGGGGGCAATCCACCAGGTGGTCGTTTACGATGCCCACCGCTTGAAGGTGGGAATATACGATCGTCGATCCCACAAACTTGAAGCCCCTTTTCTTCAGATCCTGGCTGATCCTATCGGACAGTTCGGTCGTGGCTGGAATTTCGGATAAGGACCTTCGATCGGGAGCAATTGGTTTTCCTTCGACAAATCCCCAGATGTAGTTATCGAATGAGCCAAATTCTTTCTGTACCTCGAGGAATCTTTTGGCATTGTTGATCGCGGCTTCGATCTTGAGCCTGTTTCTAACTATGCCTTTATCGTTGAGCAGTTCGTTTACCTTCTGCTGATCGAACTTCGCCACTTTCGACGGATCGAACCCGGCAAAAGCTTTCCTGAAAGCCTCCCGCTTCCTGAGGATAGTCATCCAAGACAGTCCGGCCTGGAACGCTTCGAGGATCATGAACTCGAAGTGTTTCCGGTCGTCATGGTTGGGCACACCCCACTCCTCGTCGTGATATTTGGCCAGGAGTTCATCGCCCGTTTCCGCCCAGCCGCAACGTTCCATCAGTCTTTACCCCGCTTATCTCTATTAGCCGTCATCCACTCCGTAGCGTAATCCACCAATACCCTGACAGGCATCAGCCGGGCTGTGGCCAAACCAACCTGGCCGATCCTCACGGTTCCGGCACAAGCCTTCTCGAAATCAGCGCCGATAAGCTTAAAATCTTCCGAATCGTCCCCGAAGTCTTCGAGGACTTTCCAAACTCTCTTGCCATTCTCAACTACAGGCGCCCCACCGGTTTCGATCCGCTTTCCGGGATATTTCGCCCGATATTCCGCCAGGTGAAGCGAGGTGTTGTTGCCATAACCGCAGCCTAAAAGCAAAACATAGCCGCCCAGAGCGTATAATTTACCCAGCGGGCTATGATCGCCAAGCGCGTACTCCAATGAATGGTCGCTGGTAATCTCTGATGCCAAGGGGCCTCTTGCGGCAAAAGACACCTGCGGATGATCGCTCCGGAAGATGCCCCTTTGCTTTCTGAAAGTCTCGGCGATAACACCCATGCCCCGTGTCGGCGTCAGATCGGGATCGAAAGCCGGCATCTGGTCGCGGATGATTTGCCACCAGGTTTCAGGCACTGGTGGGTGCTGCCAAAAAGCGGGATCGGATAATTCCCCGGAATGAGCCGGCATCACCAGCGTGCCAGTCTCTCCGAGAACTGCTTCAAGCGCCCTGATAACAGCCACCGCCCCGCCGCAGACCCACCCCAGCGCCGACAAGGATGAATGGACCAGCAGCGTCATTCCCGCTGCCACTCCCAGCGCTTTCAGATCGCGATCGAGGCTTTCGATCGTAGCCGGGACTGGCGTTTCCCGGATGACATCTTCTTCGGACACCTCAGTATCTCTTCGACCAGCGTTGCTCGATTTCATCCAGTTGAGCGTCGGTCATGCCGAAATGGTGGGCTATCTCATGGCGTACGGTTTTTTCGACCTGGTCGATTATTTCCTCTTCGGTTTTGCAGATAGCTTCGATAGGCTTTTGGAAGATAGTGATTTTATCCGGCAATACCAGACCGTAATGGGTATCCCGTTCGGTCAGCGGGACGCCTTCGTATAAACCCAGCAGTTCATTGCGCTTGGAGCCGTGTCTTTGCCGGAGCGATGGATAGTCTTCCACGGCGATCTCGATGTTTTCCAGGAGATCCAGGAACTCATCCGGCAGATTATCCAGGGCGCGTGATACCAACCCGGAAAAGGTCTTTGCGTCCATGGCTAGTTATTTTTGTAGTTCTCGCCCAGCATAGTGCGGATCTCGATAATTTTGCGCTCAAGTTCCGCAATGCGTTTTTCTATATGTTGGCGTTTGTGAATCGCCTCGGTGGTGAAAACTTTACCGATGAGCTGTTTCTGAGCGATCAGCTTTTTTCGCTCCGCAAGGAATTCTGCCTCTTGTTTTCTGTACATTATCTTGTAGTCTTCAAGATCAGACATGACTTTCCTCGCTTCGGGACGGATTATACACCAACAAGGGAACCGGGATACGATGTTTTTCGGCCCATTATTTTTTCTTTTTGGGCGGCGCATGAGCGATAGCAACAGATTTCTGCGCCCACCTGGACAAGTCCTCGGAATTTTCGAAAACGTCGTCCGGAACCCTGAAATAAGGCATCGGCTTATACTGGCTGCTGCCGCGTGAGAGGTAATCTTCCCGGTTCGAATCGTCGGCTTTCAGGTACAACACATCATTGGAAATCAAGCCGAACATCTCTTCGTCATGGAACACGCCGAACCCGCCGAACATGCTCCTGCCGGTCACCGGACCCAAGGAGGTTAGTTTCTCCAGGACATGCTCAAGGAAAGCCTTTATCGCGGGCATGGCCTTACCCTTCCTTTTCTACATCAGTGGGGCAAGTTCCCGGGGTGGGGCTGACTTCAATCTCGGCAGGCCGCCGGAGGGAGGCGATGACCGCCGCCCCGAGGATCCCAGCGATAATCAGGAGAGAAGCGACAGTTGGCACTTCGAAAACGCTGGAAAGAATCATCTTGACGCCCAGGAAGACGAGTATCGCCGAAAGCCCATAATGAAGATAATGCAACTTCTTGGCAAAGCCGGAAAGGGCAAAATAGATGGACCGGAGACCCATGATGGCGAACATATTCGATGTGTAGACGATGAACGGGTCCTGGGTGATCGCCAGCACCGCAGGAATGGAATCCACGGCAAAGATGACATCCGTAAGGTTCACTACCATAAAAACCATGAACAACGGCGTCGCCAGGCGCCGCCCGTTTTCAATGGTGAAGAATTTGCTGCCGTGGTAGTTGGCGGTCATCGGCAGGAACCGCCTTACCAGTTTGAGCACCGGATTACCTTCGGGGTGGGGGTTTTCCTCTGATTGCATCCCCATCCTGATACCGGTGAAGATCAGGAAAGCGCCGAAGACGTAGATGATCCACTCGAGGGCTTGAAACAGGGCTATGCCGCCCAGGATGAAAGCCGCCCTGAGGACGATGGCGGTCAGGATGCCCCAAAAAAGGACGCGGTGCTGGTGGGCGCTGGGGACGCAGAAATAGGTGAACAGCATCAGGAAAACGAACAGATTGTCGACCGATAACGACTCTTCGACAACATAGCCGCTGAAAAAGTTTATGGCATGTGTCGAGCCCTCGAACAGCCACACGCCCAAACCGAAAATCACCGCCAGTCCGACCCACACCCCGGTCCAGACAAGAGATTCTTTCATGCCTATGGCGTGGGGTTTGCGGTGGAAGACCAGCAGGTCCAGCAGCAGCATGGCGACCAGGAATATGTTGAATACGACCCAGGGCAAAACACTCTCGACCATGCGTTTCCTTCCAGGCTGGATAGATAACTATACCTTGTTTTCCGGCAGAGTATAACCGAGCCCCTGTGCCATGTAAAACCCGGGGATTCAATATGATAAACTGAAAATCAAAGGACTACGGAGGAATTTATGGCGGAAAAGGAATCGTTGGTCGGGCGGTCCCTGGAGTTGGCAAAACTGATCGGCTATCAGGACGGAGCGGTCGTCAGCCGGACCGTGGCAGAAAGACCGGCCGGGACTATCACTGTTTTCGCCTTTGATGCCGGGCATGGCCTATCGGAGCATTCGGCGTCGTTTGATGCCTTTGTCTATGCCATCGACGGTGAAGCCGAGATAAGCATTTCGGGACAGAAGAACCGGGTGATCGAAGGTCAGATGATCATCATGCCGGCGAACGAGCCACACTCCGTTCGAGCGGTGACCCCGTTCAAGATGCTCCTGGTGATGATTCGGGCGTGACATCCAGAGCGGTAACTTCGATCGCTGGCAGGGTGATGAAGAAGGTCGAGCCAGAGCCGGGTTTGCTCTCTGCTCTGACCTCACCGCCGTGGGCCTCTACCATTTGCTTCACGATGGCCAGCCCTAATCCGGCGCCGTTACCCTCGGTTCGCGCCCTCGAATCCTCGATGCGGTAAAACCGGTCGAAGATGTGCTCGAGCTTATCCGGCTCAATGCCCTCACCGGTATCGGCCACTGAAGCTGTAACGGCGGGTCTGCCGTTAAGAACGGTTTCGGAAAGGCTGACCTTGACCTGACCACCCTCGAGCGTGTGCCGTATGGCATTCGAAAGCAGATTGGCTAGAACTTGTTCCATCCTTACCCAATCAGCCGAAACCGCGGGGAGCCCATCCCTACCTTCGAACTTGAGTTCAATCCCTTTAACTTCAGCCATAGGGCGAAATTGATCCAGTTTCCACTGGATCAGGTCAGCCCAATCTATCGTCGATTTTTCCAGCTTGAGCTTACCGGCTTCAGCCAGCGAAAGATCGCGGAGATCGCTGATCAGGCGTGTGAGCACCACTGTTTCGCTTTTTACCGTCTTCAATTGTCGCTCGTCCCTGGGCAACACCCCGTCGATCATGGCATCGATGGTGCCGTTGATGATGGTCAGCGGAGTCCGCAGTTCATGAGCGACATCGGCCAGCAACCTTTTTCGGGCTTGTTCGCTTTTTTCAAGCGACCCGGCCATTATATTGAACGATTCGGCCAGTTCCCCCGTTTCATCCCCGGATTTAACTTTTACCCTGTACCCCAGGTTGCCCGCGGCGATTGCGTTGGCGCCGGCGCTCAACGCCCTGAGCGGCCGGATAAAATTGTAGGTCAGAGCCGCCGCCAGCGCCACGGCGATTATCACGCCGATACCGCCGGAAAGCCACAACCAGCGGTTAGTTTGACTTAGAAAATTCTGCTCCGCGTCGAGCACTCCGCCCGCCTGTCCCAGGTAGAAAAACTGTCCCACCAGCTGGCCGTTGCCGCCAGGTTGTCCCGGGTTGGGAAAGCTCGGCGAGATTTCCACTTCATGGCCGCCGGTCAACTCGGCTTGGGTTACCGTCTGACCGATAGCCAGTCCCGCCGAATCACCAACAATTACGTTGTTGACATCGGCCACGATCAGGCGGTCGCCTTCAAAAGCCAGCATCTGCGGCAGGACATCCGCCAGACCCGACCAGCCGCCGCGGATATATACCAATCCTAAGATTCGAGCGACGGTGTCCTCGAAGGCCGGATTAGCCTGGATATAGGTGTGGAATTCCCGGTGGGTATTCTCATTGGTCAGGTACGCCATTATCGAAACGGCGATCAGAGCAACCAGGACCAGAGCGCCGCCGATTTTCCATACCAGGCTTTTCACCCGGGCAGCTCCAATTTGTAACCGCCGCCGTAAATCGTATGAATATAAGACGGTTTGTCCACATCGGGTTCAATCTTGCGTCTCAGGTTTTTTATATGGCTGTCGATCGTCCGTTCATATCCTTCGTAGGCATCCCCCTGCAGCCGGTCAAGGAGTTCGGCGCGGGAAAAAACCTTTCCGGGGTGTGCGGCTAGCAGTTTTAACATCTCGAACTCGGTCGTGGTCAGTTCGATCACACGGTCCCTGATGGTGACCTGCCGGCGCTCTGCGTCCACCGTGATCTCCCCGCAGCGGACCAGTGGGACTGAGGGTTTTAACCCGCTACGCCGTAGTATCGCCTTCACCCTTGCCACCAATTCCCGTCCTTCGAAGGGTTTGGTCAGGTAATCGTCCGCGCCGAGTTCCAGTCCGACGATCTTGTCAGTCAGCTCGTCCCGGGCGGTAAGCATGATGATCGGTACTTCCGATTCTTTCCTGATGATCCGGCATACGTCGTTACCTGAAAGCTTCGGCAGCATCAGGTCAAGTACGATGAGATCCGGCTTTTCCTGGCGGAAAGCCTTGATTGCTGACTCTCCGTCGTAAGCGGGAATAACCCGGAAGCCCTCACGCTCCAGGTAAGCGCAAACGATTTCGACGATTTTTTGCTCGTCATCTACTACCAGGATTTTTTTCGTCACATCCATAATATATCCCCGTTCCTTTGGCAGGCGCAATCCGGGATCCACCTCTACAATCGCCGCGGGCGGCCAGCGGGATCATGGCTCAAGTAGTTGAAAAAGGGATCTCTCGCCTTTTGCGTGTCCATCATACCAATCGAATATGGAGAGAATGTGAATACAATCTGTTGATAATAAGCAACGGCCATTCACATTGCGGCGCGCGTGACCTTGGTCACTTACACCGGCTTTTAAGAAGTATACAATGGCGGTGTTTCGGATCGATTCAACAAGGAGGATCCCGTGTATAAGATCAAGAGTTGTCCCCGCTGTCACGTCGGCGATCTCTACGGCGACAGCGACGAATACGGCGCCTATGAGCAATGTTTTCAGTGCGGTTGGGTGAACTATCCCGGCCGGCATCTGAGCCAGGCGGAGGCCATCGCCGAAAAAGAACCGGTCGTCATACCCGGCAAGATCGATCGCCGGCGCCGCGTCCTGTCCAAATAGCCCGAATTCAATCGAAGCTTCAAGCCCCCTCTACCAGGGGGCTTTGCTTTGCCTGGGATTCCATCGAGTATTGCGCGTCTCCGATAGCCCCGGCTCGATATTTCCCGGATAAACTTAAATGATGGAATTTTGAGAGGTACTGAATCTCGCGTTATACTTTAATCGAGGTGAACAAACTATGAAAGTGACCGTTTACACCACCCAGACCTGACCGCACTGTCACACCGTGAAAGGGTTCCTTTCACAGCGCGGTGTCCCATTTGAAGAGGTTGACGTCTCCCGTGATGCCGCAGCCGCCCAGGAATTGGCGCGGCGGACCGGCAGAATGGCCGTCCCGGTAACTGACATCGACGGCAATCTCGTGGTTGGTTTCGATCCCCAGCAGCTCGAATACTATCTGTCTCAGGCAAAGAGCGCACAGGCGCCATCATTCGGCGCCTCGGTGGCCGATGCTGCCAAATACAGCGCCGCTCACGGACCCGGGGTTCTTTCAGGGGCATATGTCGGCGCAGTAAAGCCCGGGATGCCGGCAGCGCAGGCGGGTCTCAAACCGGGCGATGTCATTACCCGGATCGACTCTACGACAGTGAACAACGCCTCGGACCTCGGTCTGGCTTTGTCCCGCCTGGAAAAGGGCGCCCGGATCCGTATTAGTTTCATCAGGGAAGGACAGCCGCGCCAGGCCGAAGGATTGTTATAACTTGATCTGTTTAAGGGTGCCGTTTGGCCACTGAGGTAGTGATCCGGACAGAAAGGCTCCGGCTCACCAGATTGAGCCAGGTCGATGCGATGGCCCTGTTCTCCTACCGGTCTCTCCCGGAAGTTTACGCCTGGCAGTCATTCCGTCCTTCCAGTGTCGCCGATGCCGAAACCTTCATCTCGAAAACCGCCCAAAAACCTGATCAACCGGGTACCTGGTACCAGCTTGGCATTTTCCGCAACGGCGACCCCGCCCTTATTGGCGATATTGGTATCCATTTCGGCGAAGCCAGCAGCCAGGTTGCGCTGGGCTACACGCTTGATCCGGCGTTTCAAGGCAAGGGATACGTTTTTGAGGCAGTCTCGGCGGTTATAACTTATCTTTTCCGTGACCTCGGCAAGACCCGGATCACCATTGATGTCCACCCGGGAAATTCACGCTCCCGCAAATTAGCCGCCAGGCTGGGTATGGTCCAGACCGGAAGTCGCGAAGCGCCTATCGAGGATACCGGGAGCGATGATGAAAGCGTTTTTTACGCCCTGGATGTCGAGAATTGGCCGTTTTCCAATACGCCTAAGCCATCGACGTCTAACTTCGGGAAATAGGCTTTTTGCGGCGCTTATGCAGTAAGTGGTTAATGGCTAATAGCGGGTGCCTTGAAATCATCCTCGGTCCGGCGAACCGCATCGCGTCCCGGATCCTCCGGCGCATCTCCGGCTTGTAACAGTGCACCTCGCATACTGAGCACACCGTTTTGCCTTCGCCAAAAGGGCATCTGTCAAGCCTTTCCATGGCGTACTCGGTCAATTCACGGCACCCGTCGCACAAGCCCCCGGGCCCATGGTTTTCACGGCAGTACATACTGATCATCGTGCGCACCGTCCCGGCTTCGTTCCGTAAACGGGGACGTCCCTTGAAATCGGCTTTCAACGATCACCTCGCTCCAGACATCTTACCGCAAATCCGGTTCGGGTAGGAACAAAAGAAGCCGGACCGAGTTATGTCAACCCGGTCCGGCTTCGATGTCATTTCGCGGGGAATAAACCGGTCTAGGAGATGGATTCCATGATTTTCTTGCGATATTTATCAGTCTTGTTGCCCACCAGGTCGCTGAATTTTTCAGCCCGCTCTTTTACGGCGTCGGAAAAGTCCTCAGCCCGGTCAATTATTTCTTTGCGGGTCTTTTTTCCTGATTGTGGAGCATAGAGCATCCCCACCCCGGCTCCGATCGCCGCCCCGGCGATGATCCCGATCGCTAAACCCTTGGCCAAACCTTTTTCCATTTACTCCTCCTTTTATTCCTTATAACGGATCAGGACTCTGCAGGTTACCCGTATTTCGCCATCATATCCCGGCGGTAGTCGTCTGCGCCTTCTTTGACCGCCTTACAAAAAGCTTCATCGCGCTCTTTGATGTCGGCAACAAAGCTATCAGCCTGGGCTTTCAGATCTTCTACCCGCTTCCGGACATCCTTCCTCGTTTCGCGGCCGGACTGGGGCGCCAGCAATAATGCCGCGCCGGCACCGATCGCTGCCCCGGCAAGCACGCCGGCAGCGATTCCCTTAACCGTTTTTGTCTCCATATCTCAATCTCCCTCTATTATTGGCGGCTTTTTCAGGTTTGTGCTTCGCCGTGGCCGTCTCCCCCTATGGGATGTGCCACCCCTGCCACCTTGTCCCTGATAGAATGGCTCAGGGATTCGGCCCGGACTTTCATGTCATCCGCCCGCTTGCGGAGCATTTCTCTTGTTTCAACCCCGCTCCTGGGCGCGTATAATAACCCCAGGCTGATCCCGATCGCCGCGCCCGCCAGTAACCCTGCCATTAGACCCCTGTTAGTGTTTTCTTCCATTCCGGACCTCCCCTGTCACTTATCCCCCGGGCCGCTCCGTTGGCGTCATTTTGTTATCACCATAATAAAGCTCCATAAATGATGTTGAAATCCGTAAAACTACTCAATTTTTCATACCGGAGTACCTAACTCACGGAAATTGTTGAATTTGGGGAACCGTCGTTGAATAAGTACCCGGCGGACGGATAATAAGTATGATTACGTATAGCAGATGGGAGCCTGACAAACGATAATATATGCCGTCGGGTCGTTAGCGACGTTCTGTTTGACTCCGCGACACGATGATTTTGGATCAAATTGTTGATAAGGAAGAAGGAGGAACGTTCCCTATGGATCTGTTAAGAAAAGCTGATCTGTTGACCCTGCTTCAGAAACCGGAAGGCCCGGTGGTCTCCATTTACATGCCGACCCATCGGGTTGCCGATATGGAAGGTGATCCGCTGCTCCTGCGTCACTTATTGGACGACGCCGAAACAAAATTGACTCAATTGGGATTGAAAACCGCTGAATCCCGTAACCTGCTTTCGCCCGCCAGGGAGTTGCTCCGCGATGCGTTATTCTGGCAGCACCAGGAAGAAGGACTCGCCCTTTTCATTTCCCGGGATTCGTTTTCCCATTTCAACCTGCCCTTCGAGGTCGCCGAGACCGTGGTGGCGTCCGGCGAGTATTTCATCAAACCCCTTTTGCCACTGGTAATTAACGACGGTGTCTATTACCTGCTGGCGCTGAGTTCGAACCGGGTGGTCTTTTTCAGGTGCCTCGCGGCTAACTGTCGGGAAATCATACCGGTCGGGATGCCTCGCAGCCTTGAAGAAGCAATGCGGTTAGACGAACCTGAAAAACAACTACAGCAGCACACCCTGGGGGGCGGTCCGACCATGTTTCACGGACAGGGGACCCCAAAGGATATAGAGCAGGAACGCCATTTGAGATTTTTACAGCAGGTCAGCCGCAGTCTCGAAACAGTTTTAGCCGGTGAAAAAGCGCCCATGGTGGTCGCTGGAGTCGAAAGTCTTCGTTCGATGTTTCGTGCTGTTTCCAGTTACGGAAACATCCTCGCCGAGGGAATAGAGGGTAATCCGGATAAGGTGAATCCTGATACCCTTCAAAAGAGCGCCTGGAAGGTCGTCCGCCCCTATTTTATGCAGGAACAATCCAGGAGGCTTGCCCAGTACGTCGAAGCCACCGGTCAGGGGCCTTCGATCAATGACCTGGTCCAGGTTGTACCGGCGGCTGTCGATGGGCGTGTCTATTCGTTGTTTATCGCTGAGGGCCTGGAACGCTGGGGGACCTTCGACGAAGCCGGACACTGTGTCAATCTGACGCAGGTTCCCGGTGACGGCGCTTATGACCTGGTAGAGTTCCTGGTAAAGCGAACATTGGCTACCGGCGGAAATGTCTATTCTCTCAAACCGGAAGAAGTTCCCGGCGACACCGGCATTGCCGCAGTACTCCGCTATTAGATTTTTCTCCTGTTTGTGGTATTATTGCCCCAACAACTTAATATAATTTTTACTGGGGGAGCCGAAAGGCTGAGAGTCCCTGATCTTGATCGGGACGACCCTTGGAACCTGGTCTCGGTAATGCGAGCGTAGGGAAGTAGACAGATTCCGGAAGCGCATTGCCTTCCGGAATTTTTTTAAGCGAGGAGTTTTCAAAAATGCCCGATATGGAAATGCCTGAAATCGGTAAGATTTCCCCGGAAATCTTCAGGGAGATCATCTTCCCCCGCCTTGGCGCCAAAAGTGATAAGGTCCTGGTCGGTCCGCAGCATGGCGTCGATGTCGGCATCGCCGAAATAGGCGGCCAGGCAGTGTCTTTCACCACGGATCCGGTGTTCATCGTTCCCCAATACGGTTTTGAACGGGCCGCCTGGTTCGCCATCCACATCATCGCCTCTGATTCGGTCACTTCCGGTCTCAAACCGAAATTTCTCTCGATCGACCTTAATCTGCCCATGGACATGACCAAAGAGCAGTTGTCCGCTATGTGGTCGGTCATGCATCGCGAGTGCGAGAACATGGGTATAAACGTGATCACCGGGCATACCGCCCGGTATGAGGGCTGCAGTTATCCAATGGTTGGCGGCGCGACCATGATCGGGATTGGCGGGTTGGATGAGTATGTGTCGCCGCGTTTCGCCAGGGAAGGCGACAAGATCATCATCACCAAGGGTCCCGCCATCGAAGCCTGCGGCATCTTCGCCGCGGTGTTTCCCGGTCTGATCACAAAAAAATTCGGTGATGACTTTGCGAGCCGCGCCGGAGGTCTTTTCTATCAGATGTCGGTGGTCGATGATGCGCTGGCTGCCGTTTCGATTGGTGTTAGAGATAACGGTGTCAGTTCTATGCACGATGCCACCGAGTGCGGCATCTGGGGCGGACTGTTCGAGGTCGCCCAGGCAGCCGGGCTGGGCGTGCGGATCATCAAAGATGACATCGTCGTCGCCGACGGCGTGCCTGAAATTTGCCGCCTGTTCGGTATCGACGACCCGTACGCCGCCATATCCGAAGGCACTCTGATCGTCACCTGCCGCCCTCACAGGGCTTGCGATGTTATTCAGGCTTTAAGCGCCAAAAATATCCCGTCGTCGATCGTCGGGGAATTGACCGCCCCGGAAAAAGGCATGGTTCTCGTCGATCAGGGACGGGAGTCCGCCCTGTTACATCCCGTCGTCGATCCCTTCTGGAAGGCTTTTTCAAAAGCCATGCAAGGAGAATAGGCGGGAAAACATTCGATGAGACCAACCCTGCCCCAAACCGATATTTATGCTGTTCTCTCGGATGCCTGCTCGCAAGGCCGGGGCAACGTTGAGACCGCCCGGCAGTTACTAGAGGCCGGGATCAAGATCATCCAGTACCGGGAGAAGGATTTCCCGATGCGGCGCAAATACCAGGAGTGCCTTGCCCTAAGACAGCTGTGCCGGGAATACAGGGCTTGCTTCATCGTGAACGACGATGCCGGACTGGCCGTAGCCTGCGATGCCGATGGGCTTCACCTCGGTCAGGACGATCTCCCCCCCGAAGCCGCCCGCCGGGTCATCGGCCAAGACATGATTATCGGTCTGTCAGTCACTACACCCCAAGAAATCGATAAAGCGTTGATAATCCCCGAGGTCGATTATCTGGGCGTCGGACCGGTCTTTCCGACATCCACCAAGCTCAATGCCGCCGATCCTGGCGGTATTGAGCTTGTCGAATATGCCCTTAAACGCATCGGACTTCCTGTTGTTGCCATCGGCGGCATCACCAGGGAGAATATAGGATCGTTGGCAGACCTTGGATGCAAATGTTTTGCCGTGATCTCAGACCTTGTCGGCGCGCCCCGGATTGCTCAGCGCGTACTGGAAATTAGAACTTCCTGTCATAAATATATTCCTTCAAAAACGACACGAAACGCTTGACAACTCAGCAGTACGCGCGTGCTATAATACTTTCGTAGTTTTGTCTTTCTGAGCCCTCGATGAATCGGGGCGAAGAATCTCAATGCCAAATGTTGCATGGAGAAATTCCCTTCTGCGCGAATCGTTGCAATAGGCTGCCTCGCAGATTTTCCAAATCTCAACGTAAAAAGCGATTTGTTTCCTTTGATTTATCAAAAAACGCAATTTCAAATCGGGATGCAGCCCCCCAAGCCTGATGACACCGCCGCAAGGCATCGGGTACAATTACCGTCGTGGCTGAAAACCTTACCCCCCTCCGCTCCCAGTACCTGCGCATCAAGCAGCGTTATCCTGATGTCATCGTTTTTTTTCGCCTCGGCGACTTCTACGAGACTTTCGACACCGATGCCGAAGTCACCGCCCGTGAACTGGAGATAGTCCTCACCGCGCGGGAGATGGGCAAAGGCATGAAGGTGCCCATGGCCGGCATCCCCTACCACGCCGTCGACAACTACCTCGCCCGCCTCATCAACCGCGGCCATAAAGTCGCCATCTGTGAGCAGACCACCCGTCCCGGCGACACCAAGGGACTAATGGAGCGAGAGGTGGTACGGCTGGTCACTCCCGGCACGGTCGTCGAACCCGGACTCCTCGACCTCAAAACCAATAACTACCTTGCGGCCGTATTTCCGGGTGATGGCCAATTCGGACTGGCTTACGTCGATATTTCAACCGGGCAATTCGCCGCCACCCAGATGCCCGCGGACCGGATTCAAAGCGAAATCGAACGGCTCGCCCCCGCCGAGATCATCGTTCCCAGGGGATCGGGTTTCACATCTTCATATCCTGCGCCGGTCTCCGAACTAGATGCTTACAAGTTTGAAGTCGGTGCCGCCGCAGATTTGCTCAAAGATCATTTTGGCGTCGCCACGCTTGAAGGTTATGGTATTGGGCGCTGGCCGCCGGCAATTTCAGCCGCCGGAGCCGTCGTTGCTTATTTGAAAGACACCAACAAGGATGCCTCTTCCGGATTGAGCCATCTTTCGGCTTACTCTGTAGCCGACTATATGGCGCTCGACGAAAATACCGTGAACAACCTGGAGATCTTCAAGAATGCCACCACCGGCGCCGTTGCAGGATCGCTGCTCGGGGTGCTTGACGCCACCAGAACGCCGATGGGCGCCAGGTTACTCCGCCGCTGGCTCGGCCAGCCCCTGCTGGACTCGAAACAAATCGTCCAGCGGCACCAGATCGTCGAAGCGATTCTGAGCAATAACGCCGCCCGGGAAGAAATCTCCCGGTGGTTGAAGCCGGTTGCCGACATAGAGCGGCTGGCTAACCGGATTCGCAACTTTGCCGCCTTGCCCAGGGAATTGATAGCCTTGAAACGCAGCCTGGAAGCCGTCCCTGAATTGGCTCGGGCGCTCCATGGGCATGCGCTCGAAGGTTTGAAATGCGAACTGAGGGAAAACCCCGAGATCATCGCCCTGATCGAGAAATCGATCGAACCCGAACCGGCCTCAGCCCCCGGCGAGGGAGGCGTCATCCGGGAGGGTTTTTCCGCCGATCTTGACCGGATCAAAGGCCTGACGACCAACACCAAAAGTTATATCGCTAAGCTCGAGACGGAGGAAAGAGCCGCCACCGGCATCAAGAACCTGAAAGTCGGCTACAACCAGGTTTTCGGCTACTATCTCGAAGTGTCCCAGGCAAACCTGGCACAGGTACCTGATCGCTTCATCCGCAAACAAACGCTGGCCAACGCCGAGCGGTACGTCACCCCGGAACTGAAGGAATATGAGGCGCAGATCCTGAGTTCCAAGGAGCGCCTCGCTGAAATTGAGACCAGCCTTTACCGTCAGGTTCTCGGCCAGATCGGGCAATCGGCTGAGGCCATCCTCGCCCTTGCCGATGCCGTGGCGCGGCTGGACGTATTCGCGGCATTTGCCGCATCGGCGGCCGCCAATTCATACGTCAAACCGGAGGTCAAAGACATCGGACCTCTGGTTATCGCCGCCGGCCGTCATCCGGTGGTCGAATTATGCGTCGGTCCGGGCAATTTTATAAGCAATGATCTGGCGCTCGACAGTTCGGATAGCCAGCTGATCATTCTCACCGGGCCTAACATGGCGGGCAAGTCGACCTACCTGAAGCAAACCGCGATCATCGTGCTCATGGCTCAGGTTGGCTCGTTCGTACCGGCCGCCAGGGCTGAGATCGGTATTTGCGACCGGATCTTCACCCGTATCGGCGCCCGGGAGGACCTGGCCTCAGGGCAGTCCACCTTCATGGTCGAAATGGTTGAAACGGCAGCGATCCTGTCGAGCGCAACGAGCCGGAGCCTTTTGATCCTCGACGAGATCGGGCGCGGCACCTCGACCTATGACGGACTGGCGATCGCGCGTGCCGTGGTCGAGTACATCCATGACCGTATCGGCGCCAGGACATTGTTCGCCACCCATTATCATGAACTTGTTGAATTGGCTGAAAAATTGCCGCGCGTCCGCAATTTCAATGTGGCTGTCGCCGAAGATAGAGGCAATGTCGTTTTTCTTCACCGGATTCAAACCGGCGGCGTCGATCGGAGCTACGGGATTCACGTGGCTAAGCTTGCCGGCCTTCCGAAGTCGATCATCAACAGGGCTAACCGGATCCTGCTCGAACTGGAAACGGCTGGAATAACCTCGCCGCCCGGAAAGGTTACCAGGATCGAAGAAACGCCCCAGCTCTCTTTTCTTGGCCGCCCCCCGAAAGTCGTCGATGAGATCAAAAAACTTGATCCTGACACCCTGACTCCTCGGGAAGCCCTCGACCGGCTCTATGAAATCAAGCGCCTGGCGGATCAGAGTTGATCCCTTTGAGCGTCGTCGCCTCTCGTGTGATAATAACCTGATATGTCAAACAGAAAAAAGGCTCCCTTCAGAAGAACAAAAATCGTCGCTACCATCGGCCCCGCCACGGGCACGCCGGAGGTCATCGCCGACCTGATCAAGGCTGGCATGAACATAGCCCGGTTGAATCTGTCCCATGGTACGCTCGATGACCACGCCGAGTATATCGCCAGAGTGCGTTCCGAGAGTGACAGAGCGGGCATACCGGTCGCCATCCTGATCGACATCCCGGGACCAAAATACCGTTCCGGCCCTCTCTCCAACCCGGTCGTGCAATTAAGGAAAGGCGAACCGATCACCCTGACCACCAAACAAGTTGTTGGAAATAGCTCCTTGGTCTCCGTGAACCTGCCGACCTTCCCCGATGACGTGAAACCCGGCGACATCATCCTTGTTGACGATGGTTCTCTCCAATTGAAGTGCGATACGGTCAAGGACACCGATGTCGGTTGCACCGTACTCGTTGGCGGACCGCTGACCGCGGGCCGCGGCATCGCCGTGCCCGGCAAGACATCGAGCATGCCCTTTATGACCGGCCAGCTTCAGGCTTATATCGAATTTGCCGTCAGCCAAAAACCGGATTTCATCGCCTTGTCGTTCGTCAGCAGAGCCGAAGACTTGATTCAGGTACGCGATCTTATCAAAAAGAAAAACGCCGACCTCCCGCTCGTTGCCAAGATCGAGCGGGGCACCGCCGTCAAAGTCTTCGATGCCATCCTGGCTGAATCCGATGCCGTCATGGTCGCCCGAGGCGACCTGGGGGTCGACATCCCGCTCGAGCGGCTTCCGCTCGTCCAAAAAGAGATCATTCACAAATCCAACCGCGCCGGCAAACCGGTGATAACAGCAACTCAGATGCTGGAATCGATGATCAATTCGCCCCGCCCCACCCGGGCGGAGGTCAGCGATGTCTCCAACGCCATCTTCGACGGCACCGACGCGGTCATGCTTTCGGCGGAGACCTCCATCGGCAAATACCCGGTCCAGGCGGTATCGATGATGGCGGCGGTAGCCGTCGAGACTGAAAAAGACTTACCTTATGACCAATGGATCGCTGAACGGGATTCCTGGCTTTCGAACCAGACCGAGGAACTCATCTCATACAATGCCTGCCTGACCGCCAGACGGCTGGAATCCGCCGCCATCGTCGCCTTCACCTCTTCAGGCTCTACCGCCGGCCGTGTTTCCAAGTACCGCCCCAGCACCCCGATCCTGGCCATATCCCCCAACATCGATACTTGCCGGCGGCTTATCCTCAACTGGGGGGTTCAGGCACAGCAGATTTCCACCCCGGAAACGGTTGACGATCTGTTTTCGACCGCGGTCGATATCTGCAAGAAGATCAACCTGGCTGAAACCGGGCAAAACATCATCGTCACCGGCGGCATTCCGCTCGGCAAAGCCGGGACCACCAACCTGCTCAAGGTCCAGGAGATCGATTAGACGTTTCTTATAGTATGACTGCTTTTATTGAGGTTCGAGACCTGAAAAAAGACTACCACCTCGGGGATGAATTCGTTCATGCCCTGGCGGGTGTCAGCATCGACATTCCGAAGGGTGAATTCGCCGCTTTCGTCGGGCCGTCGGGTTCAGGCAAAAGCACCCTCCTCCACCTGATAGGCGGCCTGGACACGCCGTCGGCGGGCAGCATCACCGTGGACGGGCATGATCTGAGCCGGGCCACCGATAAAGAACTTGCCGCCTACCGTAATCGAAACATCGGTTTCGTCTTCCAGGCCTTTCATCTCCATCCGACATACACCGCCCTGGAGAACGTGGCTATCCCTCTCCTGTTCGCCGGAACCGAGAAGAATGAAAGATTGTCCCGTGCCCGGAAAGCCCTGGACGCCGTGGGCATGAGCCACCGGGCGGACCACCGCCCGAACCAGCTTTCCGGCGGGGAGCGCCAGCGGGTTTCCATCGCCAGGGCGTTGGTTACCAACCCCAGCATCATTGTCGCCGACGAGCCGACCGGCAACCTTGATTCGGTCAACGGCGTCCGTATCATGGAACTCCTGGGAAATTTGAACCGGGAACAGGGCATCACCCTGATTGTAGCCACCCACGACGGCGAATTGGCAAAACGCGCCCGGAGGATCGTCACCCTCCGGGACGGCTTGATTATCGGAGACACCCGTGCGGTTTAGTGAAATCTTGTCGATGGCGTTTTCCAACCTCTGGCGGCGAAAGCTCCGGACAGTGCTGACCATTGCCGCGGTGGTTATCGGCGCCACTCTTATTGCCCTGATGGCCTCCCTCGGCGACGGCCTTAAGGGCTTTATCGTCGGCCAGTTCGGCCAAACCTTCCCCGAGGACGCAGTCATCGTTTCCTCCGGCCGGGACATTAATGTTTTCCGGGGTAACGGCGGGCCTCAGGAGATCACCAGTGTCAATACGGTGGTTCAGCCTTTCACCGCGGAGGACATCTCCAAAATAAAGTCGATCCCCGGCGTCGAACGGGTCGATTACCTGGTGAGCGTCCAGGCCCGTTACGTTCAGCCTGAAGACAGCGCCAGGATGTATACCGTCGACGTCAGCGGCGCCCCGGCCTATGAAGCCGCCATCCGGCCGCTGTTTCTCGGTTCGACGATATCGGACGGCGATACCGGGAAATGCCTCATCTCCTATGACTACCTCACGGCTTTTGGATGGAGTGTGGATCAATCGGTCATCGGCAGAAAGGTCATCGTGTCCGTCGGCAAACAACTGGCCTACAACACCGACACCCGGGATTTCACCTTCACCATCCAGGGCGTCATCGACAAAAAGGTTTCATCGGCGCAACTGCTGATAACCCAAACCGATGCCATTGAAATGGCGCGGTACTACCAGGACAACCCCCTGCGCTACTCGGAGCAGCAGCCCGGATTCACCGTCCAGGTCAAGGCTGAGAACGCCTCCCGGGTAGGCACGATAGCCGCGGCGGTGAAGTCGCTGGGCTTCAATGCCCTGACCGCCGATGACATCCTGGCCGAAATCAACCGGGTGTTCAGCGTCATTCAGGTCGGGCTGTCGGCGTTCGGGATTATCGCCCTGGTCGTCGCCGCCATCGGTATCATCAATACACTGCTCATGGCGATCCATGAACGCACCCGGGAGATCGGCGTGATGAAAGCCGTCGGCGCCACCCGCTCCAATATCCGCGCCCTGTTTACCACCGAAGGAGCCGCCCTGGGTTTCCTCGGCGGTGGCATCGGGGTTATTTTGGCCCTGGTTCTGGGACAACTTTTGAACGTCATCGGCGCCCAAACCTTTTTATCGAACTTTCCCGGGTTCAAACTATCGGTTTTCAGCTTTTGGCTCGTGCCGGGAGTCATCGCCCTCACCACCGCAATTTCCTTGCTGGCCGGCCTGTATCCCGCCAGTCGCGCCGCCCGGCTCGACCCTGTCGAAGCCCTGCGGTACGAATGATATTTCCCTGTAAAATCATCAAAAAAATGATTGCCTAGCAGCTATCGGCGTTATATAATCTGACACTACCTAGTTAGAACCGGAGGACCCCAAAATGCGTTTATCCTGCTTACAAGAGAACCTTTCCAAGGGCTTGGCGATAGTCGGACGCGCCGCGGCGTCTCGCTCGACCCTGCCGATTACCAATAACGTTCTCCTTTCCACCGATGAAGGAAGGTTGAAACTGTCGGCCACCAACCTGGAAATGGCCGTGTCCTGCTGGATCGGCGCCAAGGTAGAGGAAGAGGGCGCCACCACCGTTCCCGCCAAGCTCCTTACCGACTTCGTCGCCACCCTGCCCAATGACAAGATCGAGATCGCCCTTTCCGCCAAAAAGATAATGACCCTCAAGTGCCGCCGCTTTGAGGCGCGCATGACCGGCGTTGACGCCAAGGATTTCCCGCCGATCCCCAAGGTTGAGGGCGGGGTCTCGGTCAAAATTGATGTCAACGAGTTTAAAAAAGGCATCGCCCGCGTCGTTTTTGCCGCCGCCACTGATGAGAGCCGGCCGGTTTTAACGGGTATCAATGCCGAGTTTGACGGCGGAGTCCTGACCCTTGCCGCCGCCGATGGCTTCAGGCTGGCCGTTTACAAGATGGCCCTGGCTGAACCGGCCTCGCAGAAAGTCAAGGCGATCATCCCCTCCAAGACCCTGTCCGAGGTTTCACGGCTTATAACCGACGGCGAAGAAACCATCGGCATCACCGTTGATTCGCAGAAGAGCCAGATCCTTTTCCGACTCAAGAACATCGAGTTGGTGTCTCAACTGCTCCAGGGATCTTTCCCGCAGTACAACCAGATAATTCCCCAGTCCCACACCACCCGATCCGTTATCGAAGTCGCGCAGTTCCTGATGGCTGCCAAGACCGCCCAGATTTTCGCCCGTGATGGCGGCGGCATAGTTCGCCTGATCATGACACCGGGTGGAGGCAAGGCGCCCGGCCGGTTGTCGATCACCGCCCGTAGCGAAGAGATCGGCGATGACCAGGCGGAACTGGACGCGGCGGTTTCGGGTGAAGAATCAAAGATAGCCTTCAATGGCAAATACCTGCTGGACGTCCTGAGCGTACTCTCGGAAGACCAGGTCGCCCTCGAGGTCACCGGACCCTCATCCCCCGGTGTACTGAGGCCGGTTGGAACTGACAACTACGTCCATGTTGTGATGCCGATGTTCGTGCAATGGTGAGGGAAGACGTAGGCAATTTGCCGCGTAGTTCAACCCGATCCGGGTAAACCCAAACCTCGGTCTTTATGGCCTCGAGCGCCAAGCGTTTTTGATCAAAGGTTAAGCGTGCTAGATTGGCTGACACCAACTGGCACGCTTCTGTTATTCTGGCTTGAGAATCCAGCAGGCTCATAATCTGCAAACGCTGTTTTCTTATTTCCTCTAGGTGTCGCTGCGCTGCATCTTGACGCGTTTTTAAGGTTCTCGTTTCCTGAAGGATAAACATCTCGTTGACCTCTCCCAAGGCATATAGCCTCACCAAACGCTTCTCTTGTTCCGCTAAAGACGCTGATTCTTTTTTGAGCTTGCTCTCGGTCTCATCCAAGTGCGGAAGGGATTGGTTGTGGCTCCTACGCATCTCCGACAGTATCAGATCGGGGTTTTGTAGAATGTCGCCCACGGTTTGCCATATCCTCGCTTCAAGTTCTGGAGCCTTGACGTAACCTTGTGAACACGTGTGCCCGTAACGTTCCCAATTGTTGCGGCAGTAATAATAGGCGTATTTCTGTTTAAGAACTGATCCAGTAAGTCTGTGACCGCAAACCCCGCAATGGATATACCCTGATAGGAGATTTTTTCGGGGCTCCGAAAATACCCGTCGCTTCGTACCTCCAAGTGCAGCCTGAGCAGCCTGAAACTTGTCATCCGTGATAATGGCGGGTGTAACACCTGGCATTTCGATCCACTGACTCCGGGGCGTCTCTCTAACGTGGGATTTACCATCTTTATCAACAACGCGCTGCGTGCGGCCATAAAAAGATTGTCCAGCATAAACAGAATTAGTCACTATGCGCCTGATAGTTAATGGATGCCACCGACCCCCGGAAAAGGCCTGAATGCCGTCGCCATTCAGCTTCTTAGCCATCCCGTGAATTGAATATCCCTGTGTTGTCCAATCAAATAGCTGCCTAACCGTCGAGGCTTGCGCCTCGTTGATCCTCCGGGTTTTAGTTATGACGTCGTAGTCGTAGCCAAAAATGCCCTTCCCTGTTCCTTGCGGCATTCTGCCTTCCGAGGCGCGTGCTTTTTTGCCGCGTACCGTGCGCTCGATGATTTTCCGTCGTTCTTCACCCGCTCGCCATGAGTCGAGATACATCATCACACCGGAAAACGGGCCTTCGCGGGACGATATGGAAGCGTCTACCCATTCAACTTTAACCCCTTGATCTTGGAAACGCTGTAGTACCTCGAAAACCCGCCATTCGTCACCCGGCTGATCTGGTCGGTAAAGCCGGTCGAGGGTAAAAAAAATGATACCGGTTATCGAGCGGCTTCGCGCCAATTCTAGGGCTTTTTTCAGGCCTGGACGGTGTAAGTCCTTGCCCGAATGGTCTTCCGTGATGATGTAGCCTTCAGGCACGTTCCAGCCTAGTTCTTGAGCCTTCAACATCGCCTTTTGCACTTGAGTTCCAAGTGACGTTCCGCCAGTGGCTTGATCTTCGGTGCTTACCCTGGCGTAGATCGCTCCCGTGTTCATTTTGTGCCCCCTTACGTTGAAAATCCCATATCGAAGGGTATCACACGCTCAAAGTTGACCTCCAGCATTTACAATAGGGCATATTGTAAAGGTTCAAACGCTAGTTAGGGTTTGATATTTCATAGCTGTTTGCCTCCGATGATGATTCCCGCAGAAGTTTTACTCGTTTGGAAAATTACTCGGCGACAATCCCATGAAACGGAGAGATACCGCTTGGGATAGCTCCAAACCGGCTTCAAGAGCAATCCACCCTTGGGAATGATGGAGCGGTTGAGGAAGTGGGTTTTGTCATCGAGTAGTGTATATGGCAGGCTCGAGATTGGTAGGCATAGAATCCGGCAGGGAATGGCTGGAAATGGCGCATTCGCCACCAGGAGGGCTCTCGCCTACTATCTATTGAAGGGGGGCGTTTTGTTCCCGAACCATTTTCCGCATACAGTAGAGGTTTGACCTGAAGTTTCCACCCAGCCAACAGCCGCCCATAGGATGCCAGTGTAAGCCGGTAGGCAATGCGGTCGGTCAGCCATCCTTGGGCCTTGGCCGCCTCATCCAACTCCTGAACCATGATGATCAAGCCAATGTAAAAGGCGCACCAGTCGCCAAGACTCCGCTGTTGCTGGAAAACTATCATTTCAAATCGCCCTTTAATATATATAGGAATTTTTGCCCTCGCATAGCGAGCATCGCGCGCGCGCGACTTCCAGATAGGTGGTAATTTTATTAAGTTGATAACCTTTAACACCTGTCGCTAATGTCGCACTCAAAGCAACAAAAGCAACATGCGACATTAGCGACGGTAGACTAGGTTTAAGCGACATTAGCGACATACATTTTCAAAAGAGGTGTGTATTTTTTTATTTTGTATATATATAAAAGGCCGATTTATTGGTCGCAGGGCTTGAGGCCACATGGTGACGTTAAGGAATGTTACTGTCATATCATAAACTCATCAGTTGTTGGCGGCGGAACGGTTGGGTTGTTGTCGGTTTCGGTGAAAAGGTCGGGCACTTCTTCAGATGGCGGCATTGCCCCTTGCTCAAAGAAACTTTCAGGCAGGCCGTGGAGCCGCATGGCCTTGCTGGAGACGCGAGTATTGAGGTCTTGATAGCCGTATGACTCAAGAACCTGTACGAGCCTACTGGCAGAGATCGCGCGTTTGAGCTTGTTGGAAAGATGGGCCAGAAGCTGTGATTGGACGAAGTAGCGGTATCCATTACGAACGATATACCCATGAGCAAGGTCTTTCTTCGCCGTGGCAACCTGGGCGCGCTCAAACCATTCACGCACCCAAAAGACAATGAAATCATCTTCTGAGGTCTGCGACGGTGCCGGGATGATCTTGCATGTGGTAACCAAGCGATTGATAAGCGACTTGAAGTCTTTTGGCAAAATTGGATTAAGGTTCAGCACGTTGCGTATTTTGCGGCCAAAATCAGACTCCCGATCAAGCTCACGGGCCGTAAAGGAGACATCGGTCTTGTATCGGCCGTCCAAAGTTTCCACATGGAACCGGTAAGTCGGGTCGGCGGTGTCGATTTTGATCGGGTTGCTGAAGATGACCGAGCGGTGGCCCTTGACTAATCCGAGTCCAAGAAGCTCGGCTGAACACTCGCTGACGGCCTTCATCACTTCCTCGCCGGTTCCCATGGTCAGCACGGCGTTTGACCACTTGGCAAACAGGCTCAAGGTGACACGCCGGAGGCAGAGTTCCCGTACCAGTTTGGACGCTTCAACGGGGTCGGTGCCATTGGCATTTTTGAGAACGCCGTCGATGACCCATTGCTCCACTTTCCCGGCTACTGCCCTGGAGACGGTATCCGGGGTCACGGAGTTATTGCTGACATATAGTTCGAGTTGTGTCTCGTATAAACGTCTTAGGTCATCGTCATAGAAGTCGCCGGGCGTCAGCTCAAGTTCACGTAACCATTCAGGCTCAGTGAATATGGCGGCGATAATGGCGGCTTCGGCCTTCTCGTCATGCGTAGGCGCATGGTCGGAAAGAGGTTTGCGTGGAGCCATATTCCTGTCCTACTTCCTTAAGCCCGACAGTTACCCTCAACGTTTTCACTGTTGGGCTTAATACTAATCCACTTCTATTGTTGCTTTTCACGCCTTGTTCATGGTGCTCCACCATGGTCGTCCTTGTTCTCTTCCATACCATCATTTGGATTTGTTAATTCAAAGGGCTCTTTCGCTAGCTGTTTTTGTAATAACAACCGCCAAAGTTTCGACCAAGCCTGTTCTTGGCTTGAACAAGCTGTAGACTCCTCGATTAGGCATTTAATCGGCGGAATCACCTTGGCTACCCCGGTTATTGCCACTTCGACCATCTGCAATTAAAGGCTCGATGGTGATCACACCGTTAGTCACGACCCTTACCTTATCCCCGGCTCGAATATGGTGATACCGCAACCAATCTTTTGGGAGACAGATTATAAGACTGCCTTGACCTAGATTAATCACGGTTCGCTTTGTTTCACTAGGCATTTCAGATTTGCTCCCGTTAACGATTCCGTTATAGGATAGCAACTAGCCTACAGGGGAAAAATGGACAAATCGGCCAAACTGGGCCAAATCGGCGGTTTGTTTGTGGACGAAAACGTGTTGAGCGAAAGAACCTATGGCGTGCAAGAAGCCTCAATAATACTGGGATTCGACAGGGAAGGTCGGACTGTCAGGCGACACATCAATTCCGGTCTAATTAAAGCCACTAAGATTGGCACACACGGTAAATGGCATATTCTTGAATCCGAAATAATACGGGTCAAGGCTGGCAAACCAAACCAAAAACCTCTTGTAGTTCCTTCTGACCTTGATAACAATTCATCGCAATCTCAGGTTAAGCCCAATGGTGCATATCAAAAAGAGCATATTGCAAGCCTTCAAGAACTCGCTAGAAAAACCTGGGATAGCGCTAACCTTATCGGCGACATCGATGATCCCACGCATTTGGAAGTCAAAGAGAATGCTTACTTTAAGGCGCTTACATATCTGATCTCTGATTCAAGATGGCCAATGCTAGCTGGTCACTTAGGAGCACAAGCCAGGCGGCTTGAATTGACACGGGATAGCCTTTTTCTGCCTTCCCAAGATGGCAAAGGCTCCGCATCTCTCGAAACACGCATGGAGAGAGTGAATATGGCATATCCACTCATCGTTTCTGGAGGCTTAGAGGTTATCGCATTTTATGGTGACGAAAATGCTTGGCCTAAATTCGGTTTGAACTCAAAATGTCAATGGTGCCCTCAACAGACTATCCACCCTTCACCTTAAACCGGTTCAAATCAACCGCCATCAATCCGGCCATTCGGGACACTTTACTGTCCATGGTACACTCCATTCCTAACCATTCCATTTTAATGACGGTCGTGTCCGCATCCGCCTCAATTGCTGTCCGCAACCCGTCGACCATGTGAACAAGTACCAAGGACAGACACACACCAATTTTTACCGATTATCATCGTCTTCCTGCCATTGAGATACTATTGACAGACGGAATGAGCGGTCTTTAACATCGAAGGCAACAGATGAATGGAGGATCGACATGAAATTACCTACAATCAATATCACGGGCTGTGGCAGGAAAGCTTGTTCACAAATTGAGGCGCTTCTCGACTCGGGCTGCAGCTTAACTATGGTGAGCAAAGAGCGCGCCAGCCAAATGGGAGCCATCCTGTTGGATGAATCAACACAGATCGTAGGTGTGACAGGGCATACTTTTCCCGCCGAACTCGGAGTGGTTGCGTTAACCGTCGGCGGCCAGACCAAGCTCACGTTGGTAGGAATAGCAGATAAAAAGAATATGGCGGGGCACGAAGCCATCGTTGGAAGCGACATTATGCGGGACAATTGCTGCGTCATATCATTTTCGGATGATCTTGGTGGGGCTATTGGAGTGTCGTGCAAGTGTTGAACTGATTGGCTCAAATAGTATATTGTTGGATAGACACCTTGACATCCAACGCAGTCGGCCATATAGTTGTTGACTAACTAGCTGGTATCCGAGCCCATTGAGAGGGTTCTTGTGTAACTGGCTGAGCCCGGCGTCAATAGACTGAAGGAATTAGTTTCTATTGTTAGACCGAAACGACGTCATAGAGAGCAAACCTCTCAACCGCAGCCTTAGCGCCGCCAAGGCTGCCAAGCAGGACGAGTTCTACACTCAGTACGTCGACATCCAGAAAGAAGTTGAAGCCTACCTAGAATTCGACCCGGACACCTTCCGCGGCAAGGTTGTCTATTGCAATTGTGACGACCCCTTCGAGAGCAATTTCTTCAAGTACTTCGCCGCCAATTTCAACAAGCTCGGCCTTAAGAAACTCATCACCACCAGCTATGACGGCTCCCCCATCGCGGGGCAGGGCACGTTGTTCCCGGAATACAACGAAGGCAACGGCAAGCGCCAAAAGCCGAAGGCACTAGCATTCATTATTGAGCACGTGAAGGACGAAGACGGTGACGGCGCCGCGAATGTTACCGATGTTGAACTCTTCCTAAAACACAACAAGGCCGCCCGCAGCGCCCTCAAAGGTAACCCGGATAAATACCCCGGCGGCGACTTCCGCAGCGCCGAGTGCATCGCATTCCTCAAAGAAGCCGATATCGTCGTGACCAACCCGCCTTTCTCGCTGTTTCGCGAATACGTCACGCAACTCGTGGAACACGGTAAGAAGTTTTTAATCCTCGGCGATCAGAACGCGATCACCTACAGAGAGATTTTTCAACTCATTAAGGAGAACAAGCTGTGGCTCGGAGTTGACAACGGCGGGACGAAATGGTTTCAAGTCCCCGACGACTACGACATCCAGACCGAATCCCGCAAAAAGATTGCGAACGGAGTCAAGTACTTCAGCATGGGACGCATCATGTGGTTCACGAACCTAGACCATGGACGCCGGCACCAAGTGCTACCCCTCATGACCATGGCCGAGAATCTGAAGTTCAGTCGGAACATGAAAGACAAGGGGCGTTACGATCGCTACGACAACTTCGATGCGATCGAAGTTCCAACGTATAAGGAAATCCCCAGTGACTACGACGGCATGATGGGCGTCCCGATTACTTTCCTCGATAAGTATAACCCCGACCAATTCGAGATCATGGGGAGCTTCAACGCCGGGACGCATGGGGCTGAACTGGGCGCGACAATGACCGAGATCGTCACAAAAGGTAAGACAATGAACTGGAATGGCCCAGTCATATCGAAGACGCCGCTCTACAAGCGCATTGTCATCCGCCACCGCCGCCCAGCAAAGGGGAAGAAAGAGTGAAAACCACCCTCCGAACCAACCTAACTGTCGCCGACATCTGCGCCGGGTTCGTCTACAACCAACTCGAAGGCAAGGGCTTGTTTGGCTTGGGCGGGAAGCTCACCATTCAGCCGGAGTACCAGCGGAATTACATCTACGCCGAGGGCGGGGGAAAGAAAGAACAGGCGGTCATTGAATCACTGCTCCAGGGGTATCCGCTGGGATTGATTTATTTCAACACCGTCGCGGCGGACAAGTTCGAGGTTCTCGACGGCCAGCAACGCATTACCAGCATCGGGCGTTTCGTTACCGACAAGTTTGCAATCATGGATAACGGGAACCCTAAGAACTTTGGCGGGATGGCCCCGGAGCAACGGGAAAAAATTCTTCGCTCGATGCTGCTGATTTATGAGTGCGAGGGCTCTGAGCCCGAGATTAAGCAGTGGTTCGAGACAATCAACATCGCCGGTGTACCGCTCAACGAGCAGGAAAAGTTGAACGCCATCTTTTCCGGGCCCTTCGTTACCAAGGCCAGGGAAGAGTTCAGCAACGGCCAGAACGCGAACATCCAGAAGTGGAGCGCCTACATCAAGGGCAGCATCAATCGTCAGGATTTTCTTGAGCGAGCATTGGAGTGGGTGAGTAAGGGAGAAATCGCCGCCTACATGAGTCGGCATCGCTACGACAAGAACATCAACGGGTTGAAGACCTATTTCAACAGCGTGATCGATTGGGTTTCAACGGTTTTCACAGACGTAAAGAAAGAGATGCAGGGTTTGGAGTGGGGCAAGCTCTACGAGCAATATCACTCCCAGTCGTATGATCCGGCGCAAGTTTCCGCCGAGGTCAAGCGACTCTATGGCGACCCGTACATCAAGAACCGTCGCGGCGTCTTCGCATATATTCTCGGCGGCTCGCAAAATACGACGCTCCTGGATGTGCGAGTGTTCGATGATGCCACCAAGCAATCAGTCTATGAGAAGCAAACGAGCGCGGCACAAGCGAAGGGCGAGTCCAACTGTCCGCTCTGCGCGATGGGAAACAACGCGAACAAGATCAGAATCTATAAGCTTAACGAAATGGACGCTGACCACGTTTCCGCATGGAGTAAGGGCGGCGGCAGTTCGTCTGAGAATTGCCAGATGCTCTGCATTACCCACAATCAGGCCAAAGGTAATCGATAGCATGGGCGTACCGCTGTCCGCCAAAGACCGGCAAGATTGCCCTTAGGGTCATCAACCACTACGGGGATGAGGTGTTAAAGGTGTTTACGATTAGCTAAGTGAGTCTATCAATGAACGAATCTAATGCTGTTCGCCACTCCCGAAAAACCGCGTACGCTTATATCATGCAATTATTCAAGGTGGTCAACTGGGACAAAGATTTATCCAAAGATAACAATGTGGCTGACGTCTTGGATATTAAATTGTCCGAGTTACTTGCCTTAAAAAATGGCGAAATTGATCCAAGTGCCCGATTAGTATTGAAGGTGAAAGAGTTTTTCAATCACAAATCGGACGGAGACGACCAGATTGAGATATATCTGGTGAAGCCGTTTATCTGAGTTTGCGAGATCATCAAAAGAATGACGTATTTAGGCGATTCCTTAGAAATTATATGCCCTTTCACCCGTGAAAATGCGTCCAATGTGAGGTTGACTTATGCCAGATGTAACAACGGATTCTGCTTCATACGTTTTAACCCATGTTAAGGACTTTATAGTTCCTGTACTCAAGATATTAGACTTACTTGGAGGTGTGGCCGAATTAGGGGAAATAGAAAACAAATTCTATGAGAAATTCCATGCCAATCTCGACCCATCAAAAGAATGGTTGAAAATAACCCCTAATCATCACAAAGAGTTGTGGCGTGACTATTGTGGGACTCGGGTTGCTTATCGTTTCCTTCGTCCTTTAGGCTATATAACAACCATACCCGGGGGAATTTATGGCTCAATATATCAACTAACCCCGAAAGGACGAGAGTTGTTGAAGGAATGATGATAATCGTCAAACCATTGCTTTTCTTGAGAGTTTCATCAAATGACTAACTTCTCGCAGTGGGACCCAAGTGAAAATCGTGGGAGACGGCGAGGTTATGTACCTCGCAGGCTAACACCGGCGCAAGAGAAGGCAAACGATGAGTTTAGTACCCAGTTACTGCTTGGATGCCTTGGCCTCATCGCCGCGATTTGGGGGTTAGTGCAAATCATCACCTGGATTGCCAAAATCGAATGGCCATGGATGAGTGTATGAATTCATCGCTGCCGTCGGTTTAATAGATTTTGCTGTTCAAGTTTTCCGTTAATCAACGAGTTGCTTCGCTCTCATCCCCTTCGAGTAGCCAAGCGGCTTTAACCTTCAAAGCCTTTGCTAAAGCTAGTAACTCATAATCCGAAACTGACCTTTGCCCTCTTTCGATCTTCGAGATCATGGTTTGATTAAGGTCTAACCCTTGGATTTGAAGCCGGGCGACAAGGTCTTCCTGGGTGACAGGTGGCTTAGCAGCTAAGCGAGCCTCACGTACCCTCTTTCCCACTAGATTGCCCTCTTTCATCGTATGAAATCATAAGGCAAAGAGTCTTGACAGTTATTCGATTATCGAATATAGTCATATTCGTTTTTGGAATTTTCCCACCGGAGGATTACGTGAACAGACCCCTGAGATTGCTTTTAGCCTTGGTGTTAATCAGTCTTCTAGCTGTCGGCGTTTTCGGATGCAGCCAAAACGTTGTTCAAGACCCGGATACGCGCGTCGTGGTACTTGACCAAAACTGGGCAATCAGCAAAGTTAACGCCTACCTAAACGGATTAGCATCTAGCCCAAACGCAATCCGATACCTTGCCGACCTTAGTTCGCAAACTTGGGTGGAAGCTATATATCTTGAATCCGCTGTTGGTCAAGATGTGCTGGGACACCCGTATAGCGGCTGGCAGGTCTACTTTAGGCCCACCGGCGGCCCCCCTATTTCAAGGACATATTGGGGGAATCTCAATTGGGCTGTCGCCAGAGACGGTTTTGTAAGCGAAGGCTCCAACGACGCCCTAAGAGTCAAGGCGGATTTGTTAGAGTTGAAATAGGCGCTTGACAAATGGCACGTTTGTTCATTGTTATCAACCGATGAAACTGTTCTTGCGGTACTACTCTTTAATCAAATAACCGCCTGGAGTTCCTCAGGAAGTGGGCAACCTTCGGGCAAGTATTCCATCCTGATCCCTCGTAGAATGGATTTTTCGGTTTTGGTGAGTTGCTCCCAGATGATCCGTCTGGCATTCTCCACCCCATCAGCGTATTTTTGGGCTATATGAAACAGGGTTAGGAATTCCGATCTTGACACCGTATCTAAGTAAAGGCAGCTATAATTCCACCACTTAAGCCCTTCGGAAGCGATATTCTTGATCCTTTCGAGATCAATATCGGTGACTGCTATGCCCAAGTCTTGGCACTGGCCAAAGGCTTGTTGATGGGCTTGCAGCCTTTTATAAAACGATTCTTTGCGAAGGCGACCTCTTTCTATTCTGGATCGATTAAATTCGGTGATCCCTACGCCAAAGACAAGGCCACCTAGGCCAAAAATCGCTGCGATAATGGTATCAGACATCTAGGCAGCAACCACAGTAATGATCATGGGTTCTTGGAAAACGAATGTATAAGACTCTTTTGGATTCAAACCATAGTAATTGTCTCCGAGATCCCTTCCATCACTTTGTGCTGTATTTGTGATGTTCACCGGGACGGTTGACTCACTTGTGGCTCTGATTGTTCCATCTGAATCAAGGTCAGCATTGACAGCAAGAAAACCTTGAGCCGCGGACACGATTATCTCTGCAACCGTTGACCCATGGGGACTGTGTACCCGCCTACCATCCCGATTATCAAAACAATAAAAGCTAACCCACAGCACGGCCAGGATCGCCAATATAGCCGGTAATACAGTTAGCCTAGGGAAGGTCGTAGGGGGAGTAACCACAATACAAACCATAAACAGCGCCTCCTCAGTCGTGTAACTTATTATACACCCTGCTTTAGCCATTAAATCGGTGTTCGATGCGATTGGGAAACAACAACTCGTATTCTATGGTCATAGATTCAATCACTATTCGCGGCAAAGGGTGGCAAATTAAAGAAAGTCATCTGACAGCTTAACGACGGATTTATTTTCATTTGTTAAGTCAAACCCATTGACTCTTGTGTAACGTCGATGTTACAATCATCACGTTGATTGAAGTTACATTGTAACAGAGGCCTGAAATGGATGCGAAATTGATTGGAAGCCGATTGAAAGCTGCTAGAGAAAGCCTGGGATTCACTCAAGAACATGTGGCTAAGTTTCTTGGGATAAAAAGGGAAGTCATATCTTACATCGAAACTGGAGCGCGCCCAATTAGTACCGTTACATTAAGTAAAATTGCTGATCTATATGGCTACCGAGCGTCCCATTTCGTTCAAGAAGCTCCCCTTGCTCCAGAACCCCAAGTTTCAATGGCCTTTAGAGTCAGTGATTTGAGCGATTGTGATATTTCAATAATTGCCCAGGTCAACAAAATCGCGATGAATTTGGACAAACTATCTGCAATGTTGGAAGACAACCATTGTGTCTGAAACCTTAGCGCGACAATTAGCAATCGAAACTAGGCTGAAGCTAGGCCTGCAATCAATCGAATATCTCGACGTATTAAGATCGATTGAAGCTTTCAATATCTGCTGTATAAAACGTCCACTTGAGAGCTCTATTTCAGGGGCTACCGTAAAGACACAGAGGGTTAGGTGCATATTCGTAAATTCCTCGAAAACTCTTGGGCACCAACACTTCACCATCGCCCATGAGTTATTCCATTGCCTCTGCGATACTGAGTTAGTGAACCGCCTTTGTAAAACCGAGCAACTGTCTAATCCAGCCCAAAACGAGGAGTTGGCAGATCTCTTCGCAAAGCATCTATTAATGCCCGAAGATGGTATCCTCTATCAATTGATGCAACTTGGCATCAAGGATAAGCCGCTCACCCTATCGAATATAGTAAATCTGGAGCAATTCTTCGGAGTAAGCCGGCGCTCAATGTGTCGGCGGCTCGAAGGCATGAAGCTTATTTCTCGTGATGAGACTAACAACTTTTGTTTGGACGTCATAAGCGGTGTTCTGAGGTTAGGTAAGCCCGTTGATTTATACAAGCCTACGAATGATAAAGTTCTGATCTCGGATTATGCCGCGAAAGCCCAACAGGCATTTGACTGCAATCTGATAACAGCATCCAAATACGAGGAAATTTTAGCTGATGCAGACCTACTCGATATAATCAACCAGGAAGATACTCTTGACGTTGTTGATTGAGGCACCATTGGTGCTCGACACCGATCTACTATCGAGTTTCGCTTGGGTAAACCGGGCTGACATTTTATGTGCAATGTTCTCAAAAAATATGGTTGTTCCCGAAGAAGTTCTGGTTGAATTACAGAGGATTCAGCACATCTTCGAGAAAATTCAAAAGTGCGTGTCTGATGGTCACATGGGAACAGTTGAATTTATTACAGGTTCTCCCGAAGCAACGGAATATTTCTTGTTAGTAGATTCGGGAATTTACGGGAGTGGAGAAGCGGCCTGTATGGCTTACTTAAAGCACCATCCGGGAACCATGGGAAGTAATAATCTCGCGGACGTATTCAACTACTGTCAGCAAAATACTAGGCGACTTATCACCACCTGTGATATCCTCCTCGAAGCTTGTAGGATTTCTTTCATTACTCGAGCTACTGCCAATTCGATTTGGGAAGGAATGATAAGGAAAAGACGCAGATTGCCGTCATCCACCTTTGATGGATATCTGGCGCTAAAGGGCATCGTCCTTTGAGCGCTCAAATGTGACTTGGCGAGCTTGACTGTCTCCGGGATGGCTACTATGCTGGCCTTAGCGTTCGCTGAAATGGGATTGAATCTCCCTCGTAACTCCACGCACATCCCGATGTTCGTTCAATGGTGACTAAATCCTTAACACTTTTGGCATAGTCGGCGTACACAGGCTGGTTAACGTCAGGCATCGGGTCGCCACTTTCTAAGTCGGCGTCCGGATTTTCGAGGAAATCCGCATAATCGATTTTGGCATCGTAAAAGCACATCATCTTGAAACTGCCCGGCTGGGCGATTATTTTCACTCTCATTGCCTGAAGCCATCGGCGCCTATCCTCAATGGTGGTGGCTTCAAACAACTTTTCTAACACTAGGCTATTTTTCTGCTCTGAACTAAGTGCTATTTGAGCCGATGCGCCAATCCGTTTCCGCGTCTCAACCAAGCCTTTAAGTTGTTGTTCGTCCTCAGCTAGTCTCTCTTTAAGCTTGCTCACAGCTTCAAGAACATACTCACTAGTAACCTGTTCGTGCGTGAGCAATCCATAAAGGTTCTTTTCTTTCTGGGGATAAGCTTTGAGTTTTACCCTCAACTCTTTAATTTGTTTATCCAGAATCGGCAAAAGGTTTGTTGAATCATCTTCTGTGGTATTGATTCCGTCCATTTTCAATGGTTCGGTGGCGACACTAATCAACCTATACCAAACATTCTCCTCTATCTCATCGGCCTTGATATAACCGGCGTCGCAAATCTTTGCCCTTGTTGCTGTCGGCTTGGACCCGCGACACTGATAATAACGATATTTTCCCGATAACATAGTCCCGCCGATAGTTGAGCCACATTTCGGGCAACGCATGAAACCCGTTAGCAAATACGCGGCGTTTTGTTTAAGTGGTCTGACTTCATGCCTATTTTTGATTGCTTCCTGTGCCTTATTGAACATCTCTTGGGTGATGATGGGCGGGGTGACATCGGGGAGAAGCACCCAGTTTTCTTTGGGTTGAGCAATGACCTTATTCTTGCCAACTCGCTTTGTCTGGCCATAATAAGTTAATCCGGCATAGGTCGAATTAAGTGCAATCCTTCTAACTGTCAATGGGAACCAAAGAGAACCTGATTTAGTCGGTATCTCATCCTTGTTCAGTGATAGGGCAATACTGTTAACACTCTTTCCGGCGATAACATCGGCAAAGATTCGCAGCACCGTTTTTGCCTCATGCTCAATGATCGTCCGGCGTCCGGTGTCCTTGTTCCACTGGTAGCCATAAACGCCGATGCCCGTTCCTTGTGGTAATTTCCCGGCTTTAACGTGCGCCATCTTGCCGCGCATTGTGCGCTCTTTAATTCGCTCGGCTTCAAGGTTCGAGGCATACCCTTTGACGTAGCTAATCAGTTTTCCCAATTCGCTACTCTCAATGGTTTCGGTAACGGCCTCAAGTTTAATCCCCAGCCTGGTGAAGTCCTCACCCAGGATGACGCCGTGGGTCGGATTCCTTGTCATTCGGTCAAGGCAATAAATGACAATAACATCAAAATCGTGGGATCTTGCTTTACCTTGGAGGTCTCGAAGTTTAGGACGGTCAAGAGTTAAACCTGAGTAAGCCTCAATAAACCGATGGGTGACGTTGTAGCCTTTCCTCTGGCAATACTCCTCACAAGCCGCTTGTTGGGTCTGCAGGCTTGTTCCTTCCCTCTCTTGGTCATCGGTGCTCACCCGACAGTAAATAGCTGCCTTCAAGGTTGGGGGCATTGGCGACTCCTTCAAAATCGGATCTCGGAACTTTACATCGGTTTTAGCGATAAGACAAGAATTATTTGTTGCCAATATCTGATTTACCATCGTTCCCTCCAGCTTGATTTTCCTTTCGGACAGCCGACCGCAGGGGCGCACGCGGACAAGCAGGCGGTCAAGGCCGCGACGCGGCTGCGAAGCAGCTTACCTTGACGGGCTGCGCGCGTGTGCTAGGCTGTCCGGCCCGAAAGGAAAACAAGGTCGGACTTTCGGACTCGCATAGACGCTGGATGTCTCCCTTGAGACTACCGTCGAACCGGCGCGATCTGGCGGAGCCGGGGCGCAGGTTTTCCGAGCACCGGGAGCCACCGCGCCGGGGACGTAGAATCGAGGCGACAGGTCTGCGGGTTAAGCGGTCGAAAACCGATGCCCGTCTTATGGGCTTGTCAATAGCCGCAAATCGGAACATTACGATTGTAAAGGACGTTTTTACGTTCAAATCGAACCCAAAAAAGTCTTTTGCGCCAAAACAGGTAATAAGTTGAACCCCCGCTTACGATTGGCGTATAGTGTAATACAGGGAGGAATTTGTCATGTCAAAAGGTCGCAACACAACCCCGGTGACTGTCAGAGTACCGGATGATTTTCTGGAGAAGTTTAAGACCGAAGCAGCCCGGCGGGGTAAGCCTTATACTAGCCTTATCCGGGAACTGATGTACAAGGGGATTGGTGTCTCTTTGCCGGTAGTAAAAGTTCCGGTAGCACCTGAAAATATACTCCCCAGCCCTATTAACAGAGGGTCAAACACCTTGAAACTAAAACGCAAAAATAAAAGGCGATAATCGTAAAGAGAGGTTGCATGGACAGAGAAATTGCCGCTCTAGTATGTATTGTAGCTTTGACAATCATATCAATCGTCCTCTATCTTCTTTCGGGACTTTGGAAAAGATTCTATCAGGTGTATTCGAGAATCGAGTCAGAAAATGAAAGGAAAGAAGTAAGGAAAGTTGCTGGATCCATGTCCTTAGTGCTTCTGCTATTCGCAATTACCTTTTGGATAGCAGGGGTATATTTCCCGAACACAATACAAGAATTTATGCTTTTGATGGTGTTCATATTCATAGTCCTGGGGTCGTTATGGTCAATTGGAAAATTTACGTTTAGCAAAATTTGGAAGAAAACAAGTACATCTTCACAATTCAAAGGGAAGCTGGACGCGAAGCCTACGTTTTACTTATTAGGACTATCGCTGTTTATCTATACGATAACGTTCGGACTATTTGCGATTTTCGTGATATCGCAGACTATGTTAGACGTTCACATCTCACCGGATGTTATTAAAGACTACACTGATTATGTATCCGGTAAATTCTTGTTGTTGGGTTGTATTATATTATTCCTAAGTGGAATGCTCTCTTATGGTTATGCCTTGGTCGAAGATGAGGGGACTAAACTGAAAAACCCAATTGAACCTAAAACGGACTTGAAGTAGCGAAATGCCATATTTATTAACAGGCCTCATATATCCGGACAGTAGTAGTTTTATAGATGAGGAAGGCTGTATAAAGGACATCGCAGATATAAGACTTGAGAGTATCGGAGTAACTCTTACTAAAGTGACGTTAGAAAGCTCGAATTCTGAAACTGGAGTTCGAGGCATGAATGCGCGGTTCGTATTCTCCTCAAAGGATGGGGAAATCGATGAAACAGATGCGCAAGCGTTTGCTGATGCTCTAATGGTTACACTTGCGGTTCTTTACGATTTAACATTGGAAGAACCCCCGATACCGGTCCGGATTCATAGTGAACAAATCACATCTGATGGTATTTTACGCACACGCAACATTGATGATTATGAAACGAATAATCTCATTCGATATCATGCGGCAATCGGAATTCCCAATATTGCCCTATATAAGGCATTGCAAATAATGCCTGTTTTTTATAAAAATCAATCAATTATGAATTCGGCCAGCTTTTACAGAGAAAGTATTCACAAGATATGGCTTTGCGAAGAAGATATCGCGGAAATTATACTTGATAATGAAATACCAACTTCAATAGTGGAAAAGGCAAATATTGAAACGGCGTACCAAAACGCCTTCAAAGCTATTGAGGCGATTATTGGTGAACCTCCCTCAAATATTGATCGGTTGAGGGATAAAATGGTTGCTCAAGGCATAGATCCCGATGAAGTAATTGGGGGAAGTCACCTCGGGTCAGCCGAAGAAACGATAATCAAAAAAGTTCTTAGAATGCAAAGAACTAGAGATAAAAAAGCCGCTCATGGGAAAACCGATCACTCAAGAGATATAGATTATGTCGAATTGAATGACAAACAAAAACTCGCGAAACGTATCATTCTCCACACTGTCTCACATTTGTCCCAGTGATATTCAAATGGGCATTATCGCAACCGAATCATTTCCGTTGGGCCACTCGTACGTCCTTTCAATCTGACATCCCGATGTTTGTCCAGTGGTGATTAGCTTTAGATCAACGTAACCCTTAATATCTACTGAGTGGCTGGACGCCTTCACTTTCAAATCCAAATAAGTGAAGGCGTCCTTCTTATCCTGGGTCGAGCAGTTATCCAGGTCAGCAATAACTTTCGAGCATAATTCTTTCAGGAAGTTTTCAAGATCAACCGTCTTGGAAACGTGCTCTTTCATTTCATTAAGGCTTGAGAGCCGCTTTTCATCAGCCTCACGTTCTCGCTTCATCTGATTCATTTCATACAAAATTACGTCAGGTGAAGCATCCTCCATGCGGAGAGCATTCATCAATCGACGTTCTTGTCCCACATATCCTTTGAGCCTACGGGATATATCCCGAATGTCATTTTCGAGATCGCCCGAATCTAACGCTTTAGTATCTATTTCATTTTGTTTTCGGAGTTCAGTAGAAGTTGAGAAATGGTCTTTATTTCGTTTAGAAAAGCTAAATTGCGGAGTTTCAACCTAACATCTAATTCAATGCCTTTCCTGTTCAGCACCGCGATTTATTAACAGTATAAATCAGCATAAAGTACAATATGGATTAGTCCTTTAGTACGATGACACATTTCGATATAAAGGCATATATTTACTTAATCACCAAAATAAAGTATGGAGGAGAAAAAATGTCGCAATTCCATTCAACAGTCAGCAGAAGAGATTTTATGAAGGGGTTAGGTATAGCCGGGATAGGAGTTGGAGCGGCTGCCGCGATAAGTCCCAAATTCCACGACATTGATGAGCTTATGTCAACATCTGCCAAACACAATCTACCGTGGTATGTCAAAGAAGTCGACAACCCTACTGTTGAAATCGATTGGACGATTTTGGACTATTCAAAACCTTTTACTGCTTACAAATCTCCAACTGAAATTTCTGCTAAAATCTCGGCTTCCAGGGCACAACGAAGGAAAGATGGCATTCTTCAAAATATGGATCGCTCATCTCAACGACTGCTGGCAATCAGCGATTCATTGAGAGACCGTGATTTAGGAAGTTCGTATGATTGGCGTGGGTGGGATGTGGATAAATCAGGGCATTCCCCCACAGCAATTGGTGTGCCAAAGTTTGAGGGAACACCGGAAGAAAATTACCGTACTCTTGCTTCAGCCAGCCATTATTTTGGATCACCGCATCTGGGCGTCGTTCAAATTGATGCCAATATAAAAAAATTAATGGGTGATTCAATTAAAACCTATGCGGATATTGACCAAGCTACAAGTGACAGAACCACTCTCCCAAACAAGTGCAAATGGCTAATTACTCAAATGGTGGTCCAAAACCACCAAGCGGACAAGTTTGCCGGCGGTGTTGATGAATCCGGACCGAACAAGGGGTATCCTGGCACGGCACATCACGCAGCAGGGTTTATGGCATATTTTGACGGTGCCATCCTTCAACATCGCCTCCAAACATATATCAAAGCTCTGGGTTATCAAGCCTTAAGTGCGGGTCCGCTAAATGTTCCTGCGGGAATTTTAGCAGGGATGACAGAGGAGTCGCGAGCCACAATGGGCATATCTCCCGAGTATGGCTTAGGACTTCGCAAAATGAACACCCTTATCACTGACATGCCTTTGGCGGTCACGAAACCAATTGATGCCGGGTTAATGCGTTTCTGCCAAACATGTAAAATTTGTTCGGAAGCGTGTCCGAGTAGTGCTCAATCAATGGAAACCGAGCCTTTTTGGGAACCTGTCTGTGGTAACCGAGAGGGTTCAAAGAAATGGCATATAAATTGGAAGAATTGCATTGATTTTGGAGCCCCTCAGGATTGTGGTCTTTGTCACACGAACTGCCCAGCTAACGCCATAAATAGCGCGGCAGCTTCAATTCATAAGACCGTAGGCGCTGTCATGTCCACAACCTCTGTATTCAATGGCTTCTTCGCAAGTATGGATAGATTGTTCGGGTATGAACGACCGTTGAGTGAAGATACCTGGTGGAATCGAGATCTGACCACTTACAAACGTGATGTTATTCTTGGTGTTTCAACTCAATAATGTGCTAGTTAAATAACTCGATTCCAGCTACAATAGGGTGGCCAAAAGCCACCCTATTTTTTAGCAAATAACATTAATTGGTGATGATAATGAACTTAGTATTAGCGAGGAATTGCACAAATTCATGCGCTTATTGTTTTGAAACTGCCGAGAGACAAGGGAAATTTAGTGACTTCATCTCCATGGAAAATGTATCAAAATTCACAAATTGGGCCCGTTCATCAAATCTGGAATATTTATCTTTACTCGGTGGAGAACCATTTTTACATCCCGAACTTAACCTCATTGTAAAAACACTTAGGCAAACTTGTCCGACTACCAATTTGAGAATACTTACCGGTGGGGTCTTTAATAAGAAATTACTTGACAATTTACTGCCTGAAGATTTCGGACTTGTATTCAATGTAAACGAACCACGGGATTACAAAAATCCAAAACATTTTTCTAAAGTCATTAATAATATCCAACATGCAATAAAAATGGGGTTCCGAGTTGTTCTAGGCTTTAACGTCTGGAGGACTGATTTCGACCCCCAATTCATGCCAGAGTTAGCCAACAGTCTTGCACGAACGAATTTCCGGTGGACCGTAGCGAATCCACAAATCGATTTTCCTAGCAAAGTCGTCAACCCTTCGCAATACGCTGAATTGAGCAATGCTTGTTTTACCATGCTTCAGGAGGCGTCCCGGCTGAATCTTGATGCAATGTTAGATTGCCCGGTCCCATTATGCTTTTTCAATGAATCACAACTTGCATGGGTGAGGCAATATCATCCGGGTACATCAACACGTATTGGAACGTGTGGTCCTGTTTTGGACGTGACACCAGAATTGGAAGTCCTTAGGTGTTTTGCCTTTTCTAGGATTAAAAGAGTGAACTTGTTGAATTTTAACAATCAAGAGGGAATACTAAATTGGTATCACAAGCGTGTAGACACTCAAATGCTAAAACAGGGAACCTTTGAAAAGTGTAATAAATGCGATCATTTTAGGACAGGCCGATGCTATGGTGGTTGCCTGGCTTGGCATGATATTGCATTCAATCACGATTCTATACCTTCTGCATCAGATCTCGCCTTAAAGATGCAAAAAGCTATCGCAGACCAGGATTACACACTTGTTCTGACTCTGTATCGTGAGGCAGATATCTGGGCCAGAACGGCTGTCCCGACCTATATTGCTGCTGAAGCCGCAAACAAACTTGGTCAATGGAAAGACGCTTTTCGCTTTGCCGCCTTAGCCCAGGATATGACTGAAGATTCCAGTCCTGAACTTAAACACTTTGTGAAAGAGTTGATGCTCAATATTCCGTAGATCATCAAGAATTCTAGCGCACCTACACGAAAAAGCCGAGTGAATTTTCGGTACCCAATTCGTAGATCGGGAAAGTCTTGCCATCGTCTCTTGCCCGTTTACAGTCAAGATCTGTGTGGGACCTTGACTTTGGCTTATTATGGGGGTGTGACAGGCTGCGAGAGGCAAAGGGTCTAAATCCACTCTGGGGACCACAACCGCGGATGCAGGAACGTCAATTGTTGAGCTCTATAACAACTACTGTGCCGGGTACCCCCGGTTCTGGTAGGACCGGTACGGTCTATGCCAGAGCAAGGTTCGGCGGGGATGTAAAAACCCTTTGGGTATAACAAGAGTTGTCACCCAGAAGTATTTACACGCCTTGAATAGACGCTATACAGGCCAATATCTCTCTTTTCTTCGCTTCAGCTTCAATATAAAGGGCATCGAGTCCGTCATAAACAGCCAAAATTTCCTTCGAAAATATCGGCGAGTCTCCATCCTCGCCGTGCCCGTGATCGGAATTTTTAGGCAGTAATGTCGATTTTGCTTCCCAGAGTTTATGGGCGATATTGGTCCATAAGGTCAGAGCTTGTTGCAGGTTCTCGAGTGAATCGCTCAATAGCTTTCCCCAATCGAAATTTTTCCGCCAATTCTATCAGCCGCCGGATAAATTCTTCAATGGTAAAGCATTGACGTACCCTTGATTTCAACACGCGGACAAACACCAACATACGGATGTTGCTTCGATTAAAAATTATAGACTTGAGGCTAATCGCGTGATACTATAAAGCCCAATAAGGAGGCGCCATGAGAGAGAATATATTCAGCCGGGTGACACAGTCCATAGCATACGTGGCTGTCGGCGGGGCTCTGGTGGTTACTTCGGACCAGACCTACGGGGGCTTGGCGCTTCTCGTGGGGCTGATTTTCATTCTTATCGGGTTCCTGGTAGCCATTTCGACAGCTTTTGACTATATTCCCCGCTGGATTATCGGCGTGGAGACAGTTACGTCGGTCGCGCTTTATCTCGCGGTAGTCGCCGCACTGATCAAAGTCGGCATCGTCGAAACTGTGAGCGACAACAAGGCTCTCATTGTCGTCATGTTCGTCTTCATCATCATGATCCCCGCCATCCAGGCCATCCGCATTTTACGAAACCCCAGATAGGAATCAAATACATTAACCCACAAACTGGCGGGCACTCCCCGCCAGTTTTTTGTTTTTTACCCGCACGGCATTCATTTGGTGCTCGCCCGGATTCGTTGTATAACTGAAATGCGTATCCAAAGTGGGAGGAGTGAGCGATGGAAAAGAACGAAGTCAAGGGCAAGATGATGCAGGCAAAAGGTAAAGTCCATGAAACCGCAGGTAAAGTCATCGGAAGCAAACCGCTGGAATTTGAGGGCAAGGGCGAACAGGTAGTCGGCAAAGCCCAGGAGACGATGGGAAAAATCCAGGGTTCGATGGCCAAAGCCGAAAAAAAGGCGGGAAAAACCGTCGCTAAGGCGCAGAAGACCGTCGCCACAACCCAGAAGAAGCTGGGAGCGGCCGCCAAGAAGATGACTTAGACTGCGGCAGGCAGCCCCTACGATCTCCTTCGGAGAGGGTCATTGTTGACACGGGCAAAGCCGCGTCGTAGGATTTTGGCGTTTATATCCTGCCGGGACGAGCCTGAATCAAACCTCTCAGCGGAGGAATCGTTGAACGAACCCGTAAACAAAGCGGTCATCGTTGCCGCGGGCTATGGCACCAGGTTTCTGCCCATCACTAAGAGCGTCCCCAAGGAGATGCTGCCCCTGCTCTCCAGGCCGCTCATCCAATATATCGTTGATGAAGCAGTTGCCTCAGGTATCAGCGATGTCGTTTTCGTGATTTCTCAAGGCAAGGAAACCGTCGTTGACTACTTTCGCCCCTCGCCGAAACTTGAAAGTTTTCTGGTAAAGAAAGGCGATGCCGCCGGACTTCACGAGTTGCGTTCCATTCCTTCCATGGCAAGATTCAGCCATGTTTATCAATCCGAGCCGTTGGGTTTAGGCCACGCTATCGCATCTGCCAGTGAGGCGATCTGTAATGAACCGTTCGCTGCCATCCTGCCCGACGACATTATTGATTCCGACGTCCCGGTCCTCCGCCAGATGCTCGATGTTTATCAACAATACCCGGGAAACCTGCTCCTGGTCGAGGAGTGCCGGCCGGAAGAAACGAACCGTTATGGTATCATCGACGCGGAGATCGTTGACGAGGGCGTCTATCGGGTTAGAAACCTGGTCGAAAAACCAAGCCCTGAAGAAGCCCCCTCCAATTTAGCTATCATCGGCAGATACATCCTGATGCCGGAGATCTTCAAGGCTATCTCGATGACCAAACCCGGTAAAGGCGGGGAGATCCAGCTAACCGATGCCATTCGGCGCCTTGCCGCTAGTCAGCCGGTTTATGCCTGTAAATTTCGAGGCACCAGATTCGATGCCGGGACTCCCGAAGGCTGGTTGAAGGCCAACATAGCCTGGGCTGAAAAGGAGAACGCCGGCAACTGATTGATTTGCCGGCGAATTCCTCAGACACAAGTCCAGGTCACCTACTCTAAAGCGCCGCCCCTCGAAACTAACTGTGCGACTTGCCGGGATCGGTTTCAACTCTACCGATTAAAACAGAGAAATGACTGCCAGGGTCATTGCCGTTAAACCCAGCAGCAGGTGAACCCAAAACAATTTAGCAGTGATGAAGCCCTTAAGAGGGTTGTGAGCCGTTTTCAGAGTAAAACCGCAGATACCCGCCGCCAGGATGAAAATAAAAGCCCAGGTCGCCATGTCAATTCCCTCCTGAAAAATTTGTTCAATTTTGCCATTGCGATGAGAAGATGTCTGTAAAATACTTTACACTCAGCGTTTGTCGGCTTGTTGTAAGATAATGTCGGTACTGATGGGAGGTAAACATGGCATACCTGAATTGTATGGCTGATATGTGGCTTTTCAATTCTCTGAATGAAGCGGAAAAAGATGATATCCGGAAACTCTTCCGGCGTCCGGAATACCTCAAGGACGAATGCCTGTTTAACGAGGGCGAACCGGCCAACTCGGTATTCATCGTTGCCAAGGGCCGGATCAAGTTGTTCAAGACTTCCGAGTTTGGCAAGGAGATTGTCCTCGGATACCTGACGGCCAACCAGTTGTTCGGAGAGGAAGTTCTTTTTGATGATTCCCTGAGGAGTTTTGCCGCCGTTGCTGCTGAGGATACCCGGTTGTGTGCCTGCTACAAAAGCGACTTCGAGGGATTGCTGGCGACGAACAGCCAGTTATCCCTGAAGGTGATTAAAACGATGGGCGACAAACTCAGGCGGATAACCGAGCAGCTGGCTGATGTCGCTATTTACGATACCCGGATCAGCCTGAGCCGGACGCTAGCCAGGCTGGCGACCGAACATGGACAGGAAACGCTGGACGGAATGAAACTGAATTTCAGGTTAACCCATGATGATCTTGGCGCCCTGGTTGGAGCTTCCCGGGTCATGATTACCAATGTCATGAGATCGCTCAAGCTCGCCGGCATCGTTAAAGACGATATCGATCACAGGCTGGTTATAAGCAAGTGGTTCTTGAAAGAGCCGTTGGCTGAGGATCCATTTTCACCGGTCGGCAGCCCGGCGAACTGTGAATGCTTCCAACGGTGAATGCGACCAGGCTTCAATCGGAAGTTTGATAGAACAGGCGACATCCCGGGTATCGTTTGTTTGGTGGAGCGAAGGTATCAAAAGGTAGAACGTTTATTGCTACCTTCGCATTATCCTAACGTCATTGGGCTACGTTCAAATACTCAATAAATCCGAGCGGTAACCCCCGTCCCTACCCGCCGTTGTCTCCTTCAAGGAGCCACGAGGTCTTTACCTTTAATGCTTTTGAAAACGCAACCACTTCGAAATCAGAAACCGGCCGTTGACCACTTTCGATTCTGGAGATCATCGCCTGGTCTATGTTAAGCCCTTGAGTCTGTAAACGGGCAACTAAATCCTCTTGGGTTACGGGAGGTCGGGCTGACAGCCGGGCTTGCCGTATCCTGGCACCGATCAAGTTTCTATTTTCCACGGCAAATATCTTAGGGCAAAGAGCTTGACAAATTATGTGTGGTACACATAAGATATGTGCCAACAACATACTACCCATACTAGAGAACCACGAGAACCTCGAAAAGAAGTGGCACCAGATGAACCTAGACGTCCGCCTGCAAGAATTGAATAAACGCTTCACCAAACTTTCGGCTGGTGAAACTTTGCTCGTTCGCCTAACAGCTAGAGCCGTAGTGAACGGAACTGCCAAATGTACCCCTGTTCTACCACCGGCTGAGGAGCTGAAAGGCTTACTGCCTTTGATGACCGGCGCTGAAAAGGAACTCTATCGTGCAGTTCTGGATGTGCTCCAAACATCCCTTACCAGCGACACCTCGGTCCCGCGCAGGAAATCTGGATATTCCCTTCGCAGTCGAAGTATTCATCCGCCGGTTAAGGATGAGCAAGGCAGTGTCCTGGCCAATAACCCATCTGAATTCGCACGAAAGCATGGCTTAAAGTACAGCGGGATGCTGAATGGGATAGATGCCTTAACCGCGGCAAGGGACTTGTCCGGGGATGATCTCCCCTACCATTTCGAGGTTATCAAATACGACAAAGACGGCATCATCATCAGAAAGACCGCCGGTCACGGCTACCGTACTTACTCCGATGAGGTCGATGAGTGGCGTAGGATAGAAGGATTGCCGCCGATAAAGCGACCGAAACAAAAGATTCAAAGTGTGTTTGAGTAACTGGCAAAGGAGGTGTATCAGAGCAGATTACGAATCGCGTCTCCCCTTTAGTCAGCAACAGTAGAAGAGTTATCGAATATGAGATAAGGAGTTTTCAAATGGACATTGAGCATAATTTGCATCTAGCTAAAATGATTGAATACCTCCATCACAACACCTCACCACAGGATAGGGTGATACTTAGAAACATGAGCGCCGTCATCGATGGCCGGATCACCCGCACGGCTCAACTAGAAGGAAAGACATTAATTCCATCCAGCTCATCCCGCCAACACCCGCCTCCGGTAGATATGTTTGGTGTTGTCCTCGGCGCCTCGATAGAAGAGTTCTGCTGGAACCATAACCCGGAGATCCGTTACACCGGCAGGCGGACAGCTATTGATGCTTTAACCAGTTGTGTTGCACCAAACGGCGAAGAGTATTCCTTTCACTATGAAGTGGACCGGTACACAAAGCACGGAGTGTACGTTAGAAGGGTTGCCGGGGTTGGCTTCAAGACCTCCGCCCAAGAAACCGACGAACTCCGCCGGTGCGCTGGCTTCCCACCCTTCAAACGGCGCATCCGTAAGGCGAAGTGATCTCTGCGTCTTAGGGAGGAGGAAATGACCTCTTCCTATTTAATAAAACACGAGGAGGAAATATGGCTCGTATTAAACGGTGGCTTTACCCGGTGCTTTCAATAGTTCTCATTCTTGCGGTGGCGTCCTGTAGTGCTCAGGTCACGCCGCCGATTACTACGACCGATCCACCGGAACCAATCCCGGCGGCGCCATCCAATCTGGTGGTGAAGATTATCGACGAAAACAAGATCAATATCCGTTGGTCTGATAACTCGGTAAATGAGCAGGGTTTCCGGTTGGAACGATCCACCGATCTCAATTTCACCAAGGACGTGACCGTAACAAATCTGACCTCCAATTTCACAGACCTGACCGAACCGGCATTTAACTTAGTAGCCGCCGACCTAGATCATCCAGTTACTACCTATTACTATCGAGTTTACGCTGTAGGAAAGAGCGGAGAATCACTGCCTTCAAACATCGCCACCGACTGGCAGATTTTTTATTCTTTTAAGGGGACGCAGTTCATATACGCCCGGCTTGTTTCGCTGGCTACCTCCCCATCCGCCATGAACTACGTTTCCACCTATTGGAATGGCCTCAACTGGTACGACATTTCCGGCAACTCTCAGCAAGGCAGGGTGAATATTGGGTGGCAATACAGGTTCGTGTGCGTCCCCTGGCAGGAAGCTGACTGGACGGTTTACCCTGACGGCCGCTTGCTTCCCGGCGCCAATGGGCTTCGTCTAGAAGCGGAAATCGCCAAACTGAACCGGGGTGAAACCCTGCCTTACCAGTGGCAAGGCGCCAAGTAGGGATAGCTCTTGGGACTGTCGTTATTTCAATCAAAAATTGACGGATTAGCGACTCTGTGTATGAAATAGCTTGTGTCCGATTCTTATCAGCGAGGTGGGAAGTCCTTGAAGAAAATCCTTTTTGTCTGCTACGCCAATATGTGCCGCAGCCCAATGGCCGAGGCGCTGTACAAAGCCAACATGGGCAGCCGGCAGGACGAAGTACAGTCGTGCGGTACCGGTGCCGAGGACGGCTGCCCAGCCAGCCCCGGGTCGGTCAAGGCGATCGCTAGATACAAGAGCAATTCTGGCCGTCCGCTTAGTCTGAGAAATCACAAGTCTCAAGCTTTAAATCACCGGTTGCTGGAATGGGCTGACCTAGTGCTTACGACAGATATCGGCAGGTCTCATACTATAAAACGCTCTGCCCCAGAGGAGGCCTATAAGGTGTTCACCATCGGCGAATTCGTCGGTTCCGGCGACCAGGTGCCGGATCCGATTGGCGGCACCGATGCAGATTACCAGCGGTGCGCCAAGCAATTGGATGATATGACTAAACTGATTGCCAGTCGGTTGAATGACATCGAAAAGGGGCGGCTCACCACGGAGGTGGCTAGTGTTTGAGTGTATTCCTAAAGTTGAACTAGCAGACTCTGTCCTCACAATGCTCGAACTCGACCGTGCCACCCTCGATTTTGAATTTACGCGGCTTAACCAATCAAACGAAGTGCTGGCAAACACTATCCTGGCGTTTGAAGATAATGTCTTTCAAGCAGCGGCTCCCGATCTGGAATCGGAGTTTCCGGAGTTTCACCAAAAACTGTCCCGAGAGTTGCACTTCAGCTTTTTGGCGCTCCTGTCAATGATCGACCGCTCTTTGAAACAGCAATCGGAGGAATCGATCTGATATGGATAATAATGATGAGGCCAAACTGAGTTGTGGTGAATTCGTAAGCGAATGGGGAGACCGGTGGTTCCAGCTCGGGGACCTATTATTCGACGTTCTGCGTAGGGACAAAAGCCCCTCCGAGAATAAGATACCTTTTTCAGCGAGTAACGCCGCCACTTACGAACTCCTCCGTGAATGGCTCACTAGTCACGAAGAGCGATTTCTTGATCTTTGGCAATGGTTTTACAAAGAGAAGCTTACGGCCCTCGAGCCAGACAGCGATTACCTCAGAGAATATTGGCAGAATCCGTTTGCGATGTTCTATCGGCCCTCCGCCCTCCCTGAATTACTCACCGCGTTCGACCTCCAGACTTCAGTGGATGATTGGACCCCGGATGAGAATAAATGCTGGGAAGTGGCGATGGTGGTTTTACAGCTAGCCCCAATTGTCGCGTCGTTCTACAAGTGGGCTGACGAAGAAATCGCCGCCTTATTACGCAGCGAACTAACATAGAGAGGATACCCCTTGGACCATTTTAAACCCAACCGTCCCAGTGGCTTGGATGAAGCTACGGAGGCAGCCAAACATCTTGGTGAAGGGCTTAAGATTCTGGCGAGGATGATCGCGCGGGAAATTGCCATTGAATTAAAGACGACCTGCTACTCTGTCCCCAACCAAGATCAAAACACTCCGAGCCAGTCAACACCGGAGAAATTGACGCTTTCAGTGCCTGAAGTAGCCGAGCGTTTAGGAATTAGCAAAGGAAAAGCTTACGAACTGGTCTATACCAAACAAATCCCGAGTATAAGATTTGGTCGGAGATGGTTGATCCCCAGAATCAGATTTGAAGCTATGCTTGGGGGGGAAACTTCTTTCCTAAACAAATCAGCCACGCCCTAAAAAAGGCGGGCGCCGTCTTCAGCCCGAAATCGTTTCAGACCGAGCCCTTAGGTATTGCAGGACCTCGCTAGCAATCTTCTCATGCCATTCTTCCTCAGCGGCAATCTGCCTGAATTTTGGTTTCAGTCCCTCCGGCAAGAGTTTGACGCATTCCATATGCAACCGATGCGCGAGTTTTTCTTTATCGACCTGTTCCTCGAACATCCTCACCAAATTCCCATCGTCAGGGAAGGGTTCGAAGTTCCATTCAGCTTTACCACCCAGGGATTCGATAGCTTCAGAGACAACCCCGGCATGTTTCACTGAAGCAGAGGATAAATACAACGCCTTATCCCTGATGTCTCGGTCCTTGAACACCCCCGAAATCCGGGGGAAGTGAATAATGATGGAGTACTCAAGGGTAAGGACCTGGTTGAGAAGGTCGATTACCGGAGAATAATCGGTTTTGGCAGGTTGTTTATTCACGTTTTATTGTCCTTCTGAATTCTCGGTTGGGAGGAATCAACGCAAATCTAATTGAACTTAAACCCTTTCTCAACAACAAGCTTGAGACACGTATCAACGACCTCTGAGTCGAAGAAGGTTCCTTTCTTCTGCAGAAGTTCATTTAATGCCGCGCTTACACCTAAGCCTGGCCTGTAAGGTCGATGAGATGACATGGCTTCAAAAACATCGGCGACGGCCAGGATTTTGGCTTCCATGAGCATGGATTCACCGGGTATCTTGTCAGGATAACCAGAGTTGTTCAATCGTTCGTGATGTTGCCGAACGATTTGGGCGATTGGCCAGGGGAAATCGACTTCCTTGAGAATGTCATAACCGGTTTCCGAATGGGTTCGAACGAGACCCATCTCAAACTCATTCAGACGCCCAGGCTTGCTGAGGATGCTCGCCGGCACCGCCACTTTACCAATGTCATGGACTAACCCGGCTACCTCGATACCCTCTACCCGGTCGGGATCTAAGCCCATCTCCTGGGCAATAGCCCGCGCCATTTGGGCGACGCGTTTTTGATGCCCGGCGGTGTACTGATCGATCTCCTCGCTGATCTTCGAAATAGTGAGGATTGTTTGCTTGAACGTTCTCTGCAACCTGCCGATGCTGGCTTTTAACTCCATCTCCGCCTGCCTGCGGACCAACACCCCTGATAACACATTAGCTGCGGTAATCAGGAACTTCTTCCCCTCAGAATCTCTTCGTCGCCCTTTTTTAAGATAGGTATTGATCACACCCAATGTCCGGCCGCCAGAGACAAGCGGCAGGCAGGTGTGACCGTGATCACTAATTCCGGGGTAGGTAATACTGTGGCGCTCATCGAGCGTAGTCGAATACTGAATCGATTGAGTTAGGGCTGCCTGCCCACATAAGCAAGTGCCAAAACCCACCCTGGCGCACGACTGTTTTACAGGTTCCTCTAACCCGACTTGAACCTTCATCACCAGCGTTTCACGGTCGTCCTCCACCAGGAAGATACACCCTTTCTTTTCCAATCCGATCTGAGGGGCGGCTAGAATAATGTTGAGAGCTTTCTTAAGAATGTCGTCCAAGGAGATGTCCTTTAGAGACAACCGCAGGATTTCGGAAATCGCGTGTTGCAGCTTTTGTTCCTTGGTGAGGCGTTTGGCGGTGAGTTTTTGGGCAGTGATGTCTTCCGCTGTGTGTAGAAAGATTGGATGTCCGTCTTCGGTAAATTGGCCAGTCGGATAGACCGCTGTTTTTATCCAGTGCCTTCTTGCTGGGTCGAAGAGCTCGCGTTCGACTGACTCAAGTCCTCCCATCGCAACCGCCTCTTCAAGGGGGCAGCCATGAAATGGATGGTTGAGCCCGTGAACCAGCTTGGGACAATAAGCCCCGATAACGTCAGGCAGGTCAAGATTCATGGCTTGATAAAATGCCTTGTTGGCGCCGACGATGTGGTGGGTGCTGTCTATCAAAAGGGCATAAGCAGGCATGGCATCAAGAATCGCTTGGGCGTCCATTTTTGTCGTTCGGTTTGAGCATCGATCGCCAGAAAGAAGGCACCCGGAACAACCTCGCTTGGCGCTATTTTCAACGACATTTTCGGAGGACATCCGCTTAGAAAGGGATTCAACGGTCTCGGTTGGAATAACAACTGAATTCACTTTGACCTGTCCTCTATCATAATTTCTCGAACTTCGATCCTGGATGCATGAGCATGGATAGTTTTCAGATCGTTCTCGGTGAAAAGCCTCCAGCCCCGATTATCCTTGTACGCACGTGATAGAACCGGCTGCCGAAGCCATCTGAAAAGAGTCGTTCGGCTGATTCCGGTTTGGGCGCAGACTTCTTCCGTTCGATAATATTTTTGACCGTTGATCTCAACCGGCATCCTAGTAGTCTCCTGCTTCTGTATAGTCCTGATTGACATCGAATGGAACTGATTGATTCTATTATGGTCTTGAGAGGTATTCGGAACAATCACCCATTCAGGCTATGCGGGGAATAACCATAGTACTTTAAATAAGCAATAGTACTATGTGAAGAGCAATGAGATTGATGTTTGGATTAAAAGTTACTCAGGTCCGACAACCCATCAGGTCGGATTGGCATTGTAGATCATTGCTTAAGAGCAAAGGGGCCATCGGCCCGTTTGCGGATTTTAGGCTAGTTGTTTCCTATCGATCCATCTAAAGATGCGCAATATGATCGAGGGTTTGCCGTTTCTTGTCCTCAGCTTCTTTATATAAGGCATCCAATCCATCGTAAACTGCCAACATCTCTGGTGTGAAAAACGAAACCCCAGGCGGAATATCCTGCGCGTTCTCATGAGTTTTTGGTAACAACTGATTCTTCGCTTCCCAGAGTTTGTGCGCGATGTTTGACCACAAGAGAAGTTCATGCTGAAGATCGTCTAAAGATTGAACCGTACCAGTACTCCTCTGTGTGTGACCTTAGAATAAGCCGAAACGTTGGCTGCGTAATCTGGCTATCTAAGAGCACACATAATTCGCGATCCAGAGTCCCAACGAACAATTCCTCGATCTATTGACAAGATTATTAGACTAGGTTAAGGTACTAGGACTATTATACTAGTACTTAGTACCATTTGTCTCGTGAGGACAGATATGATCGATAAACCAATTCAAATTCTTCTCGGTGAAGAGGATGCCACATCGACCATCAGGACACTGGGGTCTGTCGGCCTGAAAACGTTCCATGAATCGATCAAGAATCCCCAGCAATTCCACCGAGCTTTATCTGAAAACCATTGGGATGTGATTATCGTTGACCATCCATTCCCCGGAATGTCTGCAAGCGATATCGTGGCGATCCGTAATAGGCTCTCGCCTGCAACTCCCCTGATATTTATCCTCGAGAGCTCAAGTGTGGAAAAGGTGCCACCGTCGATAATGGCGAACGGAGATGATTATTTCACCAAGGATAACCTAGCCAGGCTGCCGGGAGCAGTACAGAGGGCCATTGCGGATTCGGTGATCAGGCGCAAACATTGGGAGACCGACGGTAAGTTCAACGATCAGCTCCGGCTTAACCAGGTTATACTGGATGCTTTCCCCCACCCGATCATGCTTATCAAGCCGAATACTTTTGAAATTGTCGCAGCGAATGAGGCTGCTTCAAAGAATGGAGCCGCGCCTGGGACTCACTGCTATCGCGTCTGGGAGGGTCAGCAAACACCCTGTTCTTGGTGTATGTCCCAGCGCCTTTGGGAGACCGGCCAACCACAACACTGCGAAGTTGAATGGAATGGCCGCTGGTGGGAAGCACATTGGATCCTTGCCGACCACAGCCACTACATGCATTTCATCTATGACATCACAGAACGCAAGCGGAGCGAGTTGCAGATAAATCATCTCAATTCAATGCTTGAACTCGGACGAGATGCCAATGAAATTATCGTTACCGAAACCGATGAAAAAATGCTTCTCGCTAAGATCTGTAAACGTATCGGAGCGAGTAATCAAAATCTCATGGCATGGATAGGCCGTATCGATGAAAATGGTAAAGCCGAACCTGTGGCCTGGTCAGGCGAGAATCTGGATTTCAACAAATGTATCGGCGGAAAATGCGCTCTTAAGGATTCAACTCCCGAACATCATTGCGCTTTCGATCTGTTTGCGTCATCGATATCTTTGCCACTAAAGATCGAAGACACCGTTATCGGTGTGCTCAATATCTGTGCAAAGGCGAAAGATGGGTTTCAGGGAGATGACCGGCGATTAATGCAGGAACTCGCCTTCGATCTGTCTCTGGGCATGGAAAAGATCCGAAAACGCGAAGAACTCCGGAAACAGAAAGAGTATGTCGAAACGCTGGTTGACAACCTGCCGATTGGTTTGGCTATTAATACCATCAGTGATGGCAAGACTTTGTTTATGAATGACAAGTTCGAGAGTATCTACGGCTGGAGTCGTTTAGATCTAACCGATGTCGAAACCTTCTTTGACAAAGTGTACCCCAACCCTACGTATCGGACTGAAATTAAACAACGAGTACTTGCCGACATTGCAACCGGCGATGCCCAGCGAATGCATTGGGAAGACCTCGGAATTGTCACGAGTTCCGGCGAACGGCGCTTTATTTCTGCTGCAAACATTCCTTTATTCGATCAAAACTTGATGATCTCAACGGTCCAGGACACTACTGCTCGTAAAAAAGCCGAAGAGGAGACTTGGTTACGGGCTCACGTGCTAGATACCGTATCTGACTCAGTTTTTCTTTCGGAACCGGGAGGAACGATCCTGTTTCTTAATGAAAAAGCCTGGGAGACGCGTGGATACTCCCGAGACGAACTTCTGGGTAAGAACATCAAAATCCTTCGCCCCCCCGAAGATGCCGGCGACTGGGATCGAAGGCGTGCCGAGGTGATCGAACATGGGGAACAAACTTACGAGTCGATACATCAGCGTAAGGATGGTTCTGTTTTTCCAATAGAAGTCCATGCCCGTTCACTCAATTATGATGGGAAGACACTCATTCTTTCGGTTGTCAGGGATACGACAAATCGTAAGCAGCAGGAAATCGAAAAACAACAGTTGAGCGATAAAGCCGAGATGTCGAGCCGCCTTGCAGCCGTGGGTGAAATGGCTGCCGGGATCGCACATGAAATCAACAACCCTCTGACAGGAGTCATCGGATTCTCCGAGCTTCTTCTCGGAGAGAAAAACCTCCCCGATAATATTCGGGAAAACATTGCGATCATCAATGAGGGCAGTCAGCGAGTAAAAGATATCGTGAGCCGGATGCTCACCTTTGCTCGACAGGCAAAGCCCCAAAAAAGCGCGGTTGATATTACAGAGCTTATACAGAATACGCTCGAACTTCGAAGTTACGTCCTTCGAACAGCCAATATAGAGGTCATCAAAGAATATGAACCCGATTTGCCGTGGGTCGTGGTCGATCCTGGCCAGCTTCAGCAAGTGTTTTTAAACCTCATCGTGAATGCTGAATATGCCATGAAAAAAGCCCATGATCGCGGCCGACTGGTAATTAAAACTGAAAACCACTCGAATCACATCCGCATATCATTCCGCGATGATGGACCAGGCATGTCACAAGAGGTTATGGCCAAGCTTTTCCAACCCTTCTTTACGACCAAAGAAACAGGCGAAGGTACAGGGCTTGGGTTATCCTTATCGTTTGGCATCATTAAAGAGCACGGAGGACAGATAACAGCCGAGAGTATTCCCGGTCACGGCGCAACATTCAATATCGAGCTTCCTTTAAGCCAGCTTATTTCCGAGCCCGTCTTTGAGCCAACGACTCAAAATATTATTCTAACAATGAAGAAGACGATTAGGGTACTGGTCGTTGATGATGAGCCATATGTCAGGACATTGATTAAGTCAATCCTTAAAAGTGATGTTTTCTTGGTTGATGAATGTGATCGGCCAAACAAGGTACTCGAAGCACTTGAAAATAACGAGTACGATGTCATCATGCTTGATATCCGGATGCCTGAGATGAGCGGAATAGAACTGTTAGAGAGGATTTCTCTAAAATGGCCAGATCGAGCGAATCATGTGATCGTCATTACGGGCGATGCTTCGGATTTGATCACGAAGAATTTCCTGGAATCAAGAGAAATCCCATATGTCACCAAGCCCTTTACTCGAAAAACCATCGAAGAGGCGGTTGAAATAGCAATATCCCGAAATACCGGTGCCAAATTCTCCGAGGTTGTTTGAAAATGGCAGAAACGATCAATAAGACCAAGATCCTCGTAGTAGAAGACGAATTTAATATTTCTGATGTTTGTAAAAACTCCCTGATAAAGGAGGGTTACGATGTCACGGTGTCGGCTGATGGGCTTTCAGCGAAACGATTGATCTCGGCAACGGAATATGATCTTATTGTCCTTGATCTGAACATACCGAAAATTTCGGGCATCGAACTATATCATTGGCTTGAGGGCGAGCATCCGGAATTAACGAGGCGAGTGTTATTTATGACGGGTCTTATCCCAGTCGGTGGGGTCGCTGCTTTCCTGGCTCATACTGGACGGTTGTGCTTGCAAAAACCCTTTACGCCCAAAGAGTTGAGAGATAAAGTGAAACAGGTGTTGGAGCCTCTCGGGAAACTTTGATTCTTTCTGCAAAACCGATCGCGAGATTTGCCAAGCCAAGGGACGGATTATTTTTCCTGGCCAAGTCACAAATTAACAGAAGGTGTGAGTTAAGCCCATCACAAACTGACTCACTTATATTCATTCAAGGTCATCTAGCTCAACTATTGTAACCTGTAGGGGTTGTGTTGTTCGGGGAGAGCGAATTACCCCCCTACAAGCTGGGGAGCATCGGGAGGAAATGAACAAGCCACCCACCTTTGCGAACCATACCGCCAGCTTGCTGGCGGTATTCTCAATTTTCACTACATCCAAAGCAGACAATTGGCCTATCCATTCATCCATCTATCTATCTATTCAAACTGTTCAATTTTATCTATGAGCACATTGCCGATGACGGTAAATCCCGGACACCTTGCTCTGTCGGATTGAAAGATGACATGAAACTCGGCTAAACTGACCCTAACTCGGCACCGGTGTCCTCAATAGATCGCGTCCCGGGGGGTGACGGTGGTTAATTTGGACCGAAATGGTGACCGATTTCACCAAAGTCCGCACAATCTCTAAAGTACCATGGACATTATAATTTCCAATCAGATTGACAACCTAATAGGGAGAGGAGTATCTCTGCTCAATGGGTTCGAGGCAGAACTACGAGGACTCAACGCACCTGGCGCGACTGTCGCGAGGGACCTCATCGGTGAAGCGGCTGGCCAAATTGCTGCGGAACTCTTCGGGACTCGCAAAGCTAAAAGTTATGGCAAAAAGGCTACCAGAACTTGGCTAGAGGGGAAGAAGAGAGGATGCGATAAAAGCTGTGACGGCCAATTATTATCAGCAATATATTCCTTGGTTTCAGGATACTTGCCGCCTAGTATCAGGCATTTCAATTAGCGCATCCAATCTTGTTTTTCCTGGGCGCTATGCGCCATTACTTCGCAGGGTGAAGAGAGCAGAGGCATTCAAGAAGCTGGATACTCGAATCCGCCATGTGATCACCGTACTCGAAGAGCTTCGCACTCATGATCTGGTACTTAATGCTTCGTTACCGAAGCAAATTGCGTCTCCTAAAGAGACCAAGTTTGATCCTGCGCAAGCCCTGCATAAGCTGGAAGATATCCTAAGGAAATTCATTGAGCGTGAGTTGTCCAAGACTGGAGCTGATTGGTGGATGGCGAAAATCCCTTCCGAGATCCGGTCGAGGGCGGAATCACGCAGACAAAAGCAAGAAGCAGTATGGCCTTGGCATCCCGTTTCCTCCACTAATGTGATGGACTACTTGGACTTTTCAGACTATCGTAAAATCATTCTGGAACCGACCAATTGGACGCAGGTCTTTGCAGGCTTCTTCCGGGCTCCGTCCTTCATAGACTCACGCTTGGGGGAATTGGAGCCAATCAGAAATGACGTAGCGCACTCAAGGCCTTCGTCCCCCATGGCCTGCGATAAGATTCGACTTTACGGTGAGGAGTTAGAAAGGTGCACTAACCGTACAGGATAGGGAGTCCGATATGGCATACAACATCACAAGGACAAAGCTTCGTGAATATACGGACAGCACGGAATTCGAGCATCTGTGCTGCGCATTGCTTGTCGCTGACTACAAGCGAATTATTCCGCTGGGAGGTTCAGGTGATCAGGGGCGTGATGCCGTGATGCCACAGGCTTTCCCAAGCATATACCAAAGTACCGAGACGGGAACAATCTTCCAGTTCTCGCTTCAGAAAAGCTGGCGGAAGAAACTCGATTCAGAACTAAAAAAAGTCTTTGAGAATGGTTTCAAACCCTTGGCATTCGTGTTCGTCACAAATCAAGAAATTAGCACGGGCGCGAAAACAAAATGCCAGGAAGATATTGCGGCAACTTTCGGCGTGAAGCCGGAAATACTTGATCTATCCTGGCTACAGGCACGTTTAGAGAACCCCGAGTACTTACATGTGAGAAGACAATATCTCTCCTTAGATGATAGTACGCTGCCTGCATTTATCACGCTCGCAGATTACGCCGCTCGACGCATTGATCGCCTACGGGCGCCCGACCTGCCTGTTTTCCTCGGAAGGGACGTTGAAAACAGCCGTTTCAAAGAGTTCACCGAATCCAAAAAAAGAGTTCTGGTTTTGAGTGCTCCGCCTGGAGTCGGGAAGACAAAATTCATGCTCGAAGGTGCAAAGTCGATACAGTTTGAAGGAGATGTCAAGTTTCTCAGGCAGGAAGTCGATTCAATAGAGAAGCACCTAAATGAGCTCGACCCGTCGAGACCCTTGCTCCTCTTCATTGACGACGCGCAGGAGCTGAAGGACTTGCGGCAGCTTCTTGCGTTGATTCTTTCTCCGGAACTCGGAGAAAAGCTGCATGTGGTTATGGCCACCCATCCATGTGTAAAAGGCCGTATTGTTGGTGAATTCGATAGCCGGGCGATAGAGTATAGCGAAATCGAACTGACCCCATTGCCAAATCCAGCCATTGACCAGTTGATTCAACTACCGCAGATGGGAATCAAGGACGAAGGGCAGAGGGGAGCGATCATCAAGATCGCCGAAGGCAATCCGTTGGTTGCTTGTGTGGCGGCATCGTTACTTAGGGAAACCGGCACTTTGGCCGGGCTAACCAGGGATCAAGTCATAATGGCACATTTCATGAGATCGCTGCAGAGTTCGCTTCCAGCCAAGTCTACGGATGACAAAGCCAGACTGATTCTGGCTATTATCAGCGCCACAAAAGGTATCGAGTATGGTAACTTTAGAGAACTTCTTGCCGGTATTGTTTGCGTTACCGCTGAAGCACTTGACGTTCTCATAGACCAATTAGTGGCCGGCGGACTGCTTATGCGCGGCTGGCGAGGACTTAGGGTTACTCCTGAACTGCTGGCTGAGACTCTGGTTTTAGACTCGTTCTTTGCGGCTAATCACTCGTTTGATTTCAGGGAAAAGGTGTTGGCTCCTTTCTTTGCGCAGAAGGGCAGCAAGATATTCAGGAGTCTAGCTGAAGCCGAAATGTCCGGCTCTTCGGACGCAACAAATATCATTGATGGCTTTATGGCTGACGCACGGGAGTTTGTCAAGACTGCAAACAATGCTTCGAGGCAAGCCATACTAGACTGGCTGAAGGGCTTCGCCTTCTTCCGTCCCGAGGACGCGCTCTTGGTTCTTCGTGCGATGTTGGAGGCTCCTGTTCCGGATCCTGCGGTTATCAAGTCTCCTCTATGGGGAACCATGACAATCACCCATGTCGATGTTTGGCGCTCGGCATGTAGCATACTCGCGGACACAGGATGGCATTGTGAAGCCTGCCTTCGTGAGACAATGACGCTGTTATACTTGATCGGTGCCCAGCAAGACCATTCGCGAAGCAACAGTTTTCCTTTGGAAGATGCCATTCGTGTTTTGAACGAACAAGTAATACCTTTTGAACCTGGCAAGCCGCTTCGCATTCAAGAGATTGCACAACAGGAAATAGAAAGCTGGCTATCAGGCGCGACGAGTGAAAAGCAACTTGAGGTCATAATCTCGGCGCTACTAACGCTGCTTTCCCTAGCATGGACATCCACTAACGCGTCACCTACCGACTCAAGGTCGTTCACTGTACGGAACGGGTTCATAAAACTGACGGACCCAATCCAAAAGATACGGGAAGGCGCTTTAAATTGCGTCGTAGCTACTTATGAAAGGTGCGGACCAGCCCAGAGGATAAGCCTAATCCAAGGGCTTTCTGATCACTTAATGCCTCGCGTTCCCTCGGGAATACCGGACGAACTACGCTCTTCAATCGCCGACGATTTATTCAATATCATTTCTGCTCTTAAATGTCGCTCGCAAGCCGACTCCGCTGCCGAAAAATATGCGTTGTGGAAAGCCCTGGAATTTACTGGGCGACTTAAGGATGAGCGGCTTGAGAAACTGCAAAGAGAACTCTTCAGTGACGAGGTGGATGAGTATGCTCATCTTGTTGAATGGCCGGGACATATCAGAGGCGATGACAACGATTGGAAAACGGCTGGAGCCAGGCATGGCGCTTACTGGGAGGCCCGCGCAAGGGCTATTACTGTTGAGAATTTGGACGCTGAGTTAGTTCGGTACGACAGACATATTCGGGAGGCTGGCCTTTGTGGTGACCAGGTATCTTCTGCTATACAAACGAATATTGGAATACTGGCAAGATCTGTAGCCATCGAAAGCCGCGATATTTTGCTCGCCTTAATCAAGGAGATTTCGGGGAAATATCCCAATCTACAACGCTTTGCAGGTGCATTCTTAGGGGAACTCCTAGCAGTGGACCAAGCAAATGCCAAGATGATCATGAAAGAATGGATCAAGTGTGGGAATATAGCCTTACGTGCCGAAGCTTGCAGGGCGATGCTTTGGATTCAGCCAGGTCAGTTTACCGCCGCTGAAATTGAACTCCTTACATACTTGACATCCCTCAATGACCCAACGGTAGATCGTTTGGTCGTCGGTTGGTTTGGGAGCATCCTAAAAAAAGTAGACGATTGTGATCCGAAGGCGGCAGTTGAAATCGTACGCCTTGTGTCTACACGAAAAGACAAATATGCATTAAATATGATTGCCGAGTCACTGCGACCAGGTGGCTCAATTAGTCAGATTACAGCGAAGGACCTATTGGATATCGCTTTAAGCTATGTAGAACACGATAGCCATGAGTTGGATTTTGATATAGAACATGTGCTGATGCGCCTCTTCCTCCTAAACCCGGACGCTTGGTTGGCTTTTTGGGAGGCACGCATTAAAAGGCAACTTACGAGAAAAGAGGGAGATAGTTACTTGGCTGTTCCATTCCACTTGTCGGCCGAGGCGGACTACGTTGTGTCAAGCCCACACAAACTCCGAGTACTGGGTACTCTTCTTGAATGGTCATCACGAAATGATTTTGCCTATCAGCATACAGGAACAACTCTGCTGAAGCTTTACTCAGACAAGAACCCAAATGTCGTCCAAGACATCTTGGAAGAATGGATTGCATCGGGGGAACAAGGCAAGCTGCATGCAGTAGCGAGGGCACTTAGAGAGATGGGGTATAGTGACTTCTTTCTAATGATGGCCAACAAACTGCTCAACGTGACAGATGATAAAGCGATAGAGGCCTGCCTAGTCAGTACGGTCGCTTCCTTTGAAGTAGTTTGTGGTTCATTTGTGCCGCTTTATGAGAAACGTAAAGCTGATTTCGCAGCTTGGTTGGCAAACCCTCAGGCATCCCTGCAAGCTAAGGCATTCGCCAGGAAACAAATCTCATACTTGTCAAGGCAGATTGAGTTACACGCTAAGGAAGATGCCTGGGACGACTAATAAACGCTAACGACCTGTTTCCGTGTATCGAGGGCGCAAACGCTGTAAGCTGCGCTGAACCCGCACTCTATTCCTCATGTGTTCTTGAATACTCGACCATTCGCTTGTAAATCCCCGCGAATGTATTTTCGCCGGAACTTACGTTTGTTCTTTTAACATCGGGGAGTGGTGGCTTAAAATCCTGCGGCGCAGTAGAACACCAAATATACGAGAGAACAGTCAGATCATAGTTTTTCAGAAGTTTACCTTTTTGTCGGTCTGGATCAGGCAGCCGGCTTACAATATCAAACAGAAAACCAGCCCAAGTACCTTTAATATCAATTTTCGTTTCAACTACCTTAGACGGAACCATGTATTCCCAGAAGCCTTGCACCAATGATTCATCTATCTTCCAGCTCCTGGGATTAGAAGTATTCCATGGTAATAGATCTCTCCAGTCTGGTGGAGGACCGCCGCTTACGACCAAAGGTAGACCACCTGCCATAGCGGCATCTTGAAGAAATGCCTGAAGCTCCGCGAGGACTCCCATCAGGATTGATTTAGCACGTTTATGGTAAGTCCTTCTAAGTTCTTTGGAAATGTAGGGATGCAATTCTTCAACAAGGGATGCCAACTCAATCAAGCAATTAGAGCCAATGTCCTTACCTATTATTGGGAACCCCGCTAATAATGCTCTCCAACTGGGTGGAATAGTGTCCCATTTTTGCCCGATTTCAACATATCGGTTAAGAAAAAGAGAGAGCCGTGGGTTCCCTCGCTGTATTGCTAAATCTTGTGCACCGAGGATAATGTGGACTCTCTCCGCGACAAAACCTGCTTTTACCAATTCTGCAGCATTGACTCTTTTGACATCCGAAACCTTATCACGCGCTTGTTGAATTCTGGGTGAAGCCGGAAATCCAGGATAGCCCTCCTTCTTCCAATGTCTCTGTGTTCTTTCAGATACACCTGTTTTCTCGGTTATCTGTTCCTGGGTGAAACCTTGCTTCATCAATTTGATAACTTCTTCAACTGTCTCAAGCTTGATTGTCATCTGCTTTCCTTATTTTGCCATTATTTGCCGGAATATTTGCCGGTTATGCCTGGCGATATGACCTTCAATAGTGTATCATAATCGTGCAATGATTAACCAATGCGGCAATAGTTCCAAATAACTTGTGGCAATAACATCAAGGAGGATGGTTAACTTGAATCCGACAGGAGCGATAAGTCTAGTACTCACATTGATCATCTTGTCCCTACCATTGATTGAGACTGAAGAGCAAATAAGCGACATCAAACTGCAGCCCTATCAATATGAGCAGACCATGATTCGTGAAGCCCAGATCCGGAAATTCGTATTCCCATGGTTTACGGAAGTCACCCAAAGCCAATACCTTGTCAGGAACGCCGATCTCGAAAAAGGAACGTTCGTGCTGAACTTCAATTTTGATAACGGGAGCGAGGCGAGAACCATCACAAAGAGGGAGGATATACTCGCTGGCGAAAGCAGGGTTGTGACAGTCGACTCTCCGTTGCGCGGGAATTCGACAGTAACGCTCCGAGTCATCCCACCAAATATGGCGATTCCAGAAACAGTGATACTGAAGAAACAGATAAGTGCCTGGCAGTTTTTAGGTCGGTCTGCATGGGACCTTATATTTAGTAGAAGATAATAGGCCAAGTGCTTCGGGCAATCCCACATAGCCGGATATGGGAGTGACTCAAGTTTTTCAGGCTAGATACAATGCAGCCCTTCACATTAGTCAGGATTGTCGAATGGTCGAAACCCAATTGGTCAGGCGATTTCTCCAGTGCTATACTGGGCAAAATTCCGGCATCACTCTAGGCCAAAAGACAATAGATCATTCGAGAACCTTGAAGGTGAACCATGCCAGCGTCTGAGATGGTTAACTCCCACTTAATCACCTTCGCGGCAGGTGTTCGCGAGAAGTTCGCTTCACCGCTAGGTGGTCAGCCTGAAGATCAGCTCAAGAATCCCGTCGAGAATCTAATCAGGTCCCTCGCGTTTGTTTTGGGTCATGAGCTGAACGTCGTTACTGAGGCAACTGCTGTAGACATCGGGCGACCGGATATGGCCGTTGCCGTGGGTGGAGCCCTGACTGGTCATATCGAACTTAAAAAGCCTGGAACCGGTGTTGACCCCACGCGTTTTACCGGTCATAACGCGCAGCAATGGGGCAAGTTCAAAGAACTACCTAACCTTATCTACACTGATGGAAATGCCTGGGCGCTCTATCGGAACGGACAACGAATTGGGGAAATGGTTGATATCGGTGATATTGACCAACGGGGATCTCGTGGCTTACGCCTTGAAACAACTCCAGCATTTTTTACCGTCATACGAGAATTCTTAAGCTGGGAGCCAATTACTCCAGCGTCACCGTGTGCCTTGGCCGAACAACTTGCACCACTTTGTCGTCTTTTGCGTGATGACGTTCTTCAAGCGGTTACAAATACTGAATCAGCCTTGGCCCAACTCGCTTATGAATGGCGTACTACTCTGTTCCCAGATGCCACAGATGAAGCCTTCGCCGATGCTTACGCCCAAACACTGACATACGCGCTGCTTCTTGCGCGTTTCGACGGTGCGAGTGACCTACGGCCGGCAAGGGCAGCGGAGACTTTGAGTCATAAACACAAGCTGCTTGGACATGTTCTCACCTTGTTAGCAGACCCACAAACAAGACTTGAAATAGGTACGGGTGTCGATATTCTGGTAAGAGTCATTGAAGCCGTGGATCCAACTAGGCTAATAGCGCGTGACCCTGACCCATGGCTGTATTTTTATGAGGACTTTCTAGCGGCCTACGATCCCAAAATGCGAGAGGAGCGCGGTGTCTATTATACCCCGGTGCAAGTCGTACACTGCCAAGTGCGGCTGGTCGAGCAGTTGTTGATCCAACGTTTTGGCAAGCCAATGACATATGCCGATGATGATGTCGTCTTGCTTGACCCTGCTGCTGGTACAGGAACTTACCCTCTAGCGGCTATCACCGAAGCGTTAGAACGAGTGCTAAACCGGTATGGTGTCGGAGCAGTACCCCCACGGGCCACCAAGCTGGCGAAAAACGTACATGCTTTTGAGTTGTTGGTCGGACCATACGCCGTCGCCCATCTCCGTGTGACGCAGAAGCTGCAGGAAGCCGGTGCCACGCTTCCCGCAGACGGAGTCCACGTGTACCTTACAGATACCCTGGAATCGCCCGATGTGGCTCCCCCGGGACGTTTGCCACTGGCCCTGCGCCCTCTTGTAGACGAACACCGGCGAGCAGCGAAAGTAAAAAAAGAGACACGCGTGCTCGTTTGTATAGGCAATCCTCCCTATGAACGCCAGGCTTTCGATGCCAGCGAAGGTACAGATGACCCATTGGCAAGACGAGAACGTTTATTGGGAGATTTCATTAATCTGGCTGTGGGTCGAACGAGGTTCAGTCATATCGCGAGCCTATACAATACCTACGTTTATTTTTGGCGTTGGGCACTTTGGAAAGTCTTTGAATCTCCAGAATGCCCCGGCAATGGTATTGTGTCGTATATCACCGCATCTAGTTATCTAAACGGTCCCGGATTCATAGGAATGAGAGAGGTTATGCGCCGAGTTTTCGATGAACTCTGGATTATCGATCTTGAAGGTGGAAGCCTGGGAGCGCGCAGAACTGAAAACGTCTTTGCCATCCAAACGCCGGTAGCCATCGCCATAGGTGTGCGGTACGGCATCCCCAATCCTGAGACACCTGCGGCTGTGCACTATGCGAAAATCACGGGCAGCCGGGACGAGAAGCTTGCCGAACTTGATTCAATATCTTCTTTCAACGACCTTAACTGGCAGGAGTGTTCCAATGAATGGACAGCTCCACTTATTCCAACAGGGCGAAGCCCCTTTTCTACCTGGCCATTACTGATCGACCTTTTCCCATGGCAACAACCGGGCGTCAAAGTGGGGCGGACATGGCCTATTGCAGTTACGCGCGATGTAGCCGAAGAGCGGTGGCATAGCTTAGCATCTAGTCCCCCGTCCGCCCGTGGAGAATTATTTGCCGATAGAAGATTTGGAAGGGGTACTACAACCAGACCGTCATCAGGTATGTATCCTCCCCCAGCCTCTCCTCAGCCCATCTTGGAAGTTACAACGCGCAGCCCAATGCCTCCAATCGTGCGCTATGCCCATCGGTCTTTCGAGAGGAAATGGCTCCTCGCCGATGGCAGATTGTTTCGGACGCCTAGCCAGCCCCTTTGGGTTTCCCATTCTGAAAAGCAAATATACCTAGTCAGCTTACTGACTGGGGTACTGGGTACCGGGCCTGCAACGGTAGTTGCCGCCCAAGTACCTGACCTGCACCATTTCCGTGGGTCATTTGGAGGCAAAGATGTTATCCCTCTTTGGCGCGATTCAGCAGGCACAGAGGCTAACGTAACTAACGGACTACTTGCGCATCTCGCGCAGGTGTACGGAGCACCTGTATCCCCTGAAGAACTCTTTGCTTATTGTCATGCCACTTTGGCAGGGCCGAGTTACACGGGCAGCTTTGCTGAAGAACTTGCAACTTCATCACCAAGGATACCGATAACTGCGGACGCCAATCTATTCCGCCGGGGTGTAGAACTCGGAGGTCGGTTAATTTGGCTACAGACGTACGGAGAGCGTTTCGTGCCTACCGGTCAGCGATCTAGCACCATACCAGCAGGACGGGCACGTGCGGTGCACCCGGTACCTGTGATCGCCGAAGGTTATCCTCGTGATTTCCATTGGGATGAAGTCGGCGAAACACTCCATGTTGGGGAAGGCTCCTTCACACCGGTTTCAAAAAAGGTCTGGGAATTTGAAGTGTCCGGTTTGCGTCCGGTTAAGTCTTGGCTTGGTTATCGTATGTTCGAGCCTGCTGGTAGAACATCATCGCCACTGGATAAGATACGTCCTTGTGAATGGCCAGCAGAGTTTACTGAGGAACTGTTGGAACTGCTCTGGGTGTTAGAGCATACGGTCAATATGTCGTCGGACTTGGCTGAATTTTTAGAAGCTGTGATTCAAGGTGGCGTCTTTTTGGCCGCGGATCTGCCGCAACCAAATGCATCCCAACGTGAAGCACCAGAAATACCAAACACCAGAGTCCAAGTGCGTAGCACACAAATGCCGCTTGTTGAGGGTTAGACCTGACCAAACAACAAAACGTCATTTTGTGCCAATCGCAGTAGAGGACACGGGGTGAATTCAAGCGAACTGCAAGTATCGACATCACAATAATTCCGCCTTCGGCAAGTTTAATCTACACAATTCATTTTTTCTTGACCGCGCCGGTGACCGCCGGCATCAGGATGATCATCGCCAGGATGAACCCACACCGCCCCGCCGATACTGGCAACGGCGCTGAAATCGCCGCTTATGGTGGCGATGAGGAACATTCCCACTGCCAGCAGCGACAGGCCGGTGTAGATGATCACGGCGACGGTCGCGGTGTTCTTCATGCCGCACCTCGATTCGAGGGTGAGGTTCGTCGTATCGCCGGCGTAAAGCCCCGCATTCTCAGCGTGTTCAGCGTCACCGACAGCGAGCTGGTGGCCATTAGGAGCGCCGCCAGTTCCGGCGACACCATCTGGTGGGTGAAAGGATACAGGATGCCCATGCCCAGCGGTATGGCAAGGGTGTTGTACCCGAAGGCCCAAAACAGGTTCTGCTTTATCAACCCGAGCGTCGCTCTCCCCACCTGGACCGCGGCGACGACGTCGAGCGGGTCATCCTTGACCAAAATGACGCTTCCCGTCTCCTTGGCGACATCGGTACCGGATCCTATGGCGATGCCGACGTCGGCCTGGGCCAGGGCGGGTGCGTCGTTGATGCCGTCGCCGACCATGGCCACCTTGAGGCCCTGCGACTGCAGCTTCTTGACTTCAAATGCCTTGTCCTGCGGCAGCACCTCGGCCAGGACTCTGTCGATGCCTGCCTGCCTGGCGATGGCTTCCGCGGTGCGGCGGTTATCGCCGGTGATCATCAGCACCTGGAGTCCCATCCGCTTGAGTTCTGCGACGGCCTGTGCCGATGTCTCCTTCATCGTATCGGCCACGGCGATGATGCCGGTCAGTTTGCCATCGACCGCGACGAATACCGCGGTTTTGCCTTCGTTTTCGAGTCTTTCGGCCTCTTTGGCGAGGCTTTCGACGGCGATGTTGTTTTCGATCATGAGTTTGCGATTGCCCAGGAGGATGCTTCGATCGCCAAACCGAGCCGAAATGCCGTGTCCCGGCACCGAGTCGAACTCTTCGGCGTCTTCGGGTTCATTACCCGTGGCTCTGTATGCCCTGACGATGGCTTCGCCCAGCGGGTATCGAGCATCTTGACCGTGGCATGGGGGTAATGACGAAAATCCGTTCAGGTAGTCGCATGGTTTCAGCTTGGATCGAACCTTACGTTACTAACCAAGTTAGAGTTACTTTCGACGAATCTCAGATGGCGCCGGCGCCGGGACAGGCGGCGGTATTTTATAAAGGTGATGTCGTGCCCCTGAATGAAACCTAACGGCGCGGGTGCCTCGCCTAGGGACTGCTTGCCATCTTCCTACCATCGGGGTTTTCGGTGAGATAGTCGAGGCAGATGGCCGGCAGTCTGCATGGCCGCGGCTTTGCTCATAGCAGGCTGTGACTTTACATTTGGCTGGATCGGGGCCTTGGTCGTCTGGGCGTCTTCGTTTCAATCCGGAAAATCTAAAACCCAGTTCATCGAAATGGTCGCTGCACTGCCATTCCCAGACTTTCTCATACGTTATATCGAAAACCCAACGATCGCCTCCAGGTACCGCCCGCTGGTAGTCGTGTTGCCGAGCCATCCATCGCGGCTCCTCGCCGGGATCAACGATATGCTCGTGCCGATCGAACTTCCAAACAACGTTGCCTTCCCAGAAGTGGACGGCGGCACTACCATTATTCTCTGCCACCGGAACGTCAACAATCCGTCCATTTCCAGCAAACAGTTGTTAGATGACGTGATTATCGAAGTGAACTGGAAAGGTGACCGAGAGCGTTGTTCGCGGTCGCGCCATGTAGATACGGATCAGCGCATCCTGAAGTTTCATTCGTGTAGGTCGAAAACTTCCAGGCGGATACCCAGACTTTCGGCCACCTTCCGGGCATCATTCTCTACCCGGATGCGGATGAGTGCCTAACTGTAAAGTAATTCCATCTGCCGCCTCTCGATCACACAATCACCACGTTCAAAGACGGATTGTGCAATGCCTCCTCCCAATGAGACGAACTACCAGCCGGAAAGAGTGGATTGCTGAGCAATAGAGAGCTTCCTTATTGTTCAACTGGGCTTACTCCAAAGCTAAAGCGGTATGTCCATCATTTCATCGTGGGCGGGGAAAGCGTCGTAAATATAGGTTCATTTTGTAGCTGAACAAACGCAAAGATTGTTACATGATAGGTGCTGGTTTTGTACCGCCAGCACCTTACCAACTGAATAGGCGATAATCCTTGACCTGAACGCTTGCCCCTCTTTGAAAGGGGGGTCAAGTATTGAGAACGACCCTATCTTATCCTGACGATCAAAACAATCCGCCAACGTCCTATGACCGGCTAACCGGCGATTGGCTTCTATACTACGCAGTTGCCAAGCGGTTCATGTGGAAAATACCGACGCAAGATAGGCCGGACGTAAGGCACAGCATAATGATGGAACTGGCCGACGCTCAAAACCGCAAGGGCGGTTTGCCCTTGCCCGAAGCGGCCATGTACCGGATTGCTTCTTTCGAGGTGGCCGACTACTGGCGCAAAAAGAAGCGTAGCCCTAACCTGCTAAGTCTCGACGGCGATGAGGACGCCGACAATGATACCGGCTTGTCGTCCGTTTTGCCCGACGACTCGGCGCTCGACCTCGATGCCTGGATAGACGCCCGTACTTTCCTGCTAAGTTGTCCTAAGCGGCTAATCCAGATTGCCTTCAAGCGGGTGAACGGCGTAACTTTGGACGGCGCGGAACGCAAGTATCTTTGCCACTTCCGTAAGCGTGAACAAGTTTCCTTCTGTGGGTAACGTTTTGACCCCTTCTAGCGGTTGTATAAGTGGGAGCATTCATTAGGCCAGCGAACGGCGGCTAATGGGTGTCTTACTACTATGCGAAGCCGGTGGAATTGCCCAATCACTGGATAGCTAAAAGGGGGGAAAGACATTGGGATTGTGGAGGCTGAACGGGCTAAGTCTATAAGTTGATACCTATCTAATGTGTCCAACAAAAAGGCGGCGAAGCATCCGGGGAATCCGGGAGCTCGCCGCCTTTTTTGTTTGGATGATAGCCTAAGAAGGTCAATAATACTGGCTCTTGATTTGCGAAAGCTCGGTTTTGAGCCTGATATTTTCGTTCTTCAATCCTTGATTTTCTGATTCTTTTTCGGCCAGTTGGCGGCGCAGATCATCGATTTCATTGAGCAGTTGGGAATAGGTCTTGCCTCGTGAACGCCTTAATGACTCCAGCCTTTCGTATGCCCTTGAAGTAAGGCAGTAACCTTCTTTGCTTGCCCACATTTTTTCGATAAGGCGCTGATGTTCGAGGCGGCATAACCTAACAGCGGCAGCTCCCGCTGTATATCCAAACTGGTTCACAAGGTCGCCGAGCGTGGCGGTTTCTTTGCTCGCGATGAACTCTAGTATCTCAAGTTTGGAGGCGACGGTTGGGTAACGGCCCATTTCGTTCTCCAATAATGATTACATCCAGATGTAACTCCATGTGTACCATCCGGGAATCTCGTTTGGCAATAGTATGTCGAATTGCCTCTCGTAAACGTCATGGCTGGTTACCTAGTGAACATTCGCAGAGAATGTTGGATTGATCGTGCGGGAGCAGCTTAACCAGTGATCTTGCCCCAGCGCATTCACTTTGCTCGGTCCTGAATAACCAGTGCATCATGGGATTTAACATCGACGACTCTAAACGACCTTGACCTCCGATTTGTTTATTGGTAATATAAGTATGTTGATTCAAATCATCAACTATTAAAGTTGGGAGATAAAAATGAAACTTAGCACTCGAGCCCGTTACGGTACCCGCGCCATGCTCGACCTAGCACAGCATTACGGCGACGAGGTCGTGCCTATAAAAGACATCGCCCGGCGGCAGCAGATTTCTCTACCATACTTAGAGCACTTGGTAGGTCCACTTGTTGATGCCCATCTCGTTCAATCCGTCCGCGGTTCCCGTGGCGGGCTTAAACTAGCCAAATCGCCAGACAACATCCGGTTAAACGAAGTCGTTTGCCTGCTGGAAGGTCCTATTGAGCCGGTGGATTGCATCCAGAGCCCTGATAACCGTTCCCAATTCTGTGCCACTAGGGATATCTGGGGCGATATGGGGCGAGCTATGACGTCGGTGTTGGAGAAAACCACCTTGGCCGATCTTGTGAGCCGTCAACAGGCCAAAGTGTCTCCTGATTCCGATATGTACTATATCTAGTCGGAGCCAAAAAGAATTAGACGAGAAGGAGACACTAATTTGAGCGCTCACAAATTGGAAACTATAGTTGTCCATGCCGGCCAGGAGACGCCGGATCCAGCCACCGGCGCCCGGGCTGTACCCATTTATCAGACCACATCGTATGTCTTCAAGGATTCCGACCACGCCGCAAACCTCTTTGCACTGAAAGAGTTTGGCAACATCTATACGCGAATCATGAACCCCACCACCGACGTCTTCGAACGACGTATCGCCGCTATCGAAGGGGGCGTCGGGGCATTGGCGGTAGCTTCCGGCCAAGCGGCGGAGACGCTAGCACTCCTAAACATCACCCGCCCCGGCAATGAGATCGTGTCGTTAAACAATCTATACGGCGGCACCTACGAACTGTTCCATTACACCTTCCCCAAGCTGGGGCGAGAGGTCAAATTCGTGCCATCCGGCAACCTCGACGCCTTGAAAAGTGCAATCACCACTAAAACCCGCGCCATTTACGCGGAAACCATTGGCAACCCCAAACTGGATGTCCCGGATTTCCAGGCCATAGCCAAAATCGCCCATGAAGCGGGCGTTCCATTCGTCGTCGATAATACCGTAGGGGTCGGCATCGTCCGCCCGATTGACTTCGGTGCCGATATCGTTGTTGCCTCGGCTACCAAATATATCGGCGGCCACGGCACCAGTATCGGCGGCGTTATTGTCGATGCCGGTAAGTTCACCTGGGGCAATGGTAAATTCCCAGAGTTCACCGAGCCCGATCCTACTTACCACGGTCTCAAGTTCTGGGACGTTTTCGGCAACTTCCCAGGTATGGGTAACGTGGCCTTCATCATCAAAGCCCGTGTTCAGCTACTTCGCGATCTCGGCGCTTCACTTTCACCTTTCAACGCCTTCCAATTGTTGCAGGGACTTGAAACCCTGGCCCTACGACAGGAACGTCATTCCGAGAACGCCCTCAAAGTCGCCCAACACCTGGCGAGACACCCGGCAGTGGCTTGGGTAAACTACCCCGGCCTCCCCGATAATCCGAATTACCCAACCGCTCACAAATATCTCGGGAATAAATTTGGTGGGCTAGTAGGTTTCGGCATTAAGGGCGGGCTTGAGGCTGGTCGGAAATTCATCAATTCAGTGAAACTCTTTTCCCACCTGGCCAATATCGGAGACTCCAAGAGCTTGGTCATACATCCGGCATCAACCACTCACGCGCAACTGACATCCCAAGAACAAGCCGCGACCGGAGTCTCCCCAGACTACATTCGTCTTTCAATTGGCATCGAACATATCGATGATATTCTCGAAGATATCGACCAAGCCCTCCGGCAAGCAACGGCTTAACGAGATACCAATGACTGATTCGACAACCTCGGAACTCGGTCTCGTCCGAACTGAATACTTCACCATCGACCGACTCGTGCTTGAGTCGGGTGAGGTGATCGCACCGGTGATGCTGGCATATGAAACCTATGGCCGCCTCAATGCTGAGCGATCCAACGCAGTGTTAATCTGCCATGCCTTAACCGGCGACGCCCATGTAGCCGGGATAAACGCTGCCACCGGGAAAGACGGTTGGTGGGACAGCATGGTCGGGCCGGGTAAAGCCTTCGATACCGACGAGCTTTTTGTCGTCTGCTCCAACGTCCTGGGCGGCTGCCAGGGCTCAACAGGCCCATTATCCCCCAACCCGGCTACTGGTGAACCCTATGGCTTGGATTTCCCTATCATCACCATCGGCGACATGGTCTCCGCCCAGGCCAGACTCATCGAGTATCTGGGTATCGAAAAATTGCTCGGTGTGGCCGGCGGTAGCATGGGCGGCATGCAAGCCCTGGCCTGGGCGGCGAAATTTCCGCACAAGATCAACTCAATCATCGCCATCGCCACGACGGCCAAACACTCGCCACAACAACAGCGATACGAAAGCCAGAACTTCATCAAGCCCGCCCAGCCTCCGTTATCGAAAACCAGAATGTTGCCCTCGCCGGGCAATCCGCGGGGGATCATGTGAGCAAGGTGCGGCCCGATGATTTGACCTACTGAATGACTAATGCGGTTTCTTTAAGCACCACAGGGCTTTGTATTTGGATTGCCGCGGCCTTACCGGCCGGTGTTTTTGGAGACTAAGCCTTTTGTGGGTTAGCCCAGGCGCTGTCGCCGGCGCCGCGCCCGGCCTTGGTCAGGCGGTAGAACCGCCGCGGCTGCCCGGGCGGGAAGTTGTCTTGGAAAGCCGATGGTTCGGTTTGACCGGTGAGCTCGACCCAGCCGAGCCTTGTCAGCATCGAAAAGTAAACAATTTTCGACTTTACGCTCAGTTTCTGCCTTACCGATCAGAGCGCCGATACCAGAAGCTGGCTGACAGGGTGGCCGGGCATCGCGCTGATTGTCTTTATATTCTGGTTTTTCATCGACGTTACCTATTGCGAGCAGACAATGCCTGATCGAAATTAAAGGGGGTTGAATAAACGGCAGGGCAGGGGTTACGGGCCGCTTCTATAAAGTGCGCCAGCATCAAGAGCGATTGGCTTTACCCTGCCAATCAATCACGTGAGATAAGAAGACAGGGAATATCAACAAACGAATGGTAGCGGCAGGCGATGGTTTTATAAGGAAGGTGTAAGTAGTATTCCTCGAAAAGCGCTTCGATCTTGTCTGGCGAGATGGGCTTGCCTTCTTTCCGGGCGATTTTCTCTGCCTGCCGTGTTGCCCGGTCCATGGCAATCTCTGAGATGAGGGCGAGTTTGTACTCCTGGAAGAGCTCCGATTGCGGCGCACCGACATCGGGATCGATCGCCGGTGAGCCATAAGGCGCTCGACCAGCCAAATATTCCCGAATGAACCAACCGCAACCGAACGGCCGGAGGAAGCCGCCCTTCTTAGGCTTTAATGGAATGCCCATCGCCCTTCCACAAATCATCGTACCAGCGGCGGTGTTCTTCACCGGCGACTTTGCGGTATTTGGCGGTGGTGTTGAAGCTCTGATGACCAAGGTGTTCCTGGAGCATTCTTAGGCCATCGCCGGAGTCGTTGTGTCTCATCGCGCGAATGGCGAAGGCATCCCTCAGTTTATGGGGCGACACGTAATGCACCTTGCCAGATTCATTATTTATGATCCGCGGCAACCCGGCTTTTTCTCCAAGTGTTTTAATGATCTGCCAGGCTCGATGCCTGTTGATTCCAAAAAGGAGTCGCTTGCCGTTACGGTTAATCGGACCTCCACGCGAGATGAATTCCTTTAGGAGGGCGATCAGATCATCATCCAATGGGAGAATTCGCTGCTTCCGATGTTCCTTGAGTTCCTTCACTGCGGCCTCGACCTTATCGCCGCATTTAGGGCAGAAGACCGAGGTCAAACCAAGAGAAGTACCGCACTTGGGGCATTTGAGCTTGACGCGGGATTTCAGATGTTTGATGGTGACGGTGCCAGCATCGAGATCAATGTCGCCGACCGCGATCCCCAATGCCTCAGAAACACGGCAACCGAGGTGGAACAACATCGTCACCAGAAGCATGTCGCGGAGGTTATCAGCGGTCGCGGCCAGGCGGTCGATCTCTTCTAACTCAAGGTAGGCTTTCATATTCTTTACTTTGCTCGCCATTTAGGGCAGGTGCATTCAGATTAAGATTTGCTTCCCTCAATGCTTTTTGCTGTTTCCGGTGGGCATCGGCGATAATCGAAGCAAGTATCCGCAGACCTGACAACAGCAAGTCTTCCTCGACCTGGTCTTCCGGATCTATTAGCTTGCGCTTTCGCATGTAACGAGAGTACCATACCTTTCGTCCCCCGTCACCGCAGAATGTTAAGTATGCGTAAATATTGACAGCCGCACTAAACAGCAATAAAATACATGTATGACGTTTGCAATATAATCATCAATCGTAGAAAAGGGGAATATTTTTCCATGCCGAAGAAATATAGCGCGGAAGACAGGGCGAGGTGGCTCAAACTAATTGAAGAGGGGAAAACTGAATCCAAAATCGTAAATGATACCAAGGCTGATCCTCGCACGGTCAGGGACGGTATCATCCAAGCGCGACGGGAACGGGACTTGCGAGAGGCAAATGTGAGCCTGATCCGAGATGCCCTTAAAAGGCATCAGGAACAACTACTTGCTGAACTCACTGAAACTGCCCGTTCCGTTGAGGTCCCGGCGGTTGAACTGGCGGTTGTCTCCTGGTACGAGCGCGAGCCACTGTCGGTCTTCCTCGATGAAGAGCGCCTGAAAGAAAAGTTCCTCGCCGGGAGATTTCCAAAAGCCGCCCTCAACAAGCCGTCTCCGATCAAGCAGCACCTGGGCCAAATCAAGCTTACGCGCTTTCTTTCCAAGTGGCAGAAAGAGTATCAAGCCCATTTGTTGGCTCGAATCGACCTCCAACTGAAGACGCTTGAACTCATCAGGAATAAGACGGGTTTACCGGTGGTCTCGGAAACTAAAGGTATTCATCCGCCGTTCGTTTTCAGTCACACCGCCTGCGCTGAACTCTATAAGTACGCGCTTCGACGACGTTTCTCAGGGGAACCTGGGAAAACGGATGCTGAGTTGAAAAATGGGATGGTTGTCGATCGGGAGCGGCACCTGGTCACCCTGTTTGGCAAACAACTGGCTGAGGTAGATGCCGAAGGCGAGGATAAGTGCAGGTCCGGTCTTCTTGCAGCATACGAAGAACTCACCAAAACGGTTGAACTTAAAGAAGTAGAAACAACGTATAAGAGCCTTGGGGAATGGGTAACGCCAATCAGAGAATTAATCAGCGAATATTCAGCAATAGGCATGCTACCGGGGACTTGCTCAATTTGTGAGCGGATCGGGACATAGGCGAAAGGTTAGGGAGGACAAAAGATATGAAGGCGGTACTTTATTGTCGGGTTTCGTCCGAAGCACAGGACACCGTGCTTTCCTTATCAGCGCAGCTTCGGGCTTTGAGAGAGTATGCCGAGAAAAACGGCCATGTGGTAGTTCGTGAATTCATTGATGAGGCCGAAAGCGGACGCTCAACCGACCGCCCGGCCTTTATGGAAATGATCTCGCTATCAAGGCTTAAACCGCCCCCGTTTCAAGCGATTTTAGTATGGAAGCTCAATCGCTTCGCCCGAAGCCGCAGCGATTCGGTGACCTTCAAGATGCTCCTGAAGAAGCAAGGCATCTCGGTGATATCAATCAGCGAGCCGGTGGATGATTCACCGACCGGACACCTCTTGGAGGGTGTCATCGAATCTATCGACGAATTCTACAGCCTGAACATGGGGCAGGACATCAAGCGTGGCCAGATGGAAAATGCCAAGCGCGGCTTCTTCAACGGCTCCCGGCCTCCTTATGGTTACAAGGTCATCAAGGTGAAGGACGGCGAAAAGCTCAGGAACAAACTCGAACCCATGCCGGATGATTCGGTTCCGATCCAGGTTGTTAAGCTCCAATTTGAAATGGCGTTGAAAGACCAGTGTTGCAAGGCCATTGCCTGTAAACTTAATGCGGACGGTCTTCGTACTCTTAAAGGTGAGTACTGGGGCCGGTCTACAGTCTACCAGGTGCTCACTAACGAAGCCTATGCCGGAGTTCTTGTGTGGGGCTCGGTCCGGCTGAAAAACGCTTGGCCTGCTGTCATTCCGCATGAGGATTTCTACCTTGTGCAGAAGAAGGTGGGGAATAAAAGCCCGGCCGTCGCGCACCCTCGGACGGTTACAAGCCAGTACCTCCTCTCCAGCTTTCTATTCTGTTCTTGCGGGCACTCGATGACTGGCCACAGCGCCAAATCCGGGGAATATGCTTACTATCAATGTATGCGGAACTACAAGCAAGGCAAGGAAGCGTGCTGCGCTCGTAGCCTTCCCAAGGAAAAACTTGAGAGGCTTGTGACTCAAAACCTAAAATCCACGATCCTGAACGAACAGAACTTGGAAGAACTCGTAAAGCTGGTGAATGAAGATCTGCGATCAGGTCATACCGCTTTATACGAGCGGCTATCCAACATCGATTCGGAACTGGAGGAAGTGAATACCAGGCTGCTCAAATTGTACGAGGCTCTTGAAACCGGGCTGTTAACGCTTCATGATCTAGCGCCCCGAATCAGGGAGTTACGGAACAAGCAAGATGAACTCAGTAAAGTGAAGGTACAGCTTGATGCAGACGCGGTCGTCGACAAGATGGATCAACTCAACCTTGAGGCAATCAAAACTCATGCAAGGGATTTGAGGGCTTTGCTTGAAGATGCCGATGTGGTAAGGCGGAAGGCGTTCATTAAGACATTCGTGAAAAGGGTCACTGTTGAGGGCAACACCGTGAAGGTGGAATATAGGCTGCCCATTCCGGGCGGTGATGGTGAAACAGTTCTACCTATTGATAGTTTTGGTGGAGCTGAGGGGATTCGAACCCCTGACCCTTGCGATGCGAACGCAATGCTCTCCCAGCTGAGCTACAGCCCCATGCAGCCGCCCATTATAACACACCACGGCGCGGCGTATTAACTGGACTATGTTAACGGGCAATTAAAAGGGCGACCCGGCACCGGGTCGCCCTGGATCTTCCCCAAAACCGATTATAGCTTGGGTTCTTTACCGGGATGAAGGGTGCGCCATTTCGCCAGCAGGGCTTCGCGTGATTCCACGTGGGCCTCGTCGGGTACGCAGCAGTCTACGGGGCAAATTTCAGCGCATTGCTTGGTGGCAAAGGAACCGACGCACTCGGTGCACTTGGTGGGATCGATGACATAGATGTTTTCGCCCTCGGTGATGGCGGCGTTAGGGCATTCGGGCTCGCAGGCGCCGCAGCTGATGCATTCGTCGGTGATCTTAAAAGCCATGTAACGTCTGTCCTCTCAAAATGGTTTCCTTATTATACCTGATAATGCCTGATACGGTAAACCTGATCCACCGCTAAACCTTGGCCAGAACCGCCCTGGCGACGAACGGGGGAACCAGGTCGGAAAAGTCCCCGCCCAGCCGCGCCACTTCCTTCAGCATGCTCGACGACAGGAACTGGTATTCCGGGCTGGCCAGCAGGCACACCAGCTCGATCTCCGGCGCCAGCTTCCGGTTGATCATCGCCATATCGAATTCGAACTCGAAATCGTTGTTGACCCTGAGGCCCCTGACGACGGTGGTGACACCCTCTTTACGGGCAAACTCCACCATGAGCCCGGAAAAAGCCTTGACCTCGACATCGGGCAAATCCCTGACCGCCTCCCGGCCCAGTTCCACCCTTTCGCCGGTGGTGAACATCAGCTTCTTCTCGGGCGTGTCGTAGACGCCGACGATGACCTTATCGAACAGTTTCGACGTTCGCCGGATGATATCTATATGGCCGTAGGTGAACGGATCGAACGAGCCGGGGTATAAAGCTACCTTCATACTGAAATCTCCTTGCGATAGATGGTTATGATGCTGTCGCCGTGGCGCCGTTCCTTTATCATTTTCAATTGGCCGTAGCTTTCGTCGAGGGGCACCCGCGGCGAATGGGTGATGACCAGCCATGTTTCCGGTCCGACGAGGGCTGTCGAAGCTAGTTTGCCCAGAAATTCCCCGATATCCTCCCGGCGGTACGGCGGGTCCATGAGGATGATGTCGTACTCTTTGTCCAACATCGAAAGCGACCGTTCGACGGGCAAGCAGTTCACCCGGGCCCGGCCGGACAGGCCGCATTTTTCCAGGTTGTCCCTGATGATGTCGCAGCAGACCCGTTCCTGTTCGACGAAGTCGGCATGCCCGGCCCCCCTGGAAAGCGCCTCGATGCCCAGCGACCCTGACCCGGAAAACAAATCGAGGACCTCGTCCCAGTTTTCGGTGAGCGAGGCCAGTATCGAGAAAATGGCGCCGCGCACCAGTTCCGTAGCCGGACGTGTGGCTTTGCGGTCCGGGACTTTTATCGGCCGGCCCTTGCATTCCCCGGCGATGACCCTCAAATAACCCATGCCGACATTCTGAATGAAGAAGCGTACGGCGTCAAACTCCAATCGTGAAATCACGTTGACGCAGGCGACTTAAGGCCACTAAAATAGCGTGATGAAAAGCGCGACCGATACCTATCTTCTGCTCTGGGGCGGGCCGCTTTCGCCCTCTCCGGCGAAACGGGTGCTCTACTGGGCCCTGAACGTCGACGGCACCCTCTGCGGGGTGATCGTGCCGCAAGCCGTTTGGTCGCAGGTCGAGAAAGCGCTCGAGATGCCGGGGGGCCTTTCCGCGTCCTACCTTTCGGTCGCGGTAACCGGCCTGTCCACGCCCCGGCCGGAGCTTCGCCTGGTCACCCTCGACGGCGACACCCTTTACGATTTCTGTTACCTTAAAAACGCCGTTTACCGGCTGAAACGTTCGCCGCAGAAGCTCAAGGTTGACCCGGGTTCTTTGATAAACCACATCGGCCTGGCGGACACCCCGCCCCTGGCCGTCCTCCGCCGGTTCGGCCCCCAGCTGGACAAGGGCGCCTTCCACACCTTCCTGCCGGATAAGTCCCGGGTAGAGCTGTATTACCTTATCGAAGAAGATGAAACTCCCCCCGCCAAGCTCGGCGTCCAGGTCATGTGGGGCATCAAAGGCTTCGGCCTGCCGGTTATCGCCAAAGGCTCCGCTCACCGCCCCGGCGACGCCGAAAAAGCCATCCTCGACCGCACCGCGGTGAGACCCCTGCCCTTCTGGCTGCGACAGTTCGGCTGGCTGTTCAAGCGCGGCCGCCGCCGCTCCCGCTGACCTCCTCCGGCCTCCCCGCAAATTCGTTGAACGTGGGTTCAATCCCCGTTTGCCCGCACTTGACAAAAGTGATATATTATCGCGGTTTTGTTAGCAAGAGGAAATAAGAAGGAGGAGTAATGCCTGGTATCTTCTGGATCGTACCCGTCATCGCCCTGGTAACCGTGCTGTTCATTGTCTACCTGGCCCGCTATGTCCTGGCCAAGGACACCGGAACCCCCAAGATGAGAGAAGTTGGGGACATGATTTTCGAGGGCGCGTGGGCGTTCCTCAACCGCCAGTACCGCACCATCGGTATCCTGTCGGTCTTCGTCGCCATCTTCGTCGGCATCGTCGTCGGCCTGCTCTCCGGCGACACCACCCCCGGTGATGTCGGCCAGGCCGGCATCATGTGGCGCACCGGCCTCGCCTTCCTGGTCGGCGCCCTGTGCTCCGGCGTTTCCGGATTTGCCGGCATGTACATCGCCGTCAAATCCAACGTCCGCTGCGCCGCGGCCGCCCAGCGTTCCTGGCGTGAAGCCATCGACGTCGCCATGCGCGGCGGCGCCGTGTCCGGCTTCCTGATCACCACCCTGTCCCTCATCGGCGTTACCGCCATGTTCTTCGCCTTCGGCGGCAATGACCGCCCTGAAATCGCCCCCCATTTGATTGTCGGCTTCGGCTTCGGCGCCTCTTTTGTCGCCCTGTTCGCCCAGCTCGGCGGCGGTATCTACACCAAAGCCGCTGACATGGGCGCCGACCTCGTCGGCAAGGTTGAAGCCGGCATTCCCGAAGATGACGCCCGCAACGCCGCCGTCATCGCCGACCTCGTCGGCGACAACGTCGGTGACTGCGCCGGCCGCGGCGCCGACCTCTTTGAGTCCACCGCCGCCGAAAACATCGGCGCCATGATCCTGGGCGCCACCGTCTACGCCGTGACCCACGACGTCGTCTGGATCGTCTTCCCGCTGGTCGTCCGCGCCTTCGGCCTGGTCGCCAGCATGATCGGCCTGCTCATCGTCAAAGCCAAGGAAGAAGAAGACCCCATGGCCGCCCTCAACCGCGGCTACTGGATGTCCATCATCCTGTCCGCCGTCGGCATGATCGTCACCGTGTCGGTCATGCTGGGTAACGCCTGGCTGGCTGCCGCCGGCCTCGTCGGCATCGCCGCCTCGGTCGCCATCCTCTACATCACCCAGTACTACACCGATACCAAGTACAAGCCGGTTAAAGACCTGGCCCAGGCCTCCCGCACCGGTTCCGCCACCAACATCGTCGGCGGCATCGGCATCGGCTTCGAGACCGCCTTCCCCACCACCATCGTCATCGCCGTCTCGCTCCTGGTCGCCTACGCCTTCGGCAAGGCCTCCGGAGTTGAGGGCGCAGGCGCCTTCGGCACCGCCGTGGCCACCATGGGCATGCTGATGACCTGCCCCTACGTCCTGGCCATGGACACCTTCGGCCCCATCACCGATAACGCCAACGGCATCAACGAGATGGCCGGCGCCGGACCCCAGGTCCGCAAGATCACCGACCGCCTTGACGCCGTCGGCAACACCACCAAAGCCCTGACCAAGGGTTACGCCCTGGTCTCCGCCGGCCTCGCCGCCTTCCTCCTGTTCCAGGCTTACATGGACCAGGTCGCCTTCCTGCGCGGCGAACCCTTCACCGCCATCAACATCGCCCGCCCCGAGGTCTTCATCGGCGCCATGCTCGCCGTCATGCTGGTCTTCCTCTTCAGCGCCTGGGCTATCCAAGCGGTAGGATCCACCGCGCAGAAGATCATCGAGGAAGTCCGCCGCCAGTTCCGCGAGAATCCCAAGATCATGACCTGGGAAGCCAAGCCGGATTACGCCCGCGCCGTCGATATCACCGCCCGCGCCGGCCTCCGCGAAATGATCAAGCCCGGCCTACTCCCCGTCCTCGCCCCCCTGGCCCTGGGTGTCGGCTTCAGACTGATCCCCACCTATGACGCCGCCCAGGCCATCGGCGCTATGCTGATGGTCGGCACCATCGGCGGCATCATGATGGCCGCCTTCATGAACAACGCCGGCGGCGCCTGGGACAACGCCAAGAAATACATCGAAGACGGGCAGCTCAAGGATGACAAGGGGGTCGTCCAGGGCAAGCGCACCTTCGCCCACGCCGCCGCTGTTGTCGGCGATACCGTCGGCGATCCCCTGAAGGACACCGCCGGACCTTCCCTGCACGTCCTGATCAAGCTCCTGTCCACCATCACCCTGGTCCTCGTCCCCCTGTTCATCTAACCCTCTCACGAGGATTTCGAAAGCGAGCGGCTCCAAAGAGCCGCTCGCTTTTTTGTCCGTACACGATTTTCAATAGTTACCGAAACAACACGATTGAAATTGGCGAAACTCACGATTGAGTTGTTTGGCGCGGACAATTCGATCAATTCATTCAAATCAAACAATACCTAGTTCACAGTTAACAGTTTACAGTCGACAGTTTACAGTTGTCAGTTATCAGTACGCCCGGAGGTGACTTGGAAACCGCGGCGAGCCTGGCGGCAAGTTCTTTGGTCAGCGGCAGGTCTACGGCGACCCGCCTGGTGGCGTTCTCCAGAGCTTCCAGATCATCCAGATGGATGCCGTACTTGATCCGCACCAGCCGTGCCAAGCGCGCCTGGAGGCGGAGGGCAACGTGGGTGGTGGCGCCGGTGGAGTTGACCATCACGGTCTGAAAAACAGCCAGCAGTATCTCCCGGTCAAGGCGGCCGTAATCCGTCTCTTCCTTTAATATCCTGCGCTGGGCTTCGATGATGCGGGGCGAACGGAGGCCATGGTGGCGGGCGTTCAGGTTGCCTTTCGGCGCGCCACGGCCACGTTTCGCGACCTCACCCCGACCCTCTCCGTAAACGGAGAGGGAGTGATAAGGAAGAGCGGTTTCTGGCGTTTCGGGTTGCGGGCTGGGAATACCTTCTAAACCATTTGTTTGTACATTTGTTCTATTTTCAGTCATGCCGGTATTATAGCACGGCTGTTCACAGGGATGTCAAGCGTTTGGTGTCGTTTTTGGTGGGAATTACGAAATATATTTACGGCAATCATTCATCGAGTTAAGCGCAGACGTCCAGATTCCACGCCATCCACCGCCCACAGACCGATAGCGGATGCTTTAATTGCAAATACCCAATGATCATTGATTGATCCTGGTATACTATTATTGGTAGTGGTCGCCAGATACAAGATGAACAGTACCACTGGAACTTATCGATTGAATGGTACAAAGGAATTATGAAGAGAGAATATTATTCCGACTCCATTTCGAACTTTCGGATGTCATCTCCTGAAACGATTTTGGGAATATTAACTAAAAATAGTCAATACGATGTTGGTTTGCAACAACGTGATTCTTGGCTTGAAGAAGTTTGCATATTGCAAACGATACTAGGGCATATTGATGGAGAAATATTGTTTGAATATTCCATTCCCCGTATGGGAAAGCGGATAGATGTCGTAATTCTAATTAAACATGTAATTTTTGTTCTGGAATTCAAAGTTGGTGAGATAGAATTCAAATCAAAAGACATAGATCAGGTTTATGATTACGCTCTTGATTTAAAAAACTTCCACGAGCCGAGCCACGATCAATTTATTGTTCCAATCCTGATAGCAACTAAAGCCAAAGTTTCGTCTCCGTGTAGTCCAATACCCCCAGCGTATGACAAAATTTTTTCCCCGATTAACAGCGATCTAAAGTCACTCGAAGGGATCATGAAACAGATACTTGATCTGAGCACGGGGAAATTGATCGATCCTAAAGTTTGGAAAGAAGGAAGATACTGTCCCACACCGACAATTATCGAGGCTGCTTTAGCTCTGTATAACGGGCATTCAGTGGAAGATATTTCTCGAAGTGATGCGAATGCAATTAACCTTTCAACAACCTCCGATAAAATAACAAAAATAATTCAAATATCCAAGGAAAAACATCAAAAGTCGATATGCTTTGTTACTGGTGTGCCGGGAGCAGGCAAAACATTGGTTGGCCTGAACATTGCCAATAAACATTCCGACGAATCCAATGATCTTTACAGCGTTTTCCTTTCTGGAAATGGACCACTCGTTCAGGTTTTACGAGAAGCTATAACCAGAGATAAAGTCAGGCAGGAGAAGGAACGTGGACTGAAAATCACCAAAGGCGCTGTAATGCGAACGGTTAAAGTGAGAATCCAGAACGTTCATAATTTCCGAGACGACTGTCTACTCAGACCTGGGCCTCCGGTTGAACATGTAGCAATATTCGATGAAGCCCAACGAGCCTGGGACTTAGATCAAACTCAAAAATTTATGAAACAAAAAAAGGGCCACCCTAATTTTAAGAAATCCGAACCTGAATTCCTGATTTCCTGTCTTGATCGTCACAGTGATTGGGCTGTTGTCATTTGCCTTGTGGGCGGTGGGCAAGAAATCAATACTGGAGAAGCTGGGATCGGTGAGTGGGTTGACTCATTGGATAGATCATTTCCGGATTGGAAGATTTATATTTCCTCCAAACTAACAGATAGCGAATATTGCACCGAAAGGGAGTTGTCCAAAATCAAATTCCGTGACAATGTTCAGTACGATGATGATTTACATCTTTCAGTATCAATGCGTTCATTCAGAGCAGAAAATGTTTCTTTCTTGATTAAAAAATTGTTGGACCTTAAACCGGATGAAAGTCGGGAAGCATTGGCCAAAGTCATTAAGAATTACCCTATCGTAATAACTCGGGACCTTTCGATCGCCAAGAATTGGCTACGTACCCATGCCAGGGGATCGGAACGTTACGGGATTGTAGTGTCTTCCCAGGCTGAAAGACTCAAACCGTACGCAATAGATATCAAATCGCCGATGGATCCAGTTCATTGGTTTCTTGAAGGGAAAGAGGACGTTCGTTCATCGTATTACCTCGAAGATGTTGCAACTGAATTTCACGTTCAAGGGTTGGAACTTGATTGGGTCTGCGTAACTTGGGATGCTGATTTTAGGTATTCAAAGACTTGTTGGGAACACCGATCATTTATTGGTTCTCGTTGGTATCACATAAAGATGTCAAAACGTATGAATTACCTCAAAAACGCATATCGAGTCCTATTAACCCGCGCTCGTCAGGGTATGGTCGTGGTCGTGCCCAAAGGAGAAATCGCAGACCCCACACGCCAGCCTGATTTTTATGATCCGACATACCAATATTTGAAAGACATTGGGTTCCAGACGATTTAAGATTCCAATGGGCAATTCTCGCTGCCTACTTATCACAATAAATAGACTCCACATATCACGAGCCGATTGACTCTCCCTGGGATTTTGGTACACATTCCTTGACTTAATAGATACTATCTATTACACTTAGTATCTAAGTGACTGTCGGATGTATACCAAATATGAGTAACATTATTGGCGAATTGAAATCGCAGCCAAAGGGCTTCAAGGTTTTTATCCCCCACCCCTTCCCCCCTCTGAGCGGTTTTGATCTTGGCCCCCTGGTGGCGCGAAAGAACGAAGAGGCTAGCCGCCTCATTGGCAAGCTGGATTATGCCACCAAATCCCTGCCGGATATGGATTACTTCCTATTGATGTACCTGCGCAAGGACGCCGCCTCATCATCGCAGATCGAGGGAACGCAGGCCACCATGGAAGACGCCATCGAGGCTGAGGTCCAGATGAGTTCCAAAATCCCGCCTGATGTCGACGACATCCAGCACTATATTAAAGCGCTGCATTACGGCATCAAGCGCGTTGCCGAAGACAAGTTCCCGCTTGCGCTCCGGTTCATTAGCGAACTGCACCGCGAGCTTGTTCACCAGGCGCGGGTTTCCGGGTACGTCATTCCGGGCGAGTTCAGAACCGAACAGGTCTGGCTCGGCAGCAGACATATCGAGGAAGCCCGTTTTGTACCGCCGCCGGTAGCCGATATGCAACGCGCCCTCGGCGATCTCGAGGGTTTCATCAATGCTGATGATGCTATCCCTGTTTTGATAAAGGCAGGCATCATCCATTCCCAGTTCGAGACCATCCATCCGTTCAAGGACGGCAATGGCAGAACCGGAAGAATGCTGATCAACTTCTACCTGCTGGAAAAAGGCTACCTGGACAGGCCGGTGTTATTCCTTTCATCCTTTTTCAAAAGGCACCGCGCGCTTTACTACGATAAACTCGAGGCCTACCATAACGGCCGGATTGACGAATGGATCGGCTTCTTCCTGGATGGGGTCATCGATATCGCCGGGGAATCCATAGAAACCATCACCAGGATCTCCGCGCTTAGCAACCACGATATGGGGCTGATCCTGGCCGGGGACAAGCGGGCTATCGAGAGTTCGAAGAAGGTACTGGTGAACCTTTACGCCCAGCCGATCGTCAATGTGACCAAGGTTCAAGAATGGGCAGGTTTTTTTACACGGAGGGGGGCGTCCCGTCTCATCGAGCGCTTTATCGAAATGGGCATCCTGCAACCCAAAGCGGGTTCAGAGAAATACGGGCGCTTGTACGAGTACAAAGCCTACATGGATATATTCAATCCCAGGGAATAACGACCCGCCGTTCCGGCGAGTGCCCCATCCGTAATTGATCACTAACGATGCCCGCCCAAAGGTCCCAAGCCCAGATTTTGCCGGGACCATCTCAAACGAACAGCAATATCCCGTTCATCCTTCGACAAGCTCAGGACGAACGGGATACGAGAAAAAGGCGCATACCCTCGGTTCGCGGCGGTTTCTTTATGTTAAGCTATGTGGTAAATATATTTTTTGAAAATGGTACCAAAAACGACACGAGACGCTTGACAGCTTAGGAGTACTCCTGTGCTATAATTCTCGGTATGAATCAGAACACAGGTACTACTAAAGCCTCCCCACAACAGAATACGGCCCAGCCCGAAATCCGAAATGCCGAAATTCGAAACGAGAAACCCGAAACTCCCGCGGCCGGGCGACACGAAGGCAGCCAGCCGGGAAACCAGAAAGCCCGCATCCACGGGTTCTACTCCAAGTATGCCGCCACTCCCCGGCAGGAGGTGATGGAAGAGGCGGCACAGCTCGAAGGTCTTGACGCCGAGATCGTTCTTTTGCGTTCCAAGATCGAGCTATTGGAAGAACTCGATCCCGAAAACATCAAGCTATTCTCGGAAGTAATCGGCAAATTGTCCCTCATAATGGTCCGCCGCAAATACACAGGACAAAACGCTGTCTTTGAAAAGGCTAAAAAGATCATCAGCATCCTTGGCGGGGCGGCTGGGGTTGCCGGCGGCGTGGCGGAGATCATTAAGGAATGACGGCGACGTCCGTCCATGGATTTCCTTCGTCAAGCTCAGGACAGGCTTAGCTCACCACGAACGGACATCACTAGGATTTAGAAATTAGATATTAGGATTTGGTCTTTATGTCTTTTGCACCCGATACCATCGCCTCCCTCCGCCCCTACCAGCATGAAATCTACCGCGCCGTCACCGATTCCATCGTGAACGATCGCGGCCTCACCTTTTCCGTCGAGATCGCCCGCCAGGGCGGCAAGAATGAGCTTTCGGCCTGGATCGAGACCTGGGCGCTGGTGCATAACGTCGAACAGCCGCTCAATATCGTGAAGTGCGCCCCCACCTTCGAGCCGCAGGCAATGATCTCCCTCCGGCGGTTATGCGCCAGCTTGGACTCCATCGGCTTCGGAGGCGATTACGTCATCGAGGCCGGTCACATCGTCCGGCTCGGCCAGGCGCGGGTGATCTTCCTGTCCGGGAGCGAGAACGCCAACGTGGTGGGAAATACCGCACACCTTCTTCTCGAAATCGATGAAGCCCAGGACGTATCGATAGAGAAGTTCGACCGCGATTTTCGCCCGATGGCCGCCACCCGTAACGCCACGACAGTGCTCTACGGGACTCCATGGCGCGAAGGCAATCTGCTCGACACGGTCAAATCACACAACCTGGAATTGGAGAAAGCCGACGGCATCAAAAGACATTTTCACTTCGATTGGCAGGAGGTCGCTCTCTATAACGATGATTACCGACTTTATGTCGAGGGCGAACGCGCCCGCCTGGGCGAGAACCACCCCACCTTCAGGACTCAGTATCAATTGCTCGAGGTCGGCAAAAGCGGCGGCTTCTTCTCCGACGATCACCTCATGAAAATGACCGGCGATTTTCCGCGTGAGCGGACCGCCCAGCCGCGAGCGGTTTATGTGGCGGGGCTGGATTTCGGCGGCGAAGGCAACACCGCCAGCGACTCGACAGTGCTGACTATTGGCGAGATCGTTGAGGGCGGGTCTGAGACCCGCCCCTACACTAACTCAGGACTAATCCGCGTCGTCCGGCACTACTCCTGGACCGGCCTCCCATTCACCATTCTCCTGCCAAAGATCGTCGACATCGCCAGGGCCTGGGGATTACGCCGTATCGCCGCCGATGCCACCGGCCTGGGCGCGCCCCTGTGCGCCACGCTGAAAACATCTTTGGGCCACCGAGTCGTTCCAGTCGTTTTTACCACCCACTCCAAGAGCGAGCTTGGCTATGAACTATTGGCTGCCGCGGGCACCGGGCGCCTGCAACTCTACTCCCGCGACGCCTCTCCCGAATGCGAGGAATGTTGGAAGGAACTTGAAACCGCATCCGCTGACTACAAAACAAACCAAAGCCTGAACTTCTACTGCAACCCCTCCCTCTCCCACGACGACTATTTGATGTCGCTGGCGCTGGTGATCAAAGCCGCCTCCAAATACGAACCCCGGACGGCGGTGGGACGGGTTGGGTAAAAATCGGTGTACTATCCGATGAAGATTGCCACGGGCCCTGATGAATCGCGGGCCCTCGCAAAGACAAAAGAATTCAGGGCTGTAATCGGGGATTTTAAGGAACTATTTCCCCAACAAACAGTAGCATTACGGATATGCCAGGACCGGGCTTTCGTTTATTCTTATATCATCCGGGCGATGGAGGTTGAATATGTGGATGGTGTTGTTGGCGTGCGCGGTCAGCGCCGTCGCCTGGACCGCGTCTCTGAAAACCGAGCGCCTCATCCGGGTCAGGGAAGAGCAATATCAGCCCTCCGACCTGGAACAATTCGACCGGCTGTCCTAGCCCTTAACGACCGAGATCGTCTTGAGCGGCGCCCCGTTCGGATCCCTGATGGTCAGGGTGCAGGCGTTGCCGTCGATAGATACGTCGGCAAAGCCGTACGATCCGTTTTCATACCATACGCTCGCCGGCGAGGTGTAGCTCCTCGGCTCATCCGGCGCCCCGCCGAAGGCGCCGCAGACGGCGTAGGTCACCCCGGCATGCCGCAGCAATTCAAGCTGGTGGGCGTGCCCGGAAAACACCAGGTCGACGTTGAACTCCTCAAACAACGGCCCGAGCCTCGATATCGTTTCCTGGTTGTCGTACCACGGCCAGCCTTCGGAGACAGAACCGGAGGCGTAGAAGAAGCCGTGGCACAACACGATCTTCCAGTCGCCGGCCGGGATGCTCTCAAGCTGGGCTCTCAGCCAGGCTTCCTGGGCGACGGTGATGCTCTCGGCGCTCCACTCGATGTCAAGACACAGGAAATGGACATTGCCCGCGTCAACGCGGTACCACAGCGGTGACCCGGACTGCAGATCCATCCCCGGCGGGTAACAGTAGTCCTGGAAATTACCAAACCCAGCGAACAGGGTGTCATGGTTGCCGGGGAGGTAGCGGGTGGGGATAGTGGCGCTCGCCGAGGCCATCGAATCGAAAGCCTCCTGCCACTGGCCGCGGGTAAAGCCGTATTCGACGAGGTCCCCCAGGGCAAAGAACATGCCGTAGCCGTTGGCCGGGTCGGCGATCTGGGCGAGCATGGCGTCGCTGGCCTGCCGCGAGGCGTCGGCAGCCCCGAAATGGGCATCGCTGCCCACGGCGAAACGGATTTTACCGCCGGCCGGCAGGCTGTTGAAATAAGCCGGGGCGCCGCCGTTAACCCGGTACTCATAGCGGCTGTCCGGAACGAGGTCCCGCAGCATGAAGACGTGGCTGGTCGAAGCGGCGGATTCTTGCGATCGCGCCAGCGCACCGCCGGCAAGGCCCCATTCGAGGGTATTTTTGGTGGGGGACCTGGTGTTGAAACATACCGCCAGGTTGGGGATGCCGGAGGAACCCGAACCGTCGGCGATAAGCAGTTGGGGCGGGGTGTCCCCGATGCCGGCGGCAAAGACATCGCCCGTGTAAACGAACGCCGCGGAAGGCACGACCATGGAGAAGAGCGAAAGAATCGAGACGAAGACCGTCAGCAGGGTAGGAAAGCGGGGGTTATGCCTCGACCTTTTCCACAAGTACAAACCGGAGAGCACCAGCATAACCAGCCCGAGCACGCCTGCTCCGATAAAATACTGGTGGAATTCCCCATTAACGCGGAACAGCCCGAGGGTGCCATGCTGGCTGAAAGCCCAGGCCAGAAATACGAATACGGCTATTGCGCCGGCCAGGGGCGCGATAAAGAATTTAGATTTTCTCATCGACCCATTTTAAAGACAACCACCGTTTATAGCAACGGGGCAAGCGCCTTTTTAGACGGGCAAGGAGAAGGAAAACGTGCTGCCTTTGCCAAGCGCGCTTTCGACCCTTACCCTGCCGCCGTGCGCTTCCACCAGCTGCTTGACGATGGCCAACCCAAGGCCGGAACCGCCGGTGGCGCGGGCGCGGGAGCGATCAACGCGGTAGAAACGGTCGAAAATATGCGGCAAGTCTTCCGCCGATATGCCGATGCCCGTGTCGGCCACCGAAATAACGGCACCGCTGTCGTTCCTCTCGACTTTGACCACAACCCTGCCGCCTGAGGATGAGTAGTGGAGCGCGTTGGCCAGGAGGTTCCTGAGCACCTGCTCGATGCGGTCGGAATCGACGTCAGCCTCAACCGGTCTCAGGGCCTCAACAGCCAGTTCGATGCTTTTCGAATCAAACTGGGTCCTCATCGCCTCAACAACCCTCGCAGCCAGCGCCGAAACATCGGTCTCCTGACGGTGGATCTTGAGCTGGCCGCTTTCAGCCAGGGTGATGGTCCGCAGGTCTTCGACCAGCCGCCCCAGGTTTACCGTTTCCTGGTGGAGGGATTCGAGGTTGGCGGGGCTGGTCTCCAGGACGCCGTCCTGCATCGCCTCGATGTTGGCGCGCAGCACCGAAAGGGGCGTCCGCAGCTCATGGGCTACGTCGGCCACCATGTTCTGCCGCAACTCCTGGTCCCGGCGAAGGGTATGGGTCATGGAGTTAAATGATTCGCCGAGTTCGACCAGCTCACTCGAGCCCTTGAGCCGGACTTTCTGCGACAGGTCGCCGCCGGCGACTTTCTTGGCGGCCGCGGCTACCTTGCCCACCGGGGCGACGATATTGCGGGTAAACAAGCCGCCGAGGACAATGGCCAGGAGAACACCCAGCAGGCCGGCCATCCACAGTGTCCGGCCAAAATCCGAAAGGAAATTCACGGTGATCTGCTGGCCCCAAAGATTGCCGTTGCCCATCATGCCGCCGGGGCCGCCGGGACCGTTGCCCATCATACCCTGCATGGTGATAACAAAGTCGTGGAAACTGCCGGAGGTGGCGTTATAGGCCAGTATAGCGACCAGTCCCATGCCGAGGACCGACGAAAGTAGAAAGCCAAGGATCAATCTCACCGAAAGCCGGTTGAAAAATCTATTGATTGCCATGATCGGGCTCCTGAAATTTGTAGCCTACTCCGTGAACGGTGGTGATGGAGCATGGGCTCTCGATATTCGCTTCGCCGAGTTTGCGGCGCAGGTTCTTGACGTGAACGTCGATGGTGCGCTCGTAGCCCTCGTAATTTTCACCCAGCAGGTCGAGCAGCTTGCTTCGTGAAAGGACCAGCCCGGCGTTCCGGACCAGCGCCGTCAGGATCTTGAACTCGGTGGCGGTGAGGGGGATGGGCTGGCCGTGACAGGTAGCCTCGAATCTATCCTCATCGACGACAATGCCCCCAGCTTCGATCCGGGCTGAGGCCGCGGCGGAGGGGCTGGGTTTCGCCCGGCGCAGGATGACCTTTACCCGGGCGACGAGCTCCCGGGGGCTGAAGGGCTTGGTGACGTAATCGTCGGCACCGATCTCCAGGCCGATGAGCTTGTCCGCGTCTTCCTGCCGGGCGGTAAGCATGATGATGGGCACGTCGGAAGCGCGGCGGATGGTCCGGCAGACTTCGAGGCCGTCAATCTCCGGCAGCATCAGGTCGAGGATGATAAGGTCGGGCTTATCCCGTTTGAAAACTTCCACGGACGTTTTGCCATCGCCGGCGGTAACCACCTCGTAGCCGTCGCGTTCAAGGTATGCCCGGACGGTGCTGACAATCTTGGGTTCATCGTCGACGACAAGAATCTTGGCTTTGGACATGGCGTCACCTCGCCTACCACTATATGACTAATTTAGCTTTGGATGCAAAACGGGCGATGGTGGCCCATCGCCCGTTCGCCCTGGGATAGATTTGATGAGACTAGCGGCAGCCGAAGCCTCCGCCCATCATGCCCCAGCCGAAGCCGGGAGCTGCCGGGGCACCGGGCGTTACCGTGGTGTCGCCGGTGTAACCCCAGCCGCCCATCATGCCGGGACCGAACGGTCCGGGGCCGGCGCTGGTGTTCAGGTAGTCACCGCAGAACCCTGCCCAGCCGTTGTATCCGACGGCTGAAGTGACGTTCAGGGTCAGCAGGTTCTGGGCAGCCTGGCGAGCGGCATCAAGCGCGGTCTGCGCCTGGGCCTGGGTCAGGTAACCATTCTGGACCTGCAGGTTGACCCTTGCCTGGAAGGGAGCGATGATCGCGTCGACGACAACCGAGGCGGCGACGTTCTTTTCGGTGGCGATGGCCCCTAGCGTCTTGCCTGACTGTAATTGGGTGGCAAGGTCGGTGGGGGTCAGCCCCAGCACGGTGGCGACCCTGGCCAGGGCGCCGGAATCGACACAGCCGAGCCCGTAGGCGTTTGTTACCCCCGGCGCGGCGGGGTTATTGGCCGCCGAGGCGAGAACCGGTATTCCTATTGCGAAAACACCGGCCAGGAGAACCGCTAGAACTACCAACCATTTTCTTGAGAAGCCTTTCATGGATTTCCTCCTTTGTTTGATAGTTCAAGAATACCAGAGCCATGTGAAGAATCGATGAAGATGGCGGCAAGGTATTGTGAAGATGGGGAGAATGCTTTTATCGGGTTTGAGGGGGGAACTGGTCTTTCGACAGGATCAACAAAAAGGCGGAAACGAAACCTAAAAGGACCGGGCAGGCGCAAATAGCCCCGGCAAAAGCCCATCGCCACCGCCGCCTCCGCAAAGCAAAGACGCCGCCTATCACCGAAACCACCGGCGGGATCATAAACACCACGAAAAATAGCCACAACCGCAAGAGTCCCCAGCCTTCAAGGGGCGAACCGAAACTGACCGACAGACCGAGGGTTAAAAGCAGGATAAAAATTACCGTTCCCGCCCAGAGAACGGCCGAGATGAAATTGAGCACGCCCGCCAGGACCGGTTTCCAGGCAGGCGACTGAACTGATGTAGCTTTTATGGTGTGGGCCTCGATGATCACAGGAATGTTGGACTAAGCTTACATGGTCGACCACCAGGCGAGCAATCCCAATTCAACGGTAAGGGCGATGAATGAGAGTCCCAGGCTAAATCCGAGCCCTTTCACGATTTCCCATTGCCGGCGGAGGGCAAAGATAATGAGCGCCGTGAAGGCGACGGGCATCAAAAACAATCCGACGGTGAAAAAGTCGTTAGCGACATCGGATACCTCACCGGATGAGATTTCCATGAGCTGGGCGATAAGAGCGGCGATAACCAAAATAATGGCCGGAACAGCCACGGCAAATATCGCGTAATATCGTGATTTTTCCATACCGCGGCTGGGTTTGAGTTGCCAAACCGCGGAGATGGCGATCAAGACAAGAGGTATCAGCAGCAACATTATTCTACTTACCGATGACCGGCTGAATCAGGTCAATATTCTCCCTTGATCACGAAAAATGAACCTCGGATTGTACCCGCCAGCTTTGACTTCTGCCTGGCGAATTTGAACTTGCCAAGTTCCGCGGGCACTTCCATGCCCTCCGAAAGCTTGAAGCCGACGGCGCGGTGCCCCGGGTCATCGACGGCGTACATGACGTTGACCGCCAGGCCGTCCTCGTAGAAAACATAGGCCATCTTGAGATTTGCGACCTGGAAACGGGAGGTCTCGAGGGGCTTGGCGGCGAACTCAATGCCCCGCTCATGCTTCAATATCCGGTTGACGTATTCCAGCGTGTCCCCGCTCTCAGCCGCGGGCACAGTCGTAAAATGATGCCCGTATTTGTTCATGTAGTACCGGGCTTCGTTGGCTCTGAGCCCGGCCAGGGCTTGCGCCACCGGCGAAGACTCCAACCCTACGGTAGAAACATTGGTGAAATCGACGACATAAGCCATGTTCATCCTCACTATAAATTGCTTTCAATCATCATAATAAAACAGATTTTTCCGAATCTGATAATCGGATCACCCACATCAGAACCGGCATCCCGGACAACTTTCAGCCCGAGGCGATCGCCGTAGTTCGATTCAGCTTTGTGGATGCCGGTTGAGGCTAAACTGACACCCCCGGAAAGATGTAAATCACATTCGGGAACCCCCTATGCGCGTTCATGTTTATTTTGATTTTAATAACCACTCCGAAAACGGCCTCAAGCTGAACCGGTACCAGCATTTATGATATATTATCAACTTGAACAACCATTCAAGGAGATAGCCGCATGATCAGCAAGATTCTCATAGCCAACCGCGGCGAAATAGCGATTCGGGTAATGCGCGCCTGCCGCGAACTGGGCATCAATACCGTAGCTGTCTATTCCGAGGCGGATAAAGAGGCTTTCTTCACCAAGTACGCCGATGAAGCCTATCTCCTTGGGCCTGCCCCGGCATCGTTGTCTTACCTGAACATGGAGAAGATCATCGAGATCGCCAAGCATTGCGGCGCTGAGGCGATCCATCCCGGTTACGGGTTTCTGTCCGAGAACGCCGCGTTCGCCCGGGCCTGCGAGAAAGCAAAGATCATCTTCATTGGACCACCCGCCAATGTGCTGGAAGTGACCGGCAACAAGATCGCCGCCCGTGAGGAAGCGGTTAAAGCGGGCGTCCCGGTTGTTCCCGGTACCGGCGAATGCCCCGCCGATTTCTGTCAGCTCCAGGACGATTTGGGTGAGATAGGTTATCCCCTTATCGTCAAACCGGCGGGGGGCGGCGGCGGTATCGGTATGGTCATCGCCAGGAGCGACGCCGACCTGCAGCGGGCGCTGACACTGTCACCCCAGATGGCCAAGAAGAGCTTCGGCGTTGCCAGCGTCTATATCGAAAAGTATATCGAACGGCCGCGGCACATCGAATTCCAAATTCTCGCCGACACCCAGGGCAACGTGGTGCACCTTGGCGAGCGCGAGTGCTCCATCCAGCGCTTCCATTCGAAGGTCATCGAAGAATCGCCGTCGACCGCCCTAACCCCGGAACTACGCGCCGAGATGGGCAACCAGGCGGTCAGGCTGGCACGGGCCATCAAGTACGTCGGGGCCGGCACTGTCGAGTTTATCTATTCTGAAGGTTCCTATTATTTTCTGGAGGTCAACGCCCGCATCCAGGTGGAACACCCGGTGACCGAGATGGTGACCGGCATCGACCTGGTCAAGGAGCAGATCAATATCGCCGCCGGGCTGACCCTGTCGGTCAAACAGGAAGATATCAAGCCCAACGGCTGGGCAATAGAGTGCCGGATTAACGCCGAGAACCCGCTGAGAAATTTCATGCCGTCGCCGGGCACCTTGACCGGCTACCGCTCACCGGGCGGCGTGGGCATCCGTGTCGATTCCGGAGTTTATAACGGGTACACCATCCCCGACTGCTACCACCCGATGATCTCGAAGCTGGTGGCCTGGGGACGGGACCGCAACGAGTGCATCCTGCGCATGCGCCGCGCGCTTTACGAGTACATCATCCTGGGCGTCGATACCAACCTCGTGCTGCATAAGGCCATCATGGAAAACCCTCGCTTCGTTTCCGGGTCGCTCGATACTGATTTCATAGCCCGGGAAGTCGGCCTGCTGGCGGACATGCAGAGGATCAAAGAACGGGACAAGTCCCTGGCCGAAAGGCTGTCGACGATTTTCTACCGGCCCAAGCCGCAGTAAGACGACAAAAATCAAAGATCGTCCCTTACGCAGGTCGAACCGGAACAAACCGGATTGGCCGCCCGGGGATTTTCGTCTCCGGCCTCCGCATGCGGTAAAATTAAGCCATGATGACTAACGACCGCGCGCTGCTTTTCGTTGGCGCCCATCCTGACGACGAGAGTTTCGGACCCGGCGGAACCCTGGCCCGTTACGCTCAGCAAGGCGTCAAAGTCTATGTCGCCTGCGCCACCCGGGGCGAAGCAGGGACCATCGACCCGCAATTCTTCATGTCCGGCCTGGTCACCACCGGAGATGTCCGCTGGGCCGAGATGCAATGCGCCGCCAAAGCCCTGGGACTCTCGGGCATCTTCCATCTGGGCTACCGGGACTCCGGCATGGCCGGGAGCCCGGACAACAAACATCCCGAGGCATTGTGCAACGCATCCACCTCGGCGGTCGCCGAAAGGATCGTCAGGATCATCCGCGAAATCAAACCTCAGGTAGTTTTAACCCACGACCCCCATGGCGATTACGGCCACCCCGACCATATCGCCACCCATAAAGCAACGGTGATGGCTTTCTATGCCGCCGGAGAAACAAAAACCTATCCAACTGCCGGCAACCCCTTCCAGCCGTCGAAACTCTATTTCAACGTATTTCCCCGCCGATTCCTCAAATTCGCTGTCAGGGTTCTTCCGCTGATCGGACAAGACCCGAAGAAGTTCGGCCGCAACAAAGATATCGATCTGACCGCCCTGGTTGGCGAGGAAATGCCGGTAAACGCGATCATCAAACTCGATCCGGCAGCCTTGAAAGCCAAAAAAGCGGCATCGGCCTGCCATCGGAGCCAACTGGCGGGAGGACCACCCAGGGGAGGAATGTTGACGGTCTTCCAAAGACTCTTCGGGCGGCGGGATACTTTTACCCTTGCCTTCCCAACCGGTGACAATAAGCGGGAAAACGATCTTTTCGAAGGGATTCCCTGAAAAATACCCCTTGTATTAAGCCTCCTTGTGCCATAAACTGGATTTGAGCCTGAACCAAGTCTTTTCCGGAGTGGCAAAGGAGAGACATGAAAACTCTGAAATGGCTTTTAGCTTTATGCGCTGCAGCGGTCTTTTTAGCCGGTTGTACTTCAAACTCCCGCTATCAGGTGGCAGTCGACAAAAACACGGCGCTCTCGCAACAGGTCACCGATCTGAGTTCCCAGCTCGGCACACTCCAGGGCAAATACGACCAGATAGCAAAGGTTTACCCTCCAAGAGAGTTTGCCAGCTTGAACGACCTGACCGCATGGCTGGCCATTGACAAGACCAGCGACCTCCCGCCGTCCGGCACCATGGAGGCGCTATATTCAAAGGCGCTGGGCCAGCAGGCGGCGGCGCTCAAAGACGGCTATGTCATCTCGGTCGACCAGGAAGTCATCTCCGACCAGTTTTATTTCGTCTTTTGCACCACGGTGATCGGCGGTCAGGTTTGGGTCTGGGACATAGAGACAGACGAACCTTACCAACCTATTGGTTTCGGGACGGTGAGTACCGGACTTTCCAAGCAATGATTCTTGCCTACGCCCAGCGGTCACCCTGAATCAAGCGATGCCGAAGTACTTCGCCGCTTCCTGAACGGCGCAGTCGGCGCCGCAGGAGACACACAGATGCCCACCGTGGCCGTTGCCTTTGGTAGCGGCGATGAGCCTATCCGGGGAAAGGGCAACCTTGATCTGGCGGTCGATATCCCCGGCTACCCGGGCGCGGGCCATCTCTTCTTCGCGGGCGATGGCGCCTTTATGACCGCGGGCGACATCGGCGATGTGAGCCGCCATCTTGGTGGTGACCACGCCGATGCGGACATCCTCTTCCAGCGGCAGCCCGAGGTGCTCGGCGGGCGTCAGGTAGCACAGGAAGTCAGCGCCGCAGGAACCGGCGAAGGCTCCGCCGATGGCCCCGGTGATGTTATCGTAGCCGGGGGCGACATCGGTGGCCAGCGTGCCCAGGATGAAGTACGGCGCGTTGTTGCACAGCCGCTTCTCCAGGCGCATGGTGGTTTCGACGTGGTTCAGGGGTACGTGTCCCGGGCCTTCGATCATCACCTGCACTCCGGCGGCCTGGGCTTTTTTCGCCAGATCGCCCTGGACCAGCAAACCCTGGATCTGAGCGCCGTCCATGGAATCGGCGGTCGCGCCGGGGCGGATGGCGTCACCGACCGAAAGGGTGACATCATGGGCTTTCATGATCTCCAGGATACGGTCGAAATGCTCGTACAGCGGGTTTTCTTTCTGATTGTGGAGCATCCAGCCGGTGATGAAAGCGCCGCCGCGAGACACCACCCAGGTGACCCGGCCGGTGGTCTGCATCGTTTTAAGGACGACGTTGTTAAAGGCGCAGTGCACGGCCATGAAGTCCATGCCCTCGGCCGCCTGCTTTTCGATGATATCGAGGATCTCATTAGGCCTCATTTCGACCACCGAGCCGTATTTGTCGATGGCTTCCTGCCCGGCCTGGTAGATGGTAGTGCAGCCGACGGCGACATCGGCCAGGTCCAGCGTCTGCCGCCGCATGGCATCGATACTGGAACCGGTGGACAGGTCCATGAAGGAGTCGCAGCCGGCGTCCTGCGCGGCTTTGAGCTTCCGGGCTTCCAGCGCCATGTCGTCGCGGTTTGAGGAGGTGCCGATTAGGGCGTTGACCTTGACCCGCATGCCTTCGCCGATGCCGCAATAGCGGAACGGTTTCCGGTTCTTGTTACGCGGGATGACGATACGGCCATCGGCTACCCGTTCCCGGATGAATTCCGGTTCATACCCCTCGGCGCGGGCGACGGCTTCCATTTCCTCAGTTATTTTGCCGGCGCGGGCTTTAAGTACCTGTGTCATTCAATTTCCTCGCAGTAATCCTTTTTTCACCTGGCGGCGACCGGTCGGTCGCCCCTACTTTCACCTGGTGGGCGAGCGCCGCTCGCCCCTACACCCCTCACCATCACCCCACCCCTTCACCCTCTCCTTTATCCTCTCCCATCAAGGGAGAGGAAAAGCGTATCTAACAACTGTGGCGCTTGAAATGCATGTGATCGGCGATGATCTTCATGGCACAGAATTTGCCGCACATAGCGCAGGTCTCGATATCGCCGTCGTTCCGGGTCAGGCGGATGTGCTGGGCGTGCTGAGGGTCGATGGAGAGCCTGATCTGTTCCTTCCACTTCAGGTCGCGGCGGGCGTTGGACATGTCCAGGTCCCATTGGACGGCTTCCGGCAGGCCGCGGGCCAGGTCGCCGGCATGGGCGGCAACGCGGGCGGCAATGACGCCCTGGCGCACCTGCGAAGCGTCCGGGTTGCCGATGTGCTCCGCCGGGGTGACGTAGCACAGAAAATCCGCCCCGTGCCAGGAGGACAGCGCCCCGCCGATAGCGGCGTTGATGTGGTCGTAGCCGACGCCGAGGTCGGTCAGCAGCGGCCCGAAGACGAAGTACGGCGCGCCTTTGCACAGGCTCTTCTGCAGGGTGATGGTGTCCTTGACGTGATTAAGCGGCATGTGGCCGGGGCCCTTGATCATGATCTGGACTCCGGCATTCCTCGCCCTCGCCACCAGCTCGCCCAGGATGACGAGTTCCTGCACCTGGGCGCCGCCAAGTGAATCGGCCAGGCAGCCGGGGCGCATGCCGTCGGCGAGGCTTAAAGTTACACCGTATTTTTTAGCGATTTCCAGGATGCGGTCGTAATTCTCGTACAGGGGATTCTCTTTCTTGTGGTGAATCATCCAGCCGACGAGATGGGAACCGCCGTAGCTTACCAGCGGGTCGATGCGGCCCTCGGCCTTGGCGCGCTCCACGGTAGCCATGGTGGTAGCGCAGTGCAGGGCCAGGAAATCAACGCCGTCGGCGGCTTGCCGCTCGATGATCTCGAGCATCTGCTCCGGGGTCATGGCCAGTGAAGAGCCATGCTTCTGGGCTGCCTCGGCGATGGTCTGGTACATCGGCAGGGTGCCTACCGGAACCGGCGAGGCCTCAAGGATGGCGCGGCGGGCGCCGTCCATGTCCCCGGCGATGGACAGGTCCATAATAGCGTGGGTGCCGGCGTCCAGGGCGACGCGCAGCTTCTCAAGCTCGCCGGCTACCGTCCCGTCCCAGGAATCGATGCCGATAGAGGCCGACACCTTGGTCCGCAGTCCCTTGCCGATAGCTACCGGCTTCAGGCCGCGGTGCGCCGGATTGCAGGGGACGACGATGGTGCCGTCTTCTACCTCTTTCCGGATTGTCTCCGGCGATACGCCTTCGGTCTCCGCGGCGGCTTCGATCTGCTCCGGGGTCAGGCCTTTGGTCAATTCTTCAACGGTCAACATGTTTCCCTCCTGAACTCTTTTCTATGAACCACAACCGCAACCAATTGCGGGATCGGTTATCCTGTAGCGTTCGCCCTTCGGAAAGGTGACGAAAATAGCTTCTATTTTGGAATTGGTCCCGGCAACGATATTGTCGGCAGCCGGTTCGTCGATGCGCTCTCCCGCCTCGAGCCGGGCCAAGGTGTTCTCGAAACGCTCGACGAGCAGCTTAGTGATCACTTGATACAACTCGGCGGCATTGGACGGTTCGTTGAGCTGCCCCTGCCATACCCGGTTCATGGCGATAAATAAATGGTTGGTCATGCGGCCGATGATTTCTGCCAGCCGCGCCACCGCCGCGTTGGAATAGGCGGCCCGCCCCTCATAGGTGGTGTCCCGGAGAATGAGCCGTCCTTCCTGCTGCATCGTCCGGTAGGCCGACGTCCCTTGCAGGATGATTTGCGGGTGGTAGAGCACATTGGCCGTGGTGAAGATGTTTTTCAGCAGGTCATTCCGTTTTAAAAACTCGAAATTGGTACGGACATCGGCCAGGCTGGAGTCCGGCTCGAACATGATGAAGCCGACGCTGGGTTCGATGCCGTTAGCTCGTAAAACCCTGAGGGCTTCCTCGTTCTGGGCGACGGTGGTCATCTTGTTCAGGCGTGTTAAAGACTCGTCGCGGCCGCTTTCCAAACCGATAAGCATCTCGGTAAAACCGGCATCGACCAGGGCGGAAATAACCTCCGGCCGTATATCATTGACCCGGCCTTCGATGCCGAACTTGATGTTTCGTTCTTTGAGCATCGCGGCCAGCTTCAGTGCCCGCTCCCGCCCGATGTTGCCAGGGCCGAAGAAATTGGGGTCGGTGAAATAGAATTTCCGGGGTCCGTATTCGGCGATGATCCGGTCGATCTCCGCTATCACCCGCTCCGGGCTTTTAGGCCGCCAGCAGGAGTTCTCGCCATAATACGGGTTGATATAACAGAAAGTGCATTTGCCGTAGCAGCCACGGCTGCCCTCGATGTTGACCTCAGCCATCCGCATCATGGCGGGGGTGCGGACAGGATCCGGCAGGGAATCGAGGTCCTTATTGAGGTCACGCCTCCGGATTTGTATCGTGGCGTTTCCATCCAACCAGGCCATGCCGGGTACCGGCTTTCCGGCGGCCAACCACTCGGCGACCGATAACTCGGGTTCGCCGACGAACAACCCATCGAACTCGGGGCAGGCTTTAAGTATTTCCTCGTAGGCGAAGGTGGGATAGTAGCCGTAGCCGACGATCTTTCCAACCAGGCCTTCGGTTTTGAGACGCCGCAGGAAGGCGAACAGTTCTTCGTTGTTGCCCCAGACATATACCAGGTGAACTCCCAAGATTTCGGGCTTGAATTCAGCCACCCGGCGATGAATTTCGTCGTAGGTCAGCTGGTCGAGAAACCCCTCGGCGATCTCGACACGGTGGCCGAGGCTCTGGACCATTCCGGCAATGCAGCCGGTGACCAGGCTGGATGACAGCGGCGCGTTGGCGATGTCGTTGCAGCGCTCCGGGGCGATGCGTCGGGGGTGTTCCAACAGAAATACTTTCATCTCCGCTCCCCGATCTGTTGCCACATGAATACATTTTTAGTGGTGTTATGAATCTCCAGCCGGTACCTCATCGTCTGGTTTTTTGAGGGATTGTAATAGACGGGGTACAGCAGGTCGGTGCTGTCATCGATCTCACCCTCGGCGCGGGCGATGGCCTCGATGGGCGTACCGGGCATAATGCGGATGTTGTTGAGGACGACGGCGCCCAGGTTCCGCTTGGGCCCGTGTATTTTGTATAGCCGATCGATCATCGATTTCGCCTGAGAGATGCTCTCACACGTCTCGCCGGGCACGTTGGTCATGAAGTGATAAACGGAAAGCACGTCGGTCCCGGAGGTCAACTCCGCCGCCTTGACGACATCGGCGACATCGAGCTTCTTTTGCAATACATCGAGCGAGTTCTGGGTGAACCCATCCGGCGAGAACAGGAAACAGCTGCAGCCCGACTTCTCATAGAGCCGGACCTTTTCTTTCGTCAGCACGTCTTCCCGGAAGAAACCGGTCCAGGTCACTTTCAGACCCCGGCGCAGAATCTCCTCGCATATTTCCTCGAGGTGGCCGACGGGCATATTGATGACCGGGTCGTTGAAGTGGAAGTCCGTCAACCCGTACTTGCGATTAAGCATCGCGATCTCATCGACGACTTCAGCGGGCTTGCGGCAGCGCATTACTTTGCCCTGCAGTTGAGGATAGACGCAGTAAGCGCACTGCAGCGGGCAGCCGCGCTTGGTCTCGATGCCGAAAGCCGGGGCATAGCTGTTGATACCTTTGTAGATATCCGGCGGCAACAGGTCCCGGTCCGGCACAAGGTAGTCGTCAAAAGAATAGAGGGAAGCCGCCGGGTTGACGATGACGTCCTCGTTCAGGCGGCGGCATAGTCCGGAAATCTCCCCGGGAGGGCTGCCGGCCAGCAGCGCCGGAAGGCCCAGTTCGGCCTCTCCCTTGATACCCCAGCCGATCTCCGGAAGTTCCCGCATGATCCGCTCCGGGAACAGGGTGAAGCCGGTACCCCCGGCGATGATCGGGACACCGGGCAAAAGCGCCCGGATCATCCGCACGGTGACGACGAAGGGCGGGATAAGGGAGCTGGTTTTGTTAGCCAGCGGGTCGATGTTGCGAAGCGCGAGACCGATGGCATCGGGCCGCTCGGAGAGCAGTTTAGCGTTGAGCGAGCCGAATTGATCGGATTGGAGGTTCATGTCGAACAGCGAGACGTCGTGCCCGGCGCGTTTCAAATGGGTGGCCACACTGACCAGCCCGATCGGGTAAACCCTTTCGTTGGTCGCGCTTTCCACCGACGGCGCCTGTATCAGCAGAACCTTCAACTTATCACTCCAAAAGCAGCACGGCGAAATATTTCACGTAGTCATCAGCTTCCGGCAGCGTTTTTACAGCGAGGCCGGCGTTCCGTACGGTGGTGAAGACATCGATACCTGAAGCTTCCATTGACGGCCGCGCGTTTTCACGATTGGTACAGGCCTCGGTGCCCGGGCAGTCAGCGCAGATGCTGCAGGGTCCGGCCCACAGGGAGAAGGCCTTGTGAAACCCCGCTTTGAAGGCCGAGTGTTCAGCTTTCAAAACCCTGGCCTGGAACTGGCGGGTCGGCGGGACTCCCTGGAGCAGCAGGCATTTTGAAAAGTTCTTGAGCATCAGGCGCGTTTTTTCGGGCTTGATGCAGTTTGGCGGGCAATGTGCTTCGCCGAAACTCTCGCAGCCAAACTCGCACTTCAAACCCACCCACTCCGGAACCGAGATCAAATCAGGGGTGATTTCTTTGACTTCCTCGAAACCGAACGATCTGATCCTGGCTGCCAGTTGGGAAATTCGGCCGATCTGAAGTTTGCCCAGATTTTCCGGTTTCCGCGCCGCCGCCAGGACAGCGGTATCCGACTCAAGCGGGATCAATTCCGTTAAGGCAAGCCCGGCTTGTTGCAACTGTTGCCGCGCCCAGGCTGCCGGGTACACCTTGCCGTTGTAGGTGTTGACCAGCATGTTCAGGTCGGACAGGGCGCCCTTCTCAGGGGAATGCTCAAGAAAGAAATCATGAATGAGGATCAGCCCATCGTCAGCCAGGTGGGCGGCCGCCTGGGACAGCACGTGCCCGGCCTCGACCTCAGCGAAAGCATGGAGGATATTGGACAGGATGATCAGGTTATATTTGTGGGGCAAGTTCCAAGGGTCAAGCACATTGGCAGGCCGGTATTCGATGCGGCCTTCAAGGTTAGTGCCGGCATGACATCCGGCCGCAGACTCCAGCACCTGGGGCATATCCAATAGTGTTGCCCGGGTGTCTGGGAAGGTTTTAAGGAAGCCGGCTGAGAAAGCCCCCGGCCCGGAGCCGACGTCGAGGATTTCCCCCTCAAGATTGAGTCCGGCGAAAATGGGCAATATCTCTTCGATCTTGGTCTTAGCTACGGAGTCCATAGCCAAACAATATTTTCGGAAGCGCTCTTTGGTGGCGGCTTCCGGTTCGTCCGCCGGCTGGAAAAGGACCCGGGTCCCCTGTTCCAGGCACCGGTCGAGAGTCTTCCAATTTTCTGTAAGGTATTTGCGCCACAGGATGGAATCGCCCTGATATTCAGGCGCGCCCCTGACCAGGTACTTGCGGGCTAATTTGGTGTTGCCGCAGAATCCGTCAGCCTCATAGACCAGGCCTATCGCGGATAACGCGTGTACGAACCGCTTGAAAGCCGCGGGCTGGTAACCCAATTCAGCGGCAAGCTCTACTACAACCTTGCCGTCAGGCTCGAGCAGGCTAAAGACGCCTTTTTCGACAGCGGTGAACAGTACCTCTGACTGCCAGTAACCCGTCGCCAGGTCCTCCAGGTACTGCGGACTCAAATCCTGGGGATCACGCATGCGCGGAGTCCTCCTTGCCCGGACCGGTGACCCCGGCATCGGTGAAGGTCAGCATCTTGAAAATAACCCGGGAGGCGGCCTCGACGATGGGGAAAGCCAGGGCTGCCCCGGTGCCCTCGCCCAGCCGCAGGTTCAGGTTCAATATCGGCCGCAGGCTGAGTTCTTCCAGCATCAGACGGTGGCCGAACTCCAATGACTGGTGAGCGGCGATCATGTAGTCAACCGAAGCCGGCGCCAATTTCTTGGCAACCAGGGCTCCGGCCGATGAGATGAAACCGTCGACGACTACCGGCACCCGGTGATAGGCCGCGCCCAGGATAAGGCCGGCGATACCGCCGATCTCGAACCCTCCGACCCTAGCAAGTACGTCGATGGCGTCTCTTGGATTGGGTTGGTTACAGGCGATGGCCTGCTCGATAACTCGGATCTTGTTTTCAAGCGCCGCGTCGCCGATGCCGGTGCCCCTGCCGGTGACCTGCCGGGGCGTTTTGCCTGAAAATACCGACAGGAGGGCGGCGGAGGGCGTCGTATTGCCGATGCCCATGTCGCCGGTGCCGAGCAATTCAACGCCATCGCCGATTAGCCTCGTGGCGATCTCGATGCCTGCTTCGACCGCCTTGATTGCCTGCTCCCGGGTCATCGCCGGGCCGACGGCCATGTTGCCGGTGCCGGAAGCGACTTTATAACCCAGGATCTTTTTCTGGGCGGCCAGGTCGCTCAGGTCCGCGGCTACGCCCATATCCACCACGGTTACGCCGGCGCCGGCCGCTTCAGCCAGGACGTTGATGGCCGCGCCTCCGGCTACAAAGTTGCGGACCATCTGGGGAGTGACTTCCTGGGGGAAGGCGCTCACGCCCTCGGCGCAGACCCCGTGATCTCCGGCCATGGTCACGATCATTTTTCTCTTGACTGAAGGCGTCATCGATTCCTGAATCGCCGCGAGTTGCTCAGCCAAATCGAGTAGATTGCCGAGGCTGTTCAAGGGGATCGCCAAATCGTTGAGCCTGGCCCTGGCCTTCGACCGCCAGACAGTGTCTACCGGCCTGATGCCTAGGATCACTTCATCTAAGTTCGTATTCATCACAAGCCACCCCCAATGTTGTGGGCTATAAACACAATCGCCAGCATCGCCAGCACTTCGACCGCTTCATTGGCAGCGCCAAGGGTATCGCCCGTGATGCCGCCGAGTTTGCCCTTTATAAATTTGAAAAATAAGATCGTCCCGAAAAAGGCGACACCGAGAGCGATCAAACCGCTCAGTTGCAGCAAGGCAACCGCAACGCCAACGGTGACGACAGAGTTGAGCCCGAGTTCCCGCCAGCCGACGTGGTCGGTGAAGACACCGATGCCGGTGGACCTGATATAGGTATAACGGGCGGCGCCGTAGACCTGCGCCCAGCGGCCGAGCACCGGCGCCGCCACCAGGGCGATCATCGCCGTTCTGAGGTCCATGACGCTCAGTAGCGCGAGCTTAGCCGCGACAACTATGACGCCGGCCATGACGCCGTGGGAGCCGACGCGGGAGTCCTTCATGATCTCCAGCATTTGTTCTCGCGGTTTGCCGCTGAAGATGCCGTCGGCGGTGTCCATGACGCCATCACCGTGGAGGTTGCCGGTGACCAAAACGGCGAAGATCATAGCGCCTAAGGCGGCGACCAGTGGAGGGAATATCTGATAAAGCCCCCAGTAAAGGGCGGCGGATGCGCCGCCTATGAGCAGGCCGATTAAGGAGAAGAAGGACATCGACCGGGCCATGGTGCGGTTTTCGACCGTTTGCGCCTGGGCGAACGGCATCTTGGTCAAGAACTGGAGCGCCAGCATGAATTGCGTCTTCATAGATTTTCAGCCAAATAAAAAATCCCCAAACTCAAGCTAAGTTCAGGGATTTCCGCCGGAAAAAGAAAAATCCCTAAACCGTTAGCATCGGCTCAGGGATTTACCATTTCCCATGAAGCCCTTTTCCTCGAGGGTTTTTGATTGCCGGCAGGTCTTCTGGCTCCCGGATCGTCCTACTCCTTGAGGCCTTCCCCTCCTGTTTCAACAGGAAAGTGGCATATCCCAAGTTTCGTCCCCGGTCACAGCGGCGGGACCGCACCTGATTTTCGCAGGGTTTCCCAATTAAGTCCCGATACTATCGGGACGCCGACACCACTCACGCGATATTCAATTGTTCAGAATTATAACAATGCAGTTGTTTTATGTCAATGATTAATTTTCTGACATGCGGGTGATTCAATTGGCTTTTTCATCAAAGCCGATAGGAAAAACTGGCGGGATTCTCCCTCGCCGAGTGGTATCTCCTTGATCCGGAGAATCTCGAATGAAGAGTGGAACAATTTGCGTATGTCACCCGGAGAAAAACCGTATGGCGGGCCGCCCCAATTATGCCCCCGTTTACTAAAGGAATTGGCATCGTTCCATGTTAGTTGAGTGCTTTACCGCGAAGGTGTATCCTCTTGCCAATAGTAGCAAGAGGAGATTAGTAGCATGGCTGACCAAAAAGAACCTCAGTATTATTTGGACAGGCAAATACAACGAATCGAACGGGAATGGGATAAATGGGAAAATCTCGTTCAAATTCTATTTGTTATCGCGGGTATTATATTTCCGTTTATTATTCCCTTTGCCCTTACAACGGAGGGCCCATTGAAAGACATTTTAGGTTTAATTTCATCGGTAGCTTTGTGGACAATAATAGCCTGTGCTTTTTTACTATATAGAAATTCAGGCAAGATAACGAAATTAAAACTTGATGAAATAAATAAAAAACTAGATGACAATAATTCTAATATCACAAAATTAGTAGAGTCCATCGATAAGTTAGTCGAGAAAATGGATGAAAAAATGAAATGAATAACGGAATCACCTGTAAATACTGCCAATCTGAACATGTTTCAAAATTCGGTAAATACAAAGAGACACAGCTTTACTGGTGTCCATCTTGCAAGCGGAAATTCAAAGCTGATTCAGCTTTGTTCAATATGCAGAAGCCGCCGAATTATGTTACTAGCGCATTGAACATGTTTTACACCGGAATGAGCTACGGCGACATTAGCAAATTCCTTGAACAAGAATACCAGTACAAAGCCTCAAAGCATGTTCTTTATAACTGGGTGAACAAATACACAGACCAAGCTGTTGAACATTACCGGAATGAACACCCTAAAGTTGGGGACACTTGGATCGCCGATGAAACGTTTATGGATGTTGATGGGCGCAAGATATTTTTCTGGGACATCATTGATTCAGACACCCGCTATTTAATCGCAACCAGGGCGTCATTCACTCGCGGAACTAAAGACGCGCAGATGCTGATGGAAGCCGCCGCTAAACGTGCAGGCAAACAACCTAAAGTTGTATTGACCGATAAATATCGGGCTTACGTGGATGGAATCGAATTAGCTTTCGGGGCTGACACCGAACATCGGCAGAGCCGCCCGTTTGTGGCAGAGGATAGCACGAATAAAATAGAACGTTTCCATAACACCCTGAAAGACCGCACAAAGGTTATGCGTGGCTTTCGGGATATTGAGACTCTAATATCATTCACCGATGGCTTTGCCGTCTATTACAACCACTTCAGACCGCATGAGGCACTCCATAACAAGACACCTGCTGAAATGGCTGGGCTTGATATCTCAATCAAGAATTGGGGCGATGTCTGCCGGATGCCCATATCCAAAGAGGAACATCTTAAAGACCGCGCAGAACCTGACATTCCGCGCAGACGATACAAGCTTGATGAATCATTCAAGAAAACTCGAAAGCCACCAAAGACAAGCCGCCTAACCCAAGCTGGCATTTCGATTGTTGAAGTAAAAGCAAAGCTACCGAGATTAACGCCTAGAATCCCTCGTGAAGTGAGACGACAAATAGGCATGGGGAGGTAATTTATGGCAATTGAACTCCTTTGGCTGACAACAGGATTGGTATTTGTGGTGCTTGGCTACTATGAATGGAATAAGTCTAGTAAAAAGATTGAACATTTTCGGCAGACGCCTCGCCCCCAACGCGAAGATATGCATTTTGAAGTTCGAATTATGGGGCAAGATATTGACCAACCTATCACAGATTTTGTTGAAGATTTCAATGGTTATCTCGACACGTTGAACGAAGCTAATAGAAATGAGAGAAGAATAGCATCGGTTGGATTTTATCTAGCCGCCTTTACATCCTTTTTATCCCTAGTCATAGGGAAATTGTCCATATGAGGAACAACCTAAATGGAACGATGCCAAGGAATTAAGCTGGTAAAGGCCTCCCGGTTTCAATACCCGGTAAACCTCGTTTATGAAGGCTGAACGCTGCCCCGGAGCGAAGTTGTGGAAACAACCACGGTCAAAAACAAGGTTGAAGAAGTTTCCGGGGAAAGCCAGATCGAGGATATCCCCTACATTGAAATCGCAGGCAACGCCCGCTTTAGCCGCTTTTTCCCCGGCAATGGATATAGCCGTCGGATAGATGTCCACCGCGTGACACTCGTAGCCCCGCTGTGCCAGATAGATAGCGTTGATTCCGGAGCCGGTGCAGATATCGAGAACCGGACCGGGTGGTACCTGCCCCGATTCGATCAGTTCGATGAGGTTGTCCGACGGCGCCCCTTCTTCCCACGGCAAACCGGCAACCGGATTTGTCTTGTAAGTTCGCTCCCAGCGGGCGGCGGTTGTTTTTGAAGTTTTGATTTTCTCATTCATCAGCGCGCTCCATATCCAACAAAGATTGTAGCCTGCAGAATCATTTCGGACAAAAATCATAATGTTGTCTCATCTTCATAATCCCGATTCCGTTCATGGTTCGACAAGCTCACCAAGAACGGATAACAGGAAACGCAAACAATGATCAAATTCCTTGGGTCGGATTTGACAACCCGGCCTGGAATGAGCTACTTTAGAAGGTAATTTAACAACTTAAAAGCGTTGATCCAGACGAGTAAACGTCAGGCGGGCTTCAGAGAGCCGGGTTAGGTGTGAGCCGGCAGTTGCGCGGGGGTTGAATGGACTGGGGAGCTGCGGACCGAAAGAGATTCGAGTAGGCTTCGCCGGGAAGGGCGCCGTTAAACGGCCCAGGGTATCGTCTTAGACCGTACCCGACAAGAGATTGATTCTTTAGCCCTAAGGCTTTTGAATCGAACCAGGGTGGCACCGCGAGGTATTTGAGCCTTCGCCCCTAGTGGCGAGGGCTTTTTTATTTGGTCGCGGAGGCAGAGATGTATAGGCCAACCCTGGAAGACGTTAGGAAAACGGCCGGTTCCGGTAACCTGGTGGCCATCAGCCGGGAGATCATGGCTGACCTGGAGACCCCGGTATCCGCCTTCCTCAAGATATCCCGCGGCGGTCCGTCTTTCCTCCTTGAAAGTGTTGAAGGCGGTCAGAAAATTGCCCGTTATTCCTTTATCGGCACCGAACCGCGCGCGCTCCTGGCGGCGGAGAGCGGTTCCGGCGACGATCCGCTGAAACGTCTCGAGAAGGAACTCGCCGGACGCCGGCTGGTACCCAACCCCGCCCTGCCCCGTTTCTGCGGGGGGGCGGTGGGTTATTGCGCCTACGAAACCGCCGGCAAGTTCGAAAAACTGCCTTCGCCGCAAAACGATTCACTCGGCCTTCCGGAGGCGGTATTCATGCTGGTGGACACTTTCCTGGTCTTCGACCATCTTGCCCACCGTATCAGCGTCGTTTCGCTGGCATCGCTGGAAGGTAATCCGGACACCGCTTACTCTGAAGCTACCCGCCGGATCGATGAACTCTGCCGGCGCCTGGCCGCCCCGCTGGAAATCCCGGTTCCACCCGGCCGCGTTCACACAGCCGGCGCCGAGTTCACTTCCCTGATCACCAAAGAGGCCTTCGAAAACAGCGTCATCAAAATCAAAGAAGCCATCACCGCCGGCGAAGCCATCCAGGTTGTCCTTTCACAAAGATTATCGCGCGCCACCAGCGCCAAGCCTTTCGATATTTATCGCGCCCTGCGCAGCATCAACCCGTCCCCCTACATGTTCTATCTCGACTATGGCGATTTTCAGATCATCGGCGCCTCGCCGGAAATCCTGGTTCGTGTGGAGAACGGAGAGGTGGCAACCCGGCCCCTGGCCGGAACCCGGCGGCGCGGGGCGACACCGGCGGAAGACCTGGCCCTCGAGGCCGAACTCCAGGCTGACCCGAAGGAACGGGCGGAGCACATCATGCTGGTCGACCTCGGCCGTAACGACATCGGCCGGGTGGCCAAACCGGGCACGGTCGAGGTGTCCGACCTGATGAACGTCGAACGGTATTCCCATGTGATGCACCTGGTAAGCCACGTCAGGGGGAAACTGCGGGACGAGCTGACTTGTTTCGACGCCCTCCGGGCGGCGTTCCCGGCGGGCACCGTCTCCGGCGCGCCAAAAGTCCGGGCGATGCAGCTTATTGCCGAACACGAGCCGGAGAAACGCGGTCCCTACGCCGGGGCGGCGGGTTACTTCAGCTATACCGGCGACATGGACATGGCTATCTCCATCCGTACGATGATCGCCAAAGAAGGCAAGGCGTATGTCCAGGCCGGCGCCGGCATAACTTATGACAGCCAACCCGAGTCCGAATATTTCGAGACGCTCAACAAAGCGCAGGCATTGTTCAAGGCGGTCAACCAGGCTGAAACCTCAGGAATGGAGGAGGCGAGATGATTCTGCTGATCGACAATTACGACTCATTCACGTACAACCTGTATCAAGTGTTATGTCAACTTGGCGCCGAGGTAGCGGTCAAACGCAATGACGAGATCGACATCGCGGGCATAGAAGCGTTGTCGCCGAAAAAAATCGTCATTTCGCCGGGACCTTCATCCCCTGCCCGGGCGGGTATCTCCAACGAGGTCATCAGGCACTTCAGCCCTAAAACGCCGGTGCTGGGAGTGTGCCTCGGCCACCAGTGCCTGGGTTACGTTTACGGCGGGGAGATCATACCGGCCAAATCGGTCATGCACGGCAAGGCTTCGGTTATCGAACACACCGGAAAAGGGGTATTTAAGGGATTACCAAAGAAGTTCCCGGCGATCCGGTACCATTCCCTGGCCGTCCGCCGCGACACTCTGCCGGATTGCCTGGAAGTAACCGCCTGGACGAACGACGGAGAGATCATGGGACTGAAACATCGGGAGTACCCGGCGCAGGGCGTCCAGTTCCACCCTGAATCGTTCATGTCGGAACACGGTTCCGATATTCTGCGCAACTTCCTTGAAGGAGACTCAAGATGATCAAAGAAGCCATCGAAACCCTGGTGACCGGAAAGTCCCTTTCAGCCGACGAGGCTTCCGCCGTCATGGCGGAGATCATGGACGGGCAGGCGACTCCAGCCCAATTCGGCGCTTTTGTCACCGCCTTGCGGTGCAAGGGAGAAACCATCGATGAGATGGTCGGCCTGGCCCGGACAATGCGGGCTAAAGCCCTGCCCGTTGCTTCAGGCGGTCCGGTTGTCGATACCTGCGGTACCGGCGGGGATGGGGCGGGCACCCTCAATATATCGACAGCCGCGGCTATCGTTTCAGCCTCCTGCGGCGCAAGGGTGGCCAAGCACGGCAACAGAGCCATGTCCTCCAAATGCGGCAGCGCCGATGTCCTGGAAGCGCTCGGCGTCAGGATCAACCTGTTGCCGGACGAAGTAACCGAGTGCCTGGATAAGGTTGGCGTAGCCTTCATGTTTGCCCCGGTGTTCCACCCGGCGATGAAACACGCCGGGCCGCCGCGCAAGGAAATCGGCATCAGGACCGTATTCAACCTGCTGGGGCCGCTGTGCAATCCCGCCGGCGCGTCCTCCCAGGTGATAGGCGTACCCAATAAAGACCTGATGCTCAAAATCGCGGCGACATTGCGGGCGCTGGGCGGAACCCACGCTCTTGTCGTTCACGGCGAGGGATTGGATGAGCTCACCGTTACGGGGCAAACCCACATCTGTGAATTGATCAACGACGAACTGCACCGTTACACCGTATCGCCCGAGGACCTTGGACTGCCGCGTTACTCCGTGGAGGCCGTCAAAGGCGGCGATGCCCGGTGGAACGCCGCGGCGATGCTGCGGATGTTCCAGGGCGAGACCGGGGCTTTTCGAGACGCCGCCGGGTTGAATGCCGCCGCGGCGCTGCTGGCGGCTAATTTGGTCAAGACGCTGGGCGAGGGAGTGAATCTGGCATTGGATGCCATCGACAGCGGCAAGGCGCTGGCTAAACTGGAAAAATTCATCGAAGTAACCCAGATGCTGGAGATGCGCCGTGCTGCTTGATGAGATTGTGGCGGCGACAAAAACCGCTCTCACCGAACGAAAACGCCGCATCCCGTTGACTGAAATCGTCCGGCAGGCCGAGAGTTGCCCCCCGCCGCTGGATTTCGCCGGAGCGTTATCAGGGAACACCGTGAAAATCATCGCCGAGGTAAAAAAAGCGTCGCCATCCAGAGGCGTGATCAAGGCTGATTTTGAACCGTTGAAGATCGCCCGCCAGTACGCCGGAGCGGGCGCCGCGGCTGTTTCGGTATTGACTGAAGAGAAGTATTTCGAGGGCAGCCCCGATTACCTGAAAACAATCGCCAACGAATTGGGTGGCAACCGGCCGCCGTTACTGCGCAAGGACTTTATCATCGATCCCTACCAGGTATATGAATCCCGGGTTTTGGGGGCGGATGCTATTCTTCTCATCGTGGCAATCCTGTCGCCGTCGGCACTCACCTCATTACTCGATCTGGCTCGTTCGCTTGGAATGGAAGCCCTCGTCGAGAGCCACAATGAACCCGAAATACAAACCGCTCTCGAAAGCGGCGCCGGGATCATAGGCATCAATAACCGGGACTTGAAAACATTCAAAGTGGACCTGAAAACAGCCGCCAGATTGCGCCCCTTTATTCCAAACGACAGGCTGGTGGTCAGCGAAAGCGGCATTTCGAGCGGCAAGGACATCCAATACCTCAACCGGCTTGGCGTGAACGCGGCGCTTGTCGGCGAAGCGCTGATGACCGCGCCGGATATCAGCCTTAAGCTCAAGGAATTGGCGCGATGACCCGTATCAAGATCTGCGGCATAACCGACGTGGAGACCGCGTCCCTCTGCATGCGGTTGGGTGTGGATTTTATTGGTCTGGTTTTTGCCGACAGCCGAAGGCGGATAACTCCGGAACAGGCCGTTGAGCTTACGCGCACTATACTAACCCAGGCAAAACGCCCGAAGATCGCCGGGGTCTTCGTGAACGAGACCGCCGGTAAAGTCAACCATACCGCTGAAGCTTGTCACCTGGACGTCATCCAGCTTTCCGGCGATGAGGACGGAGATTATTGCGGGCGAATCACGCGGCCGATCATCCGGGCAACCCGTATCGATCAAACCAGCGCCGCCGAGGAGATCCAATGCCGCATCGCCGCGACCGGCGCGCGCGACATCCACCTGATCGACCGCCATTCCCCGGGATCATTCGGCGGGTCGGGACAAAAATTCGATTGGGCTATTCTTGAAAACTTGAGCCCGGCGCTCAAAATCATGGTCGCCGGAGGTCTGACCCCGGAAAATGTCGAAGAACTGATTTTACGTTATCACCCCTGGGGCGTGGACGTTTCCAGCGGCGTGGAAAGCCACGGCCGGAAAGACCCGGCTAAAATCATGGCCTTTATCCGCGCCGTACGCCAGGCGGACGCGAAACTGAAAGGAGTCACAAATGCTGCCCGATAAACGAGGCTATTTTGGAGATTACGGCGGGCGCTATGTGCCGGAGACCCTGGTACCGGCGCTGGCCGGTCTCACCGCGGGCTACGAGCAGGTGAAAAGCGACCCGTCATTTCGAAGCGAACTCGATGCCTTGCTTGCCGATTACGCCGGACGGAAGACGCCGCTGTATTACGCCAAAAACCTGTCACGACGCCTCGGTGGAGCAAAGATCTATCTCAAGCGTGAAGATCTGGCGCATACCGGATCGCATAAGATCAACAACGCATTAGGCCAGGGGCTTTTGGCAAAACGGCTGAATAAAAAGCGGATCATCGCCGAGACCGGCGCCGGGCAGCACGGTGTCGCCACGGCGGCGGTGTGCGCCATGCTGGGCTTGCGATGTGTCGTCTACATGGGAGAAGACGACGTCAAACGCCAGGCGCTGAACGTTTTCCGGATGAGGCTCATGGGCGCCGAGGTCCGGCCGGTGGCTTCGGGGTCGCGGACGCTCAAGGACGCGATCAACGAAGCGATGCGTGATTGGGTGAGCCACCCCGAGGACAGCTATTACCTTATCGGTTCCGTCGTGGGTCCCCACCCCTACCCGATGGTGGTCAGGGACTTCCAGTCGGTAATAGGGAGAGAGTCCCGGGACCAGATGGTATCGCAAACCAGCAGGCTGCCGGACCGCGTTATCGCCTGCGTCGGCGGCGGCAGCAACGCTATGGGCATGTTTTATCCCTTCATCGGCGATGCTTCCGTCAATCTCATCGGCGTCGAGGCCGGGGGATCGGGGTTGGCCAGCGGCAGGCACGCCGCCACCCTTTCCGCCGGGCGGCCGGGCGTGCTCCACGGGGCCAAATCGTACCTGATGCAAGACGAAAACGGCCAGGTTGCCGAAACCCACAGCATTTCCGCCGGACTCGATTATCCGGGCGTAGGGCCGGAACACAGCTTTTTGAAAGACAGCCTCAGGGCAGAGTATGTTTCCGTCGATGACGCGGAAGCCCTGGCCGCGTTCCGGCTACTGTCGGAGACCGAGGGCATCCTGCCGGCCATGGAGTCCTCCCATGCCATCGCCCAGGCGGTGAAGCTTGCCCCGGCGATGGATGACAGGCAAACCATCCTCGTCTGCCTGTCAGGCAGAGGCGATAAAGACATGGACATAGTGATAAACGCGTTAGGAGCGCTGGAATGAGCCATCTTGCTTCCAAGTTCAGCCGTAGGCGAAAAACGCTTATCGGCTACCTGACGGTGGGTTATCCCGACCCCGAGACGACCCTCCGCGCCGCCAGGGTCCTGGGAAACGCCGGCTGCGACATCATCGAACTCGGCATTCCCTTCTCGGATCCCATCGGTGACGGCCAGGTAATTCAGACCGCCAGCCACCGGGCGCTGATGAACGGCATTACCCCCGCCGCCTGCCTCGAGATGGCGGCGCGGTTGCGCCAGGAAACGGACCTGCCCCTGGTTTTCATGAGCTACTACAACCCGGTCCTGAGCTATGGCGTCGGGCGATTCTGCCGCGACTGCCAGTCAGCCGGCGTCAACGGCCTGATCATCCCCGACCTGCCGCCCGAGGAGTCAGGCGAACTTGGAGCCGCGGCGGCGGCATGCGGAGTCGACCTGGTGTTTCTGCTGGCGCCGACCAGCACAGCTGACCGCATCGCGGCGGTATGCCAAAAATCAAGCGGGTTCATTTACCTGACCTCGGTGGCCGGGATAACCGGCGCCCGCGACGGAGTCCCGGGGTATTTGCCGCAGTTCGCCGCCACGGTCAGGAGGGAAGCGCGCCATCCCCTGGCGGTTGGTTTCGGCATTTCGTCTCCGGCACAGGCGAGGGCCATCGCCGAGTTCGCTGACGGCGTCATCATCGGCAGCCGCCTGCTGCAGATGATCGAAGCGGACTTCTCGCTGAACCGGCTGGGAGAATTCGTTTCCAGCGTCAGAGACGCCCTCGACACCTGATCAAGCCCCAGGGCTTTCCAGGTCCAGCTGGTCGATGACGGAGAGGACTTCATCGGTCGAGGAAATATCGCTCGTGGCCTCCCCGTAATGGGAATAGCGGATCAGCCCTTGCTTATCGACGATCAGCACCGCCGGCATCCGTCCTATCAGGGTCTTGACCCGTTGGGCTTAAAGCCCGGCTACCCGGTGTTCCGGGCCGTCGGCAAGCCCCCGGAAGGGCATGTCGTGTTCCTTCCACCATTTTTGGAATTGAGCCGGGTTCTCAGGCCCGATGGCCACCACCTCGACTCCGCGCCGGGTGAATTCGCCGTACCGCTGGCGCAACTGCGCCATGTGCCTGCGGCAGTACGGTCAGAAAAATCCCCGGTTGAACACCAGGACAACGGGAGACTTGTTCTTGAAATCAGATAGCCCGAACTCGCGCCCGGCGGTATCTCTAAGCACAAAATCCGGGGCGGTTTTGGCGGTGTCTGAATTCAGCGGTTGGACCATCCATTCAATGATAGCAAGGGTAGCCCCAGAATCACAGCGGACAGTCATATGGCCAATAAAGCTCCCGTTAAAATAGTATTAAATTTTCAGGAAATCCGTAAAGATACGAATTCCAATTTTATTCACCCCGGCGCATAATCTTATTGGCTATAATCCAAATTTTTTAGAGATCGGGACACATGTTGAGAAGATTCTGGCTGATCTACTGCCTGGCCGTTGCGTCGCTCTTCCTTTCATCCTGCGCTCCGAAAGAATACCTTCCGGGGGAAGCCAGGGAATTCCAGGGGACAAAATTGACTCCCATAAGCGGCCAAAACAACAACGCCCTGAAGGGCACCCAGTACATTGACCGGGCCTCATACATTCTCACCGTGGACGGCCTGGTAGACCATCCCTTGAGTTTGAGTTACGCCGACCTGGAGGCTTATCCGCAGGTATCCCGATTGATGAACCTTCACTGTGTCGAAGGCTGGGAATTCACCGCGAAATGGACCGGTCCTTCTCTTGTCGACATTCTTAATGCGGCCGGAATCCAATCCGAAGGAAAAATCATCATCTTTCACACCACTGACGTGCCCTCGGGCTATACGTCCCTCAATCTCAGCTACATATTGGATAACAACATCATCCTCGCCCTGAAAGACAATGACATCACCCTTACGCCCGACCGCGGATTCCCTTTTCAGGTGGTGGCGATGTCCAAGTTCGGTTACAAGTGGGCCAAGTGGGTGACCCGCATCGAGGTGTCATCGGATACCGAATTCTTGGGCTACTGGGAGAGCCAGGGGTATCCCAATTCGGCCAATATCCCCTGACACGCGGAGCGCCTCCCAGGTTCTTAAACGATAGCTGATAGGGTATGATTGTAAAAGGAAGTTAAAAAGGAGGATTTTAATGCTTAGCGCTCGCAATCAATTCAAAGGTATGGTCAAAAGTGTAAAACTGGGCACGGTTATGGCTGAGATTGTAGTTGATACCGGAAATGTCGAGGTGGTCAGCATTATCAGCCGTGCCTCCGCCGAACACATGAATTTGAAGGTTGGAGACAAAGTAACCGCGGTCATCAAATCTACCGAAGTGATGATCGAAAAGTAATCGATTCAGCGGTGGCTCTCTATTCATTGTTCTAAAAGGGAGTGCCTAATTAGGCACTCCCTTTTTGCTGAGATTGTCATTAGTAGCGATCTCGTACGTCAATCATTTGGAGAGTAGGACACAAATGCAGAGATTGTATCGTAAACCTGTTAGGATGGTGATGAAAGAGTGTTAGTCTCTCTCAGAAACACAGGCCATTCTCAATGACTAAGACCCAAACAAAACGAGAGTTCAACGGTCTGATTTGCTATTAGATCTCTCATCCTGTTAGTCTGACTTCAGCTGAATGGGGGACAATATCCGGCGGCGTCTGGACAAGATAACCGAGGGACCAAAACCCCTCGGTTATCTTGTGAGGGTACCTGCGGATTGCGGCCTAAATATTTGAATTGAAACCAAACATTGGTTGCGTTTTAAGGTCCCACCAGGATTCGGGATCCCTATTGGCATAATTATAACCAAATGCTTGATCCATATTCTTAAATATTGTGTTAAATATTGGTGTGGTAGCAACCGTTGCTTTAACCACTTCATGGATACCTGCCTTGTCTTTTTTGGCGAAAACGCAAGTGGCTACGCAAATTGAACATAGACTTGTTGATTCGAACCAGTAGGTGCGACATTTTATTCCGTCGCAAAGGAACGCTTTTTTCCCAGGATGATTCCCTTCATATTTCCTATCCCATGATAGGGTATCATCGGGATTTAATGCTCCTGAAGGGCAATGGGTAGCGCATAGTTTACACGTTTGGCAAAAACGCCATATACCAGCATCGATAGGCTTATCAGGAGACAGCGGAAGGTCTGTAATGATGCTTCCCAATCGAGCCATTGTCCCATACTCAGGCATTATACATTGACCGAGGCGACCTTGTTCGCCTAATCCACTAACAACAGCAAGAGCAGGGTTGATACTGACATTATTCACGAATTGATAACTTCCCAACCCTTGATACCCGAGCATCCTGACAAATCGTTGAGCCCGTATTTGGAACAAAGTACTCAAAGAGTATGAGAGTGCGGTTGTCGCATCCCCAAGCAAAGTGGGTGCCCGTTTGTTCATCTCTTCTGACATGGGGAGAGAAAAAACGATGGCCCATTTACATTTATTCGGTATGACGCGTTTAGTCGTCGTTTCAGAAGCTGTCTCAACTTCCTCAAAAACGATGTTTTTACCGTCCCAATCAACACCGTCAATTAGCTTTCTATGATTATCATTTAACTCAACTACAGAAACAGTTCCGGCTCCAAGAAACCGGAAAGCTTTCCGGATTATAGCCGAATTTTCTTCAGGGCTTCCTTGCCAAATAGGCACACCAAGATCACCTGGTTTACCCATACCGTAAGGTGTTACTGTCGTGTCTCCAAAAAAATCATGTGAAAAACCTACCTGCCAACCGTACGCAGCCGCATCAAATAACGCATAGTCTTTTAAAGTGTAACCGGATTTATTTTCCAATATCCACTGTTTACGATCTTCTTTTTGTTTGGCACCCTTTGCATTAGCCACGTCTTTGCCAACGTAATTGGCATAGGAAACCTGGGGTATTTTGGTTGCGTCATGCCGCTGCATCATAGACCAATCAATTTCCACCGTCGGTTCATCTTGGTCTTTGATCCACCAATCCCGTTTATTGCCTGCGGTTGATTCAGACAACAATTCATCCAGATCACTAAATGTTGGACCTGCTACTGCTAAGGTTCCAATCCCTCCGCCCGCTAGTCCCAACCCCTTCATAAAATCACGACGACTCACTGTTGAATGATTGATCGACATTACACCCTCCATCAAATTTCCTAGGAATCATGATATAGGATGGGTGTAAACACAGGGGTTATTTGGGGCACCAGTATAGTGCATTATGGTAACAGTTGGGTAAACGGAACAGTTCGGATAGCTCTAATGAGGGGGAGGGATCATATACCCTATACCCCGTCTATTCAGAATGATTTCTGGTTGATCCGGTTTAGTTTCGATTTTTTTCCGGAGACGGCAGATGTAGTTTTTAATATTATCCGAGGAGCCAGAGATATAATCTCCCCAGAGTATTTCGGATAATTCCGCATTTGTAACAATTTGGCCAGCTTTCCTGATTAGGTGGTAGAGTAACCTGGCTTCGGTTGCTGTGAGAAATACCCGATTATCCCCAAGATATACTTCTTGAATTGAGGCACCGAATCGGATATTTGAGTAGGTGACCGATAAGTCTTCTTCAAGTAACCTGCGTTTTTTTAAAGCTGCTTTTAGACGGGCAATGAGTTCCATCTGTCGGAATGGTTTAACTAAATAATCGTTGGCATCAAGGGCAAAAGCCTTTACTAAAGCATTTTCATCGCCCCGGACAGTGATAATGATAATTGGGACAAAAGAGAAAGTCCGTATCTGTTTCAATACTTCATAACCGTCAATGTCGGGTAAACCAAGGTCCAATAAAATTGCATCAGGATTCAGCTTCTCGGCTAATGCCACACCGCTATTGCCATTTGAACTTGAAGTAACATGAATGTCTGGCCATGCCATACTTAAAACATAAGAAACTGTATCAACGATATTGGGATCGTCTTCAATTATAAGTAATTTCATGTTCGTTCCCAGGTAAAATCAAGCGAGTGGCAGCGTAAAGAGGAATGCGCTCCCGGTTCCTATTTTGCTTGTAACCCAAATCCGCCCAAGGTGTTTTTCAACAATCATTCTTGACAAGGCAAGACCCAATCCCAAGCCACTAAGATGAGAATTGGAGGAACATTTATAGGGATTAAAAATGTCAGCGATTCTATTTTCAGAAATCCCGGGACCATTATCAACAATTGAAAACAATATGTCGTTCATTTCGACACGCGTCGAGATAGTGATCTGCGAGTTATCCCCTGAATATTTTATCGCGTTATCGAGTAGGTTAGATATTACTTGAGTAATACGCTTTCGATCACCCATTGTTTTTGGTAGTTTAGAATCTAGATGACAAGCAATCGTTTGGTTGAATAATTTCGCTTTAGCCACATAGAATTCGACCGCATCACCTACGGCATCGTTTAACTGAAATGGTTTTGAAGTAACACGCAAGATACCGACTTCACCACGCGCTAGATCAAGTAGTTCGTCTATCCGGCTATTTAAGTCATGAGCACCGTGGTTAATACTATTTACCAATGGTCGCCATTGGTTATCACCATTCATATTGGACAGAGTATCACTAGCCAATAGAATGGGGGTTAGTGGCGTCTTTAGTTCATGGACAAGAGCGCGAGTGAATTCGACGCGTCGTTTTATCTCCTCCTCGAGCTCGACTCGCAATTGGGTCTCTTTTTGATATAATCTCTTTAACTCATCTTCGGTTTCTTTCCAAGCCGTGATATTCTCGAGTTTGCCTATAAAACATGGATTCAGGGTGCCGTCGTTGTTGTAGGTAGGGGAGAAACATTCTCTAACCCAAAGAACCGAGCCATTTTCATGACGCACTCGGTATTCTATGTTAAACGGCAATTGAATGCCGCGAGACAAACATTGAGCAAAATAGGAAAAGCGCTTCGTTGAGACCTGGCGGAATGTATCTTCGTCAAAGTAGAATATCCCGTCAGGATTCGAGGTGTACAATCGTTTGAATTCGCCAGGGAGAAAGCCAAGTAATTGAAATATTTTTGGGCTGACAAAAACCAATTTATTGCTCAAAGTATTGAGCTTAAATTTCGCTTCATTGATGGTCCCGATCGGGGTTTTACATCGTGAATGGTCTCGTTTCGTTTGTATGAACCCGCCTTTACTTATTCGTTCACCTGCAGTTTTCACACCGTTCATAACTAAGTGTTGGAAACCAGAGGTGTCGCACTCCCTGATCTCGTAAGGGACCCCAAAAGCTTGAGAAAACGAGGAGACATCCTGCTCTTTAGGTTTATCTGGCTCAAATCTACAAGCAAGTATTTTCTTTGTTCCACAATCTCGAATTAAATTTCCATGCTCGCTATTCGCACCGTAAGAAATGAAAACCTCTTTCCGCCACGTGGTACATAGCGCATTTTTCAGGAGCCAATAACCCTTAGCTAAATAATCCTGGGCTATTTCCTTACCAAGCAACATCTCCCAACAACTGTCGCCTTCTAACTTAATAATCCTTTTTGAATATTGGCGCAGGATATTCTGCAGGTCAGGGTGGCAATTTCCATAGACGAGTAAGGCAACGTCATTTTCTAAACAAGCTTGGTCAAAGACATGTCTTATTAAATCAGAAGAAATTGAGAACATGCAGGAAGGAACCAGGGGATATAATTTATATTCTTTGTTGAAACAGATGCTATTTCTAACCTGCGTGATAATGGAGGAGCATGAAATGATACCAATCTGGTTTTTAATCATTTGTCCTCCTTAACTATTGATTCAATCAAGCTTGGCAAATCTGGCGGAAAATAGAAACCTGGAAAATGTTTCATCAGCGATTTGTCAAGTGAAAATATCAATCCGCCCGCAAACGCTTTATTAGTTAAAGATCTCAATTGGGGGACATATGTTTGGACAAGGTTAATATATTGGAAAGACGAGAAACTAAAAATGATAGCTCTTGGTTGCTCGATTTTCCATTTATTAATAAGTAACTTTAAATCATCTTCACTAGAGATGCCCTGAAACGAGGTGGCGATATTGTGCGTCTCTAGATAGGCTTTTGTCATTAGTGCGCCTATTGTTTGAAGGCTCGAAAAGTAGCATATTGGTAGAGATTCTCTGTTTAACCAGGTAATTTTCAATGCTTTGATACGCTGGTTAACAAGATCAATGATTGAGTAGATGTGAGACGGCCTAATTTCTCTGGCGTTCCATGAAAGAATGGTGCTATCAAGTAAACGAATCAATTCAGACTGATTCATTCCATTTACTGGAGATTCACTGATTGCCCTAGATGAATAGCACCAATCCCAAGGACTACTAGTATGCGCAAGTTCAAACATGATCAACCCTTATGCCCATTATATCACTATAATCTCTGCGTTAGAGTAACAAATAGTACCAGAAAGGTAACAGCTGGATCTTATGAGTTAGAAACCAACAAACCTCTAAAGCGGAATGACAACCAAAAATAGTACAAGAAACCAACGATAAGAGCGACAATTGCCGGCATTGCAGCATTGTTGCCAAACAGGACGAAGGCAATTGCGCTTGCACCTGCTCATTTCTTCATGGAACCAAGTAACATGTAGCTTATTGCCTTGGAAGGTATAACGTTCAATTTGCGGCATATTCGAAAAATCAGTTCACCAAGGGCAAAGATAGTTATGAAAGCTGTGAGTGATGTCACCACAAGCAAATTTGATGAAGTCATCAAGAGATCACGATTTAACCCAATAAGAGTAAAAATGACAATGGCCAGACACCAATTGATTATCCAGCCAGTATTTTTCTCTGTGTATTTAATCAGGCCGGATAATCTAAGTATTTGGGAGAGTACGAGAGGTAAAACAATAAGTTGTCCCAAAATAACAAACAATTGATTGCCGGAATATTCATTGCCAAGGAAAACGTAGACAAGCAACGGTAAGATAAATATTGCGGCAACATATCCCCCTGCCGTACCAATATATGAAATAGCAATATCTCCCTTCAGATTGTAACTGAAAGGTGGGATGGTAAGAGATGGCGGTGCCGCAGCGAGGATAACAAAACCAGCACGGAGGATTGGGTCGTTGGTCATTAAATACCCCAGAGCGATATTTAATCCTCCTAAAAGAAGAAAATTTAAACTGAGGGAAATAACAAGGGGTCTGAACATGTGACTCGGGGCGAGTACCTCAGAAAGACTGATTCGACTTAGAGATAATGACATAGCGCAAACCAACATTGGGATAATTAGACCTTCTCCGTGTTTGGAAACAGACGGCAAACACAAACCCGCTATGATCGCGACTAGAAGAATAAAGTTATGTTGGCGCAAAAAGACCTTAATAATGATGTTCATATGCGAAAGCGGCCTAATCATAACATTTCAAGCTATTGTTGATCATACTTTCACTAAATCTTGGTTTGCGATAGTGCCAGCAGTTTTCTTGCCCAATGGCTTTGCAGTTTCTCAAAAATGAAAACGTACCGTAAAATATTTTTTGAAAATGGCACCAAAAACGTCACGAGACGCTTGACATCTTCGAGAACACTGGTGCTATAATACTTTCCATGAATATTAGCACACCTGTACATTTACCCCCAGTAACTCCGAAGCCCTCCACTCGCCACGTAAATCATGGAGGTGAATTGTTTCCTTTGTTTTCACGGGTGGCAACGGCGTTGAAATGTTTGGGCGACCTGCGGTCGCCCGCCGCGTCGTACCCACGCGGAACGCTAAATGCTAAATGCTAATATTCGGATTTCGGATTTGTGGCAGATTGGTTTTCCCTCGTTATTGGGAACGAATCCCGCGATTGGGCCAAAGCTGAAAATGGATGATTCGTTCCTTCATAAAACTTTCATTGAAAAAACGCAAACAACGAATCTTTCCGGCACAAAACAGTGGAGCGGCTCTTCCGAACCGCTCCACTTGGGATGCACTCGAGGGTGAGGGTTAGGCCGTTACGACCACCGGGTTGGTCTTGGCTACCGCTTCGGGCAAGCCGGCCTTGTTATCCGCGAAGAGCGGCAGGTACTTGGCAGCCAGCCTGAAGGCGTAGATGGCCCCGGCAATGAGACCCAGGGTGAAGATGAACTCCCACACCGTCGGGAAGTAGCTGCCCTGGCGGTAGACCGCGTGCGACAGCACCAGGGTGTTGATGCGGTTTAAGAGCATGCCGAAGAAGATGAGCGATGATGCCCAGAGGAGGCCAGCCCTGGACTCCCTGACCTTCTTCATGGCGATGAGGATGACCGGGACAATCATGCCCAGGCCCACCTCGGCGATGTACAGCAAGCCGTAGGTGTCGAACTTGAAGGCCGAGAAGTGGCCGGACTGGGCGGTATCCCAGATCCTCAGGCCCAAGTAGACGACCAGTATCCAGGCGGCGATGGACATGACCTTGGAGAGCACGTCCAACCGCAGCGTCAGTTTCCATGACTTGGCGGTGACGATGGTAAAAATGGTCAGCACCGAAAGGCCCAGCGACATGGCCGAGATGACGAAGAGGTAGCCCATGAGCGGCAGGTGCCACAGCGGCTGCTGTTCCGGGGTGATCAGGAACAGGGCGCCCAGGGACGACTGGTGCAGGAAGGACAGGAGGATGCCGAAGGTGACCAGCGGTACGGCCAGGGCATGCTGGACGGTTTCGGCCCTGTGCAGCCCGAAGCGGGCGAAGACGTTGGGCGAGAACTCAAGGTACAGCACCGTCAGGTACATCATGACGCACCAGGCCACTTCGAACATGATCGAACTGGGCTGCCACATCCACAGCGGGTGGACGATGAGCGGGCTGCGGCCAAGGTCGACGGCGATGCCCAGGGCGCCGATGGTGTAGCCCAGGGCGGCGATCAGGATGGCGGGCTTGACCAGGGGACGGAAGGTCTCGATCTTGAAGATGTAGACCAGAGCCGCCAGAACGAAGCCGCCGGCCGCCGAGGCGATATAGATGCCGACGTCGAAGGCGACCCAGAGTCCCCAGGGCCAGTTGTCGGACAGGTTGGTCACCGCCCCCAGGCCCCAGATCATCTTGGCGGCGAGCACGCCCAGGGCGCCCAGCGCCAGCAGGATCTGGACGACGCCCCAGAAGCTGAAGAGAGGTATATTCTTGTTGTTCACTAGTGGTTTCCTCCCTTCGAATTAGAAACGGCAGATTCCTCAAGGGCTTTCTTCTTGATTCTATTGTTGCGCCAGACATAAGTGCCGACCAGGAAGGCGCCGAGCGCCGCGATCTCGTACGGGATCCGGCTCAGGAATTCCCAGGTGAAACCGGGATAGCTTTCTTTTTCAACATTCGGGAACCCGATAGCCTGGGGATTCTGACCGGAAATGAACAGCACCTGGGTGCCGCCGGCTTCTTCTTCTCCATAGATGTGGTTGAAGTATTTGTCCGGCGAGTTGGCTATCCTGTTCTTGGCAACGGCCAGCAGGTCATTCCGTTCACCGAAAAGGATAGCCTTGGGTGGGCACGTCTTGGAACAGGCCGGAATTTCGGAAGGGTTCTTGTTTAGCTGGCGGTCCCAGCACAGGGTGCACTTGGCGATCTTGGGCCAGGGATCGGTCTTGCCGTTCTCGTCGAACCAGGTGTACTTGGGGATATCGAACGGGCAGGCGTTCTGGCAGTAGCGGCAGCCGATGCAGCGCCCTTCTTCCCAGACAACCGGACCGAAATCTAGTTTTTGCAGCGCGCCGACGGGGCAAACCGAGACGCAAGCCGGATGTTCACAGTGCATGCACCTCTTGGAAACAAAGGTCCAGTCAAGGTCTCCGTTGCTCTTGGTGCCCTCGTAGAACTCGACGTGAACAAAGGTATAGGCGTTGGTTTCCGGGGGATTGGTCATCGTCGGAGAGAACTTGGTCTCTACCGCCGGATTGAGGTTCCATTGTTTGCAGGCGCTCTGACAACCCCGGCAACCGGTACACTTGACAGTATCGATAAGCAGTCCTTTTGCCATCTTCTTAGCTCCCTCTCTTTATAAGCAGAGGTTCGATCGGTTTGGCCCGGCCGGTCCTCTCATCCATTTCAACCGTCTTCCCGGTGGTTTCGATCTTGACCAGGAAGGCTTTTGATTCCGGAATCATGGTATTGGCGTCACCCGCATTGGGTGTCAGGACATTAGCCGACAAACCCTGGGATAAACCGGCCCAACCCCAGTGCCAGGGTATGGCCACTTGATGGATGATCTTACCGGCCAGGTTGTAAGGCTTGATACGCCCGGTGACCATGGCCGCGAGTTCTACAGAGCCCCGGGCAGAGGTTATCTTGATCAGGTCACCGCTCTTAATGCCTTTTTCCTCGGCCAGTTGCTGACTGATCTCCACGTAGGGATGTGGTACCAGTTCAACCAGCCAGGGCAGGTTGCGGGACAGACCGCCGGCCTGCCAGTGCTCGACGACCCGGAAAGTGGTGCAGGCTATCGGGTAGTCCGCGGCGCTGCCCCGGACATCGAGTCCGCCTTCCCAGATCCTGAACGTCGGATCGAATTGAGCCAGAGGATTGGTGTTCATCGCGTTGGCTACGGGGCTCTCCCACGGCTCATAATGCTCCGGGAAGGGACCGTCAGCCAGACCCGGACCCCACATCCTGGCCACGCCTTCAGCTTGCATGATAAAGGGCAGGATGCCAGTCGCCAGGGCCAGAGGCGGCGCGGCGCTGTCCGCGATATCTCCGAGCCATTTGGCGCCATCCCATTTTATCACCGGGTGTTCGGTATCCCACGGAAGCCCGTTCGGGTCGACCGATGCTCTGTTGTAGATGATGCGCCGGTTTAGCGGCCAGGCCCAGCCAAAGTAGCTGTTGAGACCGATTTTGACCGGCTGGCCGGCGGCATCCAGGATGGAAAGAGGATGAGCGTCGGCGATATCCCTCCGGGCCGCCCGGTTACCGACGAGTCCGGCAGGGAACAGTTCCGGATGGGCCTTCTCATAGGCGTCCAGGTTTTCAGGTTCGACCCAGCTGCCGCTGTAGAGCCAGTTGCCGCAGCTGGTGTTCCCGTCGTCGGTCAAGGCAGTGAAGTTGGTCACCAGCTTGCCGGTGGTCAGATTGTAGCCGTTGATCTCCTTGGCGATCTTCCGGGTCAGCTCGGGGTCGTTCGGATCATACCACCAGTCCAACTTGGTGAGGGGCTCGGCTTTGAGCTTGAGGTCTGGATTGGTTTCAGCGTTGTAAAGCTTGCGCAGTTCCTGGAGGATGCGGATGATCATGTAAGCGTCATCTTTGGCATCTCCCGGGGGTTCCACGGCTTTGTAGCGCCACTGCATCCACCTGGAGGAGTTGGTGACCGAACCTTCCTTCTCATAAGAGCAGGCGGCGGGCAGCACGAATACCTCGGTATTGATGGAAGCCGGATTAGCGCCGGGGCGCTTCCAGAAGTTGGCTGTCTCCGTCTCCCAGAGCTCGGTAACCACCATCCAATCGAGCTTCTCCAACCCCTGTACCGTCTGGGCCTGGTTCGGACCGCTGACCGCCGGGTTCATGCCAAAGCACAAGAGCCCTTTGATCTTGCCCTCATACATATTCTTGAACAGGGGAATCCAGGAATAGTTGGCGCCCGTGTCATTCTTGGGCAGCCAATGGAAGCCGAAATCATTGTCCTTGGTGGCGCTGGTGCCATAGAAGCTCTTCAAAAGGCTGGTGGTGTATTTGGGGGTGTTCTTCCACCAGTTGAGGGATTTTGGCTCGGTAGCCACCGTGAAAGCACGGGGGGCGTTGGAGAATGAAGTCAGACTGGCATCGGTTTCCAGGGGCTGCTTCAAGTAACCCGGCAGATTGCCGAAGAGGAGGGCATAGTCGGTCGAGCCCTGGACATTGGATTCTCCGCGCAAGGCGTTGATGCCGCCTCCGGCCACGCCGACATTGCCAAGCAGCAATTGAAGGATGCCGTAGCCCCGGATGATCTGGGTGCCGTTGGTATGCTGGGTAGCGCCCATGGCGTACATGATGGTACCGGCCTTGCCGACTTTGCCCGTCGCGGCGAAGGTACGCGCGATGACATCGAACTTATCGGTCGGAATACCGGTAATTTCCAGCACCTTGGCCGGGGTATACCGGGCGAAATGGCGTTTCATTACCTGGAAGACGCAATTCGGGTCTTTTAGCGTTTTATCTTTCAGCGGAATGCCCGCCGAATCCACCTGGTACGTCCAATCAGCTTTGTTGTAACTTCGGTTGGCTTCGTTGTAACCGGAGAACAAACCATTCAGATCGGCCGGGGTCTTGAAGTTCGGATTCAGGAGATGGGGCGCGTTGGTGTATTCGGAGATATAGGTAAGATTGTAGTTGCCCGGATTGGCTTCGATATCCTTGATGACGAAGTTGATGATACCGCCGATCAGGGCAATATCGGTGCCGGACCGCATGGGGCTGTAGACATCAGCTTTGGCCGCCGACCGGTTGAACCGGGGGTCTACCACCAGGAGCTTGGCGCCCCTGTCGATAGCCCGTTCAATATGATTGAAGGCCGCCGGGTGATTCTCAGCCGGGTTTGCGCCGATGATCAGGATACAGTCGGCATTGGCAACATCAGTCCAATGGTTGGTCATAGCGCCGCGTCCAAACGATTCCGCCAAACTGGCGACAGTGGAGGAATGTCAGAGACGCGCCTGGTGTTCAATATACACCAGGCCCATAGACCTCAACGCTTTATGTAATATGTAGCATTCTTCGTTGTCGAGCGCGGCGCCGCCGACGTGGGCGATGGCCTCAGTCCGCCGGACCAGCTTGCCGCGGGAATTGGTCTCGATCCAGTTTTCATCGCGGGTCTTCTTGATGCGTTTGGCGATTTCGGTAACCGCGAAATCCCAATCTTTCTCTTCCCAATCCGTACCGCCCGGTTTGCGATAAAGGACCTTTTGCAACCGGCGGGGATTGTTATGGATTTGAGAAATGGCCGCGCCCTTGCTGCAGGCGCCTCCGGTGTTGACCGGGTGGTTCGGGTCGCCCTCAATGTTCACCAGGCGTCCCTGGTCATCGGTGTAGCAAAAGAAACCGCACCCTGACGCGTCATAAGGGCAAATGGTGTAGGTCTCTTTGGTCCATGTCGGGCGATTATCCAGTGGTTTCGAGGAATCGACGCCCGGGTTCGCTTTCGCCAGGCTGGCGGTGGCTAGCAACCCGGCCGCTCCGCCGGTTGCCGCTAGAAAGTCCCGCCTGCTGATTTCCGTTGTCATGCACCCTCCTTAGCTTGTTGCTATTCTTGGACATTTACTAACATCGATGATTTAGTTCTAGACCTATCACATCGAATGTATCAGAAGTACTAGTCCTATCAATCCGTAATGATAGCACCAGCCCCTTATAACCGCAATAGCCAGCGGACCAAAAACCTGCTTCAGTCATTCGAAAAATAATAACAATATCATAACCTTAGATATAAAGAGCGGATTCCAAGAATAAAATCAACTGGAAGGTGGCTTTTCACGAAGAAGTTCCCTGGCTTTCGTAAGGTCCTCGGGAAAATTGATATTGAAAAAACTGAGGCGCCCCGGATCAAGCGAGTCGATCTCCTGTTCTTCTATATACTTAACACGAACCTTGGCCAACAGCTGGCGAAGAGAGTACATTCCCTGGCCGATGAGTTCAGCGGCCGCATCTTTTGCGGCGCGGCGGTAGACAGCGTGAAGCGGTTCCAACATAGCGCCGATCCTGGGAATAACCGCGTCATAGCCATCCGACACAGATACCATATATTTGATCAATTCCGGATTCAAAAAAGGCATGTCGCAGGCGACCACCAGGTTCAAATCTGAGGTCGAGGCCGACAAGCCGGCATAAATCCCCATCAGCGGCCCCTTACCCGAGGCGGAGTCTTCGACAATCCTGACAGCCGGATAATCCTCCAACCCCAGTTGTGTCTTTCCAGGAGCCGTAACGACGATGATTTCGTTACCCAAACCCTGTAACACGGAAACCGAATGCTGGATAAGCGTCCGGGAATTGACTTTCTCCAGGGCTTTATCACTACCGAGGCGGAGTCCTTTGCCGCCGGCAAGTATGATACAGCTAATATTCACGCCTTACCCCATTGATCTAAAGCGAATACCCGCGGCGGCCAATCTTTTAGCTCACCGGTTCGGCTAGAACAGGTTGACCGTGACCAGTTCGCCTTTGGGCAAGATGTCCACATTGGCGGGGATATCGATATAACCGTCGGCGAGCGCCGTCGCGGTAATAGCCCCGGACTCTTTGAACATAGGTTTGGCCCGCTGTTCCGTTATCCGAACGGGAAGGAACTGCCGGCGGCCTACGGAGCCAGGGACGGCTTCCGCGAGCGGCAATTCCAACCTGAGTCCCTGGTCGAGTTTCCGCCGCGCCATTTTACGGATCATCGGCGATGCCAGGAGATAGGCGTTTATAAGGCACGAGGTAGGGTACCCCGGAAGCCCAAGAACAGGTTTGCCATTGACCCTGGCGAGCAGTGTCGGTTTTCCTGGCTTGACCTGGATGCCGTGGAAAAGAACCTCTCCCATCTCCGCCAAAATCTGCGACATCAGATCCCTTTCACCCACCGAAGACCCTCCCGATATGATGACCATGTCTGCCTTTAAAGCCTCTTGTATCGAGGAACGGAGTGAATCCGCCTGATCACGCGCTATCGGCGACATGGTCGCCTGGCCGCCGCTCTGACGGACGACGGCCGAAACGGTGTGGGAATTGATGTCCCAGATCTGGCCGGGTTTCAGAGGGCTGCCCGTTGCGGCTATCTCTTCCCCGGTCGGGACCACCGAAACACGGGGTTTTTCAAAGACCTCGACCTCGGTAATCCCCTGAGAAGCGAGCATCCCCACCTTGCCGGGATTCAGTTGAGTACCCGCGACAAGTAAAACGGATCCCTGTTGGATGTCTTCTCCGGCCCGGGCGATATTGCCCCCGGGGAATACCGCCTTCAATATATTGACCGTACCGCCGTCGAGTTCGGTTTCTTCCACCATGACAACGGCGTCGGCTCCGGCGGGCAGCCGGGCGCCGGTAGCTATCTGGAAGGCGTTCCCGGCTCTTAGCGCTTCCTCCGGAGAATCCCCGGCGAAAACGGCTCCGGCCAAAGGCAGCTTTTTAGGTTGATTGCGGGAGGAACCGAAAGTGTCGGCGGCAATGACCGCGTACCCGTCCATCGCCGCCCGGTCAAACGGCGGCACCGAGACGCGGGCCGTGATGTCCTGCGCCAGGATGCGGTCAAGCGCCGAATCGATGGGTATGGTTTCGGTGCGCTCGACGGGGTTTGCCAGCCCGAGAGACATCTCCCGTGCCTGATCAAAATCCAGCAGCCTGCCGAAAGGTTTCAACGCGATGCCTCTCTTACCATATGGGGTAATTCGGGAACGATTATTTTTTCAAGCGCCAGCCTCACCGCCGCGGCGGATCCCGGCAGACAAAGAACCACTTTACCGTTGGTTATGCCCCCGGCCGCCCTGGAAAGGACCGAGGCCGCGCCAATCTCCTGGTAGCTGAGCGACCTGAACAGTTCACCAAAGCCGTCCATTCTTTTTTGGAACTTAGGCGACACGGTTTCAATGGTGATGTCCTTGTGTGAAAGCCCGGTGCCTCCGGTGATTACCACCGCGTCAATACCGGCGCTCCCAAGCAGATCCTCCATGAGAGAGTCCAGTCCTGGCGTGTTGTTCGGCAAGAGGTGGTAGGAATGAATCCTGTGCGAATGGTTGATAAGGACATCTTTAATCAACCGTCCCGACTCGTCCGTTTCCAGGGTACGCGAATCCGAGACGGTTATCACGGCGACGCTGACGGATTTCGGGGCAAGTGCTTCGTGTTCAATGTGTCCCATAGCCGCATTATAACGCCTGTTTTGGAAATAGGGCAATTAGCAACAATTTTGGATACGTATCCCGGTGTCATTGACCTTAAGTACTAATACTCATATAATTAAAGCATTCGAACCGGATTCCCATCCCCAACAAAAGATTATGCCCGATTATTCCAACAACTTCGGCCTTCAAAGCCTGACCGCCCCGGCCGCTTCTCAGGCTAACGCCTCCCGCTGCCCTACCGAGCTTTATGACGGGCACAACCGGCGGATCGACTACCTGAGGATCTCAGTTACCGACCGCTGCAACCTGAGCTGCGTCTACTGCGGCGACGGCCGGTGTGATAATTTGCCGCATGACGCAATCCTGACTTACGAGGAAATCACCCGGGTCGCGAACATTCTCGCCGGCATGGGCATCTCCCATATCAGATTGACCGGAGGCGAACCGCTGGTCAGGCCGAAGATCGACGTGCTGATCAGAATGTTGAAACAACTAAACGGCATCGACGAAATTTCGATGACCACCAACGGCACCCTCCTGGAACGCTGGGCGGTGCTGCTTGAAAAGTCCGGGCTAAGGAGAGTCAATGTCAGCGTCGATTCTCTGAAACCTGAACGGTTCAGGGAGATAACCCGCGGAGGCGACTTGGGACGCGTTTTGACCGGGATCGAAACCGCCAGACAAGCGGGCTTGAACCCGGTCAAGGTCAACACCGTGGTCATGCCCGGGGTGAATGACGACGAAATCATAGATTTTGCCCGCTGGACTATCGACCGCGGAGCCAACGTGCGTTTTATCGAACAGATGCCTTTTGCCAAAGGCTCCGCGTCAGTCACCGTCGCCGACATGAAAACAGCTATCGAAACGTCGGTCGGGAAACTTGAACCGGTGCGTGAGCATGGCAGCGGACCGGCTAATTACTTCAGGCTGCCGCTGGCCAAGGGGACAATCGGCTTCATCCAACCGGTCAGCAATTGCTTTTGCGACAACTGCAACCGCCTGCGACTTACGGCTGACGGCAAATTGCGTCTGTGCCTGCTGGACGATTCAGAGCTGGACCTGAAACCGATGCTGCGCAGCGACCTGACCGATGACGAGATCAGGCAGGCTCTCCAATGGGCTATAATGAATAAACCGGCGCGACACCACCTCTCCGACGGAATCATACCGGAGAAAATGATGAGGCAGATCGGAGGTTAGATCTTGGAATTATCCCATGTCGACAGCTCAGGCGCCGCCCGCATGGTGGATATCAGCGAGAAATACGATACGGTACGCCGCGCTGTCGCCGTAGCCACGCTGGTGATGAAACCTGAAACCATGACGGCCATCAAAGAATCAACTATCAAAAAAGGCGATGTGCTGTCCGCCGCCCGCCTGGCCGGCATCATGGCGGCAAAAAAGACCCCGGATTTGATCCCGCTGTGCCATCCGCTGGCAATTTCCTCCGCCGCGATAGCTTTCAGTTTCGTCGACGACATCACGCTTTCCATCAGAAGCGAGGTCGTCTGCAAGGGCGCAACCGGCGTGGAGATGGAAGCCCTGACCGCGGCTTCAGTCGCGGCGCTCACCGTCTACGACATGGTCAAGGCGATCGACCGGGGAATGACGATTGAAAACATCTATCTCGAAAGTAAAGAAGGCGGGAAAAGCGGTAAATATGAACGCACCGGTTAACACCGAAGGAAAAATCCTTTCGGTTTGCTTCAGCACAAAGCGCGGCACCAAAAAGAAGGATGCCGCTTCCGGATATCTGGCCGAGGATTTCGGTCTGGTCGGCGACGCCCACGCCGAAGCCCACAGCCACCGGCAACTCAGCCTGCTGGACATTTCCAGCGTCGACAAGATGAGGGCTCAAGGCCTGGACCTGACCTTCGGCGATTTCGCCGAAAACATCACCACCGAGGGACTTTCACTCTATACCCTGCCGTTGGGAACGCACCTGGTCACCAGCCGCGGCGTGGAGCTTGAGATCACCCAGATCGGCAAGGAATGCCACCACCACTGCCAGATCTACCGCCAGGTGGGGATGTGCGTCATGCCCCTTGAAGGCGTCTTTGCCAGGATACTGAAGGCCGGCGAGGTTCATGCCGGGGACACGATCAAAGTGGTCGTGCCCGAGTCAGCCGCCGCCTGAAGCTCAAAGGATTCGTTTTGGAAAAGACCCAGCAAATCCAAATAACCCGGTTTACCGCCGGCGAACCCTCGATCATCGAGGATGAGGTAGCGCGGGAACGGGCATTGACCATCATCCTGAACGGCGAAGAGCTGGTGACCCTGCTCTGTTCGCCCGGGGAGTTCGATTACCTGGCGGCAGGCTACCTGGCTTCGGAAGATCTTATTACAAACGCGACCGATATCAAGGAACTCCTGGTCAATGAAAACACCGCGGTGGTCCGGGTCGATACCGTTGGCAACGCCAACGTCGAGCTGACCTATAAAAGAGTTATCTCCTCGGGGTGCGGGCGGGGGGCGGCGCTGTATTCGGCGGCCGATGTCAGTTCTTTAAAACCCGTTACGTCAACCCTGGAAGTCGGGCCGGCCCAAATATACCAGCTGGTACGTGATTTTCAGCACCATAACGGACTTTACAGGGAAACCGGGGGCGTACATTCCGCGGCCATCGCCGGCCAGGACAGCATTGAATTCTTCACCGAGGATGTGGGACGCCATAACGCCGTCGACCGGCTGTTCGGCAAAGCGCTGCTGGAGAATTTCGATTTTTCGTTAAAAATGCTGCTGACCACCGGGCGTATTTCTTCGGAGATCGTTTCCAAGGTCGCCAGGCGGAATGTAGGCCTATTGGTGTCGAGGTCAGCGCCGACCAGCTCGGCCATAGAACTCGCCGACCGGTTGAACATCACCCTGGTGGGGTTCGTCCGCGGCGAGCGGATGAACGTCTACACCCACCCCGGGAGGATAACGGGCGGTGACGCGCCTTCCAGCCCCGCCGCTACGGCTTCTTCAGCCGGAACTCCAAGTCCCTGACCTCCCCCACACCCTTCAGGGTTTTAGCCATCGTTTCCATGACCGCGGCGATGATTTCCGCCGGGTAGTTCGATAGAGCCACGGGTTCCCCGTTAATTCTGAGGTCAACCCTCGACCTTGAAGGCTTGATCACCGTATCGATAAGGAAATCGGCGATTAAAGACACATCTTCTAAACCAAACCGATTGACGTCGAGGGCAACGGGTTCGTCGCTGACGACGGCCACGACGCGGCTCAGAGATTCCGGGGGCGCCCCCGCCTCCCGCCTATGGACGAGGATCTTGGGAACCGGTGAATTCTTGAAACCCTCGGCCAGGATGATGTCGAAGTCATCGCTGAGCGACCAGGCAACATCGAAAAGGCTGCTTTCGGCCGACTGTTTTTTGACGAAAATCAATTTCTCCGGAGAATTAATCACGGAAGTGCTGCTGCCGGCGGCCAGATGCCTGTTGGTGTCTCTTTCATCAGCCGGCTCGACCAGATGGCCGGGCACGTGTTTCACCGTGGCGACGCGATAGCCCCGGGTCTTCAGCTCGGGGATTATCTTCTCCAGGAGAGTGGTTTTTCCGGAATTGCTCCTGCCGACGAAGGCGATTACGGGAGCGGGCATGTCGATTCTCCTTTAAACGAGGCTATCTTAGGATATTGTAAACAACCTTGCGGATTTTTGGTACTCGGCACATAAAAAGGACAGAGCGCTTTCGCGCTCTGTCCTTCGTTCATCCTATGGGGAATTTACGGTGTTTTCTTCGACCTGCTGCCTACGAAGAGGACTATGGCGAGGATCAGGGCAGCGGCGACAACCAGGCCGATGAGCAGCCAGTTGGTTCCGCCACCAGGTTGAGTTGTCGGCGGATTGGTCGTCTGGGAGGTCGTCGGCAATGTCGTCGTCGGCGGATTGGTCGTCGGAGGGTTAGTGGTCGGCGGATTAGTCGTCGGCGGCACGGTCGTAGGCGGCGGGGTCGTGGTCGGAGGCGCCTGCAGACCGATCAGGGCAAAGGTGGTGAAGTGGGTGATGGTCGCGGTCACCGTCTTGGCAGCCGTGTCGACGGTGCTGGTCAGTTTCACCCAGGCAGTGCCATCCCACCAGGCGATGTACAAACCGCTCTCTGTGAGTCCTGCGATGTCCGCAACGGTGTACTTGAACACCATGTTGATGCCGGGATTGAAAGTCACGCCGGTAGTGCCCATTTCAAAGGAAGAGACGATCTTGCCCTGAGCAGGCGCGCCCGGAACAGAAGCCGGGGTCTGCGCCGATAGGAAGGGTTGGGCGGCGCCGGCGGCGTTCCAGATGAAGACGCCGACGGGGATATTGAGAGTCAGTTTGCCATCGGTGGTGCTTATGGCCCCGGCGGTCAGGGACTTGCCGTTGCCGTCCATGAAGGGCGAGGTTCCGGCCAGGTTGATGCCGATGAGCTGGGAGCCGAAACCGCCGCCACCGCCACCACCGCCACCGCCGGCGGGAGCCGCAGCGATATCCGCGGTCGCCGTGGGAGTGGCGCCGTCGAACAGGATCGAGTAGTTGGCAGCATCAGCGCCGGTAAGAGTCGATCCGGTCAGGGACACAACCTTTCCCGTCCCGACAGTGGCATCAGCGAAAGCAGCGACTGCGTTCAGGGTCACCACATCCGGGTTTATGATGCCGGTCAGGTTCAAGGTATTGGTGCCAATGGTCGCCGATGCAGAACCATCGTAGGTCTTGTTGTTGGCGGTGAATGCACCGGTAATTGTCAGCGTTTTCTGAGTGATGTTGGCGGTCGTCGTTGCCGCGGTCAGGCTGTAGTTGCCGGCGCTGGTTCCGCCAAGGGTCAAGCCGGTGATATTCACAACCTTGGCTGTTCCAGCGGTTGCCGTAGCAAAAGCTCCAGCCGCGGTTCCGCTGACTGAGACAGTATCGCCCGTATACGGCTTGCCGTCGGTGGCTGTGCCGGTTCCGGTAGCCTCGGCGGCAAGGAGCGCGGCCGTACCGCTGACTGTTGCTGCGGTAGTGCGGTCATAAACCTTGTTGGCCGCCGTGATACCGGTTACGTTCAGGGGTTTGGCGGTAATGTTGGCGGTGGCGGTAACCGGGGCAGCAGAAAGCTGGTAGTTGCCGGCATTCGCGCCTCCCAGGACAAGACCGGTGACGGTGACTGTTTTACCCGTTCCTACGTTGGCGTCGGCGAAAGTAGCAGTACCACCGCTGATAGTGACTACGTCCGTGCCGACAACACCGGTCGGTGTGCCGTTAGTGAAGGTGGAAGAGTTAGTACCATCATAGACCTTGTTAGGAGCTATCACGGTTGGGGTGAGGGTGGCTTTGGTGACGTTGATTGTTACGGTGCCTACAGCTCCGTTATAGGTTGCAGTGTCGGTGGGAGTAAAGGTCACCTGCAATGTTTGACTCTGCCCGACGCCCAAAACCGTACCCAAAGCTGGAACGTAAGTGAATGTTCCAGCAACGGGAGCGCCTGGGTTAACAGAGGGCGGAACCGGGGGTTCGTTCGCAGTTGCGTTAAGTTGTCCAGATCCCAACTGAGTACCATAGGCGATGTCGGCCGGATTAGCCCATACTATAACAGGAGTGATTTTATTGTTAGTAACGTTGATGGTAACAGTAGCATTAACAGGTGACACGTAATTCGTTGTATCTGTTGGCAAGAAAACCAAGCTTAGGAACTGACTTCCTCCAACGTTCAGAGCGGTCCCTGCCGAAGGATTATAGTTAAACGTACCGGGAATCGCCGCAAACGGGGCATAGGGGGAGGTTGCAGTTGCATTCAACTGCGAAGCACTCAACACCGTGCCCAGGAGAACACTTCCTGGAGAAGCCCAGGTGATGACTGGAGTCGCTTTGTTGACCGTGAAATTCGCACCCACAAAGGTTATCGTATAGTTGGTATTTGCTAGTGTTCCTTGCGAAATCGCGTAGACTCCAACTGTCTCACCAGCCGCTCGTGTTAAAGCCCCTGTTAAAGTGTCAGTGCCAACAAGGGCTCCTGCCGTAATCTGATATGTCAAAGCAGGATCCACGTCACCATAGAATTTAGCCTTGGCGTCAGCGGTAACGGTGATAGGTGCGCCGGTGATCGTGAAACTTGCCCCGAAGTAGGTTATCGCATAGTTCGTATTAGCAAGCGTGCCCCTGTTGATCGGGTAAGTTCCGACATTTTCGCCGGCAGCGCGAGCCAGTGAGCCCGATAATGTATCACCTGCTGCTAAAGAACCGACGGTGATGGTGTAGGTGAGAGCCGGATCGGCGGCTCCATAGACCTTTGTCGCAGCCGCGGCGGTTACAGTGATCGGCCTGGCGGTGACTGTCAGGGTGGCGACCGCAGAGTTGACGGTAGTGCCGTTAGAGAATGCTGCTCTCACCTGCATCGGCATCATGGCATTGGTCACTGAAGGCTTGGTCAAGGTGAGAGTAGGCGTTGTAGCGCCCATGATATTCATCCAGGTGACACCGTTGTCCATGCTCATCTGCCATTGGACCGTCGGAGCCGGCAAACCGTTAGCCGCGGCGGTGAATATAGCATTTGCTCCATAGACAATAGATTGGCTGACCGGTTGGGTCGTGACCATCGGAGGAACAGTGGGATAGGCCACTACGTTCAACATGACACTAGTATTGGCACCGGCAGCCACCAGGTAATAGACGGAAAGATTTGGAGTTGTACCTGTCGGCATCAAAGTCGCCGATGGGTTTGAACCGGCTGCCACCAGGGTGCCGGTACTGAATACACCACCTCCTCCGCTTAAAGCGTATGTAACGCTGGTACCATTAACATAAACCACTGCCACCATGTTAGCGTCAGAGGTCATACTTACCTGGGTGAAGGCACCCAAAACTGCCTCCGACCAGGTAGCTCCGAGCGTGGCAGTATAGGCGCTGCCAGCCTGGTCGTATCCAACCATGACTCCAAGAGTCGGAGCGGCGGTGATGGGATTCTGGCTCAGGTTAGCCGCGCTGGCTCTTGCGAGGGATTCAAGGCTGTTACCCGCTGCGCCGGCGTTAGTGTCGTAAATGACGCTGAAACTATGGACACCGGCGGCAGTAACTGACTCATGATTGGCGATAACGTGATAAGCTCCAGCCGAATCAACCGCGATGTGCGGGTTCGAAAACAAAGATCCACCGGTAGCGTCGGAAAAACCGCTCCATATTAACGTGGTAACATCGAAGGTTCCGGTCCCTTGATTGGGTCCGGTCGCGATCGAAACGTCGGCTAATGTAGTAACTGGATCTGCGTCTGCAAAAACTACGGTCGGAGCGTTGGCGCTATTAACCGCGATATCGGGATAGCCGGCCATCGGAGGGCCTCCGATCAAGACGAGCGCAGACCAGGTACCGGCGGTGCCGGCCGGGGCGCTGCGCTTGGTATAGTATTGGCCATCAGTTGCGGCAAAGACCACCTGGGGCAGTCCATCAGGTCCGATGGCAATCGCCGGATGGCTATCTGTCACAGTTGCAGGTGGAGTATCAACCACTTCTTCTGTCGCGGAGGTTGTGCCCGGATTGTAGTAGATGCTCCCTCCGCGCTCATAAACAACGTGGGTTACCCCGGTGGCGTCAACAGCCGAGTCGATGTTGGCATTAACGCCTGTTCCGGCGATGGTGTATGTGCCCACCGCCTGGGCATTGGCCGGAAAAGCCAACGCAAATATCGCCGTAGCTGCCAAAAGTATCGCAGCGGGTATCGCCCATAGATTGAAGGTTCTCTTCATCGAAGATGTATGGCTCATTTTATTTTTCCCCCAAATCTTTTGTATTTTTCATTTCCTATACCCTCATCTATGGAGCGGTAATGCTGGCCGGGGTTGATTGAACCCATGCAGAGTTCTGATTGCCATTAACTGCGCGAATTTGATAGAAGTAGGTGCCGGCAGGGACAAGCTGGGAGAATGTAGTGCTTGAGGCCGGGATATTGTTAGTGGTCTGGAGTCCTGTAGTGAATCCCGCATTTGTAGCTCGTTGAATAGTAAAACTGGTAACATTAGCGGTATTGGCCGTCCAGTTCAACGTAACTCGGAAATTCCTGCCCGATGCGACTGCCGGAGTCACTATCGTGAATGTGCTGGGAGCCGCGAAAGCGCCTCCACCACCATATTGGGCTGTGATGAAAGGCGAAGACTGGGTTATGACCGGGAAGCCTGGGGTGTCGACATCACCGACAGCGTTATTGGCACAGACACGGTAAAAATACGTTCTATTCCTCCTGGCAGTGTTGTCGACAAAACTCGTGTTTGTTTTCCCGACAATGTCCCACGAAACTAAACCTGTGGTAAAACCCGTATCGTCAGCGCGTTGCAGAGTGAACCCGCTGGTCCTGGCGCCGACATCCGTCCAGGAAATAATTAACGAACTGCCTTTTTGAGCTATCGTCAAACCCGTCGGAGTGCTCGGTGGCACAACGTAAGCCATGGCATGCATCATGTCGTTCTCTTCGTGTGCCAGGATGTGACAGTGGTACATGTACTCCCAACCGAAGTTCACGACATGGTTCGGAATACTGGTTATGGCTACGCCGTTAGGATCGAACCAGCCGGCCGGCGGCGGGGATTCGAGCGGTACTCCCTCAGGCATCGAAGGATCGATGAGGCGGACACTGTTGGGTATCTGGTCAAGGAACGGAACCTCTGCGGTGGTGTGTTTGATTGGCCTCAAAGCGATAAAGATCTGTTCGAGCGGATTAACCCTGAATGTTTCCTTCCAACCATATTCAATCGGATGTACAGGAGTCATGGGCATCATGCCATGCCATCCCATCCCACCCTGTTGATGAGTTGAGCATTAAACAGATGGAAATGTATGGTATGGGTGTCGACGCCGTTCTGGCTGATGTTCCAGATCTGAGTGCCGTCCCCGAGAGATCCAATCAGTTGGCTTCGCAGGGATCCATGATACAGGTCCACCGGCGGCGACGAGAAACCATAAGGAATGAATTGGGCGATCTGGGAAGTAGTCGCCGGCAGTTCGAGACCCAACATGCCGTTCATCCGCCCGTATTTATCATACACGCCGCCCATTTCATCATGAGCTGCTTTCGGCTGCAACGGTAGAGTAACGGCGGGCTGAAGATTTCCAGCGGCATCGATCGGCTGGAAAGTGTGCGAGATCTTATTTACCTGGATAAACATCTGATCTGCCGCAGTGGGGAACGTATCGGTCCCTTGACCGGTTTTGCCGTAGGCTGAGTTGTAGAAGGGTTGAGGGACGATGATCGGGTCCTGGCAGGTGGCGAAGACGCCCTTCTTGGTGACGACTCCGTTGGTCACGGTCTGCGCCCACACCGATTTTAAGTTGGCAAGAGTTACATCGGGATTGGGAGCGGCAACCGTATTTCCAACCCTGAACTGCATGATCGTCCTGGTGTTGGGGCCTTTGCCGGGGGGCACTACCCCGTAACCGCCGGTGCTGGTCTGGTCCTGGCAGTTGGTGTAGTAGTCATACCGGGGATCCGGGGCCGGCCAGGCGGCAGGTCCGTCATTGTAAAGAATTATTGTTTTCCCGGCAAATGCCGTGAAATCAACGATGACATCAGCCCGTTCTGCAGTACCAAGTGCTAGGGAGATATCCAGCACGGTTCCAGCATTGAACATCGTCGGGTTATTGTTCCAGGTAAGGGGTTGTGGTGGCACTACAGCTGGTTCCGGTGAGAAGCCGCCTTCCGTGCCGATATGCCACCAACTAGGTCCAGCGTTTGCCACATCGGCGACACCGCTGACATCAAAAGGCGGCAGCCAACTGGTCCCAGTCACGGGAATCATACCGACTTCGGAAGGAAATCCGGAGGCGTTGTTCAGAAAAAAGGTCGCAGTAGCGGTAGCCGTTGTCCCGCCGACACCGGTCGGAGGAGCGATAGTGACAACTGGATTTGCGGTGTATTGACTACCTACGACGGTGATCGCTATTCCTATTATTTGCCCGAAAGTCGGGCTCATCGGGTCGACATCTGCAGTGGCGATAGCCTGAGCTCCATGTCCAGTGGTATCGCCCGCTCCGGGTACGATGGTCACGATCGGGTCGGCGGTATACCCGGAACCCCCTCCGGTCAGCGATATGGTTCCCACAATCCCAGTCGCAACGAACAATGAAAGGTTCAACGACCGGTCGTCTCCCGCATTTAGAATGCGGAAGCGATAAGGCCGGGGCTCGACTTCCAAGTAGGGGAAGACAGTACCGTTGACCATCTGGGTGTCCATAAATGCCTCACCTGGAGTGGAAGGATAAGGCGTACCGGGCATCTCTGGAGGCTGCCATGGGGCATTTACGGGATCATAATAGATATTCGGAACGGTCCCCTGCTTAAGGCCTGTTGTAGGGGGATAGAACCAGGGCCCGTACATCCACCGACCATACGCCGCAGCGCCACTGGGGTCCCAAGGATTCTCAGCGGGCATGTAAGTGTGCGGATACCACAGGTCACCTAACTTGGCTGTTCCCGGAGTGGTTCCATATGTTAGCTGAGTGGAATCGAGCCATGTCGGGTCCGTCATTGCAATAGTAGCCGGATCAACGAACGTCCTGTCCTGGATCACCAGCGGGATTCCGATGTCGGGCAGAACTTTCAACAGCCCGGGATTGACTCCCGAGTTGTTGGTGCCGTTGATCAAGTCCTGTTCGACCTGATCGGTGATGACGTACGCCGCGGCCATGCCCACGTAAACATTTAGGCGGGTGATACCCCAGGCATGGTCGTGATAGAACATTAATCGCGCGCTTTGGGCATTTGAATAATAAATAGTAAAAACGCCGGGACCGGGGTCGTTAGTGGCTCCAGCCGTACCGGCGGGGACTGCAGCGTGAGTGATTGGGTCGAACCACATGTCAGGCACAGGAATTGCCCCGACGCCCCGATTATAGTCCGGGTTTTCTCCGGCAGGAGCAATCCACTGGTGAGGGCCGCCGTCTCCAATCCAGACAGAATTGTTGCCATGGTTGTGAACGACGGCGCGGTTGTCCGTGAAATTACCCATGATAGTGAAACCAGGATTATGGGGGTCGTCAATTTCGAACATTCCGGAGCCCATGATTTCGCGGTCAACGGGGACGAACAGGTTGCCCTTGGGACCTGTGGGTAACAGGTTGTAAAATTTGATTCGTACAGGTGTACCCGGATCTCCGGGTTTGGGTGCGCCCGAAGCGAGGATTGCAGGCCCCAGGAAATGGGGTTTATCTACACCCTTGGCCTGAGTCACTCCATCTGGCATCAATACCGGGGTGCCATCCGGGTTAACTAAAGGAAATTGGAGACCAGGCACGTTTGTCGTCGATAACTGAACGTATCCACGATGCCTTGTTGGCGGTAATTCGGTGTGAAGCTTTTCCTCAAATTCGACGACGGCAATTTCATAATAGTCGGACCCTGCGTATGTCGTCTTGTCAGCGACGGCTAGGGGTATATATTGTCCGAGTGCATTGGCAGCCCCTGATGTCAAACCTGCCAACTTATCGATGAATTTGGTCAAAGGCGGGCTGTACGCCCAGTTGGGCGTTCCGAAGTAATCAGGGATCATGTGACCGTTGGGATCGGTGGCCAGCACCGGGGGCGGCGCGATCATTCCACCGCCCATTTGCATCTTCTTGGCCATCTTCTTGGCGCCGCCGGCCACTTTGGCTCTGAGCTTAGCCAGGTTTTCAGCCGCGGCTTTACGGTCGGCCAGAGTAATCTTTTCTTTGAAGACCAACTTCTGTTCGGGAGTCAGCTCTTTGGCCTCAAGAATTTCTTTAGGTACAGCGAGAGCGGCTGCCACGAAAGCCGCGCTGGCAGCGGTCATTTTTGTAAACGTGCGGCGGGTGACATACCCTTTGCCGATGGTTTGGGAGTGCCTTACCCGTTTCGATGTGGAACCCGGATTCTGTTCGATAACCATTTGCTGTTCTTCCTTCCCCGAATATTTTTGCCCGATATATCCATAATACCAAGAAAACGGCTTTTCGCCATTACGTTTTATAATAGTCCTAACATCATCTGAGGGGTATTAGGGGTTCTACGTAATTTCGGCGGGGAAAGTACCTAATCCAATTACGTACCATTTTTTCGCCTCCAGCCTTTAAAAGATGCCCTAAGGACTTCAGATTAGCGCCCGGCCTGCCTGTTGAGATGGTGTTGGGGTAAAAATACTTAAGGGCAACAAATATTAAGGGCATGTATCCCGATAAATGCGTAGGCATACTGATACCGCAAACTTGTTTCTGCTGCGATAATTCATTAAGTAAGCTTAAACGCAAAAAACAGCAGAGGTATAAAAGTGAAAAACAGACCTGTTCATCTCAGGCTCGCGATTCCCATGGCTTCATTAATAACGCTCTTGACCATCGCCGGGTGCGGATCGAATGCCGCGACCACATCGCCCGCTTCGAATAACACCACGCCGCCAGCCACCACGGCTCCGGCGACGACATCCGGCACTGTCACCACCCCTCCCGCGACTACCACGGCGCCGCCAACGTCGACTGCCCCGGCAACGACCCCTCCGGTAACCACTCCCCCCGTGACCACCACGCAACCCCCGGTCACTTACGCCTTTTCCGTCAATGTCGCGGTCAAGACGAGCGTCGGCAATTACCTTGTCGACAGCCGAGGCTTCGCCCTCTATTACACCACCAGCGACCGGCCGAACTTCAGCAACCTGCCGGATGAAACGATAACCGCCTGGCCGGTGTTTTTTGTGCCGACCCTTACCGTCGGAGCCGGGCTCAGCCCTGCCGATTTTGGCATCTTCACCAGGGATAGCGGCGTAAGGCAGATTACGTACAAAGGATATCCCCTGTATCTGAGCATCTATGACAAAGCATCTGGCGATACGGTGGGCAACGGGGTGGGTGGCGTCTGGTTCGTCGTTAAACCCTAATTGTTTCGAACACCGGGAGCATCGAAAGAGCCAGGGCTTAAGCCCTGGCTCTTGATTTATTAGAATTCAGTGAGGTCTGACGAACCCGGCGGCCTACATGTCTCCGAAGACTCCCGGGGCTTTCTCACGCATGATTTCTCTTATTTTGGCGACCACCGCCCGCATCTCAGGCAGAGCGGCCGGTCCCGTGCGCAGCCTGATAATGTGCCGGATCTCCCGGAAATTCCAGGTGCAGATGATCTCCGTCGAACAGGCATTGGGCAGAACGTAGCGGGCGATCTCCGGTTTCACCCCCGCCTGGAGAAGTTCGCCGTAAGCCTTCCATGAAGCTTCCATGGATTCTTTATAAACTCTGGCGATAACATCGTCGCCGGCCGCTTCCGGTGGCGTTATGTAATCTGCTACCGATTCCTTGACATAGCGCTGGCTGCGCTGGGAGTAGGAAGCGATGCGGTGGCGTACGAGTTCGTGGGTCAGGGCGCGGGACGCCTTGATATAAAAGGTCGCCGAGGCGTGTTCGATCAGGCTTTCATGACCCTGCTTGATCCGGGCCTGAAGCCACCCTTCCTTGGTTCCCAGCTTGTCGCCGCTGGCATAACACAGCCTGCCCGCCTGTTCGGTCAGAGATTCGGCATCGGGGGTAATAGCCAGGAGTGTAACGGCGATTTCGTATTCCATGTCTTTCCTTATAATTAAGCACTGTCAACTGATCGAACCAAGCCCGGAGTAGTTAGTCTAACCGACACGGAAGCTCTTATCAAATTGAATTGCCTCAGCAGTTTCCTCCAGGAGCGTTGATTATGATCGGGTTACCCGTAGTGCAGGTTCTTCATTTCCAAGCCGACGGTAAAAAAAATTGCACCAAAAACGACACGAGGCGCTTGACACTTCCAGAAACACCCGTGCTATAATACCCGCATGGATAAATTAGCACACCTGTACAATCAGGAAGCCGGGTTGTTGATCGGAACCTATCGGTCATCGATGCCTGATACGGATCAAACCGGCGCGCCCTCTTTGTCATTCCCATACTTTTCCAGGATTGCGATCTCGGCTGCCGGCGATTTGATTAGGGTTCGTTATGGTTCCTTTTTCAAATCGAATCTTACGATTGCGCCAAAGCTGATTTTCGGGGATTCGTTTCGCAATAAAATCTTTTCGGGGAAAACCGAAAAACAAAAAAGGCTCAGCTTTTTCCCTACGCGCAGGCGGAAGGACTATTCCTTTTCGGCTCAGCCAGATTGTCCTACGCGCGTGCTCCGAGCGGAGTCGGGGCCTGCCCCGCACGACAGTCGAGGAAGCGAAGGAACCGGGATCCAACATTTTGTCATTCCCGCGCTCACCCCGTATGAGTCGGGAAAGGCAGGAATCCAGGTGGAGAGGGGGATTGGTAGTATTGGATAATTGGTATTATTGGATTACTGGTATTATTCCGTTTCCGCCGCGGGGGGAATTGTTTCCTTTGTTTTCGCGCACAAAATGCGCACCGTACAGAACCCGCAACGAGGTCAATGAGTCGTTTCAGTCGTTTTTACCATGCGGACAACAGCATGCGTCGGAATAATATGTCCGGAAGTCTCATGAACTCTTCAAGACTATTTAAGCGCGAGGTTGATCAACTGGCTCTCATCGAAAGCCGCCGAGGGGGTCACCTGGTTATCCTGCACCAGCAGATAGCACAAAACGTTGACCGCATCCGAATGCGACAGGGAACCCGGAGAATTAAGCGGCATCGAGGACGATATGAAATTAAGCATCGCCTGGCCGTTGGGGGCGAACAAGGTACTTCCGTTGTATATTCCGGGCTGGTAATTGGCTCCCCAGACAGCCGGGCCGACTCCGGTACCCTGGCCGTTTGCGGCGTGGCAGCTGACGCATTTGTTTGAATACACTACCTTTCCTTGATTAGCCAGGGACTGGAAGGTATTGCCGGAACCCGTGGTAGTCCCGGGAGACGTCGATGGTGACGAACCACAACCAAATCCGAGGAACGCCACCGAGGCGACCAGCAAAAACAGTGCGAACTTGTTCATTCAATTACTCCAGTCTGCGGCTTATTCAATATAACTGATCATAAATACTGCACCAGATTTCCACCGGTTTGGGCCTGAGACTTGATGTTAGCGGCAGCCCAGTAAGCCAAAGCCTCGATGGTATGCGTGGGATTGTAACCGAAATAGGTCGGAAACACCGCGCCGCTGACGATAAACATATTCGGCAACTCCCACGACTGCAGGTGCTCATTGACTACCGATTTGGTGGGATCGGAGCCCATGCGGCACGGGCCTACTTCATGGTTGTTCCAGGGAGGGATCAAGAGCGGGCCATTGACGGTTGAAGAGGCGCCGGCCTGTTTTAAAATGGCCGCCATCTTGGGCTGTAGGTAATTGCCGATGGCTTTTTCATTATCCGAACCGCTATACGTTACTCTGACTACCGGAAGCCCGATTGAATCTTTAACCGTTGGATCGAGATCGATGACGTTGTTCTCATAAGGGAGGGTCGGTGTCTGGGCAATCAAACCCAGGGTTCTTTTGAAGTACTGCTTGATGAAATCCTTCCGCGGCTGTCCCCAGTTCTGGTTGGCGGCAACCTGCTTGAAATTGCCGGGCGCTAAAGAAGAGGTACCTGAAATCGCGTGGGTGTTGCCGCCGATGGAAGTTATCGAGGCGCCTTCTATGAAGCCCAACCCTGTGTGATCGAAATTATCACCGTTGAACTCGTCGATGGTGGCGTTGGCGCCGGTCTGACCTTCGCTGGGGTTGGTGATAATGGTGTCGAAAATCCCATTAACGATCTGGTACTGGTGGCTCATCAGGTATTTGCCGACCAATCCGTTGGCGTTGATGCCGGAAAGGAGCAGGAGCCTGACCGCGCCCCAGGTGTAGTTGGAGACGATGATAAGCCCGGCTGGTTGTTCCTGCTCCACACCGGCCTGATCGAGGTAGGTGACGCTGGTCGCCCGTCCTCCGCTCTTATTGATCCGGACTACACGGCAACCTGTCCTTGCCTCGAAATTGCCGCTGGCCACCGCTTTGGGATAGACGCTGACCATGGTGCTGGATTTGGCTCCAATGTGGCAGCCGTAAGCCGAGCAGAACCCGCAATAGTCACATCCCGGACGCCCGTCATAGGGTTGGGAAATGATCGCCGAAGGCGTGGGGAAAGGCTTGTAAGAAAGGGCGGTAGCCGCCTGGGCAAAAATGCGGGAACCGGTGGTCTGAATCAACGGCGGCAGCGGAAAATCTTTCGACCTGGCACCCTCAAAAGGATTGCCGCCACTTTGAACAGCGCCGTTGATATTGCCGGCTTTCCCGGAAATCCCTAGTTCAGTGTCGACCTTGTCGTAATAAGGGGCGAGATCGTTATAGGTGATCGGCCAATCTACGACATTCGTGCCCGGCGGCAGGGCATTGGCCCCATATTTTGCGGTAATATCGCTCCTGAGACGGAAATGGTGCGGCAGCGCCCGCCAGTTCCAGGTCCCGTAGTGGATCGAACCGCCGCCGACTCCAGATGAAATGGTCCACGGCACGCCGGAATTTACAGCCGCCGTTTGAGCATTCGGCCGGTAGGTCATGGGCTGCTCATCGATGATCGGTTTTAACAGGTACTGACGCTGTTCGTATTTGAGTTCATCATGATCCCATTGGAAATCCTGAGTCCGGCGAAGAGGTCCCCATTCAAGACCAACAACTTTTAACCCGGCGGTCGAAAGTTCTTTGGCCATGATGCAACCCGCTGCGCCAAGCCCGATTATCACCACATTAACCTTAGGCAACGTAGGCATTATCTATTCTCCTCGTTAAAATCCGGAACTCGGCAGCGGCATGACTATGCTTTCAATATCAGCCAGCGTCAAAATCTTTTTTGACGCCTGGTCAAAACCGATCGCCATTTCGGCATCGGTGTAGGCCGCCTGAGAACCCGGGTAGCCGATCATCTTCCAACCGACCAGGTTCTGGTTGCCGCCGTAGAGCGGGTCGCAAAACGTGCCCTCGGTCATATGCTTGAGCAGCAGGCTGAAAAATTCCCCCGAGCCGGGGGCATAGAATCCAGTGGCGGTGCCTCCTTGCATATCGGTCAACACGCTATCCTGCTGGGTAGTGGTAAGGTCTCCAAAATTCTTGGTGAATTTACTTTGTGAATACGCATTCATGGCGGTGAGGCCACGGTGATATGCCATCCCCAAATTGGCGTAGGCGCCGTTCAAAGCCCTATCAACGTAAATGTGCGCTCCGGCCTCCACGGCTCCCGGGTCAGAAGCCGAACCAGGAAGAAGCCTGCCGAAAGCAGCCTTGACAGTGGCTGCTTCGACCGCATTGAAAAACAAAAAGGTCTCGACCACGGGAGGAGTGGTTGTCGTTGGCGGAGGGGTGGTCGTCCCGGGCGGTGTGGTCGTCGGACTATTCGAGGTGCAGGCCTGGGCTAACGCCATCGAGCCTACCGCAAAACCGCCGGCGATGATACCCGCCCCTTTAACAAAATATCGGCGGGACACGCCGAGATTTTCCTGGGTCGTCTCAATAGATTCCTGCATGACAGACCTCCTATAACCTTATATTACCCCTTTAGCTGCGAAACACAGAAATTCCTGGGAATGCTTGATTCCGAATGGCTCAAATACCTGATTGTTACACCTTGTGAAGGCGAGACATGGCAACATGATATTGTAATCGGGACAATCCGGCAGCGGGCGTTTGCAATGGAACTATGGTGTTGCCGGTTTTTTTGATGCCGAATTGATTCTGGCACACCAAATGAAACGGTGCTTTCCAGGGGTTGTTATCAGCATTCACAGGTTGAACGACAAAATATGGCGGAGATCATTTCGGTAAGAACCGGTTTGATTTATATCCCGGCGCCAGGGGTCAACATACTTCCGGGATAGTAATTCCAGGATATCAGCGTCAAATGACCATCATCTGGTCTTGGCGCACCTCGAATTCCTCTTCGCATTGGACGCATTTAAAAACAACCCGGCTTAATGTGTTGCCTGCCTTATCAAAGCGTGCCACGTCGGCGTATTCGCCGTCATCGGGGCATTTGGCCGTTAATGAATATCGATACTTGGTGTCGGGATCGACCAGAGTGATTTTTCCGGTCTCGAACATTTTCTTGACCATGGCCGGCGCTTTTTTTGCTTCCATGTCTGTCTCCTTTATTGTCCTGAATCGATTCTAGTCCTTGCCGGCGGATGGGGCAACAAGTTGTTTTTGTAAGAATTAAGCCGTTAGTACAATTGAAATTATTAGAAGTAAGGAGTAGGCTTTTCCGCTGAATAAATAATTAAAGATTGGAATGGTAAAGTCTCGTGTTCGAAATCGTCGCCCAACAAGCAGTGGAACTGTTTGAAGACAGCAAAAACCGAAAATTAAAAGATGTTTTGAAGACTATCAAGCATACCTATCATCTTTCAAAGGCAGAGATCGCCAAAGTCAAGAGGATGGTTGAAAACCTTTTGACTTGGGAACTGCTCGGCTTTGAAAGATCCGTCGACGTGTGCTGAAGATCGATTTCATCGTGAATTGAACGTGCGATCCTGATACAGCAGCTTATTCACTTCATCGGTTGTCAATCATTCCGGGTAATCGCAACTGCGCCAAATTCTGGCCGTATTTGATTCATGCCCGCGCGGCAGATAGAATTCGGTTAGAGTCACATCACGTCATTTCTCCCCGGAATATACGGTGTGACTTGGCTGCGAACGCTGCTTTGAGGTTTTTAGGATGGAATTGGTTGACATGTTAACCCAAAAATTGGGGGTTACGGAAGCCCAGGCGAGGGGAGGAGCGGGACTGATTCTCAAGAGGGCGAAAGATGCTCTCGGCGAAAAGGAATTTGCCGGCATTGCTTCGATGGCTCCCGACCTCACTTCCCTGGTCAGGGACCTGCCCGCGACCGACAACACTGTCATCGGTGAAGTAGAGAAGATGTTTTCGATCTTCGGCCGACGGATGGGCAGCCTGGGTTCCGCTGCCGGTATCAGGGCCGGATTCCTGAAATTGGGCTTGAGCGCCGAGATGATCGAGAAATTTGAACGAACGATCCTGGAGTTCGTCCGGAATAAGGCTGGTGACCCTGCCGGATTGTCGTTGGGGAAGTCCTTATCTGTAGATCAATAATTACCTTAATTTAGATTTTTTATCTATTTTGTCCAAAGATGTCTTGACAATTAGACACGACGCGCCTATAATCATTGCCAAGTTTCAGGCATCAATCTCCCCCCTCCAAAAAGAACCGGCTGCGGTGGCAGCCGGTTCTTTTTGGTTAAAAAAATATGTGGTCCTCGAAGAAACAATCGAGCCGGTTAAACTCGCCTCAGAGTTTTCCCCAGGCGTGAACATACAAAGAAAGATAAAAACAGGAAAGCTTCTTGGACTGTAGGAGAGGGTCGACCGGCTGAATCTGAGCGCTATAAACGGCTTAAGAAGCGCTTGATGCGTTCCAGAGACTCCTCAATCTGGGGTAATGACGTTGCGTAGCAACATCTGAGGTAGCCCTCTCCCTGCTGACCGAAGGCGGTGCCTGGAACGACAGCGACTTTTTCGTCCTTGAGAAGGCGCTCCGCAAATTCGTCCGAGGACAACCCCGTCGATTTTATCGAGGGGAAAGCGTAAAAAGCACCACGGGGATCGAAACAACTTAAACCCAGCGAATTGAAGCCCGAAACCATCACCTGCCGCCGGTGATTATAGTCTTCGACCATGGCCTGAATATCGGGCTCTCCATTTTTCAAGGCTTCGATGGCGGCAGCCTGGCCCATCGAGGAAGCACAGAGCATGGTGTACTGGTGTATCTTGGTCATGCCGGCGATGATTTCTTTAGGGCCCGCGGCGTAGCCAATCCGCCAACCTGTCATCGAATATGCCTTGGATACTCCATTGAGCACGACGGTACGTTCTTTCATGCCTGGCAGGCTGGCGAATGAAGGAACGGTCACGCCGTAGGTCAAGCGATTGTAAATTTCATCTGACAGGACAATAAGGTTATGCCGCTCCGCTACGATAGCCAATTCAGCCAGCTTGTCATACGGCATCACCGCGCCGGTGGGATTAGCGGGGTAACCCAGTAAAATTGCTCTTGTCCTGGGGGTTATCGCCTTGGCGACATCTTTCGGATTGAGTTCGAAAGATTCAGCTTCCCAGGTCGGAACCGGCACCGGGATGCCGCCCGCAAGGGTGATGCAGGACGGGTATGAGACATAGCTTGGGTCAGGGATAATTACCTCATCACCCGGGTCCAATATAGCCCTGGCCGCGAGGTCGAGCGCCTCCGAAACGCCCACGGTAACGACGATTTCACCAAGAGGGTTGTATTCCAGACCATGAACCCTACTCAGATAGCGGGCGATCTCCTGCCGCAGTTCGGGTGTTCCGGCGTTGGAGGTGTACATCGTCCGGCCGTGCTCGAGGGCGTAAATGGCGGCCTCGCGGATATGCCACGGGGTAATATAGTCCGGTTCGCCGACGCCGAGTGAAATCGCTCCATCCATCCCGGCCAGTAAATCGAAAAACTTCCGTATGCCGGACGGCTTTATGGCCTTAACGGCCTTCGAGGTCATTGAACGGTTTAAACTTGTTTCGACTGGCATGGATTCAACGCCCTAAAGTACAACTTGCTGCCGGTTGATTTGTTCTGTCCCGGCCAGAACCTCGCCATCTTCCTTGTAGCGTTTGAGCATGAAGTGAGTGGTGGTTCCCTGGACGCCATCGATCTGAGACAATTTCTGGGAGACAAAATCGGCGACCTGGTGCATTGTCTTGCCGGTGACCAGAACCGCCAGGTCATAAGTGCCCGACATAAGGTAAACGGTACGGGCTTCCGGAAAATTGTAGACGCGCCGGGCAATGGCATCAAAACCAGTGTCCCGCTGCGGAGTTACTTTAACTTCAATTATAGCTTCGACGCGTTCATTGGAAACCTTCTCCCAGTTGACGACAGTCTTATAACGGACGATTGTGCGGTCGGCCTCAGCTCCCTTGATTATCCGGGTGATCTCATCTAACGAACCGCCGGTCATCCGTGAGATGGCTTCGGGGGTAGTGCGAGCGTCCGATTCCAGTATCTTGAGGATTTCATTCTTCAGCATAGCTAACCCCCGTTGGCAAGTGTGCCGTCAATTATACGCAGTTAATAGAACGAGGTAAAGAAAATACTGAAGCGGTGATAGAAAAGGAAAGATAACTAGATAACGCGCCTTTGCTTGTGGGCGATGGCATCCAGCATTCCCCCTACCGCGACACCGAAGGCTATCCCAAGGACAAGGCCGAGAACGGCGCTTCCAAACACGCTGCCGATCCCGGTACCCAGAACAAGACCTATAGCGGTCCACAAAGCCAGGTGTTCACCCTCTTCCGCAAGGTGGTGGGCGGTCTTCAGGTGTTTGATGATGCCATCCAGTTGCCGGTAATAGGCTTTCCATTCAGGTATTTGCCACTGTTCAACGTCCTTGATGCCGTCGACGAGGCGGTCGATCACCGGCAAGTGGCCGACACATGCCTCGCAACCCATCGAAAGAGGGTCCAGCCTGCGGGCGACTCGCAGCACCATGTCCAGGCGCAATCGCTTCTGGTTTTTGAGAGTGATATCCGGCTTTAAGGCTTCGATCCGAGATTCGATAGAAGATACGCCCGTCATCTTGTCCGCCATCCATTCCTTCGAACAAACCAAAATATCTTATCATTCGAGGAAACCGGGCGTCATCTCACGGGGGTAAATAGTTCGATAAAATATGCCACCTCTTCATCGATGGCTTCCTTGATAGGGTCGATCTGGATCGATTTGGGGTACCCGTAGGCGGCGTCGTATTCGACAATCAAACTATCGGCGCCGGTATCGATAGCGTCCTGGATAATGCCGAAGAGCTTGTCGACGGTTTCGACGCGGTCGAAGTAGGGCGTGGCGACTTCCTTCGGTTCCTGGGTGTATCCCTTGCTGATAGCGATACCATTCTCAACCTTGATGATGACCGGGAGGACGATTTCGGGCGGGCAAAAGCAGCCAACCCTCAGACGGAATGAATAATCGTCGATGTTCGCCTTTTGCCATTTGGCGCGGGCAGTGTTAAGTTCACCCTGAAGGCCGCCTGGTACCGGGTTACACCCGGGGATAAGCACCAGGGACAGCACAGCGATTAGACCACATGCGAGGACGACGCGATTTAAGTATTTCATGCCATATCTAACGCCGGCAAGGTATTTTGGATAGGTTTAAGAAAATCCTCAATCCCTATCTTTTAATCAGAGGAGAACCAGCACGTTAAACGAAGCGCTCGAAGCGGTCTTTGGTAGCCTTGCAGATGGGGCAGATCTCAGGCGGTTCGCCGCGGCCGCACAGGTAGCCGCAAACCTTGCAGCGCCATACCGGCTGGGACAATTTTATGGTCACACCTCCGGTTGACATAGATTCCTGATTCTTCTCGACCATTTTCCGACCTCGCCTTTCAGGTACCGGTTTCAACTCTTGTTTACCCTGAAGAATTGCGGTATTAACGTATAGAGCGCAGTAACAGGCTCCAAATTCGCTCAAATCTGGATCCCTGTAGTCACAGGGGCAGATTATGTCAAGATCCTGGGCGCGGACACCGGAAGCAAGCCGGCAAGGGCAGGCCATGTAACCATAACGGCACATATTGGTTAAAAGCCCTTCAACCAGCGAGCGTGTAAACTCGATATCCGGATTGAGGTGATAGCCCGATTTTTCGGCTTCGGCGTTAAGCTTGGCGTATAGCCTATCGATGCCAGCGGAATCGGGAGCGGCGCCACTCACGCGAGTGCCTGCCGGATTTCATCTTCTTTGAAGCCTACTATGCATTTCTCGTTATTTAGGACCAGAGTCGGGAATGAACAGGCGGGATTCCAAACCATGATTTCTTTAACCGCCGCGTCCCTGTCTTTGCCCGCAAGCAAATCGACGTATTCGTAAGTATAGGCTACCCCCATCTCATCCAGTAATTTCTTGGTCTTGCCACACCAAACGCAGGTCGATAAGGCAAAAAGCATCACATTGCCTTTGTTCACCCCGGGAACTGTAACGCGAGCCATCTATTTCTCCTTATTCTTCTTCTGTTTAGGTTGTTTAGGAGGCAAGGACGCGCCGTAGCGGAAAGACCTGGAAAGCCACGACTTGAGTAGAGCGGAGTCGTCATACACCGCCGCAGGCAAAGCGATATACTCCTTCATCGGACGTCCGGGAAACGGTTCGAAAGGGGCGGCTTCGTCGAATTCTTCGAGAATCGAGCGGCGATCATCCTCATTCAGCCGTAAGATGATATTCGACTGGTGGACGCCGGTGACCATGTTGCCGTTAATAAAGTAGGCCGGGCAACCGAACATCATCCGTTTTTGGGCCGGTGATCCAGCGGTTGCACCGGCCAGGATGTCGGAAAGCTCAGTGGAACATTTTTCCCACTTCATAGTCACATTTCCATTGTGGCTGATGAAAGTAGTTGTGTCAAAGCGGGGGGGCAAAACATTGACACGTACCCCGTCCGCACGTATATTGTTAGAAGTAAATTTGAAAGTTCGCGCGACTGGCGGAAGTGGAGTTCACCACACGGAGCGCGAGCCACGGATCTGCCGACCGCCTGGGCTTGTTGCTCAGGCGGTTTTTATTTTAGGCAAGAAAGGAAGGGCCTATGTTTTCCAAGGAATGGTTCGTGTATGTCTTCGGAAGATGGATACTGTTGTCAGGAATCGCGGGCGCGATCCTGCAGGTAATCCTGGTCGACAAATTCTCGATTCCCACCTTCCCTGCTTTCCTGCTTAACCAGCTCATCCTGGCTTCGGTCTTCTGGTATGTCGACAAATACATCTTCCAGAGGCATTTCGGGGCGGTCAAGGCTATCTTTAAATTCCCAAGAGTGCGGGGCGAGTTCACCCCGTCGCACCAGTTCAACAAGATCACCGAGGAATACAATGAGTTCTCGGCAGCCTACAAAAAATCACCAGAAGACTACGGTAAATGGCTCCACGAATTCCTCGACCTGTCTCATGCCGTAGAAATGACGGAGCGGGTCTTGAGGGAGAAGGGCGTCGATGTCAGCGGCGAATTCTACCGGATCGTGCAGCAGAATAAGGCAAAAGGCCTGTATGACGGGAACTGATCCGTTAATCAGATGTGCACTGCCCGACCGGCAGAGACTTTAACTTATCATCTAAGAACGGTTAAATGTTTGGCAGGCGTTTATGCCACTCAGTGACCTGTTGAAACGCGTGACCAAGCTTCAGGATAGTTTTTTCAGCGAAAGGTTTACCGATGATTTGGAGTCCTATCGGAAGACCTTCAGCAAAACCGCCCTGGATCGAAATACCGGGAAGACCCGCGATGTTGACCGGGATGGTACAGATATCGGACAGATACATCGAAAACGGGTCAGCGGCTTTCTCGCCGATCTTGAACGGCACCGTCGGCGCCGTCGGCGTAACCAGGGCGTCGTATCTTTCAAAAGCGGCGTCGAACTCGCGGCGTATCACCGTCCTGACCTTTTGAGCTTTTACATACCACGCATCGTAGTATCCGGCTGATAAAGCGTAGGTGCCCAGCATGATCCGGCGTTTGACCTCCGGCCCGAAACCGATGGCGCGGGTCTTCTCCATCGCCTGCCACATGCTGTCGGTGTCCTTGAAAGAGTAGCCGTATTTGACCCCGTCGTATCGGGCAAGATTGGCCGAGGCTTCCGAAGGGGCGATGATATAGTAAACTGCCAGCGCCGCGTCTGTGGTCGGCAGCGAGCATTCCTCGATTTCACACCCCAGGTCCTCGTAAACCCTGAGCGCGGTATCAACGGCTGCCTTGACCTGCAGGGTGACCCCCTGGGCAAAATATTCTTTGGGTACGCCGATTTTCATGCCCTTGACACTGCCACCGAGGCACCCGTAATAATCCGTTTCCGGTTGGGGTACCGACGTCGAGTCCCGCGGATCGTAGCCGGCAATGGCATTCAGCACCAGTGCGTTATCCGCGACGTCCCGGGTAAAGGGACCGATCTGATCAAGGGATGAAGCGAAGGCTATCAGGCCAAAACGAGAAACAAGCCCGTAAGTGGGCTTCAATCCGACGACCGAGCAAAATGCCGCCGGTTGACGGATACTCCCGCCGGTGTCCGACCCGAGGGCTGCCGGCGCTAACCCCGCGGCAACAGCGGCGGCGGACCCGCCTGACGAGCCTCCGGGTACCCGGGAGATATCCCATGGATTGCGGGTGGTGAAATAGGCCGAGTTTTCCGTCGAGGATCCCATGGCAAACTCGTCCATGTTGGCTTTGCCGACAATCACCACTCCGCGTGAGCGAAGACGTTCGACCACAGCAGCGTCATAAGGCGGGATGAAATTCTCAAGCATTTTGGAAGAACAGGTCGTGCGAATGCCTTTGGTGCACAGCACGTCTTTGAAAACAATGGGAACACCGGTCAGCGCCTCAACGTCACCCCCGGCGATTCTCGCATCAGCCTCTTTAGCCTGTGCCAGGGCCAGCTCATCGGTCAAGGTCATGAGAGCCTGGATTTTCGGGTCTACCGCGTCGATACGGTCGAGATAGGCGCGCGTAAGTTCTACCGAAGACACTTCTTTGGCCTTCAGCAGCTTACCGGCTTCGATCACGGTCAGGGATTTTACGTCGATCATGGCTGATTATTATTCGAGGACAGCCCGGATGCGGAAATAATCTCCCTCACGCTCGGGAGCATTCGAAAGCACCTGGTCTGTCGCAAGGCAGGGCGTGGGCTTATCGTAACCCAGGACATTGCTTTGAGCAATAGTATGAGCGGTAGGAGGCACATTTTCCGTATTTACGTGAGAAAGCACCGTGAAGTGCCCCAAAATATCCGACAGCTGTCCCCGCAGACGGTCCACTTCAGCATCATCGATGCCGAGGCGCGCCAGCCGGGCAATGTGAAGGACTTCTTGTTTAGATAGTTCCATATTCACGGGATTATATCATCGGGCGGCCGGACGGGCAATTGATTGTATGCGTATCTAAGTATCAGACCGCCATTTAATACCGATAATCAGGGCAGAGTATCAAATAATTAAGGGTTTTTACGTATTGAGCCCTGCCCCTTCCCGACCCTACTATCTAAACAATGGCTGATCTCTTTGGGAGGGAATTAAATGGCGAGCGTGACAGGTCCGATACCTAATGTAAATGATAACCATACGGTAAAAATATTTCCCAAAAACCCCTTGAATTTATTACCAGACTGGGACTACACTGGAAATATGGATGTCATGGAGCTGCTGCGCATCTCCTCGGACTTGAAGGCCTCTGACCTTCACCTCGTCATTGACAGCCCACCCTTAATCCGGGTAAACGGCGAGTTGCAAGAGCTTGGGACCACCAATATGACCGCCCATGACATCGACGTGGCGCTGACCCAACTTACCGACGAGGAACAACGCCAAAAATTCCTGCAGCATAAAGAGCTCGATTTTGCCTGCACGCTCGATGATTATGGGCGTTTGCGCTGCAATGTCGCCAGGCAAATGCACGGTATTAGCCTGGCAGTCAGATTGTTGCCCCCGGCGGTACCGACGATAGACGGGCTTGAATTACCCCAGATATTGAAAGACCTTGTGGTTCAGCCACGCGGACTCCTGCTGGTCACCGGCCCCACAGGCAGCGGCAAGAGCACCACCCTGGCCGCAATGATCCAGCACCTGAATCAAACGGGCGGACACCACATCATTACCATTGAGGACCCGATCGAATATGTTCACCAGCGGGTTAAATGCGCCATCACCCAGAGACAGCTTGGTGAAGACACCAATTCTTATCCATCTGCGTTGAAGCATATATTGAGACAAAATCCCGACGTTATTATGCTTGGCGAGATACGCGACCCCGAAACCGCCGCCGCCGCTCTGTCTGTTGCCGAGACGGGACACCTGGTTTTATCAACCAGCCACGCACCGTCGGCGCCTCAAGCGGTAGAGCGGATTATCGATCTCTTCGCGCCTCAAGAGCGTCACTTGGCCGAAGCCCGGCTGGCCTCGCTGCTCATTGCGGTAGTCTGCCAGACCCTGGTGCCCAGGGCCAGCGGAAAAGGCAGGATTGCCGCAATGGAAGTCCTCATCGCCAATCCAGCCGCCAAGAGCATGATCCGGGAGAGCAAGGTTCACAATCTGCACAACGTCATCGCCACCAACCGTGAGAACGGGATGATAACCATGGATGAAAGCCTGGCCGAACTTTATAAAGCGGGTACTATCACCCTGAAAACCGTTTTCTCTTATTGTAATGATGCCTCCGAAGTGAAAAAGTATCTGGGCGTACACTCTCAAACGATGCAGGGGAGATAGATCAAGCCGCTGTCCACTCTTTCATCACAAAACTAAATAGCCCTTCAAGGCTCTTTAGTTTTTTCACCTTGGCGAAGTTTACCGTTTTACGTGGATAAACATGGCATCAGGTTTATTCAGGTGACAGACCGTGCAATCGCTCAGCGTGCCCGAATGCCCTTGAAGTTGGATAAATTTGATGGAGTCATTCGCTTCCCGGCTCGGAGCAATAACATGTGGACTGTCGTGGCAGGCAGAACAATATAAACCGCCATGACCGGTCGACTGCTGATACAGAGGCTGATTAGTAGCGTACGCCGATCCATGGCAAGTGCTGCACTGTGGCTCATTCAACCAGGGCATCGGATTTTGCCCGACGGCGACCATGGGTTCAATCACATCGTTGCCACTGGGGTTATGGCAATCAGTACAATTCAATGAATAGTGTTGCGACATGGTGTCTCTGAGGCATTGAGTACTCTCCCCCGGATGGCATGAATAGCATCCGGCCGTGTCAAAAGTGATGTCCGGAGCATTTCCGGAATTGTGGTGAAGGTGGATAGCATTCGAAAGGTTTTTAACCTGACCGATTTCCGGCATGCCGAGGGCATTGTCACCGTGGCATGATGCGCAAAGAACCGGCTGGTGGTCGAGCAATGGCGTTTGTGCTGCCAAGTTTGGATTCCCTGCCAGATAAGAAGTGTAGTTATTTGAGGCAATCCCGTTTAAATAATCGTGTAGAGCCAGGATATTCGTTTCTAGCTTTCCGGTGGGTTGAACCGCGGGAGCATATTTGGTTGTGGCGTCTCCGTCATCAGAATGACACATTGCGCAGTTTAACTCGGTGGAGACCGGCGCTACGACGGTCAACGTTGCCAATATCGAAGATGTCTTCGCATCCCGGACGGTGATCTGAGCTTTTTGATATGGATATGAAGACAACCTGGCGGCATCCTGATCTCTAACGTTCGTGAGAGGAATGCCCTCGGCTATAAAATAGGCACCATCCTGGGCCACATCGAAAGTCCCTGACAATCCTTTTCCGGTCAGCCCCACGTTCGGTGCCAGTGGTTTTGACAGGTTGAAGAGTTGTTGGGCAAAGGTCCAGAAATTGGTTTTATCCGGTTTACCATTCGGTACTCCCGGACCTTTAACCGAATAAGTATTGTCGGGAAAGGTGTATTCGACGAAGATCCCGTCAGTTACAACCTGGGGCTTATCGCCGACCTTGATCACTTGGGCCATTAATGTATTGTAAGGGGGCAAGATGGCGAGGCTGCTGAAATCAGGATTGAAGCAATGCATTCCCAGGTTATTCCAACCGATAACCACGTAACCGGTATCGCCGGGTTTTAAGGCGCTCGAAAGACTAAACCCTTGAATTGGGAGAGCTAGCAGAGTGACAACAAATATCAATTTAAGTATTTTGATAACAAATTTAGTCATATTTCCACCTCCACAGGAATCATATATAACACTACCTGAAAATTATGGTAATCCGTATAACCACGCAAATTTTGATTGCGGGAATACCTAGTTTCCGCACATTCACTCATGTGGAAAGGACTTGAGAAAAAATAGGTGTCTTTCCGTTTGTAGTTTGCGTAATACTACGGATGGCAGCCGTCTGAATTCCGCTTTATAGTCTATGAATAAATAACAAAGAAGTTTTGGCATGGACGCTTTCGGAGAGATTTTCCAGACCGCAGATTGGAAAACGGAAAAACATGTACCGGTGATCGACTGCGATGACAAGGTAAAATCCGGAGAGATATTCCAGGTAAAGACGACGGTTGGGAAAGAAATAGCTCACCCCAACACCACTGAACACCACATCCGATGGATTTCTCTATATTTTCGACCGGAGGGCGCCAAATTCCCCTTCGAGATCGGTCGTTTCGAATTCAACGCCCACGGCGAATCGGTCGATGGACCCAACAAAGGTCCCATTTATACCAACCATTCGGTGACCACTTCGATGAAAATTAACCAACCAGGGACAATTTACGCCACATCCTTTTGCAATATCCACGGACTATGGAAGTCAGAAAAGGCGATTGGGATCATGTAATGTTGTAGCGTTCTCTGATCGAAAAGATAAAAACCAGCCAAAGTATGGACTCTTTGCTGGCATCGTACCAGAGGTTAACGCAGCTTACGCCAACTGCGGTGTCTGCGATGGTAAATGATCATATCTATGCAATGCGATCCCAGCCCGATCCCAATCGCCATACCCACCAAACGTCCAATCGTAAGCAGGAATGATCGATCATCTACAAACCAAATTTCCCATAAATTAAAACCGGCCACAAAGAAGCCGGCAAGAACACCAAGACTCAGCCAACCCGGTGTATCAAATTTTGGAATTTTGACGCTCATACGCGCTCAAACTTGAGGTGATCCGGACGGTCTTTTCGCTCCTCGAAGCCGGTGTCCAGTCCCCACCTCCAGGATCAAATCGGACACACGGGCGTACGGCCGGACATATTTATCGATGTTAGGTTTAAGGCTTTCAGACCAAAATTTTGACATCTCGCTGGGGCTGAAACCCGCTTTACCCCCACTTTGGCGGTAAATCACGGCCTCTCTCCGAAAGCGCGCGTTCCGGGCGCCGGGAGTGGACATTTCCAGATAGACCAGAAAATCGAAAAAAGGCTTTACTGACCCAAAAGCCATCTCGGCAAGTTTGCCGATCATCCAGCCTTCCAGAATGCAGATTTTGGGATGGTATTCGATTGTTTCGGGTGCCCCGCGGTCGTCAATCTTTGGATCGAACCTCGGAATCATGAATGGTGTCATCCCGGCCTTAATGTTATTCATCGTCTCCAGGAACAATGCGATATCGTGCGATTCGGGGCTGCCTCGCCAGGCATAGCCGCGCCTGACCCGTTCCGATTTCGTCAGGTAGAAATCGTCGGACGATAGAACCACCGAGTCCAAGCCAAAACCAGCACTAAGTACGGAGGCCCAGAAAGAGGCTATCGTAGATTTGCCAGAACCCGGAGGACCAAGAATACCTAAGAAAAACGGCTGCGTGCCTGTATGTCGAGCCACATACTGGATGATAGGCAGGTGGACATTTCTTTGGTCCCGCAAGCCCGGAATCCGGCTACCCTGTGAAGAGGCTGGAAAATTTTCCGCAACGAGACGCTCCAGGCATTCCCGGGTTTCTACCAGGGACTGAATATCAGGATAAGCTTCCCCAAACAGAAGGGGATAAATTTCTAGCGTGTCAGTCACGAATGTTTCCTGTAAATGTGCGTGGCCCCTGAGGTTTTATTATCAGCCCACCAGGCATTGAGACGATCACTTTCATCGCCCCCGATCACATCCAAATACAGTTTTACGTTACAACAAAAAGTAAACGTAAATCAATGTTCAGCGCACGGTAAGTTCAAACCGGACGATCAAGGTAGTAGAGGCCGATGAAATCAGCATATTTGCTTATGGACGATCTGTTATCTGTTGTAAAAGCCTTGCTTTTTAGGCTAGAATAGCTTTGCGCTCGGGCGGCTAGTTCAGTGGTTAGAACGCCTGCTTCACACGCAGGAAGTCACAGGTTCGAATCCTGTGCTGCCCACCAAACGTATTTTCGAGGTCATCCTCCTTTCATTTCGCCTATAGTTAGGCGGTCTTCGATGGCAAGCCTAACGCCTGCCAACATCGAATGTCAACGCCCTGCCTCCCTAACGGAGACGAGATTTGTTTCGGGTTTTTGAAACGGAAAGAAGGTCTGTGACGCCTAAAAGCTCCCCTTCTTGAGTGGCAGTTATTGGGCAGCTCGGTTTACAACCGCAGCAAATGTATTGCCATTTTCTAAAGTGAATAATGGAGCTGATTGCCTGTTTGAAGCGTGGACTCGGATACCATCTTCGAATATCTCTAACGAAATTAGTTTAGAATACGGAACTTCTATCGTTTTTCTATCGCCGAGAAAAACAATCCTTTGAGAAGTAGCAACGATGCTTCCACTGTCATCCTCTTGCATTTTTGTCCCAACTACCACTCTTCGCCCTCTTACGCCGCCAGTGCTAAAACGTACACCTTTCATAACTCTGAAACTAACACCAGAATACCCACCTTGATATTCCGTGATATTGACCTGTTTCAACAAGGAAGCCCGTTGCGCCATGTGTGCAATTTCATTTTTCTTCAGAACAATGTTTGACGCGTTAATTATGGGTAATCTACCGTCATTGATGCGCGCGATAAACAATTTGACAAAAATATCTTTGTAATTCCATTCAAGCATTGGGAAATTAATGGTCAATAACTCTGCTATCGCTTTTAATTTTGTTTCTTCTTCAACGGAGAGAATGTTATCAACTAAAATTTCATCAACGATTTCTCTGAAGGTTTCATCTTTCATGTTATCAAAAGATTTGGCAGCAGGAGCTTTTGAGAACACTTCACCGAGACGGCGCATTGCCTCGGCCTTTTCGATTTCACTTCTCCAGAATTTCATGATTATTGCGTGTGCTTCAACACTTAATTGTGCTTCTAATTGTCTGGCAGCGATTTTCGCTAATTCGATTTTCTTTTCTTCAATCTCTTTACAAGGTTTACAAAACCTCGCGCCTTTTAGATTATCGGTAAAGCTCAATTTTTTCCCACATGCTTCGCATAGGTGAGAGTGTTTCTGAGTTTTTATACGGAGTTGAGCTTCTTCGGACTTATGCCCAATTGCCAAGTCCCTCGAAGATAAGTTATCTACTTTATTATCGGGCTGAACAAAAATTGGTTTAAGTTGGGTTTCGGACGTGGTTGGGTTGAGCTCATTAGGGCTCACTTTGACACCACAAGTGGAGCAAAATACGTCACCTTCTTGGAGAATCGCACCACAATCAGAACAATACATTTCTCAGATTTATCCACTAGTCCTTAAGTAAGAGCCCTTTAGCATCTTTCTTAAAGGTGCCCGTTAATATCAATATTCCCTCGATAAAGCCCCAAATACCGCCGATACCCAAGGTAACTACTGTAACCGCTATCTGGGCGATACCGAAACCCGTGTACCCCAAATAAAATCGATGAATACCAAGCCCTCCCAAAAATATCCCAAGTAAGCCAGCAGCGATTTTCGATTTCGGTGAGAACTGGGTTGTTGGCGGATTTCTATTGACCTCAATGTTTTGTGCCAATTGAGTAGGAGGTTGAGATTGCTCAGTAATTGGGTTAGCCACCATCGTTCCACATTTTTTACAAAACTTAGCTGTCTCAGATATTTCGGTTCCACACCTTGCACAAAAAGGCATCTTCAAGTCACCTTTCTTGCGATAGTTACGAAAATAACTTTGTCTAATGTACACCCTACAATTCATCATATCAATAGTTCGGGAATATTATTTCAAAAATGGCGGTTTCTAATGTAACCGTAAATCTCAAACAAGAATCTTTCGCTGGTTGAAACTTGAAAAACATACCCCCGCCCTCTCAATAAAAATTAGGGCGTCATTTTGTAAAAAGGCTGGTTGTGTTCGCCTCACGCGGCAAGCCAATTTTCAAAGAGCCCAAATGTCGTTTTGAAACGCCACATCAAGACCACTAAAGTCCCGCAAATTTTACTTTTCGGCTATTTAGCTATTTACTATTAATGATTATTATTTCGCGTAATATCTTATATATTTGGTTATTTAGCCGAAAATCAGATACAATTTACGTATTTTAGCCGAATAATTATCTTGACTTTTACATGTATTTATGCTATAATATATAGGTAAATTGATAAGAAGCGTGCGAATAGTTTTCTTGTCAATGTTTCATACAAGGAGAATCCAAACAGTATGTAACGGTTAGGGTGAAATCTTTCTTTCATCGTAAATAAACTCTACGTTACCGATTCGGTGATGTGGGTTTTTTGTTGTCAAAAATAAATGAGGAGTGATACAAAATGTCGAAGTTAAAAATAATCGGTGAAAGTAAAACAAGTTTTGGGCATTACATAAACACCTACAACGGCTGCGCCCACTCGTGTGTCTATTGTTACGCCAAAGGGATAGCGCATAGAGATTCTGTTCAGTGGCGACAAGCGACACCCAGGGTTTCTTTCATTGAAAACCTAAAGAAGGATATTGAGTTATTGAAGCAGAATCCATCTCTAAGGGAGGGTATCAATGATATTTGGGTGTCTTCGTTTACTGACTGCTACCAACCGTTAGAAAAAGAGAACCACGCAACTCGTCAAACCTTAGAGCTTTTAATAGCTAATGAGCTTCCTTTTACAGTGCTAACCAAAAACGCGCTGGTATTGGAAGACCTCAATTTGCTTAAGGGATATCCGAAATGCAGGGTTGGATTAACACTCACCACCCTTGACGAGACCTACAGACAGTATCTCGAACCTTACACATCGACAACCGATGAAAAGATTGTTGCTCTTGAGACGTTGAAGGCAAATGGTGTTTCAACGTATTGCTCTGTTGAACCAATAACCAGCAAGCTGAGTGACCCAGTAGCTATCGTCAAGCGTTTAGCTGAGGTGATGGATTTATTTGAGTTTGGTGTCTGGAACGAGAAATATCATATCCCGGGTCTAAATTACGACGAACCCTATCTGATGGGAGAATTGGATAAAGTGATGACCTATTGTCGGAATAGCAAAATCAAACACTGTACCGCAGGTCACAGTGAGGACAAATTGTTGGACTACGACTTGCCTTTTATCCCTTCGTCTATGTTTATCCCATGACATGAAACATCGTAACCTCAATAATTCAGCATAAGGAACAGATATGGAATACGATTACCCTTTCATAAACCAGTATTCAACAGTCCCCAGGAAGATTTCTTCGAAGGTGAAACAACTCTACCCGAATGAAAGCAAGTCGATACAGCATTGCATCAAATTGATTGTGGTGAATCTGAACGTCAATGTGGAGGTAGCGTATTCAAAGAGCGACGCTTTTTATACTAGGGAAAAGACTAGAGACTATACCAAAACTCATATGCTCCGAGCGATAGAGGTTCTTGTGAATGATGGTTACATAAAAATATCCAAGCGCGGAAGCAAGAACATTGCTTTTAAAAAAGGTATCTCGTCTAGGATTCGGCGCAAGTTAAAACTTCACAAAGATTTTCCAAAGAGCAAAACGTATCAAATATACTTGCGGAAACTGCCATTGCTAAGGGTGGATGACGTCTCAATACATACAGCCCAACAAGCGCAAATCATGGAAGTAACCATAAATACTAAACCTAAAACCAATACAACCACTAACATAGTAGCAACTAAACTGACAATCAATAAAACCAACAATACAGCAACACATTCAGTTAACAATACAGTACATACCATACCCTTACGGCGGTATTTCAACGGGAGTTTTTGTCTGAATTACGATTACTTCCATAAAATGAAATTGGACTTCGGCCGGTTGAATCTAAATCGAACTTATCTGAGAGGAGTTGGGTTGACCAGGGTATTTGTTGACGGTGACGGATGCGGACGCTGGTATCAACTTCATGGCAGGTCATATCAGCAACTTTCCAAAGCTGAGCGGATTCAAATTCTTCTGAACGGTGACGAGGTTGCTGAACTTGATTATTCTGCTATGCATCCCCACATCCTTTGTGCTTGGGAAAAACAGACGACTCCCCAAAATTTCTATGAGAGCGTGGTAAATGCACTAATCGTTACCTTCCCTTCAATTACCCGCGACGTGGTAAAGAAAGTCGTGCTGATGTCCATTAACGCGAAGAGTAAAGCGCAACTTAATCGTGCCATAGCTAAGGACTCGTTTGAAGAACGAAAAGCTAACAAGACCCGCATTAAGGAAGGGCGAGCGACAAAAAGCATACTGGTTGATGATATAAAGACATGCGGAGCAAGTTCTGAAGACATCGTAAAAGCATTTCAAACTTCATATCCATTTTTGTCAAAATATGTTTACAGCCAGTCGGCGAATAAACTTATGTTAGTGGAATCGGAAATCATGACATTGGTATTGGAAGAACTGAAGAAACTGGAAATACCCGCTCTTCCGATTCATGATTCAGTTCTATTTCCGAAACAACATGCGACTCAGGTAAAACAAGTTATGTTGGATTGTTATAAGAAGAAAACAGGGTTTGATATTGAGGTCAAGTGAGTACGAAATGGGCGATAACGTTGATTACATTGTTTCATTTCTTGAGGGAATAGCTGAGCGTGTAAAGAGAATCATGAAAGGGGAGGACCTCCCCAATGATTACGATACCGAGGAAACGCTTAGGGATTTATTTAGGGATATGGTATGGCTTACAAAATTCAAATGCTTCGCTGAAACGGCTAGCGAGTCCGATGTCGAAAATCTCATTATAGGTGGTTTGGCAACTGAGTTCCCATGTTTTGAAGAATCAGCCTTTAACATTAAGCTTTGTGACAGATGCGATTTGCGGTTTGCATGCCATACTAGCTCTTGTCACGGTGCTGACAATCCTCAAGGCAAGAGGCAGTGGATTCTGGATGTTATTAGAGCAGGCGTAAAAAGAACAGTTAAAGACGTTGATGATGACTGGGATAAATTGATGAAAAATGCTGGTTTATAGCTGTTTATTAATAAATACTGGCGGAAAATGTCAAACTTATTGCCGTTTTTAACCATTTATCCGTGGTATTTTTTGAGGCAAAAGGACATATTTGAAGCTAAGAACTGTAATGTCAGGCATTCGCGCTGTTCTATTTCTACGTACCCTAACTGTTGTCAAACCTCGACTTTTTAAGGATAAGCCTTAATCAGTTGTCATCTACCGTTGGTTGAATGCAAAACCGACTCAAAAAGGGGACGAAGAGTGTTGTAGGCACAACTGACGAGTTCTTTGTCCCTTTCGTCTCTTTCGACGTCTTTCCGCCCGTGAAACAGATTACATCTAATTTGGTAAATTGCGTCTATATATGTCGTAAAATTCCCGTCAAAGGTGACAATTTTGTTATCATTCCTCATATCGATGATTGGAGATTTCTGAATGGATATGAGATAACGGTTAAAGTCTGCGTTTTCTTTTAATCTTTGGAAACCCGCCTCTAATTGAGCATAAGTTTTAGTCTTTGTGATTAGAGTAGCATCTGTTGAATTTTCGCCAAACAGTCCTTTCATCCATCCATTGAATGCAATCCAAAGGTTGATGAAACGGTCTCCATCATCGAGAGTATTTCGGTCACAACGTTCAATCCAAAGAGAAACGAAATATTGATAATCAATCCAGGGCACGTACTTCCTCTAATAACAAGTACTCTTGTATGGGTAATTCACCATTAACCAGATACTTTCTCGTAAGGCGGGGTGCAATCCCTATGTCACCTGACTTTTGACGCTGATAATTTATTCCTCGCATCTATTAAAATAACTTTGGGGTCTTTTAGCATACCAAGCTCTTTCAAGACATGCTGGACTTTTGCTAATTCCAGATTGGTAAAATAGACAATTACCTTGAAACCTACTTGTGCATCGCTGGCTTTCTTATACAATTCAAGTTGATTCTGAAGATTTTGCTTCAGGTGGGAATTATTAGCGAGCTTGAACTCGATTACAGTTTTATCCAAGCCCATTGATACCTTGTAGTCCGCTGGCCCTCTTCCATCATTTACTTCTCTGCTGACATCAAATGTTGTACCGTACCAGACAAGACGGAACATGATGTGGATATCTTCCTCTTTACGGAGTGGTTTACCATCTTTATAAAGTAACTTCCAACATCCTTTGTTTTCTATTGCATCTTTAAGGTAAGTTATTCTTTGCAGAGTTTCCTGTTCAGAAGAAACGGCGGTTTGATAAAATAAAGTATTTTGGAAAAGGTAATTTCTTAACTCAGAGAATTGCTTAATATATAATGTCTCTGACTCAGAGACGTAGACTGCGCTTCGTCTTGTCGCTAATTCACCTTTTTCTTCTTTTATTCGAATATAGAGGTCAATCAATTCGGGGTGGTTTTTAATAAAATCCTCAACCGCAACGTCTTTTTCTTTTTCTGTAGGACGTTTCGACAAAACCTTTTTGAGATATTCATTTAGCTCCGCTCTCAACTGGTGATTGGGACGAGCATTGATAATTTCGTAGAAAGAATCATAAAAATCATCTCTGTTAATCCAATTTTCTTGCTTGGTGAGTATGTCTTTGGGTGTTAAGAGAACGTAATCATGATTGTAAATTGGAAGAAAATAAGTTTTAGATATCCAAACACCTAGTTCGTAGTTAAATTTGACCCTTGGCACATTAACTTTAGCCAGATATTTAGATTCAATATTTTTCAGACAATAGTTTTGTGTGTATTCACAAAGATATTCTTTTATTAGATTTGTCGTAAAGTCACTTATCATGTCCTTTCCGACACCCGGGCTGATAAGACTCAATTTTTCCAGATGGGTTCCTTGTGTGATGGTTTCCTTACCAAAAGAAGTAAAGAGACTAATCAAATGCCGATTTAGGGCGAGAGCAAACTTTTGTCCAAGCCCCCGACCACTGTTTCCGATTTCACTAAAACCTAAATATGTTTGCTTAACTTCAGAAAAGAAAAAGAGGGATTGGAGACGACCTAAAGAAATGGTTCCCCTGTGAGACAAATCTCTTAGATAAGATAAGTAATTAACTATTGACTTGTGTAAAGCCTGATATTCAGCTTTGTTGCTTTGGAACAAAAGGAAAGGGTCAATAAATAAAGGGAGGTCAGCTATCAAAGAAATATTAAACGCACCATAATCCTTGAAGGATTTTTCAGATGCGTGATAAATATCTGTAAAATAAATTGGAACGTCGTTTTCTCTTTTCATGATGAAAAGATAACCCCATCTCTTGGAGAAGTCAAGAGTATTTCAATCGAGTCAACATTATCCAGAAAATGCGGTATTCCTCTTGCCTTTGTGGTGTTATTACTGTATGATACGTTGTATGCATACACGTGGGAATATTACATGACCGACCAATCAAATGTTTCTAAAGCCCTACTGGTAAAAAAAGAGGAACTTATTTGTGACATTAAGCAAATCGACCAGATGATAACCACGTTAGAGACTGAACATGCCAAAAAGTTAGTCGCCTTAAAGAAGCAAAAGAAACCTTTGGAAGAAGCTCTTATGCACTTAAACGCGTTGTTAAGTTTGGGGAAAATATCGTCCACTCCTATACTATCAATTACAGATTTGGCTTTCGCATATTTGGAGAAAGTCGGGAAGCCATCGCATTACAAAGAAATATCAAGACATGTCCAAAACAGCGGGATTCAAATAGTTGGGAAAAACCCCGACGCGATAATTCTCACCCGAATTACGAGAGATAATAGGTTCAAACGTGCTCATGAACGAGGCACCTACGCACTCGCAAATTGGAACATTCGAAAAAAGCGTAAAACAACAACGTAGTGAGATGAGAATTGACATCTAGACTTTTTCCCCAGATTGAAATAGTCAAACCATTTTATTCAACCGATTTTGGAGAGGCTTGGTATGGCGATGCAAAGAGCTTACTGAAGTTACTTCCCGATAACAGTGTTGATTTAGTTATCACATCTCCGCCTTACGCCCTGCTCCACAAGAAATCGTACGGAAATGAAGATGGCGAAACTTATGTCCGATGGTTTCGACCTTTTGCTAAAGAAATATTTCGCATCCTGAAAAATGAGGGGAGTTTCATTCTTAACATTGGTGGCTTTTGGAACGAGGGTGTTCCGACAAAATCGCTGTACCAATACAAGTTGCTACTCGATTTGTGTGAACCCGTTACAAAAAGCCAAAAGAGAGCGAGATTCAATCTAGCCCAAGAATTTTTCTGGTTCAACCCCGCCAAAATGCCTAATCCAGTCCAATGGGTCAATGTAGAAAGAGTAAGAGTAAAAGAAGCAGTTGAGCATATTTGGTGGTTCTCAAAGACGGATAGACCCAAAGCAAACACAAAAAACATTTTGACTCCTTACTCTGAGAGCATGAAGAAATTAATCAAGCGAGGAACCTATAATTTCGGGAGCAGACCATCGGGATGGAATGTCGGTAAAACATGGAACATAGACAACGGAGGAGCCATTCCCCCAAATTTCTTGCCTGTTGAGCTAGCTGACCAACCTACGAATGCGATAATAGAATCAAATACTTCGTCTAACGACGAATTCAGGCGTAAATGTCGAGAAGCAGGAGAGTCTTTACATCCTGCTTGTTTCCCACCTTACATTCCAGCATTTTTCATTAAACTGCTAACTGATGAGAATGATTTGGTGGTAGACCCATTTTCTGGAAGTAATACCACTGGCAGAATTGCCGAAGACTTAAAACGTAAATGGATTTCTGTAGAATCCTGTGAACAGTACATGAGAGCATCGAAGTTAAGGTGGTTTGACAATGAAGACACCTGATAAATCGTCGTCCCAACTACCTCTTTCTGATTTTGCCTTATCGCAATCAACGATTCCTGTCACGGATGATTTTATACTCGATGCGCTTTTACACGTTAAAGATTCTCGTGAAATTGAAGCCTTGTTGAATGACCGATTCGGAAGCAAAGTATTTTCATCCGAAACCTATTGGCGCCCAGTGGGAGACCAATTAAGTAATGCAGGTGCGATTGAAGCGTCGCCTGAAGAAATCAATCCTCTCATCGAACGTATAGTGAACGGGATTGAAGCAGTAATCGAACTCAAGATTGAAGAAAAACATCGTGGGAATTTAGGTTGGGAAATACCAGAAAGCCCATCGAAGGCGATAGAAGATTTATTCGGGGTGCCAGAAGGCGCTTCGGATAAAATCGACCAGGAAACCGCCCGTAAGAAATTTGGTAATTACGTTAAACTCATTTTACGGGGGAACAAAGAGACCCCAACGGTTATAGTGAAAGACGAAGGCATTGGTATACATCCTTCTGATTTTCATAAATCTATTCTCTCATTAGGCCAAAGTTGTAAGGGACAAAAGAAATATTTAATCGGGATGTACGGTCAAGGTGGTTCTTCCGCCTTTGAAAAAAGTGGCTATTCTGTAATTCTCTCTAGAAAACACCCTTCCCTCCTCAGAAAAGATGAACCAGACCTTGCTGGTTGGACCGTCGTTCGTAAGAGATTGTCAATTCGAACACATATTTATGAATACCTCGTCAATCCAATTACAAAGCGGGTATTCACAATCGGTGGCGCAATCTGTGACGATAAAGGCTTTGCAAATGGTACATACGTTGCTCATGCAAACTATAAAAATCTAGGGTCTTTCGCTACTCAAAGAATGACAAATTATGCTTGGTACACTTTAAACTATCGCTTGTTTAATCCCTTGATTCCTTGGACTTTGGTAGATGAACGCGATAGCTCTCCCGAACTTCGCACAATGAGGGGAGTCTTGTACAGAATTAACCAACTCCCGAAATCAGAACATTCAGTATTACTTCCCCAACAGAGAAAAGGTGAAAATACCTCAGTTAGACACCATATCAAATATATTTATCCTGACCCATCATACGGCTCAATTCTTGTTGAGTGGTGGGTGCTTCAATCTGAAGAACTGACGAACGGAAGGCGAGAACATTCGACTAAAGTTGACCCGTACCGTGACCCAAGCAAACGATTTGCCCAGAGGAGAGTTGCTGTAACCCGAGCGGGTCAGGTGCATGCTGCTTTAACCCCCAATATTTTCATCAGGGAGGGTTTACGTTTTGTCGCAAGCTCCATCATTGTTAACGTCAACACAGACCAATTAAGTTATGAAGCTGGTGCTAGCTTTTTCGCCTCAAATCGAGCTGACCTTAAAAGGGAGAGCGAGGAGATAATTGAAAAAGCACTTGGTTCGGCAATATATCAATATCGGTCTGAGTTAATGGAAATTCAAAGAGAACGGGAAAGGGAAATCATCAGGGGAAGGGGAGCTAAGGACGAAGAGGTATTGAAAACGAAGCTTGACCCTATGATTAAGGCTTTTCTGAGTACAGTATCGACAGGCAGTGGTAACGTTACGCGTCGCAAATATGACAACACACCGAAATTTAAGGGTAAAGCGGTACCAACAACTTTGGAGTTTGCCCGTAATACCCCTCTTGAAATAATCCCAGGCATTCCGACCCATCTCGATTTGATTACAGATGCCTCTGACTCTGTAATGAGAAGCAGGAAAACAACGCTAAAGTTCTCTCAAAGCATATCTCCAGAGATTGTTGACACGACCATTATCGGTGGGGAGGATGGTAGATGGCGGGTGAGGATTGTTCCGTATGCCGATATTACGGCGGGTACTAAATGTGCCCTTTCAGCTACCTTGGAGCAGAGTTCTTGGCGACTCGAAACAAAAAAAGCCTGTCAGTTGGTAGTTATACCACCTCCCGAAGAATACAAGGGTGTTTCTCCTCCAACGTTTTTACGGTTCAAAACTAGGGCGAACAACGAAGTCCACATACAGCAGGGAGGCGGGAGAATTACACTTGAAAGTGATGCAGAAGACAATCTTTTCGACTACGCAAAGTTTTCTATCTCGAAGTCAGAGACATTGAGATTACTTGGCTACAGTCATCCCTCGAAAGGTCAAATTAGGCTCACAATCGAAACTGACCCAGATATCCCGATTGGAGCAGCGGGGAATATTACCGCAAAATTGGAATTCAATGATGGTTCGTTTTTGTATGCTGAAGCCAACGTGATAATTACGAAAAAACAACAAATCGAAGCGGGTGGTGTTCAATACGTACCGAACTACAAAATTCATTACGTCAGACAAGTCACGTCGAGTGAAGACGACGACAAATGGGACGATATGCAAGAAATTCTTGGGATTGACACCCCTTGGAATGCTGACGATGTTGGTGGAATAACCGTCACGCATGATGACGGACGTTCACAACTCCATATTTATCTCAACGTTGACAATAGAGAAACGTTAAACGTTGAGAATAGATTAGCAAGAGCTAATTCCGAAAGCGACATAGAAAATTCTCGGCAAAACCATCGAACACTTTTGGTTTATCATCTTTATCTTTTGGGTATCAGCGACGAAAATGGTAACTTTGTTGCCGACTTGGAAAAAGGGGCTGGGAACCAAGGTCAAATGGATTATAAAGCATATCGAAACGAGATGATTCGTCTAAATAGAACCGCATTGTACGCATCAAAAGAGTATTTGGATTCCTTTAAGGAAGGCCAAAATGCAGCTTGACAGCTAAAAACCAATCTTCCCCCCGATTAAACATATAAGTTATCCAACGGGCTAAACTTTTTATGAGCTTCAACAGCATCGTTAGAATTGAGACTCTGCAAATACCTCTGAGTCATTTGTAAAGTTGTATGACCAAGTAGATATTGGAGGTTGAACACGTCACCACCCGCCCGAAGAAAACTTATGGCGAATGTATGGCGCAGTTTGTGAGGGTGGACTTCGATTTTTGTTTTGTTTTCCAATCTTCTAAACATTAGCTTAGCTGCATTCGCGTCTAGTGAGTGTCCTGTCTTATTAAGAAATAAGTTTGAATCACTCCCCTTACGGTAAAGCGTTAAATATTTCCAAAGAGCTTTCTGAGCTCTAGACCCTACTCTAACAATCCTTTGCTTGCCACCCTTGCCACGACGGATAAATAAGGTTCCGTTTGTCTGGTCAAAGTCTTCTACTTTGAGTGAAGTCAATTCCGAAATACGCAAGCCGCTGTCTAGTAGCACACAAAGAATAGCCTTGTCCCTAACGTCATACATCGTTTTACCCAAACAAGCATCAAACAGTGTGTTTATCTCCGTAACTGAGAGTGCCTGAATGACTTTCTTTTCCTGTTTGGGTGGATTGATATGGTCAAACGGATTTTTATTGATTAGCTCTTCTCTTTTTAACCAGCTAAAGAAGGTCTTCAGCGACCGATAGTAGACGTGAACCGTCGTCGAGTTTGCTGGTCGAGTTGCCATCGAGTTAGTACTTCCCCAACGGACTTTTTCGCTTGCCAGATACCAAAGGAACTCTCGAACGTGAAGAGCGTTAATTAGGTGTACTTCGGTGGGCATCTCCTTGTGGGACAAGAACCACTGGAAGTTGTCCAAGACCATTCGGTAAATAGATACAGTTTTCGGGGATTTGTTCTCACATCGGCAGTTTAAGAGGTAGCCTTGAATCAGGGTTTCGAGGGAGTTTGCCGAGACAAGAGTACTGATAGTTAGGCGGTCTACAGGGCTGTTTTCCATTTTGTCTTGACATCGAATTACGTTTAGCTCACGTTTATTCGGCTAGTTCAGTGGTTAGAACGCCTGCTTCACACGCAGGAAGTCAGAGGTTCGAATCCTCTGCTGCCCACCATCAAACCCTGACTTTCTTGAATGTTTGCTATTCCGGTGTGCTCTTTCTCTTATAGATGCACAACAAAGGTTTTAAAGAGGACTTACCACGTAGGTCCTTATTCTCCACCCAGCACTAGGTAGCTTTGTGACTGGACAAACTAAATCCTGAACTGGGGCCAACCGACCCGGATTTCTCAGAGTGGTCGTTCAAAGCATACTTTACAGCTATCCATCAGGTTACCCGTAATTAGGCGACTCATCCTTTTAAAGCGCACGTCACCCAAATCCGAACGATCCAGATTCCATAACGACCCAACTGGCAAGTACTAACAGCAACCTGCCCCAACTCCCGCCATAAATTCAAGGATAAATCCCTAGATATCCTAAATGCGTAGAAAACTAGTACTTTAGGACGATGTTATTTTTTATTACAATGGTATAGTTGTTTTTATACTAAAATACTGGGTGGTAATTTTTAGTAATAGCTAAAGGAGGATGGTAAATGTCCCAGTTTCATTCCACCGTAAGCAGGCGTAATTTCATGAAGGGTCTTGGACTAGCGGGCGCGGGAATCGGGGCAGCGGCATTGACAGCACCCGTTTTCCATGACATGGATGAGCTGATCTCCTCGCCAAAAGCCAATTTTAAGCACGCTTGGTACGTCAAAAATCGTGAGGCTTACAAGCCAACAGTAGAAGTGGATTGGGATGTCCTGAAGCCCTGGAACAGGAAAGCGAATCTCGGCTTTACTACAATCCAAGATACCGATACGCTGCCCGGGTTTCTGGACAATGATAAACGTCTTAAGGACCTGAAAGCCCAATGGAAAGCCGAGCAAAGGGAACGCTGGGATATCAAGTTCGATGCTCTTAGCGCTGCCAGCAATTATTGGGTCACTTCAGCTGCCGCGGGGACGCCGGCTGCCACCGGTTTTACCACTGTCGCTGCCGACAAAAAGTGGAAGGGAACTCCCGAGGAGGCGGCGCGTGTGATAAGGGCTGCATATAGTTATCTCGGAATGCCGGAGGTTCATTTCCTTTCCGCTACCGACCAAAGGATACTCAATCTGGGTACCACAGGCACATTGACTGACAACCAGGTCAAAGGTAAGGTAAAGTCGGTTACCGTGGCGATGATGCGCAAAGACTTCACCATTGCCCGTTTCAGCACCGGTGACCCATACGGATACAGCGCTCAAGGTTTGTTGAATCGGAGGCAGGCGGAGTTTCTCACCGCCCTTGGCTACAACTGCATCAGCGGTGTCAGTGGCCCGAACTCTGCTTTCGGCGCGCTTGGTGGCGGTAGTGAATTAAGCCGCCTTGATCATTCGGTTAGTCCTAGATTCGGCGCCGGCATCAAGGTGTGGACTCTTTTCTCGACCGATCTGCAGTTGCCGGAAGAAACACCCATCGACTCCGGAATTTTCAGGTTCTGCGCCCACTGTAAAACATGTTCCGACATGTGCCGTCTAAACGGTAACTTCTGCTTGTCTGAAGAAACTGAACCGACCTGGGAATCCCATAATACCCTGCCTGCGGCGACCCAGGCTCTCGGCTATAAAACCTGGGATTACAAACGACCAGGGCTTAAGAAGTACTATGCCGATTATGCCTATTGCGATATCGGCGCCTGCCTTCAGCATTGCTGGGGACAATGCGTGTTCAACGAGCTGGATAATGCCAGCATCCATGCCCTGATAAAGCCCATAGCGGCCACAACAGGACTCTTCAATTCGTCAATCATGGCGATTGAGAGTTACATGCCATTTGGTGTCAGGGAATTTGACGACCAGCCCAAAATGATCGCCGATTGGTGGAATCGTGACCTGACCACCTGGCGTTACGACGAACAAACAAGCGCCGGTAGCAGCCAGATCTAATAAACACTCAAGAAAGCAAAAAGAGGCGGTGACTCTGGTGAGAGCCACCGCCTCTTTTTGTATTTTATCTCATAGGTATTCTGCTTTAATGATAATAGGGAAGAGACATTTCTCGGGACAAGATTACTTCTGAGCACTTGTTAGCAAAATGAGTATCTGCCCCATTATACGAGCGAGGGCGAGATCGAACGTCTCACCCTCGCTTTGGACCGATTTTTACCTGAGGTCAATTCAATTATTACCGGAAGCCGGCCTTCGCCTAAAAATCAGGCTTATGGCAACCGCAATAAGAAGTAACCCTGGGATACCTATCATCACAAATGCCATCAACCCTGCTTTTGGATAGTTTTCAGCGAGCGATCCGAAATAATTCCAAATCGCAAAACCAGTTAAAAGGAATCCGAGAATTCCAAGAACCAGTTCGTACCAGGTAATGTTTCTCCCATTACTGCGAACCCATGAATTAAACGCGAATAGCGCAAAACCAACAACCAAACCGATTATAAATACGCCCAACATGTTTTCCTCCTAAAATACCTTCCCAGTAAATTTGGGACTGACACCATACACTGGAAGATCCATATCCCACCAAGTTTCAGGATCTTTGAAACCATAGTTGAAGTTGCGTTCCATGCTCGCAAAGAAACCGTTGAACAAGGGCGTGTTGGCGACGGTAGAGATCACGATATCATGAATCGGTGCGTCTTTGGTCGAGTTGAAAGGACAAACGCCCTGGCAAGCGCCGCAGAATGCGCAGGTGCGATAATCGACCCACCACCCGGTGTAAGCCTGGTCCGATCGTGCCGCTGCCTGTTCCGCTCCTAACTGGTCGACAGGCGGAGTGGAAGTGGGGCCGCCCATCGATAAGGAGCCATAGGGGCATGTTTCTGCACAAATCTTACACGTTGAGCAGAATTTATACGCACCGAAATCAATCGGCGGCGTTGGCGCCAGCGGAAGGTTGGTCGGCATTCGGGATAAGGCTCGAACATGGGCTCCCCACTCGGGAGAAATGAGAACGTTAGCCATGCGCTGCTGTTCGCCGATACCCGACATCAAGCCCCAGGGATTGGAAGGTCCGACCGCGGAAAAACTGGTTCCGGATAAGCCGTAATAACCCAGCCCCCGCAAAAACTCTTTCAGCATTACCTCTATCTGAGGCCAATGTCGATATGCGTTGGTCGTTGCCGTTGCCCCGAGAGCTGAAGGTTGTCGCGGCGTTAATTCGGTACTCTGGATATTTGTGTAAGAGATAACCCATTGAGCTGCGTCCGGGATATAGCGTTCAGTGGCCGTTTCTTTGGGTTCGCTCCCTCCAAAAATCCACTTCTTCTTATCGGTCTCTTCCTCAAATACAAATTTCTTCGTGTTGGCGGTCAATCCAGTGACCCCAAGATCTTGAGCGCCAAAAAATCGTGCTGCCGCCCGAAGCATTCGAATGTTTTCTTCCGGCGTACCCTGCCATTTAGCAATTTTTAAGGTCTCGGGAGTAGCCGCAGCCTGCAATCCAAGGTACCAGGTTTTATTGGCTTTTCCCGGAAAGTCGTAAAAAGAAATGGTGCCAACGGCATTTGCGAGTGCCAAATCCCTAACCGTACCGGGCTTGAGACCACTGAATCCGATTTCCTGCCCTTTCCCCCAATCAGGATATTTTTCTTTTATCCAGTCAGTCGCAATTTTCAGACCGTTGTCTCTAACATTGGCAGCTTTAGGATCCGTACTGCTCTGATATCTGAAAGGGGATATGCGCCAGGCAGGGGCACGTTGCTGATTCGCCCAATCTATCGGCAATACCGGGTTTTCAAACTCTCTTTCCTTGATATACCAGGGGCGGTGCCATCCAGAGCTTGAAGAAGACACCAGTTCGTCCAGATCGTGGAACACCGGAGATGTCAGAGCGGCGGACCCAGTGGCCACCAGCCCAAGCCCCTTCATGAATGTTCGTCGGGTTACAGTTGAATGGAAACCTGTAGTCATAATTCCTCCCTCACCTAAATTCGAAACGACGCAACTTTTGCCGGTAGACCTCAGAGTAAGATTCTACGTAAGTCACACCTCTCTTTCCTAAGATAAATCCGGCTCCAATTTGGTTCGCCCTAAAGTAATCGAGTCATTCGAAAACAACCCAACTGCCCAGATACAAAAATCTTATTATAGTCGTATTAATTCTCTAAATTAGTTTATTTCTAATATTTAGTATCGGCATCGTCCAAATGGACTAGGACTGCTAGGCATTTCGGATATTAATAAAATATCCGCGTGGATGTGACAAAGAAGACTTTCACCTTGTTCAATACTCAGGCCCAACAAAGGTTGTATAATGAAACTTAAACCATCAAAGGACGGTCGAAGTGGGAGAATCCGAGCTAGACGGTGAAGTCCGATATCAAAAAGCGGATAACGGCCGGAAGAACTGGAAAAATACTCCAAGGCCTACATCGCCAGGTGCCCTGAGAGTTACCAACCGGTTCTTAGAGATCGCGAACGCCTATTCAACCATCCATCCGCTGTTGAACGCTTTTGTCCAGGAAATCAAAGAGTTGACCAAGTGCAGCGGCATCGGCATCCGGCTCCTTGATTGTGACGGCAACATCCCGTATGAGGCTTACTCAGGTTTTCCGGATGAGTTTTACAATCAGGAGAATCAGTTATCGATTAAAAAAGATTCTTGCCTGTGCGTCGATATCATGCGCGAGGTCAAAAAGCCCAGGCTGCAATCTTTTTATACGGAAAAGGGTTCTTTTTATATCGGGGGGATTACAAGTTTTAAAAGTCAGCATGAGCAAGATGCTGAAATAAAGAGCCCTTCCGGTGGCAGGGGAGCCTGCCCGGCCTTCGGGTATGAAACGCTGTGCCTGATACCGATCAAACTGCGGGAAAAGATAATCGGGTTGATCCACCTGGCCGATCACCGCAAAGACGCTATTTCTCCTAGCCGGCTCGCCATGTTGGAACAGGCCGCGATGCAACTGGGCGGCGCGATCGTCAGGGTCCAAAACGATAATGAGCTTCAGTTATACCGGCACAACCTCGAAATCATGGTCCGGGATCGAACCGCCGAACTGAGGCATGTCAACGAGATGCTTGAAAGAAAGTTCGAAGAAAGTGAACGCCTTTCTTCCTCCTTAAGATTGAGCCGCCAGCGGTATGACCTGTTGTTCCAGGCATCCAATTTCGCCATTTTCGTCCATCACCCGACCCAGGATGGTCGTCCAGGCTGTTTTTTCGAGGTAAATGACACCGCGTGCCAGTTACTCGGCTATTCAAGAGAAGAATTGCTATCCCTTACTCCAAATGACATCGTTGATCTTGGCAAAGTCAAAATCACTCCGTCGGAAGCCATCAGTTTACTAAAGGTCAAAAAGGAATTATTGGTTGAATCGATCTTGAAAAAGAAAGATGGTTCGAATGTTCCGGTGGAAGTAAACATACATCAATCATCACTGGAAGGTTCACCGATTGTTCTAAGCACCGTCAGGGATATCAGTGTCAGAAAACGTTTGGAATCTGAGGTAAAATCAAGTCAGGAAGCCCTCGACCTGATGCTGGCGCAGATGCCCTGCATTCTGTGGACGATGGATAAAGATCTCAGGTACACTTCAGCCCAAGGTCTGGGGCTCAAACTTTCTGGGCGGGAACCAAGAGATCTGGTTGGTAAAACCATTTTCGAGTATTCGCCGAGGTTTAACGAAAACTCCCCCCTCATAATCGCTTACCGAAAATCATTGACCGGTATTCCTCAGATGGTGGAACAGCAGTCCACTCTCAATGAACGAGTCTTCCTCATCTACATGCAACCGATGTATGGTTCGTTGAACTCAATATGTGGAATTGTCGGAGTCAGCGTCGACATCACCGAACGCAAACGAACTGAACTCGACCTCCTGGATAAGGAGGAACGCTTGAGCGAACTCGCGAAGGCTTATGTACACGCGCAAGAAGAGCAGCGCCAGTGGCTTTCGCTGGAAATCCACGACCGCGTTATCCAGCCGATGTCCGCAGTCTACCAACAACTTCAAGCACTCACTCCCCAGATCAATTCAGTTCCGGGAATCGCGGATGGGCTCAATCGTGCTGTCGAAATTAGCGAGGACGTGATCAACGAAACCAGAGCAGTCATGAAAGAATTATATCCCGCCACCCTCAGCCGCTACGGCTTAATCAAAATCCTGAGGGAAGAATTGAACAAGCTACAGGATCAGACTGGAATTCGGACAGATTTCAAATACCCTGAAGGATTCGAATGTCCCGAATCACTTGATACGACCTTATATCGGATTTTTCATGAAGCCATATTGAATATCACCAACCACTCCGGAGCGACGCGTGTTTCGGTAACGCTTGTCCAACAGGACCATCAGATCAGGCTTTCGGTTACCGATGACGGAATCGGCTTCGACGCCGGATCCATAGACAAAACTATCGGCGGATTGGTGTGCATGAGAAGACGGACCGAAATTATGGGCGGCAAATTCGACGTCAACAGTAAGTCGGGAGGCGGGACCAGTATCTGCTCAACCTTGCCCATCCCAAAGGTGGCCGATCAGGAATAACTAGATGAACCAGTACAGTGAACACGGACCGGAAAAGGAAATGATCCATTTGTTCCTGGTAGATGATTCCGAGTTTGTCCGTGAGGGTATCCGCGCCGTTGTCTCGGGCGCCGGTGATATGATCATAATTGGCGAATCTGAAAATGGAAGCACGGCGAAAAGAGCCATTATCCAATCCAACCCTGATGTGATTCTCCTTGATATCAAACTCCCTGATACCGATGGATTTAGCCTGGCTAAGGATTTGCGAGCCGCGAACATCAACACACCCGTGATTATTCTCACCGGGTACGACAGTGAGTTATATGTCTCCGAAGCAATAGAACTGGGGGTTAACGGTTTCCTGAACAAGAACTGTCCGCGGAATCTGTTGCTAAATAGCATTCGGGTCGTCAATGATGGCGGCAGTGTTTTCAAGAGCGATTCGACGGGGGTTGGAATTCTACCCCGGAGTGTCTCCCCGAAAGAAATGCCGAAACAGGGTTTCAATGAACGGGATAAAAAGATCCTCAGTGGGATCGCCGAGGGATTAACCAATAAAGAAATCGCGAGAGTGCTCGGGATCGCAGAGGTAACGGTTAAAAAAGGCTCAATATTACTCATGAGAAGGCTCGGCGCAGCCAACCGGACCCAGGCGGCCTTGAAAGCCAGAGCGCTCGGTTTGCTTTGACCTCTTCTATTTTCCCAATTTGTCGTACGATCCACCACGCAATGACGATAAATATTCTGCGAAACCATCGCCAACGAAATAGCTGATCGAACCGCGCCCATGGTTACGGTGACTGGCGCGATACCTATAGCGGTTCATCCCCTCTTTGCTACTCCGGAAAATAAACCCCACGCCTCCCAAAATTGGCCGCCGCCCGGATTTGGCGCTGGAGTCGCGATATATTATCCTGATAATGTCACCAAATTTTTGAAAGAGGTTCCACAAGAGAAATGGCAGTTAAACCGATCCCGTTCAACACAGAGACTGTAATGAAATGCCAGTGCACCAAGTGCCCGGTTCAAGCCGACAGCGCTTGTGTCAAGGGCAAGATGTCCGGCATGAAAGCCGCGATGATGAAAAACCCCCTGCAAAAAGAAGACGTTCCCGGCATGTATTGCTCCACCGGACGGGCGACTTGTGGCGATACCGATTTTTCCAAGATGTGCATCTGTATGACCTGTCCCATTTGGGAGGAGTACAAATTAGCGGAAGGGAAACCCATGGGTTATTTTTGCCGCGACGGGGCATCGATGTAGCCTCCTCGGTTCATCCCCGGGACGCCATGAGGCTGAACCTTCTCCCGCGATAAGGAGGCAGGTTAATATTCTCCACGAGGAAAATGATGACATCTGAGAGGAGTCTCCTTTGTGGCAATTTGATAGTGAATTTACGGACATTATCCAGCGTACTCCCAGCGTAAAATCCTTTCATCTCCCGATACATATCCAGAATGCTCCCTATAAGCCGGGGCAGTTTTTCTTCCTGACGATCAAAATCAACGGCCAGGAAGCGGTTCATCATTTCACAATTTCAAGTTCGCCGACGGACCAGGGCTACATCGAGTTCACCAAACGCATCACCCCGCATGAATTTTCACAGGCGCTGGATAACATGTCCCCGGGAGACTGGGCGCATCTTCAGGGTCCGGCGGGTGAGTTCGTTTTGCCCTCGGAAGGCAGCAAGATAGCCTTTTTGACCGGCGGAATAGGCATTACCCCGGTGCGAAGCATGTTGCGATATATCTCACACCAAAAACTCAATTATGACGTCGTCCTGCTTTATGGCAACGGCAGCGCCGAAGAGATTGTCTTCCGGGACGAACTCGAAGAAATCGTTAGATCCAATCATTCAATCCGGGTTGTTCACGTACTTTCTGGTCCGAATATTCCGCCTGATTGGACGGGCAAAACGGGTTTTATCAACAAAGACCTGGTTATGGAACTGGTGCCTGATTATATGGACCGCCTGTTTTATATGTCAGGCCCCCCCAAAATGGTGATGATCCTCGTGGAACAAATCAGCGCCTTAAAGGTCCCGCAGGAGCATATCTTCCGGGATTCCTTCACCGGTTATGATTAGATCAGGATAGAAAAGCGTCGACCCTGATGGGGCGAAACGCCAAAAATCACCATCGGGCTATCCAGGCCAATTTTGGAGACACTGCAGTGACAAGATTCCGCGGCGAAAGGACAGCCTTCGGCAAACCGGGGCTGGAGCCCCATTGGACTGCCGGGGATAAGGACGGTATCGGCACCACGTCTTCACTTTCCAGCCGCATCTGGTTCACCATCTGGAGCGGAATACTTACCGAGGTGTACTACCCCACCATCGACCGCCCGCAAATGAAGGATTTTCAATTCCTGATAACGGACGGCAAATCATTCTTTCACGAGGAAAAACGGGATACCTATTCGGAGATCAAACGCCTGTCGCCGCACGTCCTGGGATATAAGGTAACCAATTCCGACCATGAGGGCCGGTACTCAATCGTGAAAGAAATTATCGCCGATCCAAGGCTGCCGTGCGTAATCCAGCATGTCGAGCTGGTGGGGTACGACCGGTTCCTTGCGAACTTGAAAATCTACGTTTTATGCACGCCGCACATGGAAAGGGGAGGATGGGGCAATAACGCCCGGGTGGTTGAGGTTGCCGGACGGCAGATCCTTGCCTGCGAAAAGGAAGGCACCTGGATGACAGTTGCCGCCAGCATCCCCTTTCGCCGCCTATCCTGCGGTTATGTCGGCACCAGCGATGGCTGGACCGACCTGGCAGATAATTTCCGGATGGATTGGGAGTTCGATAAGGCGTTGAACGGGCACGTCGCCCTGACCGGAGAGTTGGCGCTGGACGAAGCCAGGGAATTTAGTATCGGACTTTCTTTCGGCGATACCTTGCACAGTTCGGTGACGACGCTTTTCCAAACTCTGGGGGTTCCCTTCAAGAAGCACCTCAAGCAATTCAACTTACAATGGAACAGTTTCTGCCGTTCCATCAAGCCGCTGGAGAAAGCATCCCAGGATCAGGGCGATTTATACCACGCCAGCTACAGCCTACTCACCGCCCATGAGGACAAGATTTATCCGGGAGCATTTATCGCCTCTCTCTCTATCCCCTGGGGCGAAGTCAGGGGAGATTCCGAAAGAGGCGGGTATCACCTGGTATGGACCCGGGATATGGTCAACACCGCCATGGGGTTGCTGGCAGCGGGTAACGCGGATGCTCCTCGCCGGGCGCTTATTTACCTCGCAGCAAGCCAGCAGCCGGACGGGGGCTTTCCTCAGAACTTCTGGATTAACGGCGATCCTTACTGGCAGGGCATTCAACTCGATGAAGTGGCATTCCCCATTTTACTCGCCTGGAAGCTGCAGAAGAGTGGTTTGATCCGGGATTTCGACGTGTACGAAATGGTCTGGCGCGCCGCCGGCTATCTCGTAAAGCACGGCCCCGCCACCCAGCAGGAACGTTGGGAAGAAGCCAGCGGTTATTCGCCTTCCACGCTGGCTTCCAATATCGCCGCGCTGGTCTGCGCCGCGTCCTTCATGGAAGACAAAGGCGACACCGCTTCCGCGGATTTCCTCCGGGAATATGCGGACTTCCTGGAGTGTCACATCGAGGCCTGGACGGTTACCAACCAGGGGAGTATCCTCCCGAACATCAAACGGCACTATATTAGAATCAACCCGGTAAGCGTCACCGACAGCACACCGGACGAAAATCCGGACATCAAGACCCTGGGGATCCATAACCGCCCCGCGGGCGAGCGATGGCAATTTCCGGCCAAAGACGTCGTCGACGCCGGTTTCCTGGAACTTGTCCGCTATGGCATAAGAAAAGCCGACGACCAACTGATTCAAGATTCGATAGCCGTTATCGATTCTAGCCTGAAGATTGAGACGCCTTTCGGCCCCTGCTGGCATCGATACAACCATGATGGTTACGGTCAGGGAAATAACGGCGAACCCTTCCAGGGCTCCGGGAAAGGGCGGGCGTGGCCGCTCTTGACCGCGGAACGGGCTCACTATGAACTGGCCGCCGGCCACGATGTCAAACCTTTCATCCGGGCGATGGAGGGTTTTGCCTCCTACACCGGGCTGCTGCCGGAACAGGTATGGGATGAGGCAGACTTACCGGAAAAGCACTTGTTCCTGGGACGGCCGACCGGTTCGGCGATGCCGCTGATGTGGGCGCACGCGGAATACATCAAGCTCCTCCGCTCCGTCACCGATGGGGCTGTTTTCGATATCATTCCGGATGTAGCCGCGCGGTATTTGTCGGAAAAACGCCGGCACGGTTTCCTGGAAATCTGGAAACCCAACCGGCAGCCCGGGTCGGTTATTGCGGGGTGGACACTCAGAGTGCAATCGCCGGAACCCTTTAAACTGATCTGGACGGACAATGAATGGCAGGATACAAAAAATTCACCTTCCCTGCAGATCAACCTGGGTATCAGTTACCTTGACATCCCGGTTGCCCTGAATCAGGAGGCGCCCATCGGGTTTACCTTTTTGTGGACGAACAGCGATCGTTGGGAAGGGCGAAATTACGAGGTTACGGTCAAAAAAGCTTAGCGATCAAAAAAGCGAGGAGGACACTATGCCTAAAGCGACCTGGAATGGAACAGTGCTGGCCCAAAGCGAAAAATTTGAAATGGTCGAGGGAAACATTTACTTCCCCCACGACTCCGTCACATGGGACCATTTCAGCAAGGGGACCCGAGAATACACCTGCCCCTGGAAGGGGAAGGCTACCTATTACGACATTTCCGCCGGCGGCAAGAAAAATGACAACGCCGCCTGGTCCTATCCCAATCCACTCCCTGCGGCCAATAATATTAAAGGGTATGTCGCTTTCGAAACAGGAAAAGGCATCCAGGTGGAAAGCTAACTCAGGTATAACCATAAAGGAGGTTCCGGATGACTGAGGTAGATGTCCTGGTAATAGGGAGCGGCGCGGCGGGGGAATATGCCGCCAGTTATGCCCTGGGAAACGGGCGTGAAGTCGCCATGATCGAAAAAGCGGCTGTCGGCGGCTCGTGCATATTCAACGCTTGTATACCCACCAAGTCCCTGGTTCAGAGCGCCCGTTTGTACAAGAGGATGCGGTGCGCCGGCGCATTAGGCCTGCCGGTTCTCAGGGAGACCGCGGACTACTCGAAAGTGAAATCTTTCAAGGATCAAATTGTTTCCGGTATCGGCTACGGACGCGCGGAACGATGGATCGGACGCGGCGTAAAACTTTATAAGGGGACAGCCAGATTCAGGTCTCCCCATGAGGTTGAAGTTTCCGGTGAAATCATCACGGCTGACAAAATCATCATCGCCACCGGTTCCAGGCCCGCGGTACCGCCGATTCCGGGGCTTCAAGAAACCGGTTTCATCACCAACTATGAAGCCCTTGAACTGGAGAAACCGCCTGAAAAACTGGTGATTATCGGGGGCGGCGCCGTGGGCGCTGAATTTGCCCAGGTGTTTTCCGCTTTCGGCAGCCAGGTCCACATCGTCGAAGCCGCAGAGCACATTCTTGCCAATGAGGATGAGGAAATATCTTCGGCGGTCGAGAAACTTTTCACCGGACAGGGTATCACCGTTTCTACGTCGGCGAAAGTAATCAGCGTTGATGCCACCTCTTCGGGGAAACGGGTAAATATTCAGCGTGCCGACGGATCGACCAGTAATTTGGAATGCAGCGAAATACTGGTGGCTACCGGCAGGAAACCCAACATTGAGGAACTCAACCTTTCGGCGGCCGGAATTGAATCCGGAAAACGGGGCATCACCGTCGACACCTCGTTACAAACGAACGTGCCGCATATCTGGGCGGCCGGGGATGTCAACGGGACGTACCTGTTTACCTATGTCGCTAACGAACAGGGCAAGACCGCCGCTTTGAATGCTACCAGCCCCGAACACCATGAGTTAGAGTACCGCGTCCTGCCGAGGGCTACTTTCTGCGACCCTGAAGTTGCCAGCGTGGGCTTAACCGAAAAACAGGCCAGGGACAATGGTCTCAAGGTGATAATCGGCAGATTCAAATTTGCCGACCTGACCCGCGCCATCGTCAGCGTTGAAACTGACGGCTTTATCAAGGTCGTCGCCGAAGAAGGCTCAGGCCGGATTATCGGCGGGCACATCGTCGGGGCTGAGGCTTCGACGCTCATCCACGAAATAGCGGCGGCGATGGCGGCCAATACCAGCGTCCAGGTAATCGGCAGTTTGCTGCATTCGTACCCGACCTTCTCCGAAGGCGTCCGCTACGCCTGTCAGGCCGCCAAATGAGGTGCCGGTAAAACACGATGAAAAACACCTCCAAATCACCCTGGATCGACGTTTCGATGCCTCTAAGAGACGGCATGGTGCACTGGCCGGGCGATCCTCCATTTAACGTTGAAAGAATCCACGACATGGACGCGGGGGGATCGGTCAATGTGTCGCGCCTAACCATGGGTTCTCACAGCGGAACTCATATCGACGCGCCGAAGCACTTTTTCAAAGAAGGTCAGGGCGTGGCATCGATGTCTGCCGAAACCGCGATAGGCGTTGCCCGCGTTATCCAGATTCTGGATCCGGTATCCATTAAGCCGGATGAACTGGCCGGGCATCATATCCGTCGCGGCGAGAGAATTCTGTTCAAAACCTTGAACTCGACGCGGGCCTTAAACAACGACCAATTCTTCAACAACTACGTCTTTGTTTCGCCGGAAGCGGCGGATTTCCTGGTCTCTCGGGCGGTCAGGCTGGTGGGCATCGATTATCTCTCCATCGGCGGATTTCACAACGGAGGCGAGGTAACTCATAGAACCTTACTGGCCGGCGGGGTCTGGATAATCGAGGGCCTGCAGCTTTCGGGAATCGAGGCGGGAAAATATCACCTGGTTTGCCTGCCGCTCAGCATCGATCAGGGAGACGGCGCCCCGGCGAGGGCCGTTATCCGGCCAATTTAGGCCAAGCGGCGGAAGGGAGCAACATGGCTGACTCAAAGCTGGAGTTCGGGATTGTAGGGCTTGGGCGCATGGGGGCAAATCTTTCTCTCCAAGCGCTGGAGAAAGGGATCACGGTCGCTGGATTCGATTTAAGAGAGATCCCCGCCGATTTAATCCGGGCCGGCATGATCCGGAGTCCGGATTATTCCGGCTTTCGCAGCCTGCTATCTCCGCCCCGAGCGGTTTTTCTGTACATCCCCGCGGGGCCTGCGGTTGATAACGTGATTGAAGACCTCGCCTCAAATCTGGAACCGGGCGATATTATTGTTGACGGCGGGAACTCGTACTGGGGTGACTCGATCCGGCGCCACAGGAGACTCTCCGAACGGGGCCTCCATTTCATCGATCTCGGAACCAGCGGCGGTATCGAAGGGGCGCGGCAAGGCGCGTGTTTCATGGCTGGCGGCGATACTGATCCTGTTCGCCATATTGAAACCGTTCTGCTAAAACTGGCCACTCCTGGCGGTTATGTTCACGCCGGACCTTCGGGGGCGGGGCACTTCACCAAGCTTGTCCACAACGGCATCGAATTCGGGATGCTCCAGGCTATTGCGGAAGGGATTGGTCTGCTGAAGAATTACCGGAACGAACTTGATATCGCCGAAATTCTCGGGTGCTGGCGCCACGGTTCCGTGATCCGATCTTGGCTGATTGACCTCATGGCCGAATCCTATCGGGATGAGGGCGGGTTGGATCAGATTCCGGCGTTCGTCGACGACACGGGTGAAGTCAACTGGCTAGTAAATGATGCCCTGCACATGGAAGTCCCGATACCGGTTATCTCCCAATCGGTGATGCAACTGTTCACCTCCCGCGACGACAAAAAGTATTGGGCGCGCGCGATCGCGATGATGCGGCACGGTTTCGGCGGACATGCCTTCGGAGCGAGCGAACCGGTCGAACGCGAGCGAAGAGAAGGGCGGGTCGGAGGCTTCGTCCAAAATACGGATAAAGAACTGGGTTAGATTGTGGAAGCGCACTGGATGGTCTATTGGTTCATGTTGCCGGCTTGTATCGTTATTGCCGCGACCGCGATGGCTACCGGCATAAGCGGCACGGCGATGTTAACTCCTTTTCTCATCCTGGCTTTCCCCCTGCTCTCAGTCCCTTTACTGACCACGGGACAAGCAATCGGAATGGCATTGTTCACCGAATTTTTCGGCTTTATTTCGGGGGTGATCGGTTATCATCAAAAGAAACTCATAGATTACAGGGCTGCTAAAAAACTGCTCATGGTATCCATTCCCACGATCATTATTTTTTCGCTTGTCTCCCAATACGTTCCCGGGCTCCTGATGAAAATCATCTATGGGATTATGATGCTCGGTCTTGCGATTTATCTGGGAATTTCAGCCCCCGGCACCGTGCGTAACCCAAAAATTAAAGTGCTGCCAGAAATGGTAAAACGGGCACCCAAACAGGGAACCTGCGAAGAACGTGTCCTCACAGCCAGTGACGGCAAAAAATACCAATATGAGTTTTGCGATCAGATGAGCGGCAAATTGATGACTGGAATCGGCGCCGCGATGGAAGGGTTAATTTCCGTCGGGCTCGGTGAATTTGAGATGCCTCATCTGGTCAAGCAATGCAAAATTCCGGTAGCCATCTCGGCGGGGATCTCGGTTTTTGTCATCGCTGTAACGGTATTGGCAGGTTCGATGACGGCCATAGCCACCCTTATCAAGAATGAAGGCGTTCATTCAATTCCCTGGAATCTGATCGTCTACACAATCCCAGGCGCCGTTATCGGAGGACAAATTGGATCAAGGTACCAGGGCAGGTTGTCGTCTGAAACGATGGAGCGGTTCATATCTGTTCTATTTTTCTTTATCGGAATTGCCTTTTTATTCACCAGTTTGCAGGCGATCCGACATTAACGGCGAGATCTACAAATGACCGGAAAACTATCGTGATTTGCGGCGTTATCAGGAAGCCAATCGTTAAACACATCCCGCCGCCAATAATTATGAAAAACTGAATGACCCGGCGCCTGGGAACCTGTCAACACAATCTGGGAGGATTTTTTGGTACAAGCGATCATCTTCGATCTTGATGGCACCCTGGTGCAGACCGAGAAACTCAAAGCTCAGGCCTACGCCATAGCCGTCCAGAAAATCCGAAACCTGGCACAGCCGGATGCCCGCGCCATTGACGCGTATAAAGAAGCTCTGGGTTCAGGGAGGGATGTGGCTTCCCGCCATGTAATGGATAAACTGAATTTGGAGAAAGAATTGCGGCCCCTGATGCCCCAATACCGGGCTTCAGAACCAGCCGCGGTCCTCACTGAAATAAGGACGGGCATTTACCATCAAATGATCGCCGATCCGGGTGTCATCGCCCGACACCGGTGGACGTATACCCTGGAATTACTCAGGATCGCACGAGAAAATCGCTGCCGTATCGCCCTGGCCACCATGTCTCACCTCAACGATACGCTGTTTATCCTGCGCGCGCTTGACATCGACCGCGCCTTCGATGTCGTTGTCACCGCAGAGGACGTGGTGCACACCAAGCCGGACCCGGAGATCTACCAGGTGGCAGCCCGCAAACTGGATGTGCCGCCAGGTGATTGCCTGGTGATCGAGGATTCTCCCAATGGTGTTCAATCCGCTACGGCGGCAGGGATGAAAGTCATAGCGTTTGCCACCCCCTTTACTTTCGAAGGCCTGCACTCAAAGAGGATCTCCCAAATCTTGAAGGACGTTATGATCGCGCATCATCCGGAGGAAATTATTGAACTGGCGCATAATTATCTGATAAACAACCCTCCGAACCAGGAGACTAATTGATTGAAAAACGACGATAACAAAAAGGCTGGGTTGACACTTGGTGTTGATCTCGGCGGCACCAAGATCGAGACTGCCCTGGTTGATCCCGAAGGGAAAATCGTGGCAACAGAAAGGCATGCCACCGACCCCGGGAAAGGACCCGAAGGAGTGATCGGAGACATAGTCCGGTGTATTAACTCCTGCCTCGGAAAAGCCGGCGCCCAAGCCGTGAGCATGGGTATCGGCGTCGCCGGACAGGTTAGCACAGGCGCGGGGGTGGTGATATTTGCGCCCAACCTGGGGTGGCGCGACGTGCCTCTGAGATCCAAACTGGAACAATCTGTTGGCATCCCCGTCACCATTGCCAACGATGTCCGCGCCGCGACCTGGGGAGAATGGCGGCATGGGGCCGGGCAAAATACCCAAGACCTGCTGTGCCTGTTCCTGGGCACCGGGATAGGGGGCGGCGTGGTGAGCGGAGGCAGGATGCTGGAAGGATGCCTCAATACCGCCGGAGAATTGGGCCATGTTCCAGTGACCACCGGCGGGCGGCAGTGCCACTGCCGAAATCGAGGTTGCCTCGAGGCTTACGCCGGAGGCTGGGCCATCGCCGAAAGAGCCCAAGAAGCAGCCGCCAAAGACCCTTATTCGGGAGCGACGCTCATTAAACAAGCCGGAAACATCAACAAAATAACCGCCCTGACCTTGGCGGAGGCGTTTCGACATGAAGATCAGCTCGCCGTAAAATTGGTCGAGGAGACCGCGGAATACCTGGCAACTGGGATAACCGGTTTCGTCAATGCGTTCAATCCCTGCCTGGTGATTCTCGGCGGCGGTATTATCGAGGGTTTGCCGAATTATATCGGAATGATCGAAGCCAGGGTGCGTGTCCGGGCCCTGGAAGCGGCGGTGGAGCGATTGAGTTTCGTTAAGGCCGCGCTTGGAAATGATTCAGTGGTTATCGGGGCTGCGCTGTTGGCCCATGCGGCACAAGAAAGCCAGTGAATTCGGCGCCCGCGGGCGCGCCGCAATTTTCAAAGTACAAAACGGAAGACGGAGAACACGATGGAACTGGGAATGATAGGTCTGGGAAGAATGGGCGGCAATATGGCTCAACGCTTGATCAAAAGTGGGCACCGGGTTGTTGGTTTTGATCCTTCGACCGAGCGGGTGAAAGAAATGGTTCGATTGGGTGTTATCGGGGCCGCCTCGATTTCAGAACTGATCGATAAATTGGTCTCTCCGCGGGCAATATGGTGCATGGTACCGTCCGGTCAACCCACTGAGGACACGGTTCATGAACTCGGCGGTCTGCTTTCACCCGGAGATACCATAATCGACGGCGGCAACTCGAATTACAAAGACAGCATTCGCCGAGCGGGCAACCTGGCAGAAAAGGGGATTTCATTTCTTGATGCCGGAACCAGCGGTGGCATCTGGGGGCTGGACGAGGGATACAGCCTTATGGTCGGGGGAGACGCCGACGCCTACCGGCGGATTGAGCCGGTGTTTCGTTCTTTGGCGCCGTCGTCCGAGAAAGGCGTTGGATATGTCGGTCCCAGCGGGGCAGGCCATTTCGTCAAGATGGTCCACAACGGCATCGAATATGGTTTGATGGAAGCCTACGCAGAGGGATTCGAATTGCTTCGAGCCAAAGCCGATTTCAATTTGGACTTGACCCAGATAGCCGGCATCTGGCGTTACGGCAGCGTGGTGCGTTCTTGGCTGCTTGATTTGGTTGAACTTGCTCTGAAAGAGGACCCCGGGCTGAAGAACATCCGGGCTTTCGTCGAGGACTCTGGTGAGGGCAAATGGACCGTCCAGGAATCACTGGACCTCGATGTGCCCCTTCCGGTAATCGTGGCGGCGCTCCAGGTACGGTTCCGTTCCAGGCAAGATCAACCGTTTGGAAACAAGCTCTTGGTGGCGTTGCGTAACAAGTTTGGCGGTCACCGCATAAAAACGGAATAAACCATGGCTCCCAGGCGACCTGATCGCGGGAATTGGAGGAAGAAGAATGCGCGCCATTGGATTGGTCCGGGGGGAGAACTCCGTCCAGACATTCGATCTACCGAAGCCGGAGATAACCCAACCTGACGAGGTGCTTGTGCGGATCAAAGAGGTCGGGCTGGATGGCACCGACTACAACGTAGTCCGCTACGGGCCGGATATGGCCCCAGACAAAAACCGGATGGTCATGGGCCACGAAGCGGTCGGGATTGTCGAGGATATCGGAGGCGATGTTAAATCACTGGTTCCCGGGGACATTGTCAGCATTACCGTAAGGCGTGGCTGCGGCATTTGCCATCCATGTCTGCACAATCAAAGCGATATGTGCATGACCGGCTTATTTAAGGAAAGGGGCATTCACAAGCTGGATGGCTTCCTGAGCGAGTACGCCGTCGACCAGGAACAGTACATGGTTAAAGTTCCCCGGGAGATGAAGCATCTTGCGGTACTCACCGAACCTGTAAGTATTGCCGAAAAGGGGATTGACCAAATCCGGATTATCCAGAGCCGGTTCCCGTGGACATGCCCCCACCCAGAGCACGATTTCAAGTCTCCAGATTGGGGCAACTGTAAAACCGGATTGGTCGTCGGCGCCGGGCCTCTTGGTCTTTTAGCGGCTTCGCTCCTGAGACTGGCCCAGGTCAATATAATGGTCGCTGACATTGTGCCGGACAGCCACCCCAAAGCAGGCTTGGTCAATTATCTGGGCGCAAAATATGTTGATACCAGTGATAAATCTCCCAGGGAACTCATGGAGTACTGCGAGGTACACGGGGGATCGGTAGATATCCTGTTCGAAGCCTCGGGCGCCGCCTCAACGGCTCTGCAGTTGATTAGCTACATGGCTCGCAGCAGCATTTACATTATGACCGGAATCCCCAGGGACGAGCTGAACTTGAACATCGACGCCGGACAAGTGATCCGGCACATGGTAAAAAATAACGAAGTGGTAGTAGGAAGCGTGAATTCCAATCGAAGTCACTTCGAAAAAGCCTTGCTGCAGATGACCAGGATAAACTTGGAATTTCCGGAACTCTGTCAGAAAATTTTGACCGACCGGGTCAAATTCAACGATTTTCAGGAGGCGTTTACACCAAAAGGTCCAAAATTCATAAAGACCGTCATTGAAGTCGACCCCTGGGATTGACGCCAAATAATAGTTGTTGGTCCCGATTTTTGGCCGCCCATCATTGGGCCGTATTATGGGCTTCTGGTTGGGTGGTAAGCCGGGAAAAATGCAAGCTCCTTATCGAGTTCTGCGGTGACCTTTATCAACCCGATCAGACGAGGGTCGATCAAGTACAAGCGATTGATTCTCCCAAACCAGTCATGCGCGCTGGATTCAGTAATACCGGAAATAATGCCTACCAGTGGTTACTTCTTAGAATATCCAGCCTGAAAGCCAGGCTAATGGTGTTGGTTATATCCAAAATACTTAGGTCGACTAGTCCTTTCGTACGATGAACATGGCCATACAATATTGTACTCTTATGCGAGGCTAGGGTTATTTTCCTCAACCTTAGATCTCCAAATAGTTATGCCATCCCAGGCCCCAAAATGATTATCGGGTTGGAGAATTGATATGAGAGTTCTAATAGTCGAGAATTTCCAGGATGATGTCATTGCATTGGTTTCGACGTTGAAAATTCCTTGGCCTGAGGTTGAAATCACGAGATGCACTTCCGGCACCTCGGGGTTAGCATTCATAGAAAAGGAACAGTTTGACCTGTTCGTAATTGATTTGGACCTGCCGGATATGAGTGGATTTGATTTTATCGAATCAGTTTTTCTCTACTGTTCAAAACCAACAATCGTGATACGGAAAAATTTAACCGGAGCAGATATTGTACGAAGCCTGCAACTCGGAGCCGATGAGTGCTTTTCTAAACCGTTCGATCCTCTCAGTTTTATCGCGAAAACACAGGCCTTAATACGGCGATATTCAGGTAAAAGCCAGTTGGGTAGTATGGTTATCGGCAAGCTACGCCTGGATACTGACATTCATCGGGCATACGTAGATGGCCAGGAAATCGCTCTAACCAGGAATGAAAATTTATTAATGCATCGGCTCATGCAAAATTACGGTCAGGTCACCTCATATTCTTCCATCGAACGGGCAATTTGGGGAAACTTTGGCGGCAGCGGTAACAACTCGGCATTAAGGGGATGTGTCAAAAGATTAAAAAAGAAGTTCCCCCAGGATTCGTCGCTGAGAATAGTGACGGAACATGGCACTGGCTTTAAATTAGTCGGCATTCATTAAACAGCTTGGTGGGGCCAATACACAGATAGGGCTTGAGTTCAAGCCCTATCTGTATTTCTTAACAATGGTTTACTAATCTGACACATTTTGACACCCTTAACCCCGATATTAATGGAATTCGATCCTAAAATTACCTCACCTTGTTGCTCTTATTGCCACGGCATATTCCTTATAAAAATACACCTCGGTTTTATCATTGATAACGTCTGGTTTTACGTAACAAGACTTAGCAACGATGATTGATGATTGCTGATGAATATCCAATTCATTGAAGAGGACCCAAAGGTCTTCGATGAAGTCAAGAATATAATTGACGAATGCCTTAGCCAGGTAAATATTGTCCAAACTTCTCCAAAAGACTTAGAAAACGCTAAACCGCGGCTTGAAAAAACAAACCTGGTGTTGTTCGACCTGGACTGCGAAACGTGTAATAGCCTCAAATTGTTTGAGGAACTCGTTCAAAACACAAGTATACCCATTGTTGCGATTGATGACGTCAGGACTAGCCCAAACCGGTTGATTAAGGCACTCCATTTTGGCGCATCGGAATATCTGCTTAAACCATTCAGCAAGAATCTCCTCCTTTCCACGATCGTCAGTCATAAACAACCCTCGAGTAATATTCCATGGAGGTTTTAGGCCATGCTGATCTCACTGTTCGTAATAATCACCGCTTTAACGGGGGTAGCGGCGATACAGCATCTCAATCCGGATGGATCAAAGAAAGTAATAGATCGGTTTTAGGATGAAATCTTTACTGTCACCCACAACAAGCTCAGGAAATACGATAGGCCGTAGCACATTTGAAGATCGGGAATTGAAATCTTCAGTCATAGAGGAGTACTTGGAGGGAATCATTTTCCCGGCATCGAAGAACGATATCCTGATTCATACAGAAACTGTTCACACGCCAGAAAATGTAATGGCCTTCTACCGGTATCGCCTGCCGGACAGGGTTTATCAAAATCCTTCTGATGTCAGCTACACATCATTTCTGAGCGCTTACTTCTTCAGTCAGGATTAATTTAAGAATCGAGTATGGATGGTTTTCCCCGAAACGTAATCAGGAGTTGATCGTGGTCTTGTCCAATTTCAATAGGAAGGGAATAACCGAGAGAATGGTAAGCATCGAAGGTTTATTCGAAATAACCGATGAAATCAAACATCAGGTCCCTAAAGAGGGACTGATCAATCAAGCTGTCTCCTCCGGTATCCCGAATGATCTGCTTAACCTTCTTTACTCTCTCCCCCAGGGAAGGTACACACCACGGGATGTAGCTTACATGGCTGTCTTTCCCACCAGGTTTGCCTATGGAGGGCTGTGAGCGTTTCCATGCTTGATGTGTTCGAACCGCAAACGGTCAAAGTTCAGCTTACCCCCAATGCCCTCCGGGTATTGGAGAAGCGTTACCTTAAGAGAAGCTCACACGGAATCGAGACCCCCGAGCAGCTTTTCAGAAGAGTCGCCCGGGCTGCCGCTAGGGCTGAGCTGCTCTATGATGAAAATACCGATACCAAGGCCATCGAAGAAGATTTCTTCGACTTGATGGCGTCTCTGTCTTTTCTACCCAACTCCCCCACCCTCCTCAACGCTGGCACTTTCTCCGGCACGCTCTCCTCCTGCTTCGTCCTGCCGGTGCCTGACTCGGTCGAAGACACCTTCGATGCGGTCAAGAACACAGCGGTAATCCACAAAAACGGCGGCGGACTGGGTTTCGATCTCTCTGGCATAAGACCAAAGGGCAGCATGGCCGGCAACCACGCCGATGCCGCCGGAGGGCCGGTGGCCTTGGTACACGTCCTATCCGCCGCCGCCGATTATATCCGGCAAGGTGGAATCAGACGTGGCTGCAACTCGGTGGTCTTATCGGTAGATCATCCGGATATCCTCGACTTCATCACCGCCAAATCAGATCCCAATTCACTCACCAACTTCTATAACTCTGTCTCTGTCACCGACGATTTCATGAAGAGGGTCAAGGAGAATAGTGCCTATCCCCTGGTCGATCCCCGGACAGGAGATGTTGTCAGGTCGCTCCCTGCCAGAGAGGTCTTTTACAGAATCGTCGATCAAGCCTGGAGGACAGGAGACCCCGGTCTTGTCTTCACCGACCGCATCAACCGGGACAATCCCACACCTTCATTAGGTAAGCTTTCGGCAATCACCGGTTGCGGTGAGCAGGCGTTACTGCCCTATGAGTCCACCAACCTCGGCTCCATCAACCTGGTCAAGATGTTATCCGGCGGTGAGATCGACTTCGAGAAACTGAAAAAAGTCGTTAGACTTGCTGTCCGCTTCCTTGATGATGTCATCGACATCAACAAGTTCCCTACCGAAGAGATAGAAGCCGCCACAAAACGCACCCGGAAGATTGGTCTGGGGGTCATGGGATTTGCCGATATGCTTTTAAGACTCGGCATCCCCTACAACTCCACCAAAGCAATCGCCGTGGCTGAGAGTGTCATGGAGTTTGTGACCAGCACCGCCCATGAGGTTTCTCAAGACCTGGCCAGAAAACGGGGGGTCTTCCCAGCCTGGGGTCAGAGCATCTATGGGCAGCGGAACATTCCCATGAGAAACGCCTGCTGTACCACCATAGCCCCCACCGGAACGCTTTCCATCATTGCCGGTGTCTCTTCAGGGATTGAACCTATTTTCGCGGCCGTCTTCGTCAGGAACATCCTTGACGGTGAGAACCTGCTTGAGATCAACCCCTATTTTGAAGAAGTAGCCAGAGAGCGTGGTTTCTTTACCCGAAAACTCCTAGAGGAACTGGTGACCTCCAATCACCTTCATGAACGCAAAGAAATCCCAGAGGATGTCAGGGAGGTGTTTGTCACCGCTCACCGAGTATCGCCGGACTGGCATGTCAGAATCCAGGCAGCCTTCCAGAGGCATACCGACAGTGCGGTTTCAAAGACGGTGAACTTCCCCAAATCTGCCACTCGAGATGACATAGCCAAAGTCTTCACCATGGCATGTGAGCAGGGACTCAAGGGTATCACAGTGTATCGTGACAGGAGCAGGGAACTCCAGCCGCTGTGTACATCGGAGATCGGGATGAGACTCATTAAGCACATATTTGAGATGAATAATCAATACGTTGGAGGAAAGTGAAATGACAATGGTCATGGAAAGGCGCCATGCATTGGAGACGAAATGCCACGAGAAGGCTGATTACTCCAGGCTGGAGATGAGAGAGATCGAAAAATCACTGCGGGGGATGAACTATCCAGCGACCCAAACGGAGTTAATCAGAAAAGCTCTGATGAATCACGCGGATAACGATGTTTTGGCTTTCCTGAAAATGTTACCCAAGGGCAATTTCAGGGAATTCGATGACATCGAATATTTCGGTTGGTCTTTGTTAGTAGTCTAAAGCGTAGAGCGAAAAACAGAAAGGAGAAAAACAGGTTCGATTTATTTTCGAGATATAGGAAAAATATTCATGGTGAAATCTACATCGGGGAAGTTCTTTATTAGATAGTAATTGGTTAATTAAATAAACAAAAGGAGAAAAAGCGTGTCTAGTTTCCATTCAACAGTAAGCAGAAGAGACTTCATGAAGGGCCTAGGTCTGGCAGGCGTCGGACTAGGAACTACTGCGGCGATAGCGCCGATGTTCCACGATCTCGATGAATTAACTGCGTCTGACAGCCAATTCAAACACCCCTGGTACGTTAAAGAGCGTGAGTACAATGACCCAACCGTTGAAATCGATTGGAACGTTTTTGAAAGAGTCGATCGGACAAGGACCGTCCTCGGCTCCAGGTTCCCCTTGACAGCTACGAATGCTGCCCATGGCTCATTGCATCCGGAACTAGCCCAATACATAAAACTAAAAGCCGATGGTCGGGATATCCAATACATGAAGGAGAAATTCTCGACTTATCAGGGACCTAGCCTTCGCGATCAATCTCTCGCTGGCGCATCATCGGCTTCTGATAAGCTCCCTTCTCCAAGTTTCACGGGCACTATCTCAGGGGTAACAATCCCTACACCGGAAAGCCGGGGAACGACAAAATGGCAGGGTACTCCGGAAGAAAATCTTCAGACCCTTACCAACGCTTTCAAGTTTTTCGGCGCCACCCGCGTTCGGGTTATGGAGATCGACGATAAATCACGCAAGCTCTTCCATAAGAATTCAACCTCCGGCGCGCCGTTCAACTTCAAAGACGTCGATCAACCTTCGGAAGACAAGAGTGAATCCGTAATCCCAAATAAAGCTAAATACGTGGTTATGTATTCTTGTTTGGAAGCGACAGATTACGTTCGACATGCTCCCGCTCCTACTTATAGCGGCTATTGCCATGGGCATAAAGTGCAAGCGAATGTCCATTACTTTATGGGCTCCATGGGTTACCTACACATCGAGGCGGGCAACTGTACAAATTCTGACAGCGTCGCAGCTATGAGCGGCATTGCCGAACACTCCAGGTCTTCGATGGTGGCCACATCCTATAGTCACGGCAACCTGTTCAGATGGATGGGTCGTATTGTCACCGATATGCCATTGGCGCCAACCAAGCCGGTCGATGCAGGCATCGCTCGTTTCTGCGTTAAATGCATGACTTGCGCCAGTATGTGTCCTTACGAAAGCATGCCGTTCGGGGACAAGAGGTGGGATCATGAGAGCCCCGAAGAAGAGCGGTTGAAGAATTATGTTCCCGGATACAAGGGATGGAGATTGTTCAACTTCCGCTGCCCGAGATGCAAAAACTGCCATGGTACCTGCGTCTTCAATGGGGGCAATGAAGCATTGATTCATCAGATAGTGAGAGGTACTCAGTCTGTTACTCCTATCTTCAACAGCTTCTTCGCCAACATGCACGATGCTTTCGGGTTTGGAACCCGGAACCCGGATGAATGGTGGACACATGATGTGCCTACGTTCCAATTCGATAAGACCTACCTTTACTAAGTATCGACGGATACGTTGAAAAGTTAGGTTTGTGTCAATCAACACGGGAGATAGCCTCCCGTGTTGATTGCATCGGTAGTTCTCACGGAATCGGATCCAAGCAGATCAAAATGCGAGAAATATCGTAGGAGGGAGGTTTAGATGTCAGGATTTCATTCAACCATCAGCCGAAGAGCATTCATGAAAGGCCTGGGACTGACTGGAGCAGGGATCGGCGCGTCGGCATTAGCTCCCCGATTCAATGATTTGGACGAATTGGCAAGCTCTGACCCGGATCGATCTCAACCATGGTGGGTTAAAGAAGTCGATAAGCCGGTAGTGGATATCGATTACCAGCTGATGGAGAGGTATGATCAAAGAAACGGCGCCTTCCAGGACGGACTGGCGAAATACTTTGGAAACGGCGATGCCGCAAAAGGACTTGAGGTCCTCAATGCCCAAAATGCCCTTTACAACGAAGTAAGCGATAAATATTTTAAACAAAATAAGCCAGGTTACGCGCTGCGCGACAAAGCGATTACGACTGCCCGAGGGGCTATGGGTACCACGTACAGCTTTCTGGGACCCCAAAAGGCCGCTACTCCGGAAAGTCGTGGAGTGCCGAAGTGGCAAGGTTCACCCGAGGAAAACTACCGCATGCTTCGAAACGCCGCCAAAATTTGGGGTGCAACCCATTTTAACGTCGTCGAATTGGACACTGCCACCACACAAAAACTGGTCTGGTCTTACGATCATGACGGTAGGAAGATTGAATTCGAAGACATTCCGGTCCCGGCTTTGAGCGCAACCAAAAAATCAATCCCCAATTCGGTTCGTTATGTTGTGGTGTTTTATGTTCCGGGTTCCGTCAGAACAAATACCCGGGTGGCTGAACCTCTTGGTGATTTAGCTCGTTGTTACGAACATTTCTTCAATATGCAGAGCCAGCTCATGGAATTTACCAGGGGCCTCGGTTACCAATCAGTAGGCCAAACTTCCAATCAATCGTTGACGACCAAAACCGGTTTCGCGGTACTGGGCGGGAGTCATGAACAATCAAGAATGTTGAGTGCCATTGCTCCAATCGCTGGTCCTTCCCCCCGGCCCGGAATGATTTTTACGGACATGCCATTGACACCGACAAAACCCATTGATGCCGGCATCTTCCGGTTTTGCGCCACTTGCATGAAATGCGCCCGAGCATGCCCAACCCAATCTCTTTCCCTTGAAAAAGAACCAACCTACGAGACATTAGGTGTCTTTAACAACATCGGAGCAAAACGATTTCAGGTGAACGGCGCCACTTGCAGGGCGAACGGGAACGGAAGCGACGTTAATATTTGTCGTTTAGGAAATTGGAATACTTGCATGCGAGCTTGCACTTTTTCCAAGCTCGAAGAAGCCCTGATCCATAAATTTGTCCATGTCACTCTATCCAACACATCCATCTTCAACGGGTTTTTCACCACCATGGACGAATTCTTCGGTTATAATACCGAGTTGTCTCCGGATGAATGGTGGAAACGAGATATGCTCCCATTCGATCAAGATATAACCCAGGGACAGTGGGTACGGTATGACGCGAAGTAGTCCCACTTAACCCTGAGCCCCATCGTGGTCGCCGGTGGTCCCGATTCCGCCCAAATTCTAAAACGGGGTGAAATTTAATTCACCCCGTTTTAGATTAATTGGCGTCGGGAATTCCCACGAAAGGATGCTTTTTCTCTATCGCGGTTTCGATTTGTACCCTGGTATTTAGAGGAACATCCCTTAGTAACTCAAGCGCGAGACGTTTGAGTTCGGGATTACTGGAAGTGTCCTGAACGATTGCCGAATAGCGGAAAACCAGTTCCCATTTTTCCAATTTGGCGGCGGCGGTGGCGGCGATATAGGTTGACGCGGCAGCTTTAGCCCAAAAACCGGCAGCATCGTAAAACTCTAAAGCGGCGGCTGGTTGCTCTTTATCCATGGCGTCTTGCATCTTTATTGCCAACTCTATCCCCGGTGGCTCGGCGGTCAGGTCTGCCTCAGCCTTGTGCCAAGCCAGGCACCCGCCATAACAGCGGCCGGTCTTGAAATGGTGGCAATCAGCGCAACGTTCGAAACAGCCGTTTCCAAGCAGCTGATAATCGACCCGCTGAAGGAACCAGTCCCGGATTTCCTGTTCTGAAGAAAAATCGGTGACTTTAACCCGGCCTACTTTAGACAGCGCAAAACAACGCAAAGCTTCAAGCTCCGGAGTAACATCGATGATCGGATCGCAGACACCCAGCCTTGAGGCCGTTCCTTCATGGTATTGTTTCACCCAGGCGAGTTGTTCATCGTTGAAAAAACATAGCGGCAGCGGACAATCAAGTAACGCTTCGATGCCGAGGCTGGTCGAAGTCTCCAACATTTGAATGCACCGTTCCGCGACGGTCTGGTATTGACCAGGAGAAAGCACTTTGGATTGGGTATATTTTTGCGGATTGGCAACGGTCCAGCGAAAATTCGTCCGAGCCAGGCTGTGGGCCAGGCGGGGCATGAATGTGGGATCAAAATCCGTTCTCCATACATTAAATCCCAGGATGACTCGGAATCCGCGGCGTATGGCGGTTTCCACATTATTAATAACTTTGGAAAAATGCTTGGGGTTGACGTAGTCTCGCGGCTCGTTAATATTGAAAATCAAGCCAGCCGAATCCGGGGACAGATCATCCAGCAATCTGCTCTTAAACACGCCCCCGGTGAGTATCCGGAATCCGGTCGAGGGGCTTATCCTCCGGAAAGTGCTCAGTATTGAAGTAAGTTCAGGGTGTAAAAACGGCTCTCCCCCAAGAATCGACAGGTAATCCAGGTGTGTTTTGCGAGCCCACTCGGCGAGAATTTGAACATTTGCCATGGTGATGAAATCATTCTGGCCGCCGCGCCGCTCTCCCGTTTCAAAGCAGTACGGGCATGAGTTGCTGCAGGGTCTAGCGATAATCAGATTCACAAAGGTCCCCCGGATAATCGTAATTGGCGTATCGATTATAGGGCGAGGTCAAGTTGGCGTCAAAAATGGTAATTGCAGTGACGGGGGAGGGAGCAAAATATTCCAAATGCTCAGAGGTATTTAAAACCATAAAACGATGAATTATCTCATTTTTGTGCTTTACCGATTCAGAAAATATTCACTTTATGTTAAAATACACGCGATACACATGGATATCCGGAAGATTATTGAACAGGAGAGAAGGAGTTTCCTCCCTTCGGCTTCACCAATCATCCCGAGCTCCATTGGATCCTTAACCGAAGCTCTACTGGAGCAAAACTGGGATTCTGAACTAACGCGACACGGAAACAAGCGAATTATCGGCATCCCGAGATTGCGCTTCAATACAAGCTGTGCCGATAAAGCGGACAAGGCTTTCATCGATTTTATTCCGTTATATCTGGTGGCTAGTTTTCTCAAGTGCGAGCGGTGCGGCCAGTGTTGCCGGCCTAATTACCTCTCTTGGGATCTAGGGGTAACGATCTCTGACGCGGAGGCTGCCCAACTACAAAATGTGTGCAGGATAACCAAGCGGCGAGATAAATCATATTTGAAATACCCCTGCCCCTTGCTGGTTGAAAACCAATGCCTGCGTTACTCTCTCAGGCCTTTTGGGTGCCGCTGCTTCCCTTTTAACCGATGGTACGATGAGTCTACCGGCGAAGAGGGACTGGGAATTCTTATGCACTGTCCGGCAGCCAGAAAACTGTACGTGGTGGTCAACCTTTTCCTGGAAAAGCTTGTCAAAGGGAATCGCGAATTGAACACCTGCCTGACACTCCATGATCTCGAGGCGGCAAAACATGACTTCGAGAGTAGAATTATCTCAGAGGAAGATCAGGTATACGTGAATCACCGCGCCAATGTCTGGCGCAATTCTATTATGTAAAATTAAACAGAAAATTGGTTATACAAAATAAATTGATTAAGGTGTTGTCGTAGTCGACCGAAATGAAAATACTGCTTATAATCCCCTCCCGATCATATGGCAACATGCCTGGATATACCAAGTTCCCCGATGAAATGCTGTCTATCGGTGGGATGCTTGAATCCAGAGGGCACACGGTCAGGCTGATCGATAGTAACCTGGACAAACGGCAACCCACGGATTTTGTTGCCTTCGCACCGGACCTCATCGGTTTTAGCGTTGCCACCGGGCCCAACATTGACGACGCTTTATTCAAATCGTGCGAATTCAAGAAACTGCTCCCGGGTGTAAAAATCGTCTGGGGTTTCCGCCATCCGTCGGCGTACCCGGCAGAAGTGCTTGCCGAACCTTGTGTCGATTATGTAGTCATCGGCGCTGGCGAAATCACCCTCGCGGAGCTGGCCGAGAGCCTGGAAAAAGGCAAGCCCGAGATAGATTCCATCCAGGGGTTGGCCTGGAAGGACGGGCAGGAACGGACGGTAATAAATCCCCCTCGCTCATTCCTGCCGGACCTGGATAGCCTACCCGACCCCGCCTGGCACCTCATCGATATCAAAAGATACTCTGACATAACCCTCAACACTTCCCGTGGCTGCCCCTACAAATGTACTTTCTGTTCCGATGCTTCATTCTGGGGAGGCGACATGTGCGACCTCTCCGCAGAGCGCATCGTCGCCCAGATGGAAAGACTGCACCAGGAATACGGTGTTAAGCATATCTATTTTTCCGGGGAACGCTTCGTGTTGAACCGTCAGAGGTTGCGAGATTTCTGCAATCTAGTCATCGCCAAGAAATGGAAGATCACCTGGAATGCGCCGGTTTCCGGCGGCCTCGACGAAGAAACCGTGAAACTCATGGCCAGATCAGGTTGCGCCTCGGTATTATTGGAGATAGAGAGCGGCAGCCAGCGCATTCTTTCATTCGTCAACAAGGGGACCGTCGCGGAGATGGAGCAGACTTTCTGGTTGCTGGTCAAGCACCGGATCATTCCGACCATTTTCATGTATTATGGATTTCCGAGCGAAACCGTTGAGGATTTCAACGAAAGCCTGAACCTCCTCAGACGCCTGGACAACCCGCCGTATCTGTATATGAAATTCGTGCCTTATCCTGAAACAAAGCTGTTCGACTATTGTGTCGAACACGGTTTAGTGGCCCTGCCGAAAACGCTTCATGAGTGGACCTATTTCCCAATCAAATGCGCCAATGAAATCAATTTATCGCAGATACCCCAGAAGATGATGGATGATGCCATGAGCGTCTTCCGGCGCAGTTATGCCACCCGCAGAGTGAGGTTCATGCTGCGGCATAATCCGGCTTTTTTCAAAATGGCCTTCCAGCGGCCGGGTGAATTCTTTCGCTCTGTGTGGGACCTGGGCAAATATTACATCGATGTGCTGCTCGACCCTACCAACGGTTCGGAATCGTGGCTGGGGAGAATTGTCAGGAAGGCAAGACCGAAAAAACCTACGCTCAATCAACCCGGCAGGTGACAATCGTAGTCTTTCTGAAGATCGATAGATCCTGCCTTAGATCTGTTTTTACCGGTAATTTCATCAACGTGTCTTAAACGCATCCATGCCCTCCCCTGGGAGTATCCCGGTTTCAATCGGCGATACTGTCAGATCCGAAAACGTTTGGTTCGATCACGCTTTCCCAATTGTTGATCTCAGGGCGAGGCTGTGATTAACCACAAAAAAAATTACCGGGGGGATAGTCCCCCCGGTAATTCGATAAACGACTATTTATTTGTTTAGTTTATTACCACTTGCTTGTGCCGGCGCCGAGAGTCGTGTCGGCTTCATATTTTTCGAGATCGCGGCTCCACCAACCCTCGAGTTCCGCGGGGGTTCTGGCTTTCGCGTAATCGAAGACCCTGTCCATCTTGGCAAAGAACCCGTCGAACATGCCCGTGGTCGCCGCCGTGGCGCGGACAACAGGATGGATGATGCCATCGGATGGGTGGTTGAAGGGGCAGGTTGCCTGGCAGTTACCGCAGGCGCCCGGTGAGCCGAAATCGATGCAGGATTGCCAGTCCATGAACCAGCCTTTGAAACCGGGGCGGTTGCCGGGGGATCTGGTATCCCACTGGCGCTCGTTTTCCAAAGAGAGAGATTCGGACGGGCAGCGCTCAGCGCAGCGTTTGCATGATTTGCAGAATTCATATCCGCCGAAGCTGATCGGCTTTGACGGGGCCAGCGGCAGATCGGTGAAGAAATAGTTGGTGTAACGGATCATCTCACCGAACCGCGGAGTGTATAAGTGCGAAGTGCGGGCCTGTTCGCCGAAACCCGAGAATATGCCCAGCGGAACATTGGCAGTCACACCGGCCTTATAGGCGCCGTATCCCAGCGTCTTGACCATGCGCATCGCCATATAACCGACCTGGGAAGAGTTGGAATAGGCATGGCCGATAGCCTGATTGCCCAGTGCCAACTTGGTGCCGTAGCCGCCGCGGTATTGAGAGTCTTCCCGCAACAGGTGTACGGTCTGAATATAGTTCTGCTTGACCGCAAAGGTCAGCATGTATTTGCTCTTGCTGGGAATGTGATAGACCTTATTAGCGTCCTGGCTACCCACGGGGCTGTCGTCAAAAACGAAGCCGGAAGCGTCAAAGATATTCTTGGTGGTATCATCCACGGCGATAGCGCCGGTGAGAACCGCGCCGTAGGTATGCAGGGCTGCCCGCATCATCTGCAAGTTGTTTTCCGGCGTATCGTCCCAGGCTACACCCTTGGCGTTGGCCGGTAAAGCAGCTCCGGCGGGGCCGTCCCACGGGGCATCGGGACCGATAAAGCTGGAACCGGTAGCGAAGGCATAGTCCCTGAGGGAATCGCCCGGCGTCTTGTTCGCGAAGGCCGGAATCTGCAAGCCGTCATCACGGACTTTATTCGCAGCAGATGCTTCCGGGTGAATAACGGGCATGGGATTCTTGGCTTTGCTGAAAGGTTTGAAAGTATCCCAGTCGATCTCGACATCGGGTTTTTCAACCTCAAGTTCCTTAACCCACCAGGGGTGCCCCATGGTGTTAGTGCCGGATGCGGCAAGCTCATCCAGATCATGGAACATCGGGGCGGCGGTAGCAGCGGCGCCTAGACCGACTCCGGCGATACCCAAGCCCTTCATGAATTCGCGTCTGGACATTGTACTGTGAAACTTAGCCATATACTCTCCTTCGTATAAATTACATTACTTAACATTTTCATTATATGTCGGAGAGGTAAAACAGTAAATACGTGTGTATGCGTATTTTGGTTAAGCTATGGTTATTAAAATAGTTAAGAGGCAGGATGATCCTGCCTCTTAACTTTGCCAATGAACTCTTTAGCTTTAGCCCGGGAAATTGCCCCGATGGGTGAGGAAACCGAGTTCCGGTCCGATAATGTTCCACCAATCGTCGACGTAGGTATCGTCCTGATGGGCTTCCAGGCCGCCGCGGTTCCGCCCGTAGCCCATGGCATCGTCCATTTTGTGGAAAAACGCGTTGAACACGGGGGTCGTTGAAGAGGTGCCTTTCACGATATTGTGAATCATGGCGTCTTCGTATTTGGTAAACGTGCAGATGGTCAGACACAAGCCGCAGTAACCCGGCGTGAAGCTTGATTTGAAGGGATTGCAGCTCGGGTAATTGAAGTACCAGTGCTTCATGCCTGGGTTGTTCCAGGGGCCAGTGGTATCCCAGGAAGGATCTTCCAGGGAAATGCTTTGAGTCGGGCAGTGGATGGCGCATTTCTTACAGGTGTAGCAGAACCTGGTCATTCCGGCATCGATGGGGGGAGTCGATTCAAGAGGCAGGTCCGTCAACATCAGGTCGATGTAGCGAAGAACGTTTCCGTGCTGGGGAATCATCAGTTCGGAACCAGCCCGGGACATTTCGCCCATGCCCGTCACAGCAGGAAAAGCAGATGAACCGGCCAGGTTAGGTTGGCTCGAAACCGCCAGGTAACCGATATTCTGAACGAACTGCCGGATGCGGACGCCGGCGTTGGTCGAGAAGAAATAGCCGTAAGGATTGTTTACCACGCCGGGACCGGTTTTTAGGGCATCCGAGGGATGTCGGGTGCCCCATGCGAACGCATAGTTAGCTTTATTCGGCAGGATGCTTTCAGTAGCGGTCTGGGAAGCCTGGTCGACGTCTTTGAATACGTTTGTCCGATTGCCGACTTTGGAGAAAATCAACTTTTTCGTATTGTCGGTTAGCTGGGTGGCGCTTTGGGTGATCGAACCGAAGAAACGGCTGACAACGTGCATCATGTGCATGTTCTCTTCAGGGGTGCCCTGCCAGCGCGGCACGCCCAATCCATCAGGCGTGATGCCGGTGTAACCGCTTTTCGCGCCGTTTTGAACCGCGCCGATGGCGTTAGAGACAGCCTGTTCCCGGAGCCTCAGACCCTGGACTCCTTCCTGGGCCCATTTTTTGTAGAGCTCCTTGCTGTCGTTGGAGCCCCACATTTCTTTGATCATGGCATTGGTCTTGTCTTGAATGGCCTGGTAGTCTCCGGTTTGAACCTGGTTCATGTCGTAGCGCTGAATCCGGGACCAATCAATCTCGACCGTGGGATTTTCCGCTTCCCTATTTTTCACCCACCACGGGTTTTTCCAGGACGAGTTCGAAGAAGAAGCCAGGACTTCGTCCATATCGTGAAAAGTAGGCGCTGCGATTGCAGCCGCGCCGAGTCCGGCGCCAGCCAGTCCCAGGGCTTCCATGAATTGCCGGCGGCTCATTGTACTATGAAATTTGCCCAAGATACCCTCCTAATTATTCTAAATTCTGTAATCTGAAGGCTTGTGACGCCCATAATTGTTGTTTTGCCCTTAACACCTCCTGCCTTAATCAAACGCTCCTGTTATACTCAAAAGCTAATTTTTTCATATAATTCAGCGCGTCCGGACCGACCTGGTTGTGTTCATAACCTAACTTCAAATTTTCAAGGTCTTGCATGTTGAACCTGACTTGACCCTGTTGGCGCGCGGTCTCCAGGGTGCGGTATAGATCCTGTAAAAACAGGGTCGCCGTGACATACAGCTCTTTTGCTGCCGGGCAAAGCATGATGATGCCGCGGCGTTCTAGACCGTCCGTGCTTTTAACTGAAGTCAGGGGGAACATTCTGCAACCATAGGGCCTTTCTTCATATTGAGCGCAGCCTTTTGTCTTCAAAAAAACACATGGGTAAGGCAAAATATATTGGCTGTTCTTCTTGATCAAGCGGCACTTTGGCTCCAGCGATACCGCCTCCTGCCGCGACAGGACAACGCCCTTGTCCCATTTGCGGTAGTTAGGGCGGCAGCAGTTGCCGCATTGCCGGCATTTGTGGAAAGTCGCGACAATATATAAGGGCAGGAATGCCATTAGTGAGGCGCTGCTGGGGTTGGGGCTGGATTCCGGAGTCAAAAGGTCGAGACCCATAACGGATTTGAGTTCCGTCGATACGGCTATTTCGTCCCAATGGCGTTCTAGCTCGTCACTGGTTACGATGCTACCGTTTGAAAAAATAGCACTACTGTCTGTTATTTGGCTCTCCGTGAAAATCAAAAACTGAAGATAAGTTTCCGACAATACTGAGTAACGTATTATTACCTACGGCTGAAAGGCGGTCAATACGTGTATATGCGTATATTAGTTAACCGAATGTTATGATTTAGCACCCCGGGCAGCCGCCGTCCAAGTAAACGAAAATAAGAATAGCGCCGGAGGCTTAAGGTCTCAAGTACTGCTGGGGTTTAACCAGGTAATAACCTTGACCGAATTGGTTCTGGATCAGCTTCGGGTTATCGGGATCGGTTTCTAATTTTTCCCTTAAATGCCTGATATGAACCTTGAGGGCATTCGGCGATTTGGGATTAGTCGATCCCCAAATTTCCCGGGAAAGGTCCTCATAACCGGCCAGAAGCCCCTGCCTTTCGATCAATAACTTCATTATCCTGGTCTCGATATCGGTCAGAAATACCTCTTTATCGGCGTACGCTAGAGACCGGTCTTCGACATTGAGTCTCAACATTCCGAAACGCAGTGATTGTTCGGTGCTCTCCGACGAGGTTTTGCGAAACAAGGCTTTTATGCGTCCGATCAGCTCGGCCTGTTTTAAAGGTTTTATCATATACGCATCCGCCCCGGAATCCAGGCCTCTAGATACCGCTTCTTCATCTCCAATGACAGACAGGATTACGATAGGCACGCTGGAAGACGAACGGATCTGTTTTACTACATCAAACCCGTGGATATCCGGTAATCGCAGGTCGACGAGCACCACGTCGGGGTTGTTTTGTCCGAATAAATCGATCCCTTCGCCACCTGATTGGGCCGTGTATAGCTCCACACCCGGGAAGCCAAGTTGCACCGCTAATCGGATGAACTCAGCCGATCCCGGATCATCTTCGATAATTAGTATCTTCATAACAGGGGCTTTTCATTGGAAAATTTAAATCCGGCGGTGCTTGAACTCAGGTAATTTTCGAAGCAGTTGTTGCCTGAGGTATCGTATATGATACCGTTTTTGGCGTCAAATCGATTTATATCGCCATTCAAATAGCCGCTCCATATCCGCGTACATGGCCTGCCAGGGCAAAGGCAAACGGCGGCGCGGACAACGCGCGCCGCCGTTCAGCCCACACAGGTATATTGGTTGCGGATTAGCCGATCTGTGCCGCGACCTTAACTGGCACGCTTTTCCTCTTATCCACCGCCACGATGATTGTCGGCAATACCACCAGGCTTGAGACCAGGGCAAATCCGACGTTGATCATGGTTACCGCGCCGAAATCGGTCAGGATCGGAAAATCCCGGGCGAAAAGGAGGGCGCCGAAGCCGCCCACCACCGTCAGACCGGAGGTGATGACCGCCCTGCCGATCTTGGTCATGGCTGTAGTCATAGCCACTTCCGGCGCTTCCCCTTTTTTACGCTCCTCGTTGTAACGCATCATGATCAGAATGGTGAATTCGACGCCAATTCCGATGATCAGGGATCCCAGGGTGGCGGTAAGCGCGGTGTACTTGATGTGCCCAAGGTACATGACGATGCTGGACCAGCCGATGATCATGGCGACAGGCAGAGTAGCGATCAGAGCCCTGGCCCCGTTGAACCTGAACAGCAGGAAGAGGCCGAGGAAGACCAGGGCGATCCCAAGGAGGGTCATTTCGGTTCGCCCGGAGGTCAGTGAATTCATTATCTCCAGACCGATGACTCCCTGCCCGGTGACAGTAGCTTTTATGCCGGCGGGTGGTGATGTAATGTAGCCTTCGATAGCGTTTTTCAGTTCCTTGAGCTGGTCGGTGCTGATACCCGGACCCGTCCGTACCGTGATGTTAGCCATGGCATCGTCCGGCGTGAGCAAATTGCCCTTGAGTAAGGCAGGCACATAGCCGAGCGCCTGGTCCACCGCGGCCTGGGTCGGCGGTATCTGCCCCTGGTTAATTTGGGCGACAGTGTCGGCAATACCGGTGGCTCCAACGACCGGGACGGCTGATTGAGACAGGATCTTGCCTTCCACCCCCAGCATCCAGTTGAGCGCTTCGGGTGAGGTGACATTGGCGCCTTTGATCATGATGTTAAACGCGGCCGAACCGCCGGAAAGCTGGGCCAGTTCGTTGAAATCCTTCATCAAGGGAAGGTCCTGGGAGATATACTTGTTTTCGTCGGTTTCGGTCGGAATCTTGTTATCCAGAGCCACGCCCAGCACGGTAAAGAGTGCGGCGACGGTGATTATCGCCACCGGGTTGCGGATGACCCAGGGAGCCAATTTACCCAGGCTGCGCTCGACAACTCCAGCCCGTCCTTCGGCGGCAACCTTACCGTTTTTGCCGATGGCTTTGTCGGCCTTGCCCCGGTCGTGGATGTAAAGGATCGGCAACAGGATGAACAGGGAGACAAGATAACAGGCAACGATGCCGATAACCAGCATCTGGCCGAACTGGCGGATCATCGGCACCGGCGAGATGAACAGCGCTACGAAACCCAGCGCGGCCGCGATGATGGCAATGGCGATAGCCGGACCGATGTGCCGGACCGAATCGATGATCGCCTCGCCTACGGTCTCGCCTCGCCTGGCCTCTTCGTCATACCGGTTGTGGAACTGTACGGCGTAATCGACGCCCAGGCCGATCAGGATGGGTAGAATAGCCATGCTGACCATGGTTATCGGCACCGACAACCAACCCATCATGCCGAAAGCGTAAACACTACCGATAACAACAGCCCCCAATGGCAGCCAGCGCCAGGCAAAGAAACCCCTGACCGAGAATACGACAGCCAGGATAACGAGCATCAACAGCATGGAGATGCTGATCATCGTGCTCATGCTCTTGCTCATGAGCGTCTGCATCTCGGCAAAAATGACCGAAGCCCCGGTCACCGATCCCTGGACGCCTGAAAAGGAGGCGTTGTCGATGGCTGTGTTGGCATCCGACACCAGCGCATCGATCTGCGCCTGGGTTGCGCCGCCTTTCATCGTTATTATGACAATGCCAATGGTGTCCGTCGGGAAAAAGTTCTTCATCTCCGGACGCACCGCGCCGTTGTCGAGCAGTATCGCGTTCAAGGTAGCCTGGTCGGGAGGCAATACCGCCGAACCAGTCACCTGGGCCATCGCTTGCCTCAGCGCGAAGCCGGGGCCTACGACCGACAATACCCCGTCTTCTCCGCTCAATTGCTGTTCGATAGAGTCCAGTTCGGTGATATTCGCCAGATTAAGGAGGTTGTTAAGTCCGTCAGCGCGGGCCAGAACGATGATCGCGTCAGCGCCGAAATTATCGTTGAATTCCTGGTAGTCCTTGTAGACCTGGGAATTTGCGTCCATCATCGTTTCCATGCCGGTAGCCCAGGTCAAACGGGTTGCGCCGACCATGGCACCTAGCAGAAGAACGATACTGGCGACGATTACCAGCGTTCTTTTTTCTTCGATGAACCTGCCGAGACCTTTAAAAAACGCGTCCACTTATACCCCTTTTGGTCGAAATTTGAGATGCGGGACGACAATTGAAAGCATTAGCTGCTCAAAGATGCATTTTCAAGCGCCCTGAGCATTTCGGATGCCTTGGTCAGAAACCCGGTGATGTTTTCGGCTTTGACCACCACTGCCGAACACCAGCAGTTTGGATGCCGGCGTAATGTCAAAATCTTTCCGGGCTTCCGCGGGAATAACCATTTGGCCGCGTTCACCGATTGTTGTTGAACCATAGAATTTCGGCGACCAGACCCCGTTAAAATCGTGCTCCATCACAGCATCCTCATACAAGTATGAATAATATGATAGGACAAACTATGTGTTTTGTCCATCTGGCCAGACCCCGCGTTCGCCCCCACCAGGCGCCAAAATCCACGCTCGAAATCTGAAATAAGCCCCAAATTCTAAATTCCAGGGTCAACAACCAGCGGTAAATATTCGTTTTTAGTCTTTTTGATAAAAGTTTTATGAAGAAACGAATCATTCTTTTCAGCTTTAGCCCAATCGTGAGATTGGATCCAAAAACAAAGGAAAACCAACCGCAAGCCCCTCAAAACGCCGGCCTGGCCGAATAATACCAATTCTCCATTGCTATCAATACCTCGCCCCCCGATTCCCGCTTTACGGGGACGGAGGACAAGCGTGCTGTTTCCAATCATGCAAGTATTATAGCACGGGCGTTCCCTGGGGTTGTCAAGCGCCTCGTGTCGTTTTTAGCCTGATATTTCGTTATGTCAAGTTCTAAAGTTGGCGACTTTAGGGTATTTAACTAATGTGAAAAGAAATGCTGTTTTCGCCCGCCAATGATTAAAACTTATGGGGTATTTGGATGGCGACAAAGTTGGGTCGCACGGAACTGTCGGTTGCCTGGCGGTCAACTCTGGGATTGACCGGTCGGCCCGGTTGAATCGGCAGGATTCGCCGCCGGCTTTTCGGTGATCGGCTCCGTAAACGCTTTCTCCAACTCCGGTCCCTCCAGAGTTTCCTTGGTCAGGAGGATGCCTGCCAGGTGGTCGAGCCTGGGCCGATTTTCCGAAAGGATTTTTCGGGCGGTATCGTGTGCGTTCTCGAGGATCACCCGCACTTCATCGTCGATCTGCCTGGCGGTATCCTCGCTATAATCTTTTGTTTCCGGAGGACCGATTCCAAGGTAACCCTGCACGGTGGTTTGACCGTAGGTTCTGAAACCCAGCTTATCGCTCATGCTGTACTCGGTGATCATTTTCCTGGCGATATCGGTGGCTTGCTTGATGTCGCCGTGAGGGCCGGTGGAAACTTCGTTGAAGATCATCTGCTCTGCGGCATGGCCGGCCATGAACGTGGCCAAGGTGCTGCGGAACTGGGACTCGGTGATAAAATAACGGTCTTCCTCCAAGAACCTGGTGTAACCCCCCATAGACCCACGGGCAACTATCGAGATCTTCAGGACAGGATCAATATTTGGCAGGTTCCGGGCAACCAGGGCATGGCCGGCCTCGTGGTAGGCTGTCAATTCTTTGTCCCGTGGTCTGATCGCCAGGCTTTTCCTCTCCGGACCGGCTAAAACCCGGTCGATCGAGTCGGCGAGTTCTTCCATTCCAATAATCTTTTTATTCCGCCGGACCGCCAAAATCGCCGCTTCGTTCATGAGTTCCGCCAAATCGGCGCCGCTGAAACCATGGGTCTGTTTAACGATTAATTCAAGATCCACGTCCTTTGCCAGGGCTTTGCCTTTTGAGTGGATCTTCAGGATAGCGATCCGGCCGTTAGTGTCGGGGCGGTCAAGCGTGACCCTGCGGTCGAAACGTCCCGGCCGTAGGAGCGCCTGATCAAGAACATCGACCCGGTTCGTGGCGGCGAGGACTATCACGCCGATGTTCGGGTCGAATCCGTCCATCTCCACCAGGATCTGATTAAGTGTCTGCTCTCTTTCCTCGTGGCTCCCCGGGATGTTGCCCGCTCTTTGGCGGCCAACGGCGTCCAGTTCATCGATGAAAATGATGCAGGGCGCCATTTTTTTAGCTTCGGAGAACAGGCTCCGCACCCTGGCGGCTCCCACCCCCACGAACAACTCGACGAATTCGCTGCCGCTGATCGAAAAGAAGGGGACGCCCGCCTCCCCGGCTAATGCCCGTGCAAGGAGGGTTTTGCCGGTGCCGGGCGGACCGACCAGCAGCACACCCTTGGGAATAGTCGCGCCAATAGCCTGGAATTTAGCCCTGTCCTTCAAGAATTCAACCACTTCCTGCAGGTCTTGTTTGGCTTCTTCCACCCCCGCAACGTCCGCGAAAGTGACTTTAGGCCGGTCCGGTGACAATAGCTTCGCGCCGCTGCGCCCGAAACCGGCGACATCTCCACCGGCAGCCTGTCGGCGGGCAAAAAATATGAACATCAGGATAAACAGCGCCGGGATGCCGAGGTAAATCAAAAGGGAAGTCAGATTGCTGGCCGCGGCATTGGTGGATGTGTTCACCGGGAAAACAAACCCGAGAGATTTCAGATCCGCCATATTCAATGAATCGATGTTCGCAGTCAAAACCGATCCGTTGGAAGCTGTGGCAGCCGTGCCATTGCTGTCAGTGATGGGGATTGGCGTTTGAGCCTCGACAGTCATCGACATTGTTCCGGAACCGGTGTCTATCGCCACTTTGCTGAATGAATTCGATTGGGAAAGGTTGATGGCTTCTCCCAGGCTGATGCTTATCGCGTTCCCGGAACCGACACAGCCTGAAAGAACTATCGCCCCCAATATTGCGAGAACACCTGCAATTCTTTTCGAAAACGTCATCGGTCGCACATTCCGTCAGATTATGGTTGTTTTCACTATCCCTGAATCACTCTATCACGCGGAAACGGCAACTAAAAATGGCATAAAGAGCCGTCAGGCAGTCAAAATTATTGGCTGATGGCGCTAGTTCAGGAGGGCGGGTACACCAAGGCCGATGTTAGCGGTTTTTTATTTTCGGCGTATTCATCGGAGATGATCATAGCCAGAATAATTACGTCAAAATAGAAGAAATACGACCATAGGCTCCTCCAGGCGAAAAAGAGCGGCAAAACGGCCAGGATTAGTCCCGTGTAGGGATACCTGCGGCAATTCAAATAATACCAGATCATTCCAGCCAATCCGGCGGCAAGCTCAAGAGCCCCGAAAAACAACCTGGAATCGATTTTCAAATAGCCGCTGATCTCCAGCGATACAAACCCGACCCCGATGGGGAAGAAGCGATCGATCATCGGTGCTGTTATCGAATGGAGCCACAAGCCCGGATCGCTCATAATGAACGGCAGATTGAAAGCCGCAAACACTCCCAGCACGATTGCCGAAGTTAAGAATGTCCGCCGGACTCCAAAAAACCGGAAAATGAGGATCAGATAAAACGGCACAAAAAACCACGGTAACTGTTTGATGCTTATCGCGATCCCCATGAAAATTGCCGATAACCACCAGTTTTTTCTCCACATTACCCAACTCGCCAGGAGGAACGGGAAGAACAAAATCCCCGTCTCGCCACTGGCTAGTGAGTTCCAGATTTCCACGCTGGCGATAATCCCCGCCAAAAGCCACAGGCGCAGTTTCGGCGGTGATTTCCAGACAACAAAGATTACCCCCGCGAGCACAAACAGCAGGTAGATCCAGCGGATGTCAGTTATTCCTGCCGCTACGAAGAGAGCCGGTAAAACGAAACTGGCGGCAGGGTAGTTCATTCCGGATTCGAACTCCGGAGGCGGGTCAGCCGGATTCAGGACGGCCTCGTCCCACACAGTCTCCATTTCCGGCCCGGTGGGGTATGGAAAACTGCCGGTGAACCTACCCGTTTGAATCGGCGTGAGTCTATCGTAAGGGACTCCAAATTCGATGCCCCCGGCGACGATGTTTGACGATTGGTACGGGTTCTTGCCTTGCAGCAGGTTCTCCGAAGCTTGCTGGCAAAGCACCGTGGAATCGTTGTAGCCGTAGCCGGTTTGCAATGCCCCCAACAGGTTATGAGTATCGGCGCCCAGAAAATTTGATTGGAAATCTCCTATTTTCCCGGTCATCGCTCCGAAAAACTCAAGCCCTGAGAGCAATATGACGAATGCTATGATTGCGATCGCGACCTTTTTTAGCCGCCGCCCGTGTTTCTTGAGTAAAGCGTCGGTGACAGGTAAAGCTATGAACCATAGTAAAGCAAACCAAAAAAGCCACAGGACGATGCCCAAGGTGTAGAGTAAACCGGAATGCACTACGAACGCCGCACCCGATACGGCGGACGCGGTTAATTTGAGGATTACCGCAATAAAAAACAGGAATATGCGGGGAGTTCCGTGATGATTAGACACGCTGACTTCCATCATCTCTAAATATATTACAAACACCTTGCAGCCCTTAATGACCCGGATTTCCGGCCCAGACCGTTCCACTGCTTTTCGATCATTTCGCCTCGCGCCCAGGGATGATATATTAAAGGCGAAGAAGCCTGGTCGATCCGGCGCATAAAACAGATGATTTGGCTAATCATAACCAGCTATTTTATCGGCGCATTTCCAACCGCCTACATAACCGGGCGGTTGCTTGGGCGCCCCGATATTATGACTTTGGGCGATGGCAACGGCGGATCCCAGAACGTTGCCCGCTCTTATGGCCTCAAATACGGCCTTTTGGTATTTATCGTCGATTCGCTTAAAGGGGCGCTGGTGATCGGCCTAGCGTCATCGCTTGTCGGTACTCTGCCGGCGATGCTGTGGGCAGGCACAGTATGTGTTCTGGGACACACCTGGTCAGTGTTTCTGGGCTTCCGGGGCGGCCGCGGCGAGGCTACCGCGATCGGCGTGTTGACGACACTCATTCCCCTGCCGATGATCATTGCAGGCACGTTCGCCGTCGGCACCTTGATCTGGACTAAAAGCGTCATCAAAACGAGCATCGTTTTGTTCGCGCCGTTGAGCCCGCTCTGCTGGTACACCGGCGTTTCGAAACAACTGACAATCTATTCAGTGATGTTGCCGGTGATCCTGGGGATCATCTACCTCACCAAAGAGCGGCAAAAACTGGCGGGTATGGTTCCTCATCCCTGCCCTGAAACCCCGTCTGACGACAAAAAAGCCTCGAACCCCGATTCTTTTTAGGCCTGCCTGGTCGATCGCTTTTATGATGATTCGATCCTGGCTGAATTTCGAGAGGTCCGCAGTATCCAAATAATGATGACGCTCATCAGGGCGGCGAAAAAACACCATACAGAGGTAACATATTGGGTATAGAAGATCACCGTCACCATCAGGGAAACGGCTATCGCCAATCCCAGCAGCCAAACGTGCTTAACCGACGAAACCCACAGTGGTAAGATGACGGAAATGCCGTAAAGAATCGGAATAAGTCCCCACGAAGTTGGGAAACTATTGTTATATTGAATATGCGAACCCTGGATTTGAACCGTTACCGGGTAGTTCAACAGGCTGTATGCGTTCAAAACTGAGACGATCCCTCCGGCAGCAACCAAAAACGCCAGGAATATTCTGCGTGCTTTAACTTTCTCCATCAGTAATACAGATAGCGGAACAAGAGTCGGCCAGGCTGCCAGTGCGACTGTCAGAAAAACATAGGTGGCGGTATTTTGGATAGCGATGTGGCCGCCTGATCTCAGAGTCAGCCAGAGGACTCCCTCTGCGAACTGCTGCAGGGCGAAAATCAAGGGTATGCTTGCGAAAAGCCGCTGCTCCGGTCTGATCCTTTCACGTTGGGCGGCGATTCCGACCCCGGAAATCACCGCACCGCCGGTAAAACTGGCTACTGCTGAGAAGCACATAGGCTTATTTTGCAACTCCTGAAAACTACCTGCGCTCCCGTTCATTGTGCCACCAAAAGCAGCCGGCCCAAAATGACATGCCGTAAACACCAGAGTATGAGAGTTCACTCTACCCGAAACATCGTGTGATCGCCCGGAGTAGGTACCGAATCAAGAAAAAATAGGTGCTTTCACTAATTACCCAAACCTCTGATTGTCATTACGATGTGTATATACGTTAATCCGGGAGGACGGTATGAAATATGCTAAAGTCGTCAAAATGCTCGCTCTTTTCTCTGCGCTTGCGCTGCTGATGGCGCCCTTTGCCTGCACTAATGGGAGCAATAACCAAACCTCGACCACCGGGCCCGCGGTCCAGGGACCGGCCATCAGCATCACCTCACCCGTATTCCATTTTGATCCGGCCCATCCGGGTGAGAGGCCGGTCATTGCGGGGCCTGGCAGCGTCACCATAACCGTCGATGTCACCGGCTTCAACCTGGTGCCCGAAGGGCAAACCGGGCAGGCGCCTTATGGGCACATCATCTACTATCGGGATGTGGTGCCGCTCATACGCGCCGGGCAGCCAGCTCTAACCGATCCCGGCACCTACGTTTCCACTACCTCGAAGAGCCACACCTGGCAAAATGTACCAACCGGTCCTCACGTCTTTTACGTAATGCTGGTCAATTCGGACAACACCCCCCTTAACGTCCCTGCTTTTGACGATGTCATGGTCATTGTTGAAGGAGCGCCGGTTTCAACCGGTCAACCGACAAGCGCACCCGGCGCGGACCTGGCCATCATCACGCCCACCTTCGATTTCGACCCCGCGCATCCGGGTGAAAGGCCAATTATCAACGGGCCGGACATCACCATCGGGGTCAAGGTAACCGGATTCAATCTGGTCCCGGCTGGACAAAGCGGGCAAGCCCCCTACGGGCACCTCGTTTATTACCTTGATGCCATTCCTTCAACCATTGTGGGGCAATCAGCCCTGACCTCATCCGGCACATTCGTCGCCACCACTTCATTGACCAATACCTGGAAAAATGTCAGTCCCGGCCCGCATGTTTTCTGGGTCCAGTTGGTCAATACCGACAACACCCCGCTGTCCCCGGCCATCCTGGTCAATATCACCTTGATAGTCCTTAACCCGTAATAGCCTCAGCCGGTCAAAGAGAGAGGGAGGCAGCCGCCTCCCTCTCTTCTTCATCGCGCAGAAGCGGCGCCGAATGATCGTTATCGAGCTTTTGGGAAAATTAGGTAAAACTACGGATAGTAACCCGCTGTTTTCTGGGCTATGCTGTGGAGGCGCTTGGGCATGATCAAAATTATGCGCGGCGACACGGTTTTTCGTCGCCAATGCCAACCGCGCGGGAATACCGGGTGCGGAAGAGTGACAAAATCGAATATTTCGCCATCGTGCCTAAAAACTAAGGTCTGAAAAAATGAATGAAGGAGCCGGCTGAATCGAATGGATAACTCCAACCCTGTAAAAAAGGCCATTCTCGGTTTTAACAGCGCCTTGTTCTGCCGTTGTCGGAGCTGTCCGACCTACCCGGGGAAAAACGATCCGCGGGTTTACTGTGAAAGGGGCAAAAGCCCGTTGGAGATCAAGCGGGTCAGTTGCCTGTGCCCCACTTGTCTGGTCTGGAAAGTCAATGGATTCAAGGAGACCTTCTATTGCGATACGGGGAAAGACCCGAAGTCCAGAATATAAATCGCATCAGGCACAATCAAGCAGGGATTTTTTTGTTATCGTGCCCCGTGCCGGTGTAAGCCCCACGGATTCGAACGACTCCTGAGAGCTTACGACACTGGATTCCGTTTAGCAGGGGGCATGGCGTCTCCGGGTTACCAGAGCTTCCCGGCAACCGGGTGGCCCGCCCTTTTTTGAAGAACGATAGCGGCGCTTTCGCATGATGACCGGCAGATGCCGCAGCCATAACATCGCGCCGGGTCGATCCTGGATTTCTTTTCCCCGGCGCTGAAACCGATGGCGCCAAACTGGCAAACCTGCATGCACCTGCGGCAGCCGGTGCACCGTCCCGGAATAATTTCGGCGATAAACTCCGACCTGAACATTATTGGGAAACCGTAGCCTACCGTCGCTCTCATCGCCAGGCAATCGGTCCTGTCGCAATTGCAGATCGCGCCGATAAACGGCGTAACAAACGTCCAGACTGTGTGACAAAGCCCCTCTTTTTCATGCTGTTTTAGACTTGCCAACGCCTCCCGTTTGGTAAGGATTTCCAGACCTGAAGTATCCGGGCCGGTCAGGTAGGAAACGTCCACCTGCCGTATTAAGTCGGCCATCATTCCGCCGTTTGGCGCCATACTCAGGCAATAGCAATACCGGTGTTCTCTGCCAAGAGTGCTATGGCGGCAATAGCAGGCTATTCTGACTATCGAACCCAGCGAATCGAAGATCTTTTCGCATTCTTCAATCGGGACCACCTGACCGAAGTGGCTTTTCATCTGCCGGTTGGTTATATAAGGATTAACGACGGCTTGAACAAATCCCGGCAATGTTTTCAACTTTCCCAGTTTCTCAATGCCGTCGGCCGACCGTTCGGGATGCCGGATGAAATCGGTGATAAACTCCCTGCGGCGAAGATCGCTCATCAGGTCTTCAGAATAGTTTTTGGCCTGAAGGTACCACCGTTGGCCCTCCCCGTGCTGATGGCAGAACTCACACATAGTCCCATTTTCTCAGAAATACCGGCGAGATTAAAGACCATTTCTTCGGTCGAACTTCCAATGATGCCATCCACAAGCCAGGTTGTTACTGCCCGCGGTAACATTATGTCGCATATCGTTTCGATCATTCACCGTAAGCAAGTGAACTCTCATTAAAAATACGTATCTTAGCGGATGGCACTATCAATTTCCCGGGGTATAATTTATGTATATTCTAAATATCATTCTTATCCTGTTTTAATATCCTGCTGATGTTCATCCTGTTGCCAACTGATGTTCGCTCGAAAAAAAAGGTTCAGCCCGGCTTAGCATCGGTGATATAAGTCACATTAATTAGTTATCATAAGATATAGGATATTGATAGTAACTTAAATATGAAATCGAACACGTCTGGCCGGAGTTTCAACTCGTCGATACTAAAACTGTTCCCAGGATCACGGGTGGCAGTCATGAATATATTGGCCCGAGCTTCCTCCGGTGATCATTTTTCAGACACGCCATCCGGGGAGTGAGCATAGTTTTGAAAACATTAACCCAATTGCCGCTCGGTCTGAGCCCAAACGCATTGAGGGTCCTCGAAAAAAGGTATCTCAAACGCGACAGGTGCGGCGCCATTATCGAGACCCCTGAAGGCATGTTCCGAAGGGTTGCTGATGCCGTGGCTATAGCGGAGCGCCTTTACAATGCAAAGGCAGACACCGGCGCGGTAGCAGATGAATTCTACCGGATTATAGCCGGTCTTGAATTCCTGCCCAATTCACCGACCCTTCTTAACGCGGGCACCCAGGCTGGGCAGCTGGCTTCTTGTTTTGTCCTGCCGGTGCCGGATTCGATCGAAGAAAGCTTCGATGCAGTGAAATATACCGCGTTGATTCACAAGAGCGGCGGTGGCATCGGTTTCAACGTCTCCCATATACGACCCAAGGGCAGCCCGGTCGGTGAGCATCTCGATGCCGCGGGTGGGCCTGTCGCCCTGATCCATGTCATTGCCGGGGCTGCCGACTATATCCGGCAGGGCGGGGTGAGGCGGGGCTGCAACTCGGTGGTAATGGATGTGACTCATCCTGACATCCTTGATTTCATTAAAGCTAAAAACAATCCCCAAGCGCTGACTAATTTCTACAACTCGGTCTCTGTTTCCGACGATTTCATGGCTCGGGTAAGGTTAGGCGCAGATTACTACCTGGTTGATCCCAGCACCCGTCAGGAAGTTAGGCGTCTCAACGCAAGGATGGTTTTCGATCGCATCGTCGACCAGGCCTGGCGTACCGGCGATCCGGGACTGGTCTTTTCCGACCGGATCAACTGCGACAATCCGACGCCGGCTCTGGGCAGGATCGAAACCGTTACCGGTTGCGGTGAACAGGCAATGCTGCCCTATGAATCCTGCACCCTTGGGTCGATCAACCTGGCTCGGATGCTCAAGAATGAAAACGGCGAACTCGCCGTGGATTATGACAAACTCGACCGGCTGGTACCGGTCGCCGTCCGGTTCCTTGATAACGTCATCGATATTAACAAATTCCCGGTGCCCGCTATCGAGACCGCCACCAAATCTACAAGAAAGATTGGGCTGGGGGTCATGGGTTTCGCCGACATGCTGATTCAGCTCGGCATTCCTTACAACTCGACCAGGGCGATCACGCTTGCTGAAGAAATTATGGAATTCATATCCAGTAGAGCCCATGGAGCCTCCCATGAGCTTGCCCGGGAAAGAGGGGTTTTCCCGGCTTATGCAGGCAGTGTCCACGAAAGCCGGGGCGTTGCCATGAGGAACGCTTCTTGCATCACCATCGCCCCTACCGGCACATTATCAATAATCGCAGGTGTATCTTCAGGCATCGAACCAATCTTCGCCGCGGTTTTCGTCCGTAATATCCTTGACGGAGAGAACCTGCTTGAGATCAATCCCTATTTCGAAAAGTTAGCGCGGGAACGCGGATTCTTTAACCGGGAACTCATCGAACAACTGGTGGCTTCCAACCATCTCCACGCCCGGAAAGAGATCCCGGAGGATGTACGCAAGGTATTCGTAACGGCTCACCGGGTTTCTCCCCAGTGGCATGTCCGCATCCAAGCGGCGTTCCAGAGACACACCGATAACGCCGTGTCCAAAACGGTGAACTTCCCCCACGACGCCACCCAGGAAGACATCGCCGGAGTATTCATGATGGCTTATGAACAGGGTCTCAAAGGCATCACGGTCTACCGGGACGAAAGCCGTGAATCGCAGCCGCTGTGTACCAGCGATACCGGGCTGGCAATGGTCAGATCGTATTTCAATGGCTGAGCAAGTAACAAGCTTATCCCGCGACACATAATATGGAGGCTCGATGATCCTGACACCCGAGAGAGACCGGGTGACACTGGGAAAAGACCGGAAGACAATCGGGAAAGACCGGTAAATGTAACGAAAGGAAAATAGAATGTCAGTATTTCACAGCACGGTTACGCGCCGGGACTTCATGAAGGCTCTCGGCTTAGCCGGCGCCGGCATCGGGGCAGCCGCCGCCCTTACCGTCCCCCAGTTCCACGATCTGGATGAGTTGGCGGCGACCGGGCCCGGCTTCAAGCGGGACTGGTACGTGAAGGAGCGCGACCTTTTCAATCCGACCATCGAAATCGATTGGGGCGTGATGAAACGCTACAACGGCCGGACTCAGTCGCAGAGTACCGGTGTGCTCCAGCAGTACCCCTCATACAACAATGGCGTAGACGACCGCAAAGCTGCCGGTAACGCCATGGCAGCCGCCCGGCTCGCCAACCAGGACCCGGGTTATTCACAGAAATTCCAGGCGCTGAACAACGGTAAAAACAACCGGGCCACCTATCCCACCTGGACGTTCACCGGCACGTACTCCGACAGCAAAAGCTACGGCAGCACCAACACCAGCCTGGGCTTGCCAAAATGGACCGGAACGCCGGAGGAAGCCTACAACATGTTCTATTCGGCCATGAGGTACTACGGCTACACCTGGCTCGGTGTCACCGAAATCGAAGACCACTGGCGGAACCAGTTGTTTGATCTTTATTCCACCACCGGTACCAACTCGATGTACACTTTTGAGAACGTCGACGCCCCCTACATTGCCGCGGATCCCACCGGTGTCTCGAAGGAAAAGTGGGTTATCCCGACAAACGTTCAAATCTACGGCGTCGCCTTCTCCGAAGCCGCCTCTCCGGAGGCGCGGAAATGCCCGTCGGCGATATCCAACAGCAACAACTCCATCGTCGATAAAGCTTCTTTTCTGCGGAACCGCATGGCTGGTTTCCTGAACGTACTCGGTTACCACATCTTTGGTAACACCGGCGATCAGTCCATGCCGCTTCATACCGGCATCATGGGCCCGTTAACCGGTTATGCCGAGGCCTCGCGGCAGAATAACTACACCCTGACATCGGAGAACGGTCCGCATCACAACGACTTTACCATGCTGACTGACTTCGCCATGTCGCCCACCAAACCCATGGACGCGGGCATCTGGAAGTTCTGCGCTGGCTGCGCCACCTGCGCCAAGCATTGCATGGGCAGAGCTATCTCCCTTGACAAAGAGCCCACCTACGATATTCCGACCACCGACGGTCTGACGTCGACCTTCCACAATCCCGGCCCCAAAGCTTTCTGGCTCAACTGGGTAGCCTGCGCCACTAACCGCGAAGCCTGTGGCGGCGACTGCTGGCCGCAGAAGGGTGGCCGCATGTGCTGGATCCAGTGCCCGATGGGCAACGACAAGGCTGCCATGATCCACGCCCTGGTAAGGACAACCGTATCTCAGACGAGCATCTTCAACTCGTTCTTCGCCACCATGGAGGAGAAGATGAGCTACGGTATCTACGAACCAGACGACTGGTGGAAGATGTCGCTCCCGGTGTACGGACAGGACAGCACCATCGGCGCCGCCAAGGGTGGATACGCCAAATAAACGAGGCTGAAAACAGCCGGGCGCTGCGAATGGCGCCTGTAACAAGAAGGAGAATTCTATATGTGGTTAGTTTCCGGTGCTATCGCCGCGGCGTTCCTCTTTTTGATGGCAAGCTTTTTTAAGAATAAGGGTTATGCCGTCAAATGGTACGCCTGGCTGACCGGTATCATCGCCATGATACTGGTCCTTTTCACGGCCCAGAACTACTTTGGTTCTATCGCCGAGTTCTGGCCGGTCGCGGCTAGATGGTTCCTGCTCATCAGCGGTTTGCCCGCCCTGATCCTGCTGGTTTTAACCTGGCAGTTGATCGTTCGAACGAAGCAACCCGCCAAATAGGTTCGGAGCCGGAGGGAGGGTACTCCCTCCGGCTGAACCAGTCGGATATCGAGGAATAAGATGAAATACTACGCCACCGGCAAACAGATAGTATATCCCGAGGACTACAATACCAAGGTCATGTTCCTGCGCAAAAGCGAGGAATGGATCAGGCAGAAGCAATCCGAAGGCATCCTGGAAAGCGCCTACAGCTTCGCTGCCGGCGGCGGTTTCTTGATCTTCAACGTGTCATCCCACGAAGAACTCATTAAAAACCTGATCGATTTCCCGATGTACTGCCTCTCCGAGTTCAAGGTAGAACCATTGGTGACATTCACCGAAAACGCTGAGCTGATCATCGAGGAATTCAAAAAATTGGGCGTTTACAAAGAGGGCGAAAACTCAACCGTCAACTCTGAGAATAAAGACGACACCGGCCCGGCTGCCGTGCCCCCGGTCTTTTTTAAGAGTTGATTTTGCCATGATGACCTTGTTATGGCTCTTTGCCGCCGGTTCGGTCATGTGCGCTGCGACGTGCCTTATCGCCCAAAGAGTAGTCCCGGAATGGTACGAGTCAGCGCCGAGTTGGGGTGATATTGCCGCCCCCGGAAGTGACCGTTCCCCCCGAATGAACGCGAAAGTCAAAAAACATATATGAACACCAGGATTTATCACATCGCCTACACCCCGGAACTGAAGGAGATCTGTCTCTTCTTCTGGGGCTGCAATATTGAATGCCGCGGCTGCTATTGCAAACGCCGCATTTACTCCCCGATGCTACCGGATTTCCTGGGCAAGCATATCGAAGAACCGGCCGGACTTGCTCCGGCGCCTGAGAAATTCTTAACCATGGACGAACTGGTGTCTATTCTCGACAAATACGATTTTACCTCGGTAGTCCTGGAAGGGCAGGAGGCCGGACTCGACCCGGAGTTCGCCAACATCACCCGGATGTTGCACGAACGCTATCACACCAGAAATCTGCTGCTGTCCAACGGACTGCAATTGCCTGATCTGACCGACGTCGATCGGGTAGAGATTGGCATCAAGGCTGTGTCTGACCATTTGAATATTTTTTACGCGGGCGTTTCCAACAAAACTGTCCTGGAGAACCTGGAAAAACTGGTCGCTGCCGGAAAAGACACTTTTGTCGAGTCCGTCTTCATCCCCGGCTTGATAGATATCAATGAGATCGAACGGATTGCCCGGTACATCGCCGGCGTTAAAAAAGACATGCTCTTTGTCATCCTGCCTTACTTCAAGTCCGGGGACAACCCCTGGCGGCGACCGACGGTCGAGGAGATGGAAAGGGTCGGCGAGACCGCAAAAAAGCACCTTGATAAGGTCTTCTTTTTCCGAGGTAACGAGGAACTCAAGTTCAAAGTGTTCAGCGCTTTCCCGGAGGGTGCCGGAGAACTGGAGAACACCGGGGACATGACCTCCCTCTCAGACCTTCTGGGTAGTCCGGACGCTGATCCAGTGATCGCCTGATCGAAGCCTCATTGAAATTAGCCTCTGAACAACAATCTGAAACATGAACACCAGGATTTTTCATATCACCTACACCCCGGAACAAAAGGACGTTTGCGTCCATTTCTGGGGCTGCAATTTCAAATGCAGGGGCTGCTATTGCGTTGACCGGATCTACAGTCCGATGCTGGATTTCAGGAACTTGCTCAAGCTTAAATCTGATGGCGCCGCCAAACCACCGTGCCATTTCTTGAGTCTCCCGGAAGTCCAGCGAATCCTGGATGGCCTGGAATTTAAAACGGTAGTTATTGAGGGGCAGGAGGCCGGCTTGGATCCGGCGTATTCCGCCTTTACCCGGATGATCCACGAGCGGTACGGGGCCACCGTCACTCTGGTAACCAATGCCTGCGCACTCCCGGACCTGTCCCACACCGATACAATCGAGATCGGTCTCAAAGCGCTTGATGACAGCCTCCATGTCGACTACACGGGAGTTTCCAATCAGCGGACACTGGAAAACTTCGACAAGTTGATAGCGATGGGTAAAAAGTTGGTTGTCGACACCGTATTAATACCTGATTATATCGACTCCGGCGAAATCGAGCGCATTGCGGTTCATGTTGCTTCACGCGACCCGAACATGCCATTCATTCTGTTGCCGTACTTCCCGGCGGGCGTGAATCCATGGCGCCGTCCCACCCCGGCTGAAATGGACGAAGCCGCCGAAAGGGTGAAGAGACATCTCAAACGGGTCTTTTACTTTCGCGGCGGGGAAGAACTCAAGTACCCGATCTACAACGTCTTCCCCGAAGAAGCCTGCCAGGCGGACCGCCCGGATTCGAAAAAATGGCTGGCAACGATTCTTCAGCCGGCTGAAGCCCTGGACAGCACCTCAGCTTCCTGCCGGCCCGCCTAGGAGGCGGTGTGGATTTCATCGGACAGATATCTGCCCTCGGTGGTAAAAAGGTGCCATGCCGACCAAATACCAGTTCCGTCGGCTGTTACCACCCGATATCGCCAGAAATATCTTTTGGAATAAGCCAGAGGCGAATCCCAGACGAGGGTATTTGTTTTCGACGTAACCGGCCCCTATTTCGGCAGGCAGTGACAAAAATACCCCCTTGAGGTATGCTGAATGGCAGAACCATCTCGGGGGGGATATGAAGCTCGGATTTCACAACCGGATCGTCGCTGTGACCGGGATTCTGGCCGTCGTCGCTTTCCTGGCCGGTTGCGGCAGCTCCCTTCAAAATCCGACGCCTTCGAGCCAAAGTCCGGGCGTCACAGGTCCCGCACCTTCGTCTCTGCAAGCCCAAACGCGGGTCGTGCTGGCGGAAATGTTCACCGGGGATTGGTGAAGCTACTGCCCGTTCGCGTCGCGAGCGATCGAAAAGAATGCCTCAGAACTCGGCCCCGGCAAACTGCTGGTATTGCAATACCATTCCGGTGATAAATACGCCACCCCATCCACAGAAGCCAAGGCCGCCGAATACAACGTCCGGGGCTTCCCCTCGATGTATCTTAACGGCGGCAACTTAATCATAGGCGGCAGCGACGCAAGTTACGTCCAGCAGAAAGCAGTCATCGATCGGGAACTGGCCAAAACGCCTGTTGTGGCTATAGCATCGACGATGAAAACCTCCGGTAGCATTAGCGTGAGCACCACCGTCACCAATACAGGCGCCTCATCCATTTCCAACGCCAAATTATACGTTGTCTTATTCGAAGACCTGGGATTCGACGAGCACCACTACACCGTGCGCGACCTCCCGGCCCCGATAACCGTCGCCGGCCTGGCGGCAGGAGCCTCCCAGCAGTTCAACATCAGCTCTGCCTACAACGGAACTTCGGCCAATCTGAAGGCAGTGGTATATCTTAAAGCTGCCAATGGCGAGGTCCTTCAGGCGGCTCTCAGCTCCAAACCGTAAAACGCACGATGGCCAACGTGGATTTTTGGGCGGCTCTCGGCGGGGGGATTTTGTCGTTTCTTTCTCCCTGTGTGCTGCCGATGGTGCCGGTCTATCTTGCCTCCCTGGCCGGCCCTGAGTTTCTGGATGCCCGGAGTTCAGCGATCAACCGCAGGGGTTTATTCCTTCATTCACTCAGTTTTGTGGCCGGTTTCAGCCTCGTGTTTACCGCCCTGGGCGCTCTAGCCGCCTTTACCGGTACCGTCGTCAATCCGTTTACTCCTGCCGTCAGGTATATCTCCGGGACCGTGTTGGTACTGTTGGGCTTATACATGTTGGCGGCGGCGCGTTTCCCTCAGATTAATTTTGAGAAACGCCTCGATCTCCGGGTCGGCCCCCGTGGCTACATGCGCTCGTTTCTCACCGGCGCCGTGTTCACGGTTGCCTGGACGCCATGCGTCAGCCCCATCCTGGCCAGCATCCTCACTCTTTCGATGAGTAGCGGTACCGCCTGGCAGGGAAGCTCGCTACTTGGGATATACTCTCTCGGGCTGGGCATACCTTTTTTGGCCGTCGGATTAGCCGCAGGCACTCTGGTGCCGCTGCTTCGCCGTTTGAACCGGCTCACCCTCTGGTTTTACGTCGCGGGGGGTATTGCCCTGATTTCGGTGGGTGGCCTGATCATCCTTGGCAAGCTCAACCTTTTGGCAAGGTGAAACCGGTTGTTTTGGCAGCCGGATTCTAACCTGAAAAAGTGTCCTATTCGTTGCCGTCGGTATCGGAAATAGTCTTGTCGAACGATTCTTTGAGCTTGGTTCCCAATTTCGTCAGGGCTTCTTTCAATGCCTCGTTGGCAACCTTCGAAGCAAGTGCCTTGGCTTCGACATTGGCTCGTTCGAGACGGGCTTTCGATTCGTTTTCCGCCCTTTGCCTGGCGTCTTCTACGATCCCGGAGGCTTCTTTCCTGGCGCCCTCGAGGATGCGTTTTACCTCCGCCTTGGCAACTTCCGACGCCTGCCGCTTGGCCCGCTCGTGCGATTCGATGATGAGATTCTCCGCCTTGTCCTGGGCTTCGGCGATGAGCCGGATGCACTCATGGTCCGCCTTTTCCCTGGCGATCTGCTTGTATTCTTCAGCAGCGTAATCGGCGTTGTGCTTGGACAGCGCGACGTGGTCGGATATCTCTTTTTCCGCCCGGTCCCGTTCCAGGGCGATCAACGATTCGATCTGCATCTGGGCATGTAACCGGGCATCTTCAAGAATGCGTTCTTTCTCCTCCATCGCCTTGGCGACGATATCGATCGAGGTCATCGCCGCTTCCTGCCTGACCGTTTCGGCCTGCTCGGCCAGGAAATGGAACATCAATTCTTTATACTCCTGACGGGCCCTGGCAATGATGGGGGCTGTTTCCATGCCCACTTTTTGCCGCATGCGCTCCCCTTCATCCTCGATAACCTTACTCAGGTTCTCGCTGACGCGTTCTATGACTGATGGCAGGTCCGGAGAAAATAATTTCGGGTTTTCAGTGATGTTTTCCATGTAAACCACCTCAAAATATTATTTACGAGTTTTAGCCGGCTTAATTCTTGCCGTTCACCAGGATGATGCGCCCTTCCCTTCGGACAGAGCAGTTAATCAGCATCCTGGAAAGAAAACTCACCAGCGCGGTGTCCTTACTCACGTTTAGGCACATCTGGACGTCGGAATAGCAGTTATTCAAAGTCAGCAACTTGATCTCGGGCGTGTGTTGAATATAATCCCTTATAGCCGACAGGGCGCCTGAACCGGTATTATGCAAACGAATAATATACTCTCCCAGTTCTTCTACCCGAGCGAGAACAGGTTTCTCAACCTGCTTAGAAGTCTCGGGCTGGTTCTGAATTTTCACCGGGGCATCAATTGGTTGTCGGGCAATCTTTTCGGGTATCGTCACTGGTTTCGGTCTTAAAACCGGGGCGGATGGCTCGATGGGAACCGGAACTACCCTTCGAGGCTGCGTCCCCGCTCTCCTGGAGAGCATGAATATCATCATAACTGTGGCCGGTAGAAGCAGCGCGGAGAGGAGCAGCGGGTTAAAACTGCCGGTAGACCCGGCTGCGCTGAGTCCCGGAATTGACAGGTTTGGGACCTCTGGCGCAGAAGTTGAAATGGATGGCGCCAGGACGTTGATCGAAATCGTTGAAACCACCGGCGGGTCAAACGGGGTCCCGTCATTCTGGATAAGCTGGATCCCCAGGGTGTGGCTGCCCGGTGCCAGGTTGTCCCAGATATATGATTCCGATGTTCCCTCGGCATAAGTTCCCGGGGCAGTCAACGCGGATTTGCCCTGGATGATCGGGATACTTACGTCTAAGTAGTAAATGATTCGGCCTTCCCCTGGAACGTTGGAGCGCTCGCCGGTTAATAACTTCAGATTACCGACGGATGCGGTTACGGTCACCGTGCCTTGCGCTGTTGATGTGCCGCCGCTGGGAGTGTTAATCGCAAGGATCGGCGAGGGCAATTTGGGAGGCTCCGGAGCAAACAGGGCGAAACTGGTGAAATGGCTTACTGAAGCGGTGACGGTTTTTGCCTCGGTATCAACGGTTCCTGCCAGCTCGACCCAAGTCGACCCGTTCCACCAGGCGATGACTAAGTCGGATTCACGGGAACCGGGCGGCACCTGATCGTCAGTGTAGTGGAATATCATCGATATCGCCGGCGTGAACGTAACTCCGTTGGGTCCCATCTCATAAGCTGAAACAAGGGTGTCCTGGGGTAGGCTTGGGGGTGGATTGGACAGAATTGCTGCCGTAAGGAATGGCTGTGCTGCGCCTGCGGCATTCCAGATAGAGACGCCTACCGGAATATCAAGTTTGAGGTTCCCGTCCGAGGTCTCGACACTGCCGGCAGCGATAACTTTTCCGTTTCCGTCCATAAAGGGTGAGGTCCCCGCCAACCCGATTCCCACCACCTGAGATCCAAATCCCCCCCCGTCTCCGCCGCCACCGCTCGAAGCCGTCCAATTGGCATAAATTGTCGTATTGTCTGTAACGATATCGGTGTTAAAATTCCATTGGCTGGTGCAAGCGGCTTCTTTATACCAGCCGGCGAAGACATGGGCATCCCGTGCGGGTGGAGTGGGCAAAACCACCAATCCGCCGTACGAAACCGACTGCGAACTGATCGCGGAGCCCCCTTGTGAATCGAATACCACGGTGTGAATATCCGGGGCAAAACTGGCGCTTACCGATATTTCAGCGGTTACGTTCGCGTCGGTGCGGCTTGCGGTCAGGACCCCGTCGCTCCAGCAGATGAAGTGGTACCCGATGTCCGGCGCCGCAGTTACCGGCGTGCCGCTGCCGCCGAAATTCACAACCTGAGGTGACCCTCCGTTTATCGTTCCATGAGCATCGGCAGTATAGGTCAAGGTGTATGTGTTTACGGCAAAACTGGCTGTAATGGTGTGGTCGGCAACCACGTTGGTAAAAATGTAAGAGGCCATCGCCCCTATCGAAACCCCATCGACCAGTACATCCAAAATATAATAGCCGGCATCAGCGGTGATGGCGAAAACCTGGCTCCCGCCCGGGGTCACTGTCACAGCAGCGGACGGGTTGATGGTGCCTCCCGCGCCTGCCGTCGGAGTGATCGTTAGTTTCGGCGCAACGTCCGGAGCGAAACTGGCGCTCACCGATATATCAGCGACAACGTTCGCGTCGGTGCGGCTGTCAGTAAGAATACCATCGCTCCAGGTGACGAAATGGTAGCCGGTGCCGGGTACCGCGGCGACCGGTGTCCCGCTCTCACCGTAATTCACCATCTGGGATGTGATGCCGCTGACCGTGCCGCCCGGGCCGGCAGTGTAGGTCAGAGTGTAGGAATCAGCGGTAAAACTGGCCGCGATAGTGTGATTTGCAGTTAGGTTTGTAAACGTGTAGGACGTCACCGCCCCTGCTGAAATATCGTCAACCAGCACATCCAGGACATGAAAACCGGTTCCGGGGTTAATGTTGAAGGTTTGGCTCCCTCCAGAAACGACAGTTATAGCTCCCGGCGGATCAATGGTTCCGTTTGCCCCGGCACTCGCCGTTATGGTGAAATTCTGTGTTACGTCGGGTGCAAAACTTGCTTCAATGGTGTGATCGGCTATTACATCGGTAAAGGTATATGAAACCGCCGGCCCTATCGAGCCGCCATCGACCAGTACATCCATTACATGAAAACCCGCCCCGGCTGTGATATTGAAAACCTGACTGCCCCCGGAAGCGACGGCCACCGCCCCGGACGGATCGATCGCTCCATTGGCGCCCGCGCTCGCCGTGATGGTGAAGGTCTGCGGCGTATCTTGGGAGAAACTGGCAGCGATGGTATGATCGGCGGTGACGTTGGTAAAAGTGTATAAAACCACAGCCCCGACCGAGGCGCCATCCACCAACACCTCCGCGATATGGTAACCCAAGTTCGCCGTAATCGTGAACGATTTGCTATTCCCCTCGGGCACGTTCTGGGGGTTCGGGGGAGTGATTATGCCGCCCGTTCCAGCACTTGGCGTTATGGTAAATTGCCTGTCGGCGTAGAGATGAGCCGGAATGGAAAATGATAAACAGAGGACCGTTACAAAAAGGATTTTGATGAAACCGGAGGCCAGATGAAAGGGACGATTTTTCATGCCCAACTACATCTCCCGGCATCGCCCCTCACGTTTACTTTCGAAGAATCATACTCCTGAGTTAATCGTTTGACAACAATTATTTTTGATCGTCGTTAGCTTGTATGGAAGGTTCTTTGTTATCCCGTTTCGAGCTGGATTGTTCGATCATCCCGCCGGAGGTAAACTGTTCAAAAAATCGATAGCAGCCTGAGCGGTTTTAACCTGAATTACGATAATGTTCTCGGCCGCTTTTGAAGCATCCGCGAAGTTTTCCGCCGGAGTTAGAAAGTACCTGGCGCCCGCCCTCTCTGCCGCCGCCACCTTCTGCTGGACGCCGCCGATCGCCCCCACGTTCCCGTTAATATCGATCGTTCCGGTTCCAGCTATCCGATACCCCTTCGTCAAGTCGTCTGCCGTGACTCGGTCATAAACCGCAAGGGTAAACATCAGCCCCGCTGAAGGTCCGCCGATGATTTTTTCCGGCGTTATATCTACCGAAAAGGGCAACGTGAAACCGGTCACGTGAGTCTCGCCGCCGATCCCGATGCGCACCGGACCACCGACAAACGCAGGCGGAAGCGTCTCAACCAGCACATCCAGCGTCACACCCCGGCGCAGGACCGTTAGCCGGATTTCAGCGCCCTCCTTTTGCCCCTGCATCAGATTTTGGAGTTCGATGACGGAGTTGACCGGTTGCTGGTTCAGTCCGGTTATCACGTCGCCTTCTAAGAGTACGCTGTGTGCCGGGCTGTCGGCCAGTATGGATTCGACCAGTACTCCGTCACTTTTAACAGTGACCGGATACCCGGCAAGGCGCAGGCCAACGACCGTCGCCGTGGTCTGGCTGTCGAAGAGCATGTGGTGCCCCTCCTCGGCCTGTGAACGGACCGATTGATTCGGCGGGAAAATTTCTTCCTCCGGCGCCAGCCTCACAGACTTATCGAAACAGCCCCACACCCACTCCGTAAATAAGATCGGTGCCTGGGGAATGACAGACGTAAGCATTAAGCTGCCGTCTGAAGAGTGACTGTATTCAACGGGAACCCTGACCATCGGTTCAACCGGTGCGGTGACTCCCGGCGCATAAAGTCCGTAATTCATCGGCATCAAACCGACCGTGATAGCTCCCAAAGGCATGATCGAGAGAACCGCCAGGCTGGCTGACGTCACCAGTCCATGCTTGCGTGTAGATATTTCTTCAAAAGATGGTTGCAGTGGGACTTTTACTGAGACAAAGGAAATTGCCATTAATGCTGCTTGAGAAAATGCTATCAGCCCCGCCGGCCACTCCAGGCTGGCCTGTTGAGATATGAGAACTATCCCCCAAAAGGTAACGGCGATGATCCCCCAGAAGCCCGCCCATTTAGCAAGCCATGTGCCTCGAACCGGTGCGTCGAACAGCCCCCACAGGATCGCCCTTAGTAATCGCCCGCCATCTAAAGGAAAAGCCGGTATCAAATTGAATACTGCTACAAAAAGGTTGAAAACGGCCAGGAATAAGGCCACCGAGCTTACATAAGGGTTGATCTGCTGGTTCCAGACCATGAAAGCGGCGACAGCCAGAAGCATTTCTGCTATCGGTCCTGCGGCCGCTGAAATAGCCTCCCGGCCGGGGCTTCGGGCAAGAGGCCAAGCTTGCGCAGGTTCGGCGATCAAATAAATCGGGGTCCTCTTTGGTAAGCTGTCTCCTAGCAGCTTCGCGGCTATAGCGTGCCCCGCGACATGGGCCAGGAGTGAGATCAGAACAAGAAGAACTATTGCGCCAGCGATCGTCCAGGTCTGAAGGTTCGACATCGATCCCATCAAGGGCACGTAGAAATCGGTGATCCCCCAAAACAGCAACGGGATTATCAAGAGCCAAATAGCATCCAGCCTGACTTTGACCCAACCGAGATTTACATTGAAACCGGAAAAATTCATAGCGGGCGAGATACTTTCCGCTCTATCTGGCGTTTTCTAGAATTGAGGACGCTCGATAAGGCCGGGGTTGACTCGAGAGAGGGTCTGAAGTGGTGGGCTACGGTGTACGACAGACAGAACTCCGGTATTTGAGATAGCGTTTGATGTTGGCTGAGCTTGCCCGTTAAGTTCGGAATTTGAGTTCAGATTATGTCTAGTTCTCCACGTCGAAAGCTGTGACGCTGCTATCGTTATTGTTTGCTACCCAGATTTTTAACCCATCAAAGCAGATAGAACGCGGATGACAGTTCTTCGCGCTAATGCCTATGACTGGGTAGTTTTCTAATAGGCCTCCATCTCCTGCACGCAATTTAGTGACGCTATTGCTCTTATTATTAGCCACCCAAATATTGCGACCATCGAAGCAAAGAGCAACTGGTCGGTGGCGACCGGAGAGAGCCACTGAATAATGTTTTATATGTGGTCCATCATCGGTCGACAATTTCGCGACGCTATCAGTATGATTATTGGCTACCCAAATATTATTGCCATCAAAACAAAGCGCACAGGGCTGATGAAATCCTGATTCACCATCTCCATAACACCCCATTAAGGCTCCATCCGTCGCTCGAAGCTTATAGAGGTTATTTCTACTGACGTCTGCTACCCATATATGTTTGCCATCAAAACAGATGGCGCATGGCTTACTCCTTCGAACGTCGTCTGAGGGGATACGATAATTTCCACGAAGGTTACCATTAGTCGCCGATAACCTCGATACGGACTCGCTTAGATAATTAGCGATCCAAACGTCTGCGCCATCGTAGCAAATAGCGCAAGGGTGCTGACCTTCAATTGGATAACTCCCCTGGAACCTTCCATCAGTCGCGCGCAGTCTCGAGACAGAATTACTACCGCTATTGGCCACCCAAATCGACATTCCATCGAAACAAAGGGCACAGGGATGTCGACCGGCCGCCGGATAACTCCCAACAATACTTCCGTCACTCGCTCGTAGCTTTGTGATTCTGTTGCTGCCAGCATTGGCTACCCAAATACTCTCTCCGTCGAAGCATAGCGCCGAAGGATTTATTCCAACAGGTAACCTGGTACTCATGCTCCGATTGTATCAGTAAAACGTACTTTGCAAAACGGGGGGGACTGAACATTCTACGGAGCTATCCTAATTTGGCTTGGGTGTCCGATATATCACAATATAACAGTATATACTCATAGTAATGCCAATATAATAGGTATTGACTGAAATTGCGCGTCAACTTATAATTACGGCGACCGCGTAGGACTGGATGATTCCTAGAATGTCTTCCAGTGATACCGAGCTTGTTTGAGAGTCTAACTATGGAAAATCGTTGGCTGTCGGTGGATGAGGTGGCTAACTACCTCGGAGTTAAAAGAGACACCCTATACAAGTGGATTGAACGAAAAGGTCTTCCCGCACACAAATTGGGTCGCCTGTGGAAATTCAGGAGAAATGAGATAGACGAATGGGTGTTCGCATCCGAAAAACGTTCCGAGAGTGTCAAAACGATCGTTTAATGTTTGGAAGGCAAATATGGCAGCTGTTCAAATAATCAATCCCGGTGATAAACTACAGATACCGTTTCAAAAATGCTTTTCTGGTCACGAGACGTTCGCCTTCCGATATTCATGGCTTAAAAAAGGCTTGGATGGTGTCCGGAAAAATCCCGAAGTATTCCAAAACGACGATGCCATCGTGACCCTGGGGGTTGGGAAAAATATGGTTCGCTCCATTCGATATTGGTGCCTAGCAACAGAAATTGCCGAAGAAGAGAGCGGATCTCGGGGGAGACGTCTATTGCCTTCAGATATCGGAAACAAACTATTGGCTGATGGGGGATGGGACCCTTATCTGGAGGACGATGCGACATTATGGCTACTGCATTGGAAGCTTGCCTGCACTAATACCCGAACAGCGACTTGGTACTGGGCATTTAACAGGTTTTTTGAATATACGTTCACCCGAGCAGCCATGGTAGAATCCTTGACCAGACATCTCCAGACCCTAGGTTGGATGGATATCTCTGATTCAACAATTAAGCGAGACATCGATTGCTTTATCCATACATACGTTGAACGTGGTAGTAATCCAGCCTTCGGTGATGATCCAATAGAATGCCCGCTCACCAGTTTAGGCCTTCTCCTACAAGAACCAGACGGAGAAAGGATTCGTTTCCGGGTTGGGCCAAAAAACTCTTTACCTGCCGCTATTTTTACCTATTCCCTTATTGAGTTCTGGAAAACTAAAGCCGGTGACAGAGATACCCTGGAGGTCCATGATATCATCAGCTCTGAAGGCAGCCCGTCTTTAGTATTCAAACTCGATGAAGATTCTGTGCTGTCTTATTTAGATCAGCTAGAGTCACTTAGTGGAGGCGCTTATCGATTTTCTGATACTCCTTTGACCCGAAGTGTCATAAAAGAACACGCCGCACCATTGAATTCTATGTGCTTCTTGGAGGCTTACTATGGAAGTAAGTAACACTCCACTTATCCATCAAATTTCACTTCGCCCCCGTTTCCTAAGGTCGGTTCACCTAGAAAGGGATTTCCATAGTAAAGACGCAGCTGATGGGTACATAGTAACTCGCAGCGCATTAGCTGCACTTTCTCTACTTAGCCGAGGTATCGAAGATCCTGCATACCGATCTCAATGCATATCGGGGCCATATGGTTCTGGAAAATCCGCCCTTGCTCTGTTTTTCGCGAAAATACAGGAACAACACCAGACAAATGGGCTTAGGGAAAAAGCTCGTCCCGTATTAGGGGCACTCGCTGATAAACTGCTCCCACCTGATGGCGAAGGTTACGTTACGGTCTTAGCTACTGGGGGCAGAGAGAACCTTGCAAATTGCCTCGTAAGGAGCCTGAAACGATCGCTTGAACTATCAGGACGGCAAACGCTTTTGAAAGCCTTATCGGTTGATCACGGCGAAACTTTAAATTCGCCTGAACCGAGCACCCGCCAGATAGTAGCTTTGTTCGAAGCATTAGCTGGTTTGGCCAAGACACGAGACCATTCCCGGGGATTGATAATAATAATCGATGAGCTCGGCAAACTCCTCGAACACGCAGCACTAAATCCGGAAAAGAATGACATCAATGTGCTTCAGGAGTTGGCTGAGGCTGCATCCCGGTGTCAAGACAACCCATTGTGGTTTATTACCATACTTCATCAGCAGTTTTCTCAATACGCATCTCGACTTGGTAGGAGGCAACAGAAGGAATGGAGTAAGGTCCAGCAGCGTTTCTTTGACGTACCCTGTTCGCTTGACGGTCTGGACGCATTGCAGCTCACAGCAGCCGCTATGAATGGGAACAGGAGCGACGAGATAAGAAATAACCGACATATTTGCGATATTGCCCGTGCTTGTTCCTCTTTCGCCCCGCGCGGATCTGAGACAGATTTTGAAAACCTTTGTGTCGCCTGTTATCCATTACATCCTATTGTGGTACTTCTACTTCCAACGCTCTTCAGACGTTTTGGTCAAAACGAGCGTTCCTTGTTTTCTTTTCTTTCGGCAGATGAACCTTTCTCTCTGATTACCTGGCTTCAAAACCAAACATTCGAACCTGACAATCCTCCATTCCTTCGATTGCCTGAGATTTACGATTACTGCTTTCACACATTGATTGGGGGAGCCCCGAGTCTCCAAGTCACGCGGGCATGGAGTGAGACAGAGGATACGCTCGCACGTTTAGGTAATTCCACAGAGGTTGAGTTGGCCACGCTTAAAAGTATCGCCATTCTCAATCTAGTTGGAGACTCCTCACGTTTGCCTGCCTCATATGAGGTTCTTGAATTGGCGCTTGTCTCCAAAGCATTCAAGGCAGAAGGATTAAGAAATGCTTTGAACGCCTTTGAAACGAGGCGCCTGGTTGTATACCGGAGATTTCGTAGTTCCTATCGACTCTACGAAGGCAGCGACGTCGACATTGGAGAACGATTGACCACTGCTTATCAATCAATCCCCACTCGATCACTTTCCCTTTTTGTCGCTAAGGAACTCTGCCCGGCCCAATCAGTCGTTGCTCGAAGACATTCATTTGTCAAAGGAATGACAAGGATATTTTCAGTAATCCCTACTGGACAGTTAGACCTAGAGAAGGCACTTAAACTCAAGGACTCGGCAGACGGTCACGTTATTTGTTGCCTTGTAGAGACTGATGAACAGCATATGGCGACCGAGAGTCATCTCAAGACAGTGACACACGAAGCCTCAATCGTGATTATTGCAAAAGAAACAGATCAACTGATTGATGCCGCTCGTGATGTCGCTGCTCTCAATTGGGTTAAGCATAATACACCCGGACTTTCTGGAGATCGGGTGGCAAGGCAGGAACTTGGAGAGCGCCAACTTGAAGCAAGTATCGCATTTCGATCTGAATGGAACAGGCTTTTTACAACCCCCAACAGGCATGCGGTAGTGTTCTGGAGAGGAGAACGTCAAAACATTATTTCCGGCAAGGCCCTCGCCGAGCTTGTTTCAAGGGCTGCTGACGCGATTTACCCCTATGCCCCGACAATCCAAAACGAATTGATTAATCGTAGGTCGTTATCTACTGCTACTGCCGCGGCCCGGAGAAACCTCATCGAAGCGATGATGGTACATAGCAGAGAAGAACGGCTCGGGCTCAGCGGCCATCCACCTGAACGAAGTATCTACGAATCCGTTCTCAAACAAAGTGAGATTCACCGCAAGAATAGCTCCGACGAGTGGGAATTTGGCAGACCAAGTCATAAAGACAAAGGACTCCAAAAAGCATGGGATCATGTCGTAGACGCCTCTAGCTCGGACTCGCTCCGACCAAAACCCCTAGATTCATTATTCACCGAATTATGCGATCCGCCCTTTGGTGTCGCGGATGGTTTCGTTCCAGTTCTCTTCTATGCATGCTTTCATGCCAATTCAACGACGATGGCCTTATATGAGACAGACCACTTTATTCCCGATCTGACACCACCCGTGATGGAGCGCCTAATTCGCAATCCAAAGAATTTTTCTATTGTAAGTTTTAAGGTGAGTGGAGAGCGCGCTGCAGTTGTCGAACGATTTTCGAGAGGCTTCGGAGTTGGGAATCATCTCCTACCGGTGGTGCGTTCACTCTACGCCCGAATGGCCACACTAAACCATTATACGGAGATAACCCAGGCGTTACCACGACCGGCAATTGTCGCCCGGGATGTAATTATGCGAGCTAAAAGTCCCGAAAGGCTACTTTTTGTCGAATTACCCGTTGCTTTGGATTGTATACCTTTTGAGATGCAACCGTCTAACAATAACCAAGATAATATCGAAAATTTCTTTAATGCTCTCAATAGCGCGTTCAAATCACTTATCACATGCTATCCAGCATTAATCGAGCGGATTAAGGGCAGCATATTTAAAGTCTTCGATATCTCCAATAACGATATGAATTGGAGAACCTCAATTCCTAAACGGGCTTCAATATTGTCGGAATATGTGACAGATCCGGGTTTTCGCATCGTGATAAACCGGGCTATCGATACGAACCTACCACCTATGGAGTTCATTGAATCCATAGCTGCGGGGATTGTTGGCCAACCACCTAATCGCTGGAGTCGAGCAGAAGAAGAGTCTTTTGTTCGACTCGTTGCCCAGCTCTCGACTAAAGCTCGATCCATTGAGTCGATGTTGGATTTAAAAGCAAGTCTACAGGATAGCGATGCTGGATATCTGGTCACCATCGATAAAAAAGATGTTGAGGGTGTCCGTGGCATCGTTAGACTGACTCACTCCGAAAAAAGGAAGGCTGAACGTATTGCTAAGGAGATAATCCGGAAATACGCAACGGATGTCGATACGAAGGTATGGCTGGGGGCAGTTGCCGAAGTCGCGCGGCAAGCTGTATCATCTGAACGCGAGCCAACTGAGCGTTCATTTAGGCGTAAGCCAACCTTATCACATAGTAAGCCGAATTAGAGGTGCAGGCTAGTGCGTCATATTCTGTGTGTTTCCGGTGGAAAAGATAGCGCGGCGCTCGCGATCTACATGCGAGACAAAGTGCCTGGGATGGAGTACGTCTTTTGCGACACGGAGAAAGAACTACCCGAAACTTATGAATACCTGGCGCGGCTAGAAGGCATTTTAGGAAAAACGATTGTCACATTAAAGGATGGCAGGGGGTTTGACCACTGGCTAGAGATTTTCCGTGGTTATCTTCCATCGTCCAGGATGCGTTGGTGTACCCGGCATCTTAAATTGCACCCGTTTGAACGATATGTGGGAGATTCTGCTGTCACCAGTTACGTTGGAATCCGCGCTGATGAAGACAGAGAAGGCTATATTTCAACAAAGCCGAACATCAAGGCGCTTTTTCCTTTTAAGGAAGATGGTCTCGGCTATCCCGATATCGTTCGGATCCTCGAAGAATCTGGAATAGGAATGCCACAATATCGGACGTGGCGTTCAAGATCAGGCTGCTTTTTTTGTTTCTTCCAGCAGAAGATCGAATGGGTTGGGCTTCTCGAGCATCATCCCCACCTATTTGAGTTAGCCAGCCAATACGAAAAATATGATGAGAGTTCAGGCCGGCGATTCACCTGGTGCGACAACGAGAGTCTAGAAGAATTGTCTCGCCCCGAGAGAGTTGCGACGATAAAAACCGAACATGCCCGCCGAATGGAACGCAACCTTGTCGCGCACATCACGCTTGCGGAGATATTGGAGGATGACAGTTGGGAACGACCATGTCTAGTATGTACGTTGTAGTCTAACCTCTTAAAGGACCAGGCTTTTGTGAGGAAGATCTGCTCTAAATCGTCGAGTAGAATGTATCATGAGTTTTGAAGATATCCTGATAAAAAAAGAGTATCGCTCACTTCTCGACGATATCTCGAATGAGTTTTACATTCCTCTTTTGTCGGCGGCTACGTTATACCAACGAGCCGTCGGTTTTTTTTCTTCTTCAGCACTTGTGGAAGTGTCAAAAGGAATATCAGGCCTAGTAAGAAATGGCGGTAAGATTCAGCTGGTAGCTTCACCTTATTTATCAGACGAAGATATTTGTGCTATCCGAAAAGGCTACGAGATTAGAGAACAGATCGTAAAACAGGCTGTACTACGTGAACTTCAGAATGCAAGAAACGATTATGAACTCGAACGACTAAATATTTTGGCCCATCTGATTGCCAATGATACTCTCGATATTAAAATCGCGTTCGTGGAAGATGCTAATAATACCGGGATTTATCATGAAAAGATGGGCATCTTCACTGACGCCTTAGGGAACAAAGTAGCTTTTTCAGGGTCCATGAATGAATCTGTATCAGGAATTAAAGTCAATTATGAAGCCATCGATGTGTTTTGCTCTTGGAGAGAGCCAGATCGTGTTCTAGCCAAAGAGAGAGCTTTTATATCTATTTGGAATGATTGCGAACCAAATGTTCGCATAATACCATTTCCTGAGTTGAAACGGGAAATAATCGAACGCTATAAAAAGTATCCACCTAACTTCGATGCTGAACAGCTAGAGTTAAATGGATTCGTCGATTCTCAAAAACGCTCCAAGATGAAATGCTTGGGCGTGGTCATACCCCACAAAGTCGAATTGCATGATTATCAGAAAATGGCTATCGACGAATGGGAAAAGCGCGGATATAAAGGCATTTTTGATATGGCGACCGGCACCGGGAAAACCTATACAGGACTCGGAGCGCTAGCGAGGCTTAGTCAAGCTGTCTCCGGTAACCTGGCAATCTTCATAGTGTGTCCGTATCAACATCTCGTTGAGCAGTGGGTCGAAGATCTGTTGCAGTTCAATGTTGATCCCATAATCGGCTATTCCGCTTCCTCTCAAAAAGATTGGAAGAGCCGGTTGGACAACGCCATTAGAGACCAAAAAATAAAGGTAAATAATAAAGAGTTCTTTTGTTTTATTTGTACTAATGCAACATTCGCGTCTGATTTTGTTCAGAAACAGGTCCAGAGGATCCGTAGCAACGCCGTGCTATTAGTTGATGAGGCACATAATTTCGGGGCCACGGCGTTAAGTCAGTTGTTGAGTGAGATTTTTCCTTTTCGTTTAGCTCTGTCTGCGACTTTCGAACGTCATCGTGATATCGAAGGTACTTCTGCTCTCTATTCTTACTTCGGCGAAAAGTGTATTGAATATCCGATAGAAAGAGCCATTCAGGAAAAAAAGCTTACGAATTATAAATACTATCCCGTTATTACCGCACTCAGCGAAGGAGAATTGAATAAGTACTCTGAGCTCACTTACGAGATCGGAAAGTGTGTAGTCAAGGGAAAAGACGGCAAGACTACGTTGAGCGAAAGAGGGAAAATGCTTACTTTGGCGCGAGCCCGTCTTGTGGCGGGCGCGGAGAATAAAATAACACAACTAGGATACTGCATATCGCCATATATTCACGATAATCATATATTAGTCTACTGTGGGGCTACAAAGATTCTTGCTGAAAATCAAGATTCTACTCCGGTTGATGATGAGGATTTGCGCCAAATAGATGTCGTCACGGATCTACTTGGGAACAAACTGAATATGAACGTGTCTCAATTCACATCTAAAGAGGATGTTGAAGAGCGTGCTCGTCTCAAAAGGGAATTCGCTGCGGGAGAAACCCTTCAAGCGCTGATTGCCATTAAATGCCTTGATGAAGGTGTAAACATCCCGAATATTAAGATCGCTTTCATTCTTGCGAGCACTACTAATCCAAAAGAATACATTCAGAGGCGTGGACGTGTGTTGCGTTTAGCAGAAGGAAAGGATCACGCTGAAATATTCGACTTCATCACACTCCCAAGAGCGCTCGATCAAGTCCCATCACTCACTCAGGCCCAAGTGAACAGGGATCTTGCGTTGGTCAAAAGCGAAACAAAGAGAGCTGAAGATTTCGCGAGTATTGCCATGAATATGATCGAAGCTCAATCAATCATCGACTCAATCAAGTCAGTTTACCGAATACAAGACAAAGAATACGGTTACGAAGAGGAGTTAACCTATGAATAATGGCGAAATTGTTACAGTGAATGGAGTAGAAATAGACACTCGGAAAATCGACATCTTACTTCGTAAGCTGATCATGAAAGAAAAAGTTAATATAAAAACCAGGCAATATAACGATGTTGAAATGGTAAAACTGATTAAGAAAATGATTGAGGAAGAAGCGAAGTGCTACTAAAATCGTTAAAATTACGGAATTTTCGACAGTTCAGAGGGGATCAGACGGTTTATTTTTCAGTTGACCCAGAAAAAAATGTGACAGTTATAATGGGAGTAATGGGATCCGGAAAAACGACGTTTGCCCAAGCTTTTACCTGGTGTTTATATGGGGATACGGATTTTGAAGATAAGTCGATGTTATGCAAAGCAACAGCATCGGCGATGCTACCCAATACTGAAGAGACTGTCAAAGCAGAATTGGCACTTGAACACAACGGAGTAGAGTACACCATAATACGAGAACAAAGGTATCAGAAGGACGGGGCTGGGATTATCAAACGGCCCAACCAGCCGATTTTCGTAATTGCCTACAAGAATAAAGATGGCCAACGAGAATATGTTGATGAGCTAAAGACGGAAATGACGATGAAAGAGCTCCTGCCGAAGGAGCTTTCAAGATATTTCTTCTTTGACGGTGAACGTATCGGCACCATGAGCAAAGAGCTTCGTAAAGGCAAAAGCCAAGAATTCGCCCAAGCCGTCAAGGGGTTGTTGGGGTTGAGTGCCATCGCCGCTGCCCTAGATCACCTTAAGGGTCGAGGACCGAAAGCCTCAGTACTCCGTAATTACGATGAAAGCTACGATACCAGGAGTGACAATAAGATCGCGCAATATACCCGGGAGATTCAGGAATTAAACGATTCTTTATCGAAAATCGAAAGCCGTATTGAAGAGATTGATAAAGAAGATATCTTAGCACGAGATAAATGCGCTGTACTCGAAGAGAAGATTAAATTAAACGAGGACAGCATAAGGCTCGCAAAAGAAAAGGATACTTTGAAAATTCGGCTCCAAAGTTTAATACTATCTAAAGCAACGAACACTTCTTCACTATTAAAATTTTTCAACCTACATGCGCCCAGCTATTTTTCAAAAAAATTAATGAGAGATGCCTTACAACAATTATCTGAAGCTCAGAAGCTTGATAAAGGAATACCAGATATCCACGCTCGCACTATCGAATACCTAATCAAACGAGGCATATGTTTGTGCGACAATAAAATAGAATTTGGCAACCCTGAATATAAAGCCCTTAATAAGGTGTTAGAATTCATTCCTCCCCAATCCTTAGGAAGTACTATCGGCCAATTTGTCAGGGACTGCGAATTAAAGAGCCAGCAAAGCAATCTATTTTATGAAAATGTTGCGGAGAAGTATGCGCTCGTACGTGAAAACGATAACGATTATTCTTCGACCGAGGAGCAAATCGTATTAATAGAGACAAAGCTTCAAGGGATGATCAATGTCGGTGAACTCCAAAAAGATCTGATGAAATACGAAAAGGCATTGAGGGACCTTCAAAGTGAAAGAGATAACTTAAACCGCGAAAAAGGGCGGTGCGAAATGAATAGGGATAGGCGTAATACTGAGCGAAATGAACTGTCCCTAAAAGATGAAAATAATCGAAAGATCGAAATCTATAAGGCTTACGCCCAGTATATGTACAACATACTGAGCGCTCTCTACACGGAAAAGGAAGCAGAGACTCGAGAACAATTAGAATATAACGTGAACCACATATTTAAGACCATATATAACGGAGGCCTTTCACTGTCCATCGATGAAAAATACAACATACAAATTAACGCCATCGACTGTGAAGGATACCATGATGAAATAGAGGCATCAATGGGCCAAAGTATTTCAGTCATCTTTGCTTTTATTTCTGGTGTCACAAAAATGGCTCGGCAAAGGCGAGCCTCTGAAAACGAACTCGTTTCTTGTGAACCTTATCCTCTTGTAATGGATGCTCCCCTTTCATCTTTCGATAAAACGCGGATAAAAACTGTATGTGACGTATTGCCCCAAGTTGCTGAGCAAGTGATATTTTTTATCAAAGATACCGATGGTGAACTTGCTGAAGCGCATATGGCCTCCAAAGTTGGTAAAAGGTATCTTTTTGACAAAAAGAATGAATACGAAACTTATTTAATAACGAGGTAGTGACATGTTTGACAAAGAATACTCATTTAGGGGTTCACACGCTGATAAAGTAATCAAACTTACTGCCGGGTTTGGTAAGGATAATTTTAAATTGTTTGCCAGAAACCTCGATGTCTATCTTGTTGCACCAATTGTGGGATTTCTCTATGGAAGCACAGCAGAATTAGACAAATCTGATTCAACAACCAAGATCTTCCCGGAGCAGCTTCTTAAAGCATATCAGGATTTAATGTTTCAATACAGGTTGATTCTTCTGTTGGATAAAAGCTATGAAGGTAAATTAGACGAAAGAATAGATAAAGCTTTTAGGCATTATGGAAGTGAGCGGGCCTTGCAGGATGAACAGTTATACGAGCGCTATGTCTTGGGCGGTGTCGATATTTTGTATGAAAAGCTCATAGCAACTGCTAATAACGAAGACGATTATCTGAAAAACTTATACGACTTTATCGAAGAGTTTGATGACCGGTACAATAAACTGGTTAGCACAGACAATATATTGGATCTATGTCGTCTGGCCCGAAGCTAGGCGGAATAGTGGCTAGTTTAATTCCCCCTGACGAGATTGTTAATCAGCTAATTCAACTACATCAAGAACAAGGCTATGTTTCTGAGGACGCGGTTCTAGCTGCGATTCGCAAGCATTCGCTTCCGCTTGATGGAGTGGAACGCCTTTGTGATCATCTTCTTTCAATTGGAGTAGTTATTCGTGATGATTTAAATGATCTTCTTGCGGTATCTGATGACGGGTATGACCGAAGTAAAATCAACTATAGAGAACTATTCGAAGAGGTCATGGAAATCGACCCAAGCCTATCATACTTTATCGAAGAGCTTCGCCTCATTAAGCCGCCCCAACATAGGGAATGGCAATTATTGATCCCACAGGCGTTAAATAACAATCCTTTTGCCAGGCGTAGAATCGTAGAGATGTATTTGAAAACAGTTGTCCGGGCCGCCTTGTGGCATCACAAACAATACTCACTACCTCTTGCTGACATGATTCAAGAAGGTGCTATTGGCCTCATCACGGCACTGGACAAGTACGAACCTGGAGTTCATGATAAATTCTCCATCTATGCTCCATGGTGGGTTAGACAAAATATTATGCGTGCGGCGCCCGGACCCAACCCACTTGTATATTACCCTGTACATATAAAGGATAAACTTTATAGGATTCATGAAGTTGTTACACAGCATTATTGTGATCAATGTATCAATAGCATTGTCTGCCCTAACCTTATAGAGTCAATTGTTATGAAATTGGAATGTAAAACAGAAGAGGCTGAAGACCTAATTCAGCTTTTCGGCACTTATGTTTCATTAGATTCGTGCGATCAAACGAGTCCCTCGTTTGCTGACGATGGGGGGCAAATTGAAGAGTTGGTTGAAGAAGCTTTTCAGCAATCGCTGCAGTCCACCATAAATGAGGTGTTAGGTACGCTTAAACCTCGCGAGAAAGAAGTAATAATGCTGCGATTTGGGTTGGGTAATAAAAGGGAACACACCTTGGAGCAGATAGGTATCATTTTTGACTTGACACGGGAACGAATAAGGCAAATAGAAGCTAAAGCTCTTCGCAGGCTTCGTCATCCCTCCAGGAGCCGTAAACTCGCTAACTACCTTCCGATGAAGAAAGGAGATGATAAAGAAGGAGCACCTAGTGAATCCAAAAGTATCAAACCAGCATCTTTTGACATCATCGAATACCTCGAGGATAACGCAATTCCATTTGTTGATCTTCGCGAAAAAGCCGGAGCACTTTGGATTATTGGCGGAGAAGAACTACGCTTACATGTAGCAGAACTGAAAGAGTATGGCATTAAATTAAAATTTGTTGCTGGAGGCGGCAAGGCTACAAATCATCAGCCAAGCTGGTATGTTAAATGACGGGTCCACCCGAGTTGAATAATCATTCTGATCGATAGCGCATGATCGAAAAAAAAGAGTGAGCAAAAGCCCACTCTTTTTTGGTGTGTGTACAGCCTGTTGATTTTTATTCCAGTAATCGTCAGGCTACCAGAGCGAGCTGGTCGCCGCTTTCGATCCGCTGCTGTTCTTCTGCTATGGCTCCGCTGGGCAGTAACTCGCGGACTGCCTTTATCGAGCTTTTAATATCGTCGACGCGTCCGATACTGTCAGTAAGGTGAGACAAACGCTCGTCGATGTATTGCGGAATATCGGCAATAGCTTTGGCCGCGATCGCAACGAGCTTGGCCTGTTCCAACGGTTCGGCAGCCAGAGCGATGAATTCTTCGACCATGTCCATCGCTTCGCTCACCTTAAGGGCACTCCATTTGATTGGCAAAGTTCTACCTCCAATTCGAGCACAGTAGCCCTTCTATTTGCCGGCATTGATGACCCTGTGCCGACGGACAGGGACTGTCTGGGCTAGTATTCGTCCGGGAACAAGATCGTCGTCGCCGACCTGTCGGCCTCGGTGATCACCCAAATTTTGGGCAATCCCGCGGCCGTGTACGCTGAAAGCAGCCTGAAGCCATTTTTAAGGCTGAGATCGTTCTCCTGCTTATCGGCTTCGTCAAGGTCGCCCCAGTCGCCTTTAGCATGGCGGTTCAGGGAACGGCGCATGAACTCGGCAAACATGGAATTCTCACCAGCCAAGGCGAAAACTCCCCGGGTGGCCACCACCTGGCCTAATGGGATGGTAGGATTGATTAACAATAGTGCGTCCATATTTTCATTCCCTTCGTTACATATTTTCCTTTTTCGTGATTGGATTGCCCGTTCATCAAAACGAAAGGGGGATGTTCCCGCCGCGATGGGACAGGAATATCCCCCTTACAAAAAGAAAGCACAAAAAGAGGCTTTGACACCTCTTTATGTGCGGCTGTTTTGCGAGTTCAAGCGTTTCAGTTTTCAGGTTTTTCAGGCTACGGCGACTGGTTCCTTCGCCTTGCTATGCTTCTTGGCCTTCGGCTTCTCGGCTTTGGTGATGGCCTCGGCCTCGGCGACGGCTTGGGCGACTTCCTCGGCGGGTACAGGCTCGGCTGTTGCTTCCGGCGCAACGGCCTCGACTGTCTCGGCCTTCGGCTCGGTGGGTTCGGCGGGCGGCGGTGCAGTGTCGGCCTTTGCGGGTTCGGCGGTCTTGGCCGTGTCCGCCGGCTTCTTGGCTTCTGGCAGAAGCATCGGCATGACCACCAACTCATAGTCCGGCGCGGTGAAAAGCATCGGCGACCTTGCGTCTTTGACCTTAAGCTCGACCATCCCGCCACAAGCCCTGAGAGCTTCGGCGAGATAACCGCCGTCAAGTCTTACCTTGATCGGCTCGCCGGTGGTGTCAGCGGGTATTTCCGCCGTCCCCCTGTCATCGGTATTGGCGACGACTACCTTGCCGTCCCCGATGGCGAGGTCTAAGGCGTAGGCTCTGACGTTGGCGACGACTTTAAGCGTGCTTACCGCCTTCATCGCTTCGTTGGTGTCGAAGCTGGCGCGGGTGTTAGTTTCGGCGGGTATGAGCTTCTCATAGTCCGGGAAACTCCCGCCGCATCCCCGCCACGTGTAGCGGATTAGCTCCGTGTCGAGGACTAGGCTCATCGGGTCTTTGTCGCCGTTTTGTTCAAGCGACAGCCTGACCCGCCTAGCCCGACGAAGTGCGCCGGTGACGCCGGAAAGCTCATCGCGGCTAACGAGCACCTGTCCCTCATCCCCGTCGAAGGGTAGGCTCAACACGGCGAGTCGGTAGCCGTCGGCGGCTACAAGGGTTAGTTTGCCGTCTTTTACCCGAAAGAGAACGCATTGGAGAATGGGGCGGCTTGTCTCATCCGAGGTGAAGGGCAATACCCTTGAAAGGGCATCCGATAGCTCTATCGCGCCGAGGTTGGGGCTGACCGAGTTTCTAGGGCTTACCCTGATGTCGCACAGGGTAAGGGGTGTCTTTTCGCCGACCCAGGCCATGTTGTCGAGGTAGCTGGTGCTACTTCCGCAGACCACCTTGAGGCATTTTCCGGCGACCCGCGATACGCTGGCATCGCCGTTAGACGGGACAATCTTGACGATGTTAGACCCGCCTAAAGACTTAAGGTAGGTGAGAAAGCCTTTCCGCCCGATAGTGAGGTCAAGAAACATCGCCCTTTCGGCGAGTGCTCTTGATAAGGCGTTGACCAGTACCGCCTTGTGCGCTAAAAAGCCCTGACCTGAACGCTTGCCCTCGATATTCAGTTGTTCGATTGTCCGACCCCCTCTTGCTATCCGATAGGTGGGCAACTCCATCGGCTTCGCCTAGTAGTAAGCTCCTAGCTACCCGCAAACCGCTGGCATAGCCGAAGCTCCCACTGTATTAGTTGCGAAATTGGCCTGATTTATAACACCTTCAAACAGTCTTTTTTGTTCCCGTTTCCGAAACCGGCAAAGGTAGTTTAGCTCAACTTGCGTCAAAGACTGCCCGTCCCGCCGCTTTTCGGCGATGGCGATTAGCCTATCAGGGCATTGGAGCAAGAACGTATTGGCATCCAGCCAGGCATCGAGGTCCAATGCCCTGTCGTCGGCAATCAGATCGCCGAGTTCGGTGGTACTGCCTTCGTCGTCCGTAACCGGCTTATTGAGACTTTCGAGCTTGACCGCTTTGGGGCAGGCCGCAAACAGCCAGTCCTCTTTACACTTCCGCCGTTGTACCTTGCTACAATCCCCGCAGGTAAGGCCGTTGTCCATCCGGTAACGCTTCCGCCAGTACAGGGCTTGGGCGCGGCTGGCGATGCGGTACATCGCCGCTTCGGTGAACGGATTGTGTCCGTTGTTCCGTTCCACGTCGGCAAGGGTAATGATGATGTCGTGGAGAAGGTCATCCCGTTCATCCGGTTTGGCCTTGTGACTGAACTTCGAGGCGACGGTATAGAAGGTAAGCCAGTTGCCGCTTAAGTGGTCATAGCCGTTGCCGGATGGATCGGCTTGCTTTGGTTTTGAGCTTCGATTAGACTTGAAGCTACGCAAGGCGCTTGTCTTAGTGGTCTGACAGGTGGCGACCTTTCCGCACCATCGGCAAACGCCTTGCCTTTCTTTTAGCATCCAAACCCTGTGACACCGGCTACAGAAACCCCCAGGCCGGCTGTGTTCCCCTAACGCTGTTACACTTGAACTCACGCTTTCCCCCTTTCGGGCAAGCGTTCAGGTCAAGGCTTTTCGTGTTCAGTTGTTAAGGTTCGTTTGCGTGTTTTTCCAGCTTCATTGTCAAACAAAAAGTCATTTTGAACACTCCGAAGAACTAGCATGTTTTACACCCTGTCTGGTCTCAGCCTTAAGCCTTAAAAAAAACGTCTTACCTGTAAAGCAATAACCGGGCCTATCGTGAGTGGTATAATATGCCCTAAAACGAATCTCAGGCTGTTCCGTGGCTCACGGGCTTTCTTGAAAGGCTAGACCTTGACTTACATTCTGTCAGTAGACCGTGCTTTTCGTTCGTGCTCTGTTTTCGGGTTCTGTTTGCTCGAAGAGGATTTCGGCCGGATCAAAGACATTCAAGTCATCAACAAATAATAGGGGGCATTCATCAGATGGAAAATAAAGGGGTAGTGCCTGAAACAGTTTTCCTGTTTGGTGCCGGGGCATCAGTATGCGCAGGAGTACCTGATACGTTCCGATTTGTCAAGGAATTTGAGAATGCGACGCGGTTGAACGAGCTTGGAAGTACAGTTAAGAAGATTATAGAGATATTGAAATCCTGGCACGGGAAAGACATTGACGTTGAACTACTGTTAGATACTCTTACAAAATTAGACACAAAAGATCAAGAGCCATTACTACGTTTTTTCCAAAACGCCGAGTTCGTTCTTGAAGGTTATTCTGATAAATATCCGATCGTTAAGGACCTCAAAGATTTCATCAAGAACAAAGCGATTATCCATGATCAAACCATGATTCGCTACCTTGAACCTTTACTCGGTTTCGTAGAAGAAAATCGACCGCTTAAAATATTCTCGTTGAATTACGATACATGTGTCGAACAATTCTGTACCATGTATCGGCTTCAATACCAGGATGGTTTTGATATCAATTGGAATCCAGCGGTTTTCGAACGAGCTGATGCTGATATTTTGCTATTCAAGATGCATGGTTCCGTGATCTGGTTCAGAAGCGATCAGGCGGGGTATATGAAACTCCCGATTATGACGGATGAATCAAGCGTTAAGTTGATAACTGGTGAACGCGCTGAGAGCCTCATGTTATACCCAATGCAAAAAACAGGCTACGAGGAGCCTTTATTAGAACTTGTAACTCGTTTTAGAACCATCCTGCACAAATGCGGGGTGCTAATTGTGATAGGTTATTCATTTAGAGACGATCATCTGTTGAAAATCTTATTTGATGCTGCCAGAGGGAACCCGGAACTCGTTGTCATGCTTGTTGATCCTCAAGCAGGACTTATCTATCAAAACAAGCTTAGATATTTCGATCCGCAATCTAAGATACCTTCTTCACTTGAAGGAAGGGTCGTTTGCCTCCCTTATAAATTTGAGGACGCACTACAATATTTGAAAAACGACTATCTCAACCCTCTCAGGGCCGGATTAAGTAGTTTCTCAACTTGCAGAAGCAGTGAGAGAAGAGGCTACCCAGCAAGGTGGTTAGAATGCCTCATTCCCCTAGCAAATGCCGAATATATTGACAAAGTAGCAATGCTATTGCATGAAGAGAAGGTGGACGTGAATGATATTGCCGAACAATGGAAAACCATCATCGAATTACATCTGAAAGTAGCTTTCAACTACATCGCAAACAAAAGGCAAGATGACGCAGAGCCTTATTTAAATAAACTGAAGAAGACGCTCAAAACTATTATTTATAACCGTATGTCAGTAGAACCAATAAGGATCGATGGAGGACAGGTCGCATTTAATGTTCGTTTCAATGTCATCAAGAGCGACCCAAATATGCCTTATGTTGCTCCTCAGGCTTTACAGGGATTCCTTGACGAACAGCACGAATTTATGGTAACTCGATCAGGGATGATGACTGATACCAGTGCAATGGTTGCTTTCAAATTCCTGCGGAATCTTATCTCATATTTAGATTTATTCTCGAGTGGGAGGTTTACGCTTTCTGATTATCACTCTGTCAGAGAGCTCTCTACCGATGAGATCGAAACATTGGATAATCTTAAGGAAGAATGGACGAAAAACGAGGCGGATCACAGGTTATCCGACAAAATAATCGAATTGGAGAGGCGATTGACCGGACCTTTGTTTACTCTGACCGGCATTCCTCCCGATTCCTGATTGAAAGCTGATGCAGGACTCCAAACTAATATGATTTCTTGATATGATTTGGGCCAATATCCGGGTATAGGGTAAAAAGAGGATTTGTCCACATCAGGTCGCCGGCATCTCTCCCTTTGGTCGTCAGGCGATAATATAGTCGCGGGGGAGCATCCGGGTAATTCTCTTGAAATGAAGAAGTCTCAGACAGTTCAGTCGCCTCCACCCACCCCAACCGCTTCAACACCCCGAAATACATCAGGAACGAGTGATACCTCATATGGGTAAACTTCCTTGAAACCTTCCGTAGCTGCTTTTGGTAGATCTCTTTGGCGTATTCTTCGGTAATATCGACACCCCTGACCACCTGCTTACTGATGATCCGCTCAGCGCGCTCCCTGGCGGTCGCCCTGGCCAGCGCTTCTTTATACTCGTAATTGAGGTCGGCCTGAGGGGCGCCGTGTTCCGGATCGATCCTCGGCGAACCCTCCGGCCCGTTTCCCAAGAGATACTCCCGGATAAACCAGCCGCAGCCGAACGGCCGGAGAAAGCCACCCCTGCTCGGTTTCAGGTCCATTTCCATAGTATTGCTCTAAGCCGCTCCTACCGGCTGTTTCACCAGCGATTCGAGGCCTTCGATGATTCTGGTAGTCACCTGGCGAATCGAGGCCAGATTTCGCTCAAGGATCTTCTTATCCTGCGCCCAAAGGGCGACGTAGGGGAATGACCTGGTTCCGGTGTCGAAACCAAAGTGGGCGCCAACCGCGAAGGCAACGCTCTCGGCGATGGTTTCCGCGTCGCGCCTCGGAATATGGAAGACGCCTTCGGAGTAGTAATGAGCTACTTCGTGGATCAGCGTCTTCAGCTGCTGTGCCCGCGATTCCTCAGGCCGGACCCAGATTTCTTTGCCGGAAAAGAAGCCTTTGATGGCAGGATCCTGGTACGGACGGGAGTTGAAACCGACAATCACACCCTGAACTCTTACAAGATGAACGATGTCATCGAAAAGCCCCTCGTTGGCTTCGCCGGTGAGCACCGGCACTTCAAACTCGGGCAGCGGCTTGCCTTCGGTCTGGCTGACGTCGAAGACATAGACCACCTTGAAATAGATTGGCCGCAGCAGTTCGCGCTTCTCTTTGTCCTCGTCTTGTTTCTTCTCTTCCTCTTGATCAGCCGTCTCAGGGTTCAGGGCTGATTTCGGCGGCATGCATGGCGCCAAGATGGCGATACCCTTCGCACCTTTCAACACCCAGCGGCCGAGATCTTTCCAAGTATTGAAGCCGGCTACGCGGATAGCATCAGGATTCTGTGCTGCAATTAGGATGAGGTTGCCGATGGAGTAATCATGGAACTTCGACATGGTGAGCAGGAAGTTCCTAAAATGGCTGCTGTTCTGGATGCCATCAACGCCTTCTTTGAGTTTTTTAAGAACCTCATCGATGCGGCGCTCTTTAGCTTCCGGTTCAATTGAGAAGCTGTAATTCGGTACCGGCGCGCCGACCCAGCTCATCAGGTCGTAACTTCGGGGAGTGACGATCTCGCATTTGGCCGCCGAATTTGCCGCTACTGCGAGTGACTCAGGAGCGGGAAAATCGAAAAGCGAGTCAGCAAAGTGGTGGGACAGCGCAATCAGGAATGCTCCTGTCGCCAGTGATCCACCAAACAACCCGATGGTGCTCGTCAAATCCGGCGTGACCGGCGGAAGTTCTTCAAGAGGCAACCAGCTGACCGAGACCTCGTGACCAACTTCAATCCCGTCCAGTTCTCCAGCGTTAACCTCAATAAAATATCGAGCTTGAGATGTCGAAGTAACCAGATAGCCAGGCGAGACATTCCTATAGACCTCGGTGACCCTGAAGTCGCCTGAAAAAAAAGCGATATCCAAGGGGAAAAGCATCGGGACGGTGGTCACTTCGATGAACCGAGGGGATCCGAGGTCGAAAAGCATTCCGGTTCCCGCCACGAGCCCGGGCAAGCCGCCCAGGCCTTGCGTCAGCTCCCAAGGGGTGGCCGCCACGGCAGCGACCAGTTCCTTGTCTCTAATTGTTATTGTCACCTGGCCAGTCATTAGCGCCTCCCGGGAATCCGCTTGATGCCATTACGTTTGCTTTCGAGACCCATTTGCCGGTTCTCGAAATCGTTGGTGCCGATGTCCGATCCGCCAAACATGGCCAGGTCGAAATTACGGTGCCACCTGGCCGATGCCTTGAAGTCGGTCTTCTCCTCGAACTTCTCGCCGCGGCTCCTCTTAGGCCTCATACCAGGCGGCGCGATCGCCGACATGCCCTCGAGAAAAACCTCGCTAGTCGTGTCCTCGCGGTAATTGATCGGGGCGTTCACCCCGAACTCTTCATGGTTGGCGTAACGTCCCATGATTTCCTCCTTTTATTAATCTGAAGCCGCAACTTTCAGGTACGCAGCCGAGCTCAAAGTCCCTGAGTGTCGGAAAACGCCAGCAGCCCTCGGGACGGTCTCCCCAAATCCGGCAGGCTCTCTTTTCCAGGTCCAGGTGCGGGCACCAGCCTTTTCTTGGCGCCTCAGCCGCGCTGCCGTCGGGAAGCTCGTATATCCAGCAGATGCAGCACTGATAACACCGGTTGCAGCCTCCGGTAAGAAGCATCGGCTCTTCCAAGGCTTCAGGTTTCAGCCTGGCCATTTTCCACGCCATAGTCATGAATAAGCCTGGTAAGCCCAGGTCCTCTGCGCCCCGTCGATGGCTGAGGACGACCAATTGCTGATCCTGAGCCTGAGAATGCCGTTAGCCGGAGAGTAGACGGCGATGCAGCTTAACCCTGTTTCCAGGTCAGACTGGCACTGGGCAAAGACTGTGTGCCCGGGCGTTATCCCGGCTACACCGACATCGATGTTGAGAGTCGAGGCTTTGGCAATGCTCGGCGGGTTGACATCGACCGTTCCCTCAAGGACCGCACCGCCGCCTGAATCGCCGTCAAGGAGCATTTTCTTCCAGCTCACTGCGGCGTCCCGAAGCGGATTTCCCCCGGTTTCGGCTCGGCGGCAAAAATGCTCCGGTACCTTTCCTCAAGCAGTTCAAATCGGATCATCTCAAGAACGTACAACACCGTCTGGATCTCCGCCTTGTGCTCAGAGAGCAACTCGGCTACCGCATTGTGGAGGGTTTCCGCTTCTTTCAGTTTTTCGTCGCGGTAGGTCTTTTCGAACTGTTCCATCAGGTCCTTGGTTTTCATCTATCCCCCTTATGGCACCCAGATATATGGGTGCTTATCACCGGCTGTGGAGTTATAGTAGATCTGGCCCTCGACTTCAGTGCCGCTATTCGGGGCGGCCGCAGCCACGTGCACCACCGGTCCGATGAGCTGTTTCTGGTTGCAGTTGAGGTTTGCCAGGAGAGGCCCCAGGGGATGCCGGTGGTCGGCGCGCACGAACTTGTTGGCCGCGCCTATGGCCGCTGCCTGGCCGTCAACGGCCGCCAGGTCGCCCAGGAGGGCCTCCGGCACGTCATGCTTATGGTCTTGTCTCGATGCGCTGTCCGCCACGCCGGCTGAGGCGGCGGCGAAATCAGCATCCACCGGCACGGTGTCGGAGAGGACGGCGACCTCTCCCTCAAGCACGATTTTCTTCCAGGTCATGAATTTTCCTCCTCTGGTACATAAACCCAGTAATTCCCGGTAACAGGGTCAAGGTAGAGCCTGCCGGATAACGGCGTTTCCGCCCGGGACGCTGAAAAGGATTTCACTAGAGACGGCCAAATAGCGAAGACGCAGCCCGACACGATGATCGCCTTCATCATAAAAGACAGCATTTCATCTTCGAATTCTTCTTCCACACGCTAACTCCAGAGCTTCTGATACCATTCTTTCTGTTCCTCACCCGACACCTTGCGGTATTTCATGGTAGTGACAATGCTCCGATGACCCAGGTGCTCTTGTAGCAGCCTTAGCCCGTCGCCGGAATCGTCGGCCTTCACTGCATGGACGGCGAAGGCATCACGCAGCCGATGCGGGCTGACGTTGTGGGTCTTGCCGCTTTCGGCGTTCACCAGGCGCGGGATACCGGCGCGCTCGGCGCAGTCCTTCACGATCTGCCAGGCGCGGTTGCGCCTGAGGTCGAAAAGACATTTTTCACTGTGTCTCTCGACGGCGCCGCCGCGGCCGATGTACTCTTTGAGCATGCCCAATGTCACTTCATCGACCGGCAGGGTCCGATAGCGATGATGCTCCTTCTCCTGGGCGACAGCCTTCTCCACCTTGTCCCCGCACACCGGGCAAAACTTGTGCCCTTTGCCCAGCCTGGCGCCGCAGCCTGGACAAGATAGCTTGATACGCGACTTCAGGTGTTCGATGGTCACCGAGCCGCGGCGGAAGTCGATGTCCTTGACCCGGAGCGCCAGCGCCTCGGACACCCGGCAGCCGAGGTGGAAGAGCAGCCGGATGAGTAGCCGGTCTCGAAGGTATTCGGCCGCGCTTTCCAGCTTCGCTACCTCTTCGATCTCCAGGTACGCCTTGCCCACTATCCCTACTCCTCGCCCATTTGCTGGGTCATCGGCATGATCATTCCCATCATTAGAAGCATCATGAGCATCGGCATCATTCCGGAAAGCATATCGCCGCTTGAAGAATTGCCGGTGACGATGATGACGTTGTCCTGTTCCGCCACGGCATCAGTGTCCTCGATCCAAACCCTGAGGCCGTAAGTGCCGTCTTCGATGCCGCCGCTTGACTTGGGCACCAGTAAGAAATCGACCACGCCGGTACCTTCGGCCTTCGTCGAGCTGGCCGGTAGAGTTATCTCCGCCTGCCCGACGCAAGCGTTAACCAGGTGCTTGCCGAAAAGGTTGGTCGAGTAAGGACCAGCCAGTAATTTCACCGTCTTATTCACGCCGACAACGTACTTGAAGGACACTGTCACCCGTACGGCGTCCCCGGCATTGAAGTTGGTCGGCGCTAGCTCCATCGGCGCAAAGGCGATATCGAGTACCACTGGTTTCTCCTAGACCTTGGCGAAGTCCGAGATCTTGAATTCGGTGATGGTCGGCTGGATTCCAGCTACGAGGAGTGCGTTCTCGTAGCCGAAGATGTAGTTGGTAGTCGCCTGGCCGCCGATGGAAGGCGTGCCGCCGAAAATCTTCACGTAGATGTCGTCCCAGTTGGTGTCGACGTTCGACGGGATGGTGAACGTAAATGAATTGGTGACGTTGGGATAAGACGGCGGGGAAGTCACCTGCGGGAGGCTGAAGGTCGTCAGTTGCACCAGCTTTTCATCGAAACCGAACATTCCGTTCGTTCCGATACAGTAGTAGCCAGTGACGCCGGAGACCGCCGGGCCTGTGTACTTGAACGAAATGGAGACCATCAGCCGGTCGCCCGGGGCCACCGCCACCTGCTTCGGCGCCGGGTTCATGTAGCCGAGGGGGATATAGACGCCGCCGGCCGCGGTGAAGAATTTTCCGGCAACCGGATCGTAGAAGACGCGCTGGCCAGTGGCCGGGTCGACGTACCACCCCGGCATGACCGGGTCTTCGGCAAGGGCGACGGCGCCTTCTCCAAGGGCGGTAAAGGGTTTAAGTTCCATTTCGAGTTTCTTGAGAGCCATCGTAACCTCCTATACTTTAACGAAATCGGCGATGCGAAAGTCCGAAATACTGGGCGGTCCGGCCGAGGTGAGATCAACCGTCTTGATCATCTCGTCATCGGCATACCACTGGCCGTCGGCGCCGTACCAGAAGCTTTTGGCATGAATCGTCACCTTCTGGCCTGGCATGTAGAAGTAGCCGGAAAACGGCCAGGTGGCTTGGGAATCGACGTTAGCCCAGTCCACCGGGATAATGGCACTCGGCCAGGGCGGAACACCGTATTCAAGCGTCGCTTCGACCTTCATGCCGATCGGCGCCGAGTAGGTGTTTTTCACCCGAATGGTAAAATCCACCCGGCCTCCCGAGGCGGCCTCGGACGGCGCATCGATGGCGATGATGTCGGCGTACTGCGCCATTTAACTGTCCTCGATGTCCTCTTCGGGGCTCGATGATATGGGGAAGCTGCCATTGCCGAAATTCCCTGCCAGGCGGTTGCCAATAACGTCGACCCCGGCGCCGCCCAGGAAGGCGTAGAAAAGGACAGCGATATCGACTGGACCAGCAAGACTAGAGCCAAGACTGATTACCACTCCGGCAAGCGCAGACCGGACGATGGATCCGCCAAATTTGCGCAGGTCGAATGCCTCTCCGCTTTCCAGCCAGCCGAGCGCGGCGGCGACAATTCCCCCGAATAAGGCGGCAAGGGCGATATATAGTCTATCCACGGCCTTTAATCCTTTTTTCGGTTAATGCAGATGAACTTACCCCAGATAACGCCGCCCATGGCGATAAGGCAGATGCCGCTGGTGGTCACCACAAGCCCGAAATCAACACTACTTACCAGCTCGATGCCGATGCCGACTCCAGTGGCGCCGATGCCAACGAGCTCAATGACAATTGCCGCAATCATGCCCTTGTTCATTTACATCGCTCCCATTACCCCTGCCATCATCATCATGGCCGACATCATTTGAACCATCTCCGTGGTTTGAGCAACGGGCGAGGCGCTCTGCATCACCTGGCCCAGCATGGCGCCCATGGCCGGCAGCCCATATCCGTAGGCGTTGTCTTTAGAGAGTGGGACGTCCTGCGGCTTGGTTGAAAAGTAAGGGGCTACCTCTCGCGCCTGGGTCCAGCGGTATTGCCAGGCCTCACCGTAAGCCCTACGGCCGCTTTCCCAGAGGAGGCCAGTTAGGCCAGCCAGCATCGGCGCCGCAAAGCTCGTTCCCGATTTCACCAGAAAGTCTTCGTCGTTCTTGTCCGAGGCCATCTCGAGATTAGTGCCCCAGATGACGAAATCCGGCTTGGTTTCGCCCTGGACAGTAGGTCCCCGCGAGGATCTCTCCCAGACAAGGAGTTCGCCAAATGTCTCAACCGCCCCCACGGCGATGACTTCCGGCTCGCAAGCCGGCAGCATCACCGTGGTCATTTTCGGACCGGTGTTGCCCGCGGAGGCGATGATGTCCAAGCCATATTCTTGACTTGCCTTCCGGCAGGCGACCCGCACCGGGTTGTCGGGATCGCCGTCGTCCTCGCCGCCGAGGGAGAGGTTGATGACGTTGGGGTAGAGGTCGTCGGTCGGAAAAAATCCCGAGGTTCTCGCCTGCTCAGCCAGGTCGCAGACCCGGTCGATGCCTAGCACGATGGCCTCATCCGAGGCGATGCCTTCGTCGCCGATGACTTTGATGTTCATGATGGCGGCACCGGGCGAGACGCCGGAGTTTTCGCCCAGCGCGTGGTAGCCACCGGCAACGGTGAAGGCCACCTGAGTGCCGTGGCCGAAAACGTCGCCAGACGTCGGGGACTCGGTGAAGTTAGCCTCATAAACCACTTTGCCCTGGAGCGCCCGGTGGGTCTTTCTCACCCCGCTGTCCAGCACGGCTACGGTGAGGCCGGTGCCAGTTATCGGCGGGGTAAAATAGCTCCTGAGCAGGTAGAAGACATCCGAGATGCTCTCGACTGCCGGCGCCTGGGCGGCCATCTGGCTGGTACCATATTCTCTGAGCGGCCTGAGAGCCATGCCGGAGACAGCGGCCAATCTGTCGGCTTGAGCCTGGTCGAGTTCGCAGAAGACCTGGCCGATGACCTCGGCTTTTCTGATGTTCCCGGCGCCAGCCTTCTTCGCCTCAGCCTCGAGACGGTCGAGTGATAAACCCTTGGAAATCAGGGCGTAGCGCATTTCTCCTCCTTACGCCGGATAGGCGAGCTGGATGGTATAGGTCACCTTGAGCTGGCCGGTGCTAGGCACATCAACCGTGGATGCCAGGACGTCGCGGGAAAACATGATCGAGCCGGTTCCAGCCGAGCTGAATTTGACCCTGCCATACAGTCCGACCTCGTTGACACCGATCGAAGCGCCGGAGTTGTTGTTGATGAACCTGATGAGAGTATCGGTCAGAGTCTTGGTGGGTGCGTCATAGCTCATTGAGTGGAGGTCTGACTGGGCGTAATCCATCTGGCCGGCACCGGAGCCGTTGGCGATTGCGGCTCCCAATACGTAGCCATCGAACGATTCAGGAAAGTTATTGGTGCCGACGATGATGCCTTTATCCGTTGCGCCTGCTGTTGCAAGCAGTCCGCTGTCAGTTGACCGTGCATTTACGTTGACGCCCTCATTCCAGCCGGCGACCTGGTTCAAACCCCAGTTGGAGCCGTTGGGGTAGATGTTGCTGTTAGTCCATTTGAGGGATATGGCGCCGGCTTCAAATACATTGGTCCCGGTAAGGCCGTAGGCAGCCATCTGGGAGAACAAGAAGTTGTAGGCGTTCCGGTTCCAGGAATGGCTTCTCTGCCGGTGGGCATGAACGATATTTCCCTCCCCGTCCCGGACTTCCATCCCGAGGTAAGCCCTGAAGACCGGCATCTTGAGCCGGGTACCCAACTTCTCGAAGCGCCGGTACATGCTCTCCAGTTTCGGGTCTTCGATGTAGATCTCGTTTGTCACTTGAGTCTCCTTCCTAAACAATTTGCGCGGCCGCTCCGATTACCGGGACCGGTAATTCGAACGACAGCAATTCATCAGCACTCACGTCGAGCCCGACGCCGGTCATGATGGAAATATCCGGTGTCTGAATAGAACGGGCCGCCACGGCTGCATAAGCGCCGCCTGAATGGTCCTCGGCTGTTGCGATGCCCAGGAGCGGCCTCGGCATCTCAAGAAGCGGCAGGGCCGCTACCCGGTTGACGGCGCCGGTCATGTAGACTATGAGCTCCTGGATGTCGAGCCAGCCCGGCCTGCCGCCGCCCTGATTCAGGGCCTTAAGGACGTTGTAGCCGTTGCCATACTGCAGGGGCAGCCTCTCGAAGATGTTCTGACCGCGGTAGATGATGTCGCCCGGCTGCATCGAAGAGTCGATTCCGCCCAGGTTGCGGATAAGCCGCCCCTGCCAGTCCTTGTCGGCGTCGATCTCGATCTCGGAGAGCCTGGTCGCTCCTGATTTTGACCTTAAGAAAAGGCTCACCTACATCGCCTCCAGCATGAAGTCATAATCGACTGATCGGCCGTTATCGGCCGGGTCGCTACTCTGGACGGTGACCCTGAGCGGTCCGTGGATTGCCCAGGTGCCGTTGACCACCGGCAAGCCCGGCCCATCGGCGGCAGCGTCGAAAGACTGCTCGTAAACTTTCCGCTCGGCGCCGTTTATCTCCTTGTACAGCCTGATAGTGATCTGAGCCCCGGCAAGGTTTTGGATGCCAAGCGAGAGGTCGTGGAGCTTATGCCTCGCGCTCGGCGCTCCGACGACAATCAGGTTGCTCTCGGCGGTCTGCCAGTCGGCTATAGTGAATCCGACGTAAGGGATCTCACCAGCCAGCTTATCGGTCTGGCTCCTAATCGCCTCAAGCCTGGCCTCTAGGCTGGCGATGGCCGTCTCGATAGCTTTCAGGCTCAGCTTCGCCTTGTTTCCCTCGACGTAAAACTCGCCGGGCATCAGCTTCCCCTCCCGAGCGGCAACTGTTTTACGGGTTCCTTTGCCGCTGCAAGCCGCTTGCCCTCGTCTGTTTTAGGTTTCATTGCTGAGGCCACGATGCCCAGCATCAAAACCGGCAACATGAATCCCAGGAGCGAGGCCCAGTCGAAGCCCGAAGAACCGGTGTTTCCCGGCGCCCCGGGCCAAGCCGGTGGCAGCACCGAGCTTCCCGGCGCCACCAGTATAGTGGCCACGGAGTCGATGACCTCGCCGCTTTCTTTCTCGTGTAAAAGCAGCGCCAGTACCGCGTTGGTCTCAGGAAAACGCAAAGCGCCTTTGAGTTGGGCGACGTCCCCCGGCTCGACCTTAAACCAGGTGTAACCGAAGACCGGCAGAGCTTCTTCACTGATCTGGGTGTTTTCTCGTGACAGCCGGGCCATCAGGGCGTATTCCTGCTCCACGTCAGTGGGATTGGCCACATAAACGGAAAGACCCAGATCATAGCCTGGGGTGTAGTAAAGCCATGGCGGCAGATCCCAGAAGACATCGCCGAGGGCGTTACCCATGACCGATGAAGCCTGGCTCATAACGGGAACTCCACGTCTTCGCCTTTCAAGGCTTTTTTCACCGTGGACAGAGCCCAGGCGCCCAGGGCGATCATCATGGCGACACCGATGATGGCCGAAAACGCCGACTGCCAGAACATCGGCTGGTAGTTGTTGTATTCTGCGGGGTAGCCATTCATGTTTTAGCCTCGGGTAGTTTCTTGGGCTTTTTAGGCGCGGCCAGCGGCTTCATGACCTGCATCAGGATGTACATCACAAGCAGCATCATGCCCATGTTGATGAGGCTACTGATGAGGTTTTTCACATCTTCCGGGATCAACCACCAGATGACGGTGCCGACAAGAGGCGGCAGGGCGATGAAGCCGATGATGCCGGCAATGATCGGCAGCCAGGCGAATCCCTTCTGCCAAGCGAGATAGACGGCTGGCTTACTCGGATCGGCGTGAACGACGTAACTGTAGCCGGGCCAGTGCTCGACCCCGGAGTTGGTAAAAGCCGTCTCCAACTGCGCCAGCATCTCGGCCGAAGGAAATTCCTCAAAGTCGAGCCGGGCTAAGAAAAGAGCGCCTTCGTCTGAGCTCTCTTCGAGCGGGGCGAAGGCGCCCAGTCCTTCAATGCTACCGGTTTGTCCCAGGGGGATAGCCCGGTAGCCCGGCGGCACCATCGCATAGGGCATGGGAAGCCTCCCTACGCTTAAACTAGCCGCCTGGCCTTGCGGCCGTACGGATTAAGGGTCACCTTACGGGCGGCCGTAGTACCGCCGGCGGCGGTCACCGTGGCGACCACCGTCAGCTTATCGCCGGGGGTGAGCCGGAGATCGGCGCCGAGCTGTCCGGCCGCGGCCAGGTCGTAGTTGGTATTAGCCCCGGCCGCCTGGTCGGTGCCCAGATACTTCTTGTCGATGGTGTCGGACTTGGGGAACTTCGAGACACGGACGTTGCCCGAAACCTCAGCCTCAGTGACCAGGTTGAGGCGGTTTAAAAACCAGACCTCGCCGGCCGGCACCTCGAGCTCGACGGTTTTCACCGTATCCTGGGCCGAAGCATCAGGCACGGTTATCTCGACCTTGTCGCGCTCGTCGATGCGGTCCTCGGTATGGATGGCCTCGGCGTTAAGCAGGGCTTCCCGGAAGACCTGGAGCGGCAAACCCATCCAGTTGCCAGACTCGTTGTCGTACACGCCGAGCAGCGCCAACGACTGACCCAGGGGAGGCACCCAGCCCTTGGGAGGCCGCGCCCCGGGATAGCCCGGATATTGCTGCGGAACAATCTTCTTGTTCAAGAATTTACCTCCTGTATTGGATTTGCCTCGCCTAGGATTTACCGGTGATGCCTTTCATCATCGGCATCATGATGGCCATCATCATCACCATCATGATCATGGGCATCATGGCCGAGAACATGCTGGTCATGTCGGTGGTCTGCTGGGGATAGTAGCCGCCGACAGTGCCATACTGGTATTGCTGGGGCCGGGCCTGCATCCCGGCGAACTGCTGAGTTGTGTACATGGCTTAGGTACCTCCTAAAATAGCTTTCGTTTTGGTTCAGTCCTTGGACGTGACGCCCTTCATCATAGGCATGATGATAGCCATCATCATCACCATCATGATCATGGGCATCATGGCGGAAAACATCCCTGAAAAGGGATCGGTGGTCTGAGTCGGGTAGTAAGAGCCCGGGCCGCTTACCTGCATCGGGTTATACTGCCCCGGCGCTACCGGTCCGCTGATTTGCTGTGGAGTGAACATTGCTGCCTCCTCGTTACTTTCGTTTGAATTTCCGGCGGTTGCCTGGTGTCGTCTCTCTTATGGATCTTCCCCCACCGCCGCCGCGACAGCGGTAAGGGAAGATGGATTAAAAGCTGAGAGAAGGCATCAGGCAGAGCAGGCGCTACTCGAACATGGCGCGCTTGTAGCCGTTCACCATGACCGGACCCTTGCCGTCGACGCCGTCGCGATAATGATTGACCCGCCCCTCTTTCACCTTCAGGCCGGACGGCGCGATGCCGTTCATGCCGGTGCGGAAGGCTTCGGGGGTGGCTTTCTCTTGGTAGGCGACGGGGACGTTCTTTTCCAGGTCGTTCCAGCTGGCGTACTTTCCCATTCGGGCACCTCCTCTTTAGTCTCGGTCCGTTCGCGGCCGGGACGCTTCTTGGGGTGCACTCCGGGCGGAAAGGCAAAGGGGTCAGCCTGAACCTTGCCGGTCCGGAGTGCTAACCCCTTATGTGAGCTTGTGAGCTGCCGTGAAAAACAACGAGCCTCGTGAGCCGGGTTTTTCCGGCAAGCTCACGAGGCTTACGAAATCAGATTATACAGGCTGTATTCGGACTGTCAATAGGGTGAGGGTATTTTAGCTTTACGTCTCAGGTCTCTATACCTATGTTGTGCAACTGACGAAGACACTTTATGAGAGAACTCAACAATCAATAGTAATTCATGTTCTCAGTGCGACGGCATCTTCGGCTGGAATTCGAGAGAAGAACCGAGCGAGCTTTATCCGCAATTCGCTCCGACCTTCGGGTGAAAGCTGTAGGTACTTGGATTCAAGCGGGGCAGCTGTCGGGGAATTAATGCTTTTACAATTGATTTTAAATATATTTCTGAAATCTATCATGTAGTGATTGATTGATATCGAGTCCTCCGAATTCTTGGATCTTTTGTTAATATCATAAGATGGGAGTGATGCATGCTTATCGTAAATAAAGAGTTCGACGAAAGCAAACGTTGTTCCTTCAAGCTCGCGACGAGCTTTTTCCCCTGCGTCAATTTTTTCCCATTTGTCGGGTGGGACTGCCTTATCTGGCGGCATAATCCTATTAATTCTCGTAAGGTCTTCGGCCAAAAAAGGGTTGGCAAATAATGCCACATCAACTCGAAGTAATGGTGTAAGCAGAAGAGTACCGGCTCCAATCGAACAACATGGCGTAAGAATCACGGAAAAGGGGGGCATCTTTACATTGACTTGATAGTCAGTGCAAATTGAGTCCCATGGCTTGAGAATTTCGGCATTAGTCAACGTAAATCCTTTAACGACATCACCGAATCTCAGAGCATTATCCATTTCTTCTTGATAGAAATAGGATGTATCACTCTTCGGTATAATAGCTTCCGACATCATGGTATCCCTTAAGAGCAATTTTTTGTTCTTCGCTCAGAAGGTCTTTATTGAGCGATATTTCGACTATTTCAAGGAATTCATTGGCTCTGCCGAGTTTAAGCTTGACCAAATAACGCCCGAATGGATAGGATACTATCCGCCATTTACGTGATTCACCTTTGGAACCAGTTGCATCCTCAACAAATTGTTGATACTCGTATTCTTTATTATCCCGGTTCACTTGAACCAGCCCCCCGTTTTCGCATAAAAGCCCTGACAGGTTCCTTTATTGTTTGATCGTACTCGTCAGAAATGAATCGATGTAAATCATCGGTTACTTTTAGGTATTCATTTGGTGCAATATTGTTTGCGAAAGCATCAAAATCGAGAACAAGAACATCTTTATCATTGGACTTTTGAAGAGATTCTACGTATCTCAAACCGTAATTATTTCGTTTTGTCAAAACCTTGAAATCCATTTCTGTCACTGTAGAAATATCAAAACGGCTCAGCGGAAACGTGGAATTGTAGTACCGTCGGAACGAAGCGTTTGTTTTCTTTAGCACGGGACAGTTGTCGATGTATCTCAGGCCTATGCGTTGGAAGATTGGAATTGAAACCACCTCTAATAAGTTATCGACCACGTTCTTAATGATTTCTCTAAATTTCACTTCACCATCCAAATCATAAGTTTTATGTTGAGTCGATACAATATCGAGGGAGTTGGTGAGTACGTTAAGCTGAAGTCCTAAGGGAGAAACAAACTGCCATATCTTTTGACCGGCTCCGCCCTCCTTTTCTTGGGTATCTCTTATTTCTCCAAGTTGTACTTTGGGACCCACATCAATCCAAGCAAATTGACGGCGAAACACAACATTGGATTCGGGGAACTGCTTCATGATTTTCAGCTGGAAGTCTCCCATCTTCCCCTCTAAAAAAAGAAGGTTGGGGAACCTTATCTGAAAAATCACCTGGGTCACTGTTGGATGGGGAAAAATTTCTTTGATAGCCATAACCATTATCCGCCTTGTTTTTGCTTTGAAAACGCAACGTAAATATACTCCCCTTGATACTCATTGGCAATCCACTAGAACTCTGGCCTCGGATATTCATTTCGCTTCGAACATCGCTTCCTCCCACTTCCGCCACTTCTTTTCCTGGGTTTCGGCGTAACGCTTCACGGCCTTCTCCGCCCACTCTCTCCGTCTAGCTACAAGGACGTCTTTACTTAGAGATCGAGAACCCGCCGGAGGATTCGTCTCCTCCGGCGGGTTGCTGATCTCGTAATCTGCCCTCAGGAGCGCGGCGATAGTGAGCAAGGTAAAGTAGTTATTCCACATTGATGATCTTGCCCTTAATACCGAACATAGTTGAAAAGCCCCAGGCCAACTGCTCGCAGAGTTTGTCCACCGGCTCACCAAGGTCGAGTTTCTCGTTTGGATCCAACAGGTAAAACCTGACCTCGAGCCGGCCTTCCTTCCGGCGCTTGGTGATCTCCATGCCCATATGCCGCCCGATCTCTTGGGCCTGCTCCATTTGCTGCCGGTTGATGCCGGCCATACCCGGATTAAACATTACATGCCTCCTTTCTTTTGTTCTGTCTCCCAGCCTTCCGGAACGCCACCGCCGCTCCGGCCAGGAAACATCTGTTGCTCCATCATGCCCCACATCATGTCCATCACTTTATCGACTCGCTTGGCATAGGCCTCGTCAACCGTCTTCGGCGGTGGTCCTTTGGGTAGCTTCTCTTCGATATAGCCCAAGACACCGCCAACCGCCTCCTGGGCCGCTTCTCTGGCCATTTCCGAACTGGCGCCCCGGGCCCTGGCGGCTGCGGCATCGAGCTCCTCGCGAGAGGCAGTTAGCATCCTTAAAAGCGGCTCAAAGCGTTTGGCCTCAGCTTCGGCTTGAGTCTTTTGGATTTGAGCCAGCTCCATCACTAGAAGCATCGACGACCGGAGTTTCATCATGCCGCGGAGTTCACACTGTTCTTCATAGCTGTCCCCCATGTAACGACGGAGGACCGCCTCTGGAGAGATGACTTCGCTTTGCTTGTATGTCGATGGCAGGTTGCTGGCCTGGTCGTCGGCCGCCGGGATCATCTTGACCAGTTCCTGCCTCACCGTTCTTTCTTTGAAGTGAAGGTCATTCGTGAGTTGCTCGAAGGTGTAGCCCTTGCCCAGGTATTCCCTGATCTCGGATGCGATGCTCTCCTCATCCGCCTTCCCTTCCACCTGTTCAGGGGCCTGGTTTTCGTTTATGGGTGGTTCATCCTTGTTTACTGGGTGGGCGCCTGATGTATGACCGCCGAGCGCCTTAATCGACTTGAATTGCCTGTTGCAGATCTTGCATGTGTACACTTCCTGCCTCCTGTAACCGGTGCCATTCCGGATAAAAGGTCAATGAACCTTCTTGTGGAACGTACAGGCCGTGACTACAGTGTGAATACCCGCTGTAGATACCCGCCTGTGAATACCCGAAATTGGCCTCATGTCCCCGACTCCTTCTCCCCGGGGGTCACCCCCTCCTCATCGTACGGTGCCTCTCCCAGAATCCATTCAAGCATGCCTATCCTGGCTTCGACTACGGTCAGGGCATACAGGGAAAACATACCAAACCACCGCGCCGTCCATCCCGGGTCTCCGGTCGATAACTCCTTTTTGATATTCTCGATCTCGACAGTCGAGGCTAGTATGCTAGTGGCGGCGCTTTCGATATTTCGGCCGACTTCCCCACCGGCGCGGAACCATTTGTAGCGTTCCAGCTTTTGTCTGATCTCCGATTCACTTTTCACTTTCGTTTCCTCCGATCAATAATTTGATGGCCTTTTCTACTCCGAGTTGCGGCGCCAGGCGCGCCACCCTGATGGCATCGCGGACGTTCTGAGTGAGGCCGTCCAGACGGCGGGCGATCTCTTCGGCAAGCTCGGGACTGAGACCTTCGCATCGCACTAAAACGCCCTTTACGACCGTGAGATACTCCGTCCGGCCATATGGGAAGAGCTGCCGGATGGCGAACCGCGACCGAAGCTCCGGCGACAACTTTTCGCAGCGGTTGGAAGCGGCGATCACGCGGAGGGGGTTGCTGAGGTTGAGCTCTCGGCCTCTTTTTGTACGCACCAGGCGGCCGCCCTCCATCATGGTAAGCAGCGCCGCGGTGTCGGCGGCGTTCATCTTGTCGATCTCGTCAATAAGGAGTATCGACGGCTCGCGCTCGGCCACTAGGTCCCACAGTCCCGCTTTCGATGTCGCCGAACCCACCAGCCAGATGGCTTTTTCACCGCCCGCCCTTTCGATGTCCCAGAGGAATAGCGTCTTGGCCAGCGCCGGCGGCCCGGTAAGGAGCACATGCACTGGCTTTTCGGCAAGTAATGACGCCCTGAGAAGTTCTTTTACGCCGTCATGCCCTATGATGTCATCGAAAAGAGAGTTGGGTGTTGCCAGTTTTGGCTCCTGGTGCGTCCGGGGCGGCGTGTTTTCAGCCGCAAGAAGGCTTTTGCCCAGTTCGCTCAACCGGTAGCCGGTGTGGGAGTTGGAGCGGAAGACGTTTTCGAGATAGCCTTCCTTAAACAGTTTGGACAGCGTCGCCGGCCAGATCCGGACGTGCCGCCAGCCCCAGCCGATGCGGTAGTCCTTGTCCATGTCTACCGTGGCCTCGAACCGGGCGATCTCCGTGAGAAGTTCAAGAACGTTGTTGTCCTTCATTTCACCACCTCCTGTCGCTTGAGATTTTCCTGAACGCCTCGGTGACGAGCTGGGTCAAGTACTCGGTGCCCTTAATGCCGGCGGTGTCGGGATGAAGTTTCCGCAGGAGATCGAGATAACGCCGCCTCACCTGCTCCTGAAGCATGGACCGGTCGCAGCCGAGGATGCGGTAGGGGTCAAAAGTCGGCTGAGTTGACGGCACTGTTCTTTGGGCTGCCGATATATCCATGCCAAGCCGCTGAGCGAAATCGATGATGGCGGCCGGATCGGCGGCATTGGTAAAGCAATCGGCCATGAAGGACTGAAGCTCGTATGCCAACTCTCGCTGCAGCCGCTTGATCTTGTTGAAGCGCTCTTCCATGTTTACCACCAGAAATGTCCGCACAAGACACCGATTAAGAAACCAACGAGGATCTGCCACCAGTAATTACCGCCGATCCTGGCAAGAAGTATTCCCAGCCCTAGGAAGACAAGCATATAGATGAGCGGCGATTTCTTCTGGTCGTCCCGGATGATCTCCGTCCAAGGTCTGCCGCCCACTTTCCGCCAGAGACTTTCATATAGTCTGCCCAGGAAGTCGATCATTTCTTGGCCTCTTTCTTTATAAGCCACCCTCGTTCCTCGTCGGGGACGGGTGGTCCCAGGCGGTTGAAATCGAGGCAAGCCTGACAGATGTCGAGCGCCAGCGGCTCACCGCGGGCCAGCCGGATAATGTCGATGCCGCCGTTTCCGGCCTTGTCGGACAGAGGAAATCCCCTGCGGCAGAAAATCCTCTTGCCATGCACTCTGGCATGGGCGCATTCATAAAGCGTCCGTTTCTTCTTCATGTCGTTTCCTCCGGCTGATGATGAGGCGCCGTATTCCCTACAGAACCTTTCGAACCTTTCAAACCTTTCGCCTCACGTTCAGGCTCACGATTGAAAGGTTTCTCGAAAGGTTTTTCCGCGGTTTCCAAACCTTTCGCCCCGTTTGAAGCTAAATCCGCAATATTTCCGGCTTTTTCCGCGAAAGGTTTTTCCTGGCCTGGAGAACCTTTCGGAGAATCCGAAGCTGTTTCGAAAGGTTCGAAAGGAGTGAAAGGTTTTACGACCGATACGGGCGTTTCGAGCTTGAGGCCGTACTGCTTAACCAGGCTTTCGACCCTTGCCTGATCCCAACAGACGACCCTTCGCCGGGTGGTGCTTCCCTTCTCTTTTTGAAAGCCCAGTCTTCGGGTCAGCCACCCAGCCTTTTCCGGGTTGAACGGAGCCCCCTCTTCATCAATGGCGCTGGCGTTTATTGCGATGTTTTTGAGAGACAGCTCCTGGTTTTCCCGGTGCAGTTCGATCATGGCGGCAAGCACCCGTCCGGCATCGCTCTCCCGGCGCCGTGTGTAAAGCGACTCCTGCAGCCGATGGACGAAACTGCCTAGCGCCTCAGCCATGGCATGGTCGCCATTAAGCATGGCTTTCATGGGGATGAGTATCTCCTGGAGGCGCGGTTGCAGGTTCGGTTCTAGGAGTTCGTTGCCGAAGGTCTTGCCCTTAAGGCGGCAAAGGTTTTGAAGGCGAAAGGTCAAAAGCTTCGAGCGCAGGGTCCCGACTTCCTTGTCGAACGATGCCGGCAGCACCCGGGGGATGTCGTCGCGGGTGAGAGGCATCATCTCGGAGGTGAGGCAGCGGCTCTCCAGTGCTTCGTCGCTGAAAGGAAACCTGGTCGACAGAAGTTTCGGGCCGAATACCTGGTAGCCCCGCGGAAACCATTTCCCGTTTTCTTTATCGGCTCTTAGGACCGGCATTCCTGGCCGGTAGCCGTTATTGAGAAGCTTCACCATCTCCGTCCAGGCGGAAGAATCTTTAAAGTCGGCTTCATCAAGCACCAGCGTTCCCCGGAATTGTTCCAGGATGCGGAAGATTGGCGACGGCGTGGTCGCTCCCGAGGCAAACATCGGCCGGAAGCAGACGCTGCCTACGACCTGCAAAAAGCGCGTCTTGCCGGTGCCCCAATCGCCAATCACCCGGAGATAGGGAATCGACGGAGCAAACTCGTAGACCCAGCTTAAGAGGACATAGAGAGAAGCGATCTCCTCGAAGTCGGCCGGCAGTTCCATATAACGGTGAATGAAGTTCTTTACGTCTTTGAAGAGGATTGCCTGCGAGTCATATGGCGTCGCGCCGGGAGCAAAATGCACCACGTGGCCGACCAGCGGGTCGGAGGTCGGCAGATAAGTCACCTTCGAGGTGTCGTACTGCCAGACTTTTTTGATTGTCCCGCCGTCCGAAACCATGAAATAGCGGTCGTCTTCATCGACTACCATCTCGCCCACCGTGCCGTCACGGAGGATGAAACCGGAGACATAGCGTTCCCGGTCTTCCTCTTCCAACTTAAACTCGCCGACTAGCTTTTCGGCTTCGGCAAGGGAATGTTGCAGCAGGTAGTCGTCGATGCCCGTTTTGCTCTGGCCTTCCAGCTGGGGCAACTGGACAATCTGCACTTTCGCCCCTTTGCGCCGCATATGCTCAGCAACATGAGACAGCGCTTTCTTCACCGGCTCCTTGGTGACGATGTCGGAGTCGAAAGCGAGAAAGACTGCCCGGTCTTTGAGGGCGATATAATCCCAATCGGCTAGGAAGGTGACGCCGCCGAATTCGTTCTTGCCCTTGAAACCCCAGACGCCGGTAACGGATATGGCGCAGGCGCCGCGGCCGGCCAAGGCGTCAGCCTTCTTCGATCCCTCGGTTATCCAGAGAGGGACTTTCGGATTTCCGAGGTCTTTGTGGCAACGGGGTGGGCAGTCGAGGTGGTTTGACGAACCGGCCGGAAGCTCGTACTTGACCGCTTTTCCCTGGTTGTTGGTGCGGGGATTATCAGGCCGGAGTTGGTAACCGGCCGCCTGAGCATCGACGCCCCAAAGAGGGATGAGGAGTCCGGGCACCCGCTGTTGCGACGGGGCAAAGCCGAGCCTGGCAAGCTCGGCTTTGCACACAACGCTCCGGTATTTCCGCTCACGGATGACGTCGAGATCGAGGCCGGTTTCTTTCAGGAGATGCGTCAGGTGACTTTCCAGAAGCTCCGGCACGGCCTCGGAGAACACGCCTCCTGTAACGGTATTTTCACCGCTCATGTCTTTCATGACCATGTTCGACTAGCAGGCGGCGTCGCGGTCAACGGCCTTGAGGAAACGGTTAAGGCCTTCGGCGGTGAATTTCGCCGGCGGCAGCGGCCAGTTGAAATCGTCCATTTCGACATTGATGTGGCAGTACTTCTCGAACCACTGCTTAATCTGATGTTCCCTTATATCGAGCTGCCAGACCTTGCTTTTAGCCCGGTCCCAGAGCTTGATTAAATCACGCTCGGTGACGCCGTCCTCTAGCCTGACAGTCCCCTTGTTGATTACTTCCTCCGGGAAAAGGTCGTCGGGCGCCTCGCTGTCAGGCGGCGGCAGGACCAGCACCTGACCCGGCGGCATCTGGGCGAATTTCTGGATTTCAGCCAGCGTGTATGAAGCGGTCAGGGACAGGACCCGGACGCTCTTTTTCTTGCCGTCGACCTCCACTTCCTTCTCGATGAGCCTCAGCGACAGCGGGATCATCGACAGCCGGCCGCAGACGGCTTTGACAAGCTCGAGGCTTGAATTGATGGCGACGATGGAGTGAAACGAGCCGGTATCGAGCTGGTAGACACCGAGGCCCGGGCAGTCGGGGATGAGGAACTGTAAATTCATCACCCGCTTGCAGCGGCCGATCTCATAGTGAGTGCAGGTCTTCGGGCTGCAGGTTATCTCTCTGAGCTCGGTCTCCGCATCTTCGTGGGTGGCGATTCGCCCGGTCTTTACATTCACTCTGGCCAAGGCGGTCTCGCCGTCGCCGCGGCAGATGAGGCCGCGGTAAGCCGAATAGCACCGCAGGTATTGGCCTGCCCACTGATTCGGGTCTTCGGTCGGCAGCATGACATCAAGCTCAGTGGGCTTTTCTCCGAAGATTTTCCTGACCTCGTCCGGGCAGACAAAGTAGTCTGTCGGCACCGGGTAGGGAAACCCCTCGCTAGATTCCTTCCTCAGCCCTAACCTGATCTTGCCCAGCCTGGGCAGCCTGATGACCCCGGTTACTCCCTTGATCGGCATGTGCTTCCTCCTCTATCGCATTTCCTTTAGCCTTGGCAATATCCATTAGATACAAACGAGCAATCATGCGAGCTAGTATCCGCAATCCACCGTCCATGACCTGTTCGTCAGTTTCGCTCGCCAACACCGTTTTCCTGGATGGTGAATAGGTCATCGAATGAATAGGTCTTGAAGTAATCAAGCAACGTCTGACGGACGGAGGCAGTTGGATTCTGCTTGCCGGTGATGATTCGAGAAAGGTAGCTCGGCGAAAGCCCGATTTTGCCGGCTAACAACTTGCATGAAAGGTTGCGACGCAGCATTGCCTTTTCGAGGTTGTCCCTGTTCAAAACTACTCTGAACATGTGACACTCCTGAATGATTTAATGCACACAATAGTATAACATCAGCCTCGGCTAGTCAAGGTCAGAATGTCACTTTTGTTGAGGTTAATATGACAAATAGTTGTCAAATACTTGTTGCAATCATTACCAATGTGTGCTATTGTATTAACACAAGGAGGGCACTATGCCAGACTTTGCTGCGTACATTAGACAGCTGCGACAGAAGCAACGTTTGTCACTGCGAGAGGTCTCACAGAACACCGGAATCTCTTACTCGTATCTGACTCAGATCGAACATGGCCGGCGCAATCCCCCAGGACCTGAGTTCATGAAACGCCTCGCCCCGATTTACCAAGTTTCGGTTGGTGATCTGCTAAGAGCGGCAGGTCATCTTGAAGAAAGCTCTGAATCGATCCTTAGCGACGAACAGGAAGTGGAAATGGCTTTCAAATACGTCATGAACGATCCCCGTTACCAATCCGGCACTCGCATGGCCGGCGAACTGAACACGGAGGTCAAACGGTTTATCGTTGAGATGTATGAGAAAGCCACCGGAAAGAAGCTGCTGCCAGGGCGCAGCGCGTGAAAAGCCTCAATGATCTGCGAGCCTTCTGCGGATATTTGGCAAGGAAGTACGGTAGTCCAGGTGCGTCATCCGAGGAGGAAAAAGCGGAGGAATTCAGACGGGTTTACTTGAAAGGCCTGCCTTCGAACCTGAAAGCTCTCAGGGCAGTTGCTTCATGTTGCGGGCTCGACCTAACCGGTCTGGATAAAATGCCTCGGAACGTCCGGGGCTATCATGAAATCTGCAACGGACACCTCTATGTTTACTACCGGAAAGATGACACGGTTAGCGGCATCCAGAATACGATCCTACACGAAATGCGAGAGATGATGGAAACCCTCTTCTCCCAGGCTGATCGCAGTTATGAACCGCTAAAGACGAGGACTCGACACCTTGCTGCCAACCGTTTCGCTACGGCGGTTCTATTGCCAGAGGAAGAATTCCGGGCTAATGCATATAAAACGGGATTCGACGTGGTAGGTCTTGCCCAAACCTACTCTAAGAGTTATTCTCAGGTGCTTCTTCGAATGGGCGAAGTCCTCCATGGCAAGGTCTTTTTTTACGGCGCCCTGTTTGAGCCGGACGATGCCGATGCCATTGACTGGGCGGTCACCTACTGGACCATAAGCTGTAACGAAGATGCCGAGCCAAATATCTACGGCGCTAACGGATTGTTTCCCAAAAAAGGCAGACGGGCTCTCACGGGCTCACTCGTCGACATGACCGTGAGATCCCAAAAAGCACACCTGGTACGACGTATCACATTAACTGACGATCCAGATTTCGACGGTGAGGAACTCACGGCTTTTGCGGTTCCCGTGACAGGTGATGTGACTGGAATCGAAAAAGTGATTCTTGTTGTGTTCCTGGCTCGTGATGAATACCTTCTCGAACCTCAAATTAAAAGTATATGTCCGACGGTGGTGGAATCATTCCATCGCCATCTTTAGGAGGAAGGCAATGGAAAATCCTGGAAAAAGAGCCGTAATCTATGCAAGGGTTTCGTCTGATAAACAGGATGTCGACCTGTCGATCTCAGCCCAGCTTAGAGCCCTCAAAGAGTACGCAACTAGGAACAGTTTCCAGCTTATCAAAGAATTCATCGATGAAGCCGAAACCGGCCGAACGACCGCCAGGCCTGCTTTCCGCGAAATGGTGTCTCTCGCACGTCGAACGCCGAAACTATTTGACTTGATACTGGTCTGGAAATATTCCCGGTTCGCCCGCAGTCGTGAAGATTCGATCATGTACAAGGCTCTACTCAGAAAAAACGGAATTCAGGTTGTCTCGATCAACGAGCCCTTTGACGACACCCCGACCGGCCGGCTGTTGGAAGCCATTATTGAAAGCCTCGATGAGTTCTACTCCGACAACCTTGGAGAAGAGGTAACCCGAGGTCTAAAAGAAAGTGCCTCACGTGGTTTTTACCTTTCTCATAAAGCCCCATATGGGTATCGGAAAATTAAGGTAAAAGACGGCATAAAGGAGCGCACAAGGCTTGAAATTGACCCTTACGATGGCAAAACGGTCGCATCCCTCTTTGACAAAGTAGTTCACGGCCAAGGACTTACTGAAATAGCCAAAGAATTGAATGCCAAATTGATCTCCTCGCCCGCGGGTAAAACCTGGGGCAAGACAAGCGTACGTGCCGTTCTTGCCAACGAAGTCTATCTCGGTATCATGGTCTGGGGCCGACAAAACAAACGCGGATTCGAACCGATTCGCGTAGAAGGGGCATTTCCTCCGATTGTCTCTAAGGACACGTTCGTCAAGGTTCAGCGCTTGTTGTGGGAAAGAGCCCCTACCCGGATGCATCCCAAACGAGTTATCAGCAAGTTTTTACTCAGCGGGCTGGTTCGTTGCGGCCATTGTGGCAAAGCTCTGGTAGGAGCGGATGCAAAAAGCGGCAGGTTTACCTATTACGCCTGCGGCACCATTATCAAGAAGGGCACAGGTTCTTGCCTGGGCGGATATCTCAACAGCGGCAAATTTGAGGGGCAAGTGATCCGGAAAATCAAAGAAAATATTTTAACCACTAGCAACCTCTATAAACTGGTCGGACTCGTTAATGAGGAAATGGATGCCACCTCTAACACCTATAGAGATGAATTCAATTCAATTTCGGCGGAGATGCTTGATGCCAACCGCCGGTTAGAGAGCCTCTATGACGCCGTCGAGACACGTAAGATTGACTTGAGCGACCTATCCCCGAGAATCCATGATCTAAGATTACACATCGAAAGCCTCAGGGACAGGAAATTGCAGTTAGAGGGCCTTCTCTCAGAAAGACGCATTGAGCTGGCGGATTCAAAGATCATCGATGCTTACGTGAACGACCTGCGTATTGAACTGGATAGCGGTGCTTTGACTGAAAGGAAGGCCTTCATAAAGACGTTTGTAAAAGAGATAGAGGTGATCGACAAAAAGGCGGTTTTAAGGTATACAATTCCCTTAACGCCGAAGGCTTTGAAAGAGGAAACGATCAGAGTTCTGTCTACCGAACACTATGGTGGGCCATCTTGGTCTCGAACCAAGGACCTCGGTCTTATCAGGACCGCGCTCTAACCAACTGAGCTAATGGCCCGGGGTTGAAATGAACGAAGGTAATTCTAACCCACAGGTGACGTTAAAATCAAGCGGCGGACGCTTTTGGCATACCGCCGCTTGACATTACCCTCTTAAAAATGACAAAATGGTGCAAAACTGAAGGAGGATCACTCATGGCGACCTGGGCATTTATCTTCATTCTGGCGGCCGGTATCTGCGGCTTCACTCTCAAAACAGTCCACAATCCGTTGAAGGGGTTCATTACCGCCAAGCTCTTTTGGGTTCATCTGCTGCTGGGTCTCACGGCGATGACTCTTGCTGTGATCGCGTTAATAGATTAATGTTAAAGGAGGAATGCTATGGCTAAGATGTCGAAAGAGGTTATCGAACTTTTTCAGGATCCCGGGGTACCCAAGATGGTGGCGACAATAAGTCAAGAGGGTGAACTCAATGTCACTCCCAAAACGAGCATGACCGCCATCGACGATGAGACCCTCGCCTTTGCCGACCTATACGGCCGCACTACCAGGACGTTCAAGAACCTCGAGGAGACCAAGAAGGTCGCAATCGTAGCAATGAAACTGCCGGTTGCGCCGCCCTTTACCACCTACCAGGTCAAAGGGACCTTCCGGGAGTATTTGACCTCCGGACCGGTGTTCGACAAATTCGCCCAGGCTCTCAAAGATGCCATGGGGGTTGCCATTAGTGGCGTCGGAACAGTCAAAGTAGATGCGGTTTATTCACAGGCGCCGCAGGATAAGGGTAAACTGGTGGCGTAATCACTACCGCTGGGTTAAAGAGGAGAGGGCTTGTCCCTCTCCTCTTTTTTATCGGCCAGTTAACAAGGAGAAGGCGGCCAAACTATCATGGTTCCGTCTGTTGGACAAACCAGGGGGTTGAAGTTAAATGGGCCATCTTGGTCTCGAACCAAGGACCTCGGTCTTATCAGGACCGCGCTCTAACCAGCTGAGCTAATGGCCCGGTTTGAAAGGCGAAGTTAATTCTAACCCACGGCCGATTCTAAAATCAAGCTTCGGGGAAGAATCCTCTTAAAACAGTTTCACCTTAACCTCTGGATAGCGGAAGGAAAAATAGGCCAATCAAACCCCGGCTTGCGCCGGAGACCGACCTAGGAGTGTTCCCGATAAATCGGGAAAGGCTCCCTAGAAAGGAGGTGATCCAGCCGCAGCTTCCGCTACGGCTACCTTGTTACGACTTCGTCCCAATCACCAGTCCCACCTTGGGCGACTGCCCCCCTTGCGGGTTAGCCTATCGACTTCAGGTGTTACCAGCTTTCATGACGTGACGGGCGGTGTGTACAAGGCCCGAGAACGTATTCAACGCGCTATGCTGACACGCGTTTACTAGCAACTCCGACTTCACGCAGGCGGGTTTCAGCCTGCGATCCGAACTGAGGACGGTTTTGGAGATTAGCTCCCGGTCGCCCGGTGGCAACCCATTGTACCGTCCATTGTAGCGTGTGTGTAGCCCAGGGCATAAAGGCCATGCTGACTTGACGTCATCCCCACCTTCCTCCCCGTTTTGCGAGGCAGTATCGCCAGAGAATATAACTGGCAATAAGGGTTGCGCTCGTTGCAGGACTTAACCATACATCTCACGACACGAGCTGACGACAGCCATGCAGCACCTGTGATAGCTCCTGATTTAACAGGTCATTCCCTTTTCAGTTCATTACTTCTAACATGTCAAGCCCTGGTGAGGTTCTTCGTGTAGCATCGAATTAAACCACACGCTCCGCTGCTTGTGCGGGCCCCCGTCAATTCCTTTGAGTTTTAGTCTTGCGACCGTACTCCCCAGGCGGGGTACTTAAAGCGTTAGCTTCGGCACAGAAAGGGTCGATACTCCCTATACCTAGTACCCATAGTTTAAGGCGTGGACTACCAGGGTATCTAATCCTGTTCGCTCCCCACGCTTTCGGGCCTCAGTGTCAGTTTCAGCCTGGAAAATCGCCTTCGCCTCTGGTGTTCCTCCCGATATCTACGCATTTCACCACTACACCGGGAATTCCATTTTCCCCTGCTGTACTCAAGTCCAACAGTATCGGATGACCCCTCCCAGTTAAGCCAGGAGATTTCACATCCGACTTGAAAGACCACCTACGCCCACTTTACGCCCAATAAATCCGGATAACGCTCGCCTCCTACGTATTACCGCGGCTGCTGGCACGTAGTTAGCCGAGACTTATTCCTCAGGTACCGTCATTATTCTTCCCTGAGAAAAGAGGTTTACAACCCGAAGGCCTTCATCCCTCACGCGGCGTCGCTGGGTCAGGCTTTCGCCCATTGCCCAAGATTCCTTGCTGCTGCCTCCCGTAGGAGTCTGGGCCGTGTCTCAGTCCCAGTGTGGCTGACCATCCTCTCAGACCAGCTACCGATCCCAGCCTTGGTGGGCCGTTACCTCACCAACTAGCTAATCGGAATCAGGCCCCTCTTCAAGCACCTTGCGGTTTTAGTGATCCTTCTTATGAAAGAGCACCACATGCGGTATTAGCACTTCTTTCGAAGTGTTATCCCCCACTTAAAGGCAGGTTACCTAACTATTACTCACCCGTTTGCCACTGTCCCTTGCGGGACCGTACGACTTGCATGCATAAGGCGCGCCGCTAGCGTTCATCCTGAGCCAGGATCAAACTCTCCAGGCTATTTAAACGAATTTACGCTGCAATAAAATTGGCTTTTCCTTCCGCTATCCAGTTGTTAAGGTGCTACGTCAATTGCTGACGAAGAGAGATAATATCATATCTGTAAAGGCCGTGTCAAGGGTCTAGAGCGTGTCACATCACACGTTCAGCCAATCGTAAAGACTCTTTTTAAGATAACAACAGCCCACACACATTTTTAGAAATTAGGTCTTTAGGATGCTTCCTGAACCGATGCCGGGGCGTAATGCCCTGTCCCTTTAAAAAGTAGCCATATAGCCAATCCGAATTCCGCTATAAAGCCGACAATCCAACTCGGATACGCCAGTGCCTTGTAATCAGGCAGGAGAAAATGTTGAACCACGGATATCGAAAGGGTAAAGAAATCCATGATCAACAACACGCCCAGGGCTTTCGGAAGAAAACCTGATTTGAATACCAGATATCCCAGGGGCAGGAGCCAGACAGCAAAGGGTATATTGGCGATGACTGAGCCCGCATGATAGAGATTGATGAGCAACGTAGCTTGTGCCCGGATCTGATCCGGTTGGAATGCGCCCGAATAATCGGCGCCGTTCAGAACCGTCATGCTGGCAAAGAGGCCAAGCGTACTGACGCATGATATTGCGAACCCTCCCAGGTTCAAGAGTAGGAAGAGCAAAGCCAAATTCTTATTAACTGGTTTCAAAAGACTGTACAAAGCCCCCGCCGCCAGCAGAAAAAAGACAAAAGAGAACAGGCTCGTCACCAGACCGATTCGGAACGATGACTCGTGAGCCATTATTTGGTTTATCGTTGCGGAAGCATCCGCGAAAACAAAGTTGCCGAATGCATTTGCGATTATCGAAGCAACGATATAAACGAGATAGAAGACCCCGGCTAGCCTCGCTGTTGCGTTGATCGAATTCATATAAATCTCCTTTGGATTTGAAGCTTATCGTGCGCAAGGCATTAACTGGACCAATTCCACGCGTAACGGATCGTTACAAGATTGAATACCATGCTGACCGCCAGCAGAAATTTATCGTACAACGATGGGTAAGAAGGCAAGCCGACCAGGTTGAACACAAAGAAGAAACCGGCGGCAATTATGTTAGCCCAGCGGCTCACAGGTTGAGGTAGCACCAGCGTAAAGAAAATCATCAGGATTGGGATCAACATCAACACTGCGATTCCAAGCCAGACCGACTGACCGAAATTCGTCGTGCCCGTCATTCTTGTAAAATCGCCGCTGCAGATGCGGATGACATCACCGTAAAGGAAGATTAAAGTAACGACACCCCAGATTACCGACAGAATTATTTTTGTATCCATACCTAGTCGCCCCCCATGTTATGCCGCGCCCATCGTGATCACGATTTTGCCCCTGGCGTGCCCCTCGCCTAAATACCGGAGCGCTTCCCCAATTTTATTCAGCGGGTAACGACGGTCTATCACGGGGAAAACGTTGCGGTTCTCGAGGAGTCCCTTTATGAAAGCCAGATCTCTTTGTTTGGGTCTTGAGGTCAGGGCAGTTATCTTCTTACCGGTTTTGCGCGACATGAATTTCCCCAGGATCATTGCCCGCATGATCTGAGATAATGATCCCCCCACCACGACGAAGATCCCCTCGGGAGTCAGGGCGCGTTTGTAAGCTGAAACCGGGCCATTCCCATTGGCGGCAAAGATGAGGTCATAGGTTTGCCCGCTTCTCGTGAAATCTTCTTTTGTGTAATCTATTACGTGGTCTGCGCCGAGTTTGCGGGCTTGTTCCACATTTCTGGTGCTGCACACTGCCGTGACTTCTGCTCCAAAAGATTTGGCAATCTGCACCGCGAAGGTTCCGACGCCGCCGGAGGCGCCGTTGATCAAAACCTTCTGACCGGCCTGAATGCATCCCGAATCACGTAGACCATGCAGGGCGGTGACCGCCGCCATTGGCGTTGCCGCCGCTTGTTCGAAATTTATGTTGGCCGGTTTCAAGACCAGTGCGCCTTCTTTCGCGCAGACGTATTCGGCAAAGCCGCCTGAGCCGCATTCGCACAGGTCCCCGAACACCTCATCACCGGGCTTGAATTGCTGCACGTTTTTCCCAACCGATTCGATGGTCCCGGCAACATCCTCTCCGGGTCTTGGGTTTTTCGGTCTGAAAAATCCTCCGCCCATCAATCGCACCAGGAAGAAGTCAGCCGTCAGTAGGTGCCAGTCATACGCATTTATCGACGCGGCATGAACCTTGATCAAGACTTCATCGTCCTTTGGGAGAGGCTTGGCGACATCAGTAAACTCGAGACCTTCGGGCGGCCCGTATTTTGTGCTTATAATTGCTTTCATGTTTATTCCTCCTATTTTGAATAAGCCAATGCTTTCTCATCCAATTTAGTTTTTATGGATTCAGAGCCAATTGCCGATTGATTGAATCCCTTGACCATCAGCCAGACCGCGAGAACCATTTCCTGTAAACCAATAGGGGCATTGAAAGCTGTGTTGACGGCGCTAAAGCCGAAATCGGAATTGAAGGTACTGTATAAGGTCGCCCCCAGGCACAACACAGCTCCCACAATGCCCCAGCCCGATAGCCAGCGTGGAATGAGCCGGGAACGGTAAAGAACCGTAGAGTAGAACATCGATCCAAGGGAGAAAGAGATCAATACAAAGCTACCGTGTGCCCACTCACGCAGATCAAGCAACGCACTGCCGGACGCTTGATAAGAGGATGCAGATGCAGCATTAGTGCTTACAAATTCATGGCTCAAATTGAATAGCGACAGAAGACCGAAGGTGCCCACGAGAACGAACACACCTTCGATAACCCGGAACACCACCGCGCTGATTGCCGAAGCCCTGTTGTATCTTTTCAAAAGAGGATATAGCACGATGGCGATTCCCGCGCCCGTGGCTGCCCACAAAAACTCGATAATGGCTGCGGCGGTCGTCTGACCGGGAATTCCAGCCAGTTGGTTGAGATAGTCGGGGGCGCTGAGAACCGAATTGACGAGTGACGGACCAATGATGCTGGTAGCGGTACAGAGTATGAACAATATGCCTGCTGTGATCGCGGTTTTCCGATATGTGTTCATTGATTTTCTCCTCTTTTATTCATTTCAATTAGACTTGCTCTATGAAACAACCTGGCGTTAGGATCACGCTGGAACTCCCTGGCGACGGGTGTGCGAAGGGCTGATGGTGCCCGGCATCCCACTATGGCCGGCGCTTCGTGAATGAGTTCGTCGTTCTCCAGGGCTGCCACCATGAACAGGGCAAAATCCACGCGGCGGGTCATATTGCTCTGAAGGATCGGATCGCCCACGTGGCGGCTCCACACGGGAAGGCCTTGGCTTTCACCCTCTTCCAGATCGCTGCCGCGAACGACGGTCCAGCGGGTATTACTGGCAAAAATCCGTCGACAGGCTTCAATCTGATCATCGATATCGGCGATGGGGATGATTCGCATGATCGCCCTAGTGATCTTTTCCTCCCGTTTTATCGAGGGTGGGTATACGTCCTTGCCATCGCGCGTAATATGCCAGCCGCACGAAAATATCAGACGAGCCTCAGGATCAGCACAATCAAGGACAGCCTGTGCGGTTCCTGACGAGTAGTGTTGTTTACCCCAGGGGACTAACACAGTGAGTACACCACCGCAGTTAGCAACGGCCTTCTTGATCACCTCGCGGTCGTTGGTTTTGCCGGGGATGACGGTAATTCGCCCCGCGAACTCAGCTAGTTTACTGACGCTGCCCTCCCGGCAGACTCCTACCACCTCATAACCACGGGCTAATGCATGTTGCACCATATATCTGCCAAGTTTTCCGGATGCGCCGATGATACAGATTTTCATTTTGCTCTCCTTTTTAATTTATGCTTCATAAATTTCATTCGAGGCTACCGGTTTCTGGCTCATTTTATTGCGCAGCAACAAAATCCCCAGCCAGACAAACCATACTATTTGACCCAGCCCAAACAACCCTACCATCGAATCGGTCGCCCCCGGTACGACCGAGATGATACCCACCGCACCGACAACAATTCCGATAATGTTCAAGGCTTTCGGAAACCCTCCGGTGCGCAGCGCCGCCAGGCTGACCAACAGTGTAAAAAGCCCGCCTAGGATTTCGCCGTTGCCATTGCCCAACCCATTTGCAACTGATTCGATTCCTTGCCAGGTTAAGGCGGCTTGACCTGGATCCGTGGCATAAAGCCCCACCACCGGGTCGATTCCCGCATTCGCAACCATGCCGCTGGCTATCAGTGAACCGGCCCATATGATCCCGATAGAAGCGGCCAGCTGCATGAGAGACTGCGCCCCGGACTTTAAACGGTTGTACAATGCTAATGACAGGACGATCAGAAAAACCCCGAAAAACACATACATCAGCAAATTGGTAGAGAAGATGATCCACTGGTTTTCAACAAGCGACGCTACTTTTTGGCCTGCGTCCGTGATACTTGGGAAGTCCAGGACGGCAAAAAAGATAATCATTCCGGCCAGGTAAGCGAGAGCCATGTACAGAGCCGCGAAACCGCCGAATTTCTGCAAGTTATTCATTTTTATCTCCTTTTTGTTAAAGATGAGTTGATCGGATTAGATTTCGACAACTGGGGTATTAGGTACAACGGTTGATTTCCACTGCCATGCATACCTGATAACCAAGGCATTAAAGAGTAGATATGCCGTCCCTAGGAGATACTGCCAGCCGGTATGAGCATCAACCAAAAACCCGAGATTGAATACTGCAAATACCAGAGCCGCAAGGATGCTCACCCAACGCATCACCTTTGCTGTCCCTGTCAGGGACAGGAAGATTAAACCAGCCTGGGCAATTGCTGTCGGTATTGCAACGAACAGTAATAAATTGTCTTCTGCTGGCTTGGAGATTCCCTGCATTAAAGATATGGCGTCTCCAAACGTCCAGAGTAAGAAATGCGCGGCCCACAGCCCTGCGAGGATTACTTTCACATTTACCTTCGCATCTTCTGGATTGTTTACTTTTGTTTTATTTTTGTTCACTGTTTTCTCCTTACTTTTGAACGATATCCACAGAATTTTATTGGAAATATTTATTTTCTTGCGTCTGAATGATCCACGTGACCATTTTCGATTGGAGTAACTGACACCAAGGACAGACCTAAATCACGTACTTTTTTCAATAATCCATGGAGAGATGATTGGTCGATCACTAGGCCGGTTAACAAGGTGTCGCCATTTTCTTCTTGAGTAATCGATAACCCTTGAAACCAGCCTTCCCATTGTGCGCCCAGATGACCTTTAACCCTGATTTGATAGACAACGGGTTGATCCGGAGTATTTCGGGCTTTTCTGTTGTACGTCATCAACGTGTTCCTCACTACCAACTTTCCGCGACCGAGTTATCTCTCATCGCGGCTCGCTCATCTCAGAGATTTGAGTAGATCCAAATAAATCAGTCGGGTTTGCGCTGAGGTGGCCGTTGAACAGTGCTGCGACAGAAGCCATGAATATGAAGAATCCGACGACGATTGCGACCTGCCCGGATGATGTCTTTTGTATTGGTTGCCTGATTTTTACGACGCATACATCGCCGGGGCAGTAACGGGTTTTCTTTTTGTTAAACTTGCCGTAAAACATGCACCCCAGGCAGATCCCGAACACGGATTCGAAAAAAGTGAATATCATGCATGTCCAGCAGATGAGGCCGGTTATGAAGCTGTAAGAATTCATTAGCACCATTAGGAGGAACATGATCGTCGCCAGGACCCAACCTATCGTCCAGGCAAATTTTTTTTGAGCGGCGCCGACGTACTCCGGGGTTTGCCGCCCAACGATCAGGCGTCCGATTATTAGGGAGGGCGCAAATTTAGGATTGAAAAAGATTCTGCTTGAAAAATCGACAACAAACGCAGTGATCACGTACTTGATCAAGAGAAAATTTTCATCGAACACTATCGACATGAAAGCCATGAACATGAACAGAAAAAGAATCCCTGCTGATGCCCTGATTTCACGTTCATTGAGAACAGGAACTTCGTAACCTTCCACCCTTTCTCCAAACATCTTCTCTTTAGCCATATTTCCTCCGCTCAACTTATCGCGCAGAAAGAATATTGCCCTGACGGTGTTGGGGAACAGACACTTTGGTGTTGATTGGAGGTGTTGATTTTAAAAACGAAAAGAGGGAGCCCGAACAGAATTGGAGGTGGAAATAATTTGACCCGTTACTTAACGGATGCCCGAATAATCAGGGCTGATTAAAGGAGACCCAGTTCGCGGGCCCGTGCTATGGCTTCGGTCCGTCTCTGGACCTGGAGTTTGCCGAAAATCCGGCTGTTGTGACCTTTGATTGTGTCGAGGGCGAGGAATGCTCTTTGGCCGATTTCCCTGTTTGAAAGACCCTGCGCCATGAGCCTTAGGATTTCCAATTCGCGTTGGCTTAGTGGCTCGATCAGGACACCGGCAGACGGGTTCGTAAATGCAGCGTGTTTCTCTCCACCCCTGTGCGTGTCCGCTTCGAATGCGGCCAGCAGCTTTCCAACATAATCCGGCATCATCCGTCGGGCAGCCGCCTCGGACAATAATCGGGCCATTGGCGGGCCTTCATCCACAAAAATCCGGATGAAACCGCCGGTTTCCGCGAGTTCCAGAGCACTCCTCAACGAATCAATCGCTTTGCCGTCCTTTGATTCGGCGGAAACCAACGCCTGGAGGATCAGGATTTTTATGGCCTCGTAAACCCAACCGGCTTTTTGGGCAGCCGGGAGCAGGCGGGCAAGCAAAGTTGAGGCTTGGCTCAAATTGTCAGTTTTGTCAGCACTGGAAGAAGCGTTCCTGGCGCGTGCCAGGAGTACCCGCGCCAGATTGATGTGATGCAGATCGTAGTGATAGCTTAGCTCGCTATCAACGGTCAATCCGCTGGATTCCGCCCACCGGTTCAGGTCATCTAAGCGGCTTTGGACCAGCTTTAATCGTACTCGGCAATCGTCCAGTTCGCAGCAAACAAACGGATCGGTCGGCATTTTTCTTGCTAACTCTTCGGCTCTCTGAAATGAGGCATCTGCGTCCCGCCAATTGTTCTGCGCTAGTTGAAACCTAATCAACATTGCGTACGCATCCACCAGAAGATCGGGATGGCCCAATTGGAGGCATTGCTCCAAACCCTGCAACAACCAATGTTCGGCGCCGGCCAGATCGTTTTTTTCACGTAAAACGTCACCAAGTTTAACCTTGGGGAAGCCGGCGATTGGTGGTTGCTGACCACCGTCTAACGTAGCATATTCAATACCTTCGTGATATACGCGGATAGCTTCTCCCAGCTTTCCTTGCTTAACTAGCTGCATGCCCACATAGCAGGCCGGGGAAACGGCCAATAAAGGGAAGTTGTGGTCTAAGGCCATGGGGATAGCTGCCTGAAACGCCTGTTGTGTAGCAATAACGTTACCCTCACCCCAATACGCTCCACCCAATGCCATAGCTGTCCATCGGCGCATATAGTCGCCCTCAGGCAACTGTTGCATTGCCGCCTTCGCCATTGCCAAGACCCGGGGTATATCGCCGAACGTAAGAGCATAATGAGCGCGAATGGTAGAAATATAGCCCGCGAGACGGGTTGCCTCAGCTTCAAGCATGTTGGACTTCGGAAGGGCTTGCTCAGCCAGCAGCAGACGCTCTTCGATTCGCTCGCGCGGCCCGATCCAATGCCACGCCAGAGCCTGATACACGTACAACCAAGGTCTGACTTTCATGACTGGTTCGGGTAAAGTCTCCAACCACCTACCCAAAATGACCAGGTTGGTCTGCCCGTGCACCCTTTGTGCGAAACGTTGGATTAGATCGGCTGTGTAGTCCCAATCAAGGCTAGCGAAGGCATGTGAAACGGCTTCCTCAATCAGATTTTCGTTCTCAAACCATATGCTGGCCTGGAGATGCAATTTTGACACCAGTGTCGGGCTTGTCTGTTCCAGACGATGGCGTAGCAATTCCGCAAAAAGATGGTGATAACGGTACCACCGGCGCTCGTTATCCAGGGCAACCAAAAACAGGTTCGCGCGTTCGAGATTCTCCAAAGTAGATTGCCCGCTGGCACACGGATTAGGATTAACGGCGTCGCATAGAGGTCCGCTTAAACGCTCTAATATCGACGTGTTCATCAAGAACCTCTGAATGGATTCAGATTGCTTTTGAAGGACCTCCTCAAGCAGATAATCCAAAACGAAACGGTTGCTGCCCGTGAAAGACTGGATAAAGCTGGAGGCGTCGGTGCGCCCCTGCATCGAAAGGGCCGCAAGCTGCAAACCAGCAATCCAACCTTCAGTGCGGGTTTCGAGTGCTTGGATATTTTCAATCGAAAGATTTAAACCCATAACTCGGTTTAGGAACTCGGATGCTTCAGCCGGAGTAAACCTCAGGTCGCCGGCGCGCAGTTCGGTTAACTGGTTGCGAACCCGCAAACGTGCCAGAGGTAACGATGGATCCTCTCGGCTTGCAATGACGAGGTGCATATGTGCGGGAAGGTGTTCGATAAGAAAATTGGTTGCCTCATCTACCGGTTTGGAATCAAGAAGGTAGTAATCATCAAAAACGAGAACGAATCTATCTTCAACAGAGGTAATTTCATTGAGGAGGGTGGTAAGAATCGATTCGATTGAGGGTGGTTGGGGAGCCTGGAGCGCTACCAATGACTGGCCCCCAATCTTTGGGAAAATGGTTTGTAAAGCCGCGATTAAATACGAAAGAAAAGAAATTGGATCGTTATCCCTTGCGTCAAGCGACAACCAGGCGACCGGTCGCCCGCAACCGGAGACCCATTCGCTGACCAGCGTGGTCTTACCGAAGCCAGCCGGAGCCGAGATAAGGGTTAACTTCCGATGCAGCCCATTGTTTAGTAGCTCGATAAGGTGGGGACGCAGAACGACCTTGGGCGGAGGACGTGGCACATACAGTTTGGTAGCTAAAATCTGGATAGACATATATCAAAATTTCCAATGTATTGTAGGTGTAAAATGCAGGTTCCGCAATATATTGTTTAGAATAAAGTCGGCCTTCATGGCTGTAAAAAGATTCCTCCAAAAACGACACGAAACGCTTGACAGACTAAGAAACACCCGTGCTATAATTCCCGCGTGGATAAATTAGCACACCTGTACCGCTACAGCTGTCCTCTCGCCTTTGTTCGGCATACGGCCCGGAGAATGAGTGATTCGTCTACGTTCGTGGACGATTTGTTTTCGAAAACAAATCATACGATTGACCCAAAGCTGATTTCGGATGATTCGTTTCAGAAAAAAGAGTTTTGAAAGTCCAAAAAAAACAAATTTCTCAATTACGTTGTGTAGGAATTACCACAAACTGATAAGCGTTAACTGTCAACTGAAAACAGCGTTGATTGACACTCCGCCAACGCCGCTCTACACTTTAAGTATCCCCATTAAGGAATGAATATGCCGAACATTGACGCCATCGCCGAACACCTCTCCGGCAAGTTGAAGGCCTACCGCGCCGACCACATAGAGGTCCATCTCGAAGAAGCCGAGGCTTCCGCCATCAGTTACCGCGGCCGCGAACTGGAGACCGCCACCCGCAGCCGGGATGCCGGCGGCAACGTGCGCGCCCTGGTCAATGGCGGCTGGGGTTTCGTCACTTTCAACTCCCTGGAGAAAATCGAGAAGCGCATCGAGCAGGCGGTGACGCAGGCCCGGCTGGCTGGCAAGGGCAAGAGCGAGTTTGCCCCCGTCGCCAAAGCTTCCGCCGAAGTCAATATCGATGCCAAACACGACCCCCGGCGGGTGAGCCTCTCGGATAAAAAAGCCATCCTCGACGAGTACAACCAGGCTCTCTGGGCTGTTTCCAGCCTTCAGACGACGACAATCGGCTACGGCGATTCCGTCCGGCGGTACATCCTGGTCAATTCGGACGGGTCGCTCATCAAGCAGGAACGGGCTGATGTCACCCTCCGCGTGAACGCCGTCGCCGCCGGCAACGGCGAGGTCCAGCAGTCAGGCATCTCGATGGGTTCGCGTGGCGATTTCAACGAGATCAAAAACCTTCATGGAAAGGTCACCGAGACCGCCGAGCGCGCCGTAGGCTTGCTCAAGGCGCCTCAGGCCAAGGGGGGAGAGTACACCGTCGTCCTCGATCCGGTGCTGGCCGGCGTCTTCGTCCACGAGGCTTTCGGCCACCTGTCCGAGGCCGACCACATCTACGAGAACCCGCAGCTCAAAGAGGTCATGGTCCTGGGGCGCGAGTTCGGCGGTCCGCACTTGAACATCATCGACGATGCCACGATAGACAACCTGCGCGGCACCTACGCCTACGATGACGAGGGCACGCCGGCTCAAAGGGTGCATCTGATCCGGGAGGGCAGGCTCACCGGGCGCCTTCATTCCCGCGAGACCGCCGCCAAAATGGGCGAAAAGCCGTCCGGCAATGCCCGGGCCATCTCTTTCCGCCACCCGCCCATCGTGCGCATGGCCAACACCTTCATCGAGCCCCGGGACGTGTCCTTCGATTCTATGATCGCCGATATCAAAGAAGGTATCTACGCCCGCAACTGGTATGGCGGCACCACCTCGATGGAGATGTTCACCTTCTCCGCCGGCGAGGCGTTCATGATTAGGAATGGCAAGGTCGAGGAGCTTCTCAGGCCGGTCGTCCTGTCCGGCAACGTCTTCGAGACGCTTAAACGCATCGACGCCATCGGCAACGACCTGGACATGAACCAGGGCGGCGGCTGCGGCAAGGGCGGCCAGTCTCCCCTGCCCGTCTCCAACGGCTCACCGCATATCCGCATCCAGAAATGCCTGGTAGGAGGCCGGTAAGACGATGGGTGGGGAATGTAGGGGCGACGCAAGCGTCGCCCTTCAATACCTTGAAAGAAGAGAAACATGAACCTAAATTTCGAACAACTCCTGGAAAAAGCGGCCAAGGTCGCCCAGCAGGCGGATGTCTTTATCGTCGACAGCGAGGAAACGCCGGTCCACTTCGAGGCCAACCGCCTCAAGTCTTTGCAGACCCGCCAGAGTTCCAGCGCCGCCCTGCGCATCATCAAGGACGGCAGGCTGGGTTTTGCCGTTTCGACCCGCCCCGATGACAACGACAAACTCCTTGAGATGGCTGTCGAAACTTCGAAATTCGGCCAGGCGGTGGATTTCGAACTGCCCGCCCCGGTCACGTATCCTGAAGTCAACACCTTCGACGAGGCTGTGCTCAAGGTGCCGACATCAAAAATGGTGGAACTCGGCGAGAAAATGATCGCGGCCATCCTCGAGAAGCACCCCGACGTGCTGTGCGACGGCGGCGTCGAGACGGCCCAGGTCTCGGTGCGGGTGATGAACTCACGCGGCGTCGATACCCGCTACCGCAAGACGGTCATGGGGTTTGGCATCCAGGGCACCCGCGTCCGGGGCACCGACATGCTATTTGTGGGCGACGACCTGGATGATTCCAGGGTCATCGACAATCCCGACGAGGTTATCCAAAACACGCTGACCCAGCTCGAAAGGGCCGGCAAAAACGTGACCGTCCGCTCCGGCGACCTGCCGGTTATCTTCACTCCGTCGGGAGTGGCCAGCGCTTTCATCCCCGCCCTGGCCAGCGCCTTCAACGGCAAGGTCGTACTTGAAGGAGCGTCTCCTTTAGCCAAACGGCTTGGCGAGATTGCCTTCGACGAGAAATTGTCGATCTACGACGACGCGACGATTCCGATGCGCCCCACCTCCCACCCCTCTGACGACGAAGGGGTACCGAGCCGGCGCACCCCGCTTATCGAGAACGGCCGCGTCGCCAATTTCTATTACGACCTGAAAACCGCCGCCAAGGCGGGCAAAAAGAGCACCGGCAACGGCAGCCGGGGGCGGGGCGGCGCTCCTTCGCCTTCGATCAACGCCCTGGTCGTAGATCCGGGAATTGTTTCCTTTGATTCTCTGCTTGCAGATATCAAAGAGGGCCTGGTCGTCGAATACCTCATGGGCGCCGAACAGGGCAACGTCCTGGGCGGCGATTTCTCCGGCAACGTCCTCTTGGGCTACAAGGTCGAAAACGGCAGGATCGTCGGCCGGGTGAAGGACACCGTGGTGGCGGGCAACGTTTACAAGCTTTTGTCGAATATCACCCTCGCCTCCGACGCCCGCTGGCAGGGCGGCGTCTTCACCCCTTCTATCTTCTGCCCGTCCGTACCTGTCGCCGCCAAATAAAAACCGGTAGGGGCGGGTTTTTAACCCGCCCGCCCCAGGGGTGGGGTGGGGCGGCATTGGATTATTGGTATTATCGGTAGTATTTTATTATAGAGGACACCTGATTTGAGAAGCCTGGTAAAGATCCACGCCCGCCCCAAGCTCCACGAACCCAACATGATCGCCGCCTGGCCCGGCATCGCCAACGTGGCCATGATCGCCGGCAGCTACCTGGCCCATAAACTCAATCCCAAACCGCTGGCCGAGGTGGTCGCGCCCTACTTCTTCGATCCTATCGGCGTGCTGGTCAGGGACAACGTCGTCGAATCGCCCCAATTCCCGGAGAGCCGCTTCTTCTACTGGAAGAACACCCCGGGCAAGAAGGACCTGATCATCTTCATCGGCGATGATCAGCCGGCCGCCAAGACCTATGAGATGGCCCATACCGTCATCGATGTCGCCGAGCGTTTCGGCGTCAAAAAGCTCTACACCTGCGCCGCAGCGCTGACCCGCATCCACCACTCCGAGCAGCCCAAGGTCTGGGGCGCCGCCACCCGGGAACCGCTCCTTGCCGATCTCAAAGCCCGGGGTTTGGTCATGGGTGGCGACTTGCAGATCTCAGGACTTAACGGCTTGCTTCTGGGTGTCGCCAAAGAGCGGCAGATCGATGCCATTTGTCTCCTCGGCGAAGTCCCGCAGTATGCCTCGCGCTTTCCCAACCCCATCGCCGCGCTGTCGATCGCCGAAACAATGCTCAAGATCCTGGACGTCGAGGTTGACCTCGCCGAACTCCGGGAACAGGCTACCGAAGCCGCCGGCCGCCTCAAGGAAATGGCCGCCGAAGCCATGGGCGACTATATCGACTATTTCACCGAGCCCATTTGGGAACGCGGCGGCAACGAGGAAGAGGAAGAAGAAGATGACAACCAAAATTCACCGAACTGACGGCGAGGAACCGTCTTTCGAGAGCGTGGTCAAAAAGCTCGTTGAAACAGACGAGAAACTGACCAGTTCCGAGATCGCCGCGCTATCCCTGCCCGAGCAGGAAGAAAGGGTGTTTTTCAGGCGTTACTGGCCGGAGGTGCCGGCGGAGCGCAAGGCACACCTGCTGGGACGGATGGTGGAACTGGCCGAAGACGATGCCAATCTGGATTTCTGTCCGCTTTATCGCATCATGCTCGCTGACGAGGCTCCCGCGGTCAGGACAGCCGCCATCCAGGGGCTATGGGAAAACGAAGACCCTTCCCTCATCCGTAAACTCCTGCCCATGATGCAGTCCGATCCGGACCAGGGTGTCCGCGCTGCCGCCGCCGAGGCGCTGGGGCGGTTCTCCATGCTTACCGAGTACGGAAAGCTGAGCCCGGAAACCGCCGAGACCCTTTCCAAGTCGTTGCTTTCCGTGTTCGAGGACCCTGCCGAAAATATCGACGTCAGGCGCCGCGCCCTCGAAGCCGCCGCCTACCTCTCACGTCCCGAGGTCCGTGAAGCCATCACCGACGCCTATGATTCCGATGATCCCGGCCTCCGGGCATCGGCTTTGTTCGCGGCGGGGCGCAACCTCGACCCGTCATGGCTGGAGACCCTCCTCGACGAGACGGTCAGCGAGCTCCCGGAACTCCGTTACGAGGCGGCCGTGGCTCTCGGGGAGTATGAAGACGAGCGGGGCGTGCCTCAACTGATCCGCCTCACTGAAGACGATGACGCCGAGGTCCGGATGGCAGCCATCGCCGCCCTGGGGAAAGTCGGCGGCCGCGACGCCAAGCGGCAACTCGAGGAACTCACCCGCAGCGAAGACGAAGCCGTTCGCGAGATGGCGTCCGAATCGCTGGAAGACCTGTCGGAAACCTCTCGCCTGCTTTCCGGCGAGATCGAGGCTACGCATCACGCCCACGACGAAGCCGGGGAACCGGCAGACTGGGACGAAGAGACCTATGCCGGCTGAACTCCCCCGGGTCAACTTGAGGCCGAAACGCCTTGACGACGCCAGGATGGACTATGACTGGCAGACCGACCCTGAATTTGCCCGCCTCCACGCCAAAGAACCCCTCGATGTTACCTTCATCGAATTCAAGGAAGAGTATGCCCATGTGCTGAAAAACGTCTGGCCGGGGCGCCTTCATTTCGCCATCGAGACGGAGGACGGGGTTTCCATCGGCGATTGCGCCTGCCACAACATCAATCACGGCGGCGCCGTAGCGGAAGTGGGCATCAACATCGCCCGCAAGGACTTCTGGGGTAAAGGATACGGCACCGCGGCCATGAAGCATTTTGTGGAGTATGTGTTCAGTTGCACGGGACTCAAGAAACTGACGCTACGGACGCTTGAAGACAACGTCAGGGCTCAGAAATCATTTGCCAAGGCGGGTTTTCGGTCGCTCGATACCTTTGAAGAAGAAGGACACCGTTTTCTGAGAATGGAAATCAACCGTGAAGACTGGTTGAAAGAGCACCAAAGCTAGGCCATTCTTGGCAATTGCACAACGGCGGTTCCGGACACCGTCTTTTCACCCCGCGGGTTTTCCGCCCAGATTGAAAGAGTCACCAGTCCGTCACCGGTGTCTGATTTCTTGGCGATGGTTCCCTTGAGTAAGAGCTTTTCTCCGGGAAAAGTCATCGCCTTGTAGCTCACGGAGTACTTCCTGAGCACGCCCGCGGTGCCCAGCCAATCGGTCAGCATCTGCATCAGGCAGGCAGATACCAGTTGGCCGTGGACGACGATCCCGGGCAGGCCTTTCGCCGCAGCGGCATCCCGGTCGTAGTGGATGGGATTATAGTCGCCGGAAGCCCCGGCGTACATCACCAATTGCCTCGGAGTAGGGAATTTCTCCAGTGTCGGGATTTCAGCACCCATGGGAACGTCTTCAAAGAACGGGGTGTTGCTCATTTTGAGGTCACAATCGCCGTCTGGCGGCACGTTGCCACCGGCTCATCGAGCTGGTTGGTGTATGAAGCATCGACGTTAACGAAAACGGTAGTCTTGCCGCCCGAAATCCGTTCCCTGGCCGAGGCGATCTTTGATTTCATGCTGATCGTATCGCCGAGGGAGACGTTCCGGAAGAATTCGACCTCGGTGGCGCCATGCAACACGGCGATATCTTCCGACGATGCCAGCAATTCGTAAACCCGGTCGAATCCGAGAGCCGGAATCAACGATGGGGGAGCTTCGGTTTGCCATCTCGGAGAACCGTCACCGACAGCGGCGGCGAAGCGGGATATGAGTGTTTTATCGATCTCAAATACAAGCGGCGGCAATTCGTAGCCGGCTTTATTCTTAAGTTCGAGAATCGGAATGCGTTCCATGGCGGCCATAGATTAGCGGAACCTCCGAATGCCTGTCAAAACTTGTTAGGCACGGAAAATCCAAACGGTGATGAACGCTCAAAGTCATGTATGATTATGTTCAGAGAAAGATATGTTATCATGGATTATCATCTCGGGTGCCGCCTTCCGCGATGGAGTAGTATCATTTCGAACTTATAAATATGTGCTCATTCTTTTCTGAGACTGACACGGTATTTGCTTTAAGTTGTTGGATACTCACATGAAGATCCGCACCCAGTTTTTACTCTCCCTGGTGTTTTTCAGCGCATTGGTCGTTATCGTGGGGGTTTCGTTCTTCTTTGCCGAGGCGGAACTCAACAAAACGAGCCGGCAGGAAAAGATTGCCAACGACGTAGCCCAGGGCGCGTCCGAACTTGGCTACCTGGCCGATGATTACATTTTAAACCGCGAAGCGCCGCAGAAAGCCCGATGGGAAACCCGGTTCAACCAGATAACCGCCGGTCTCGACCAGATCGACACTTCGGATTCCTCTGCGGCCAGCCTGGTCCAGGACATTAGAACCAATATGAAATCTTTGAACTCGGTTTTTGGGGATATTAGCGCAACCATTGAATCTTTGCCTCAAAACGATCCGTCCACGGGTTTGTCCTTCGTACAAATAGCCTGGAGCAGGCTCCAGGTGCCGACCCAGGCGATCATTTTTGATGCTGCAAGGCTCCCCAACGGCTTTGAGGACCGGTCTCACGTCATCCAGGACCGCGAACTTTTCCTGGTCATGGGGATCCTGGGACTGGTAGCCGTATATTTCGTGTCCAATTATTTCCTCGTGAACCGGCGTACCCTGTATTCGATCGCACAGTTGCAGGCCGGCGCCAGGTTCGTGGGAGCCGGTAACCTCGACTACGTCATGCCAGTGAAATTCGATGATGAGATCGGTGACCTGACACGTTCCTTCAACAAAATGACAGCCAGCCTGAGGACGATCACGGCATCAAGATCAGATCTTGAAAAAGAGATGGTAAAAAGAGCCTCGGCCGAAGAAGAACTCCGAACCGCCAACGATGAACTGCAGGAAAACGCTCAAAAGCTTGAAGAGGAAATACACGACCGGAAAAAAGCTGAAATTGCGTTGAAGGAATCCGAAGCCAAAGCACAGGCTTTGATAAAGTACGCCCCGACAGGGATTTACGAAATTGATTTTAACGGTCCCAGGTTCATCAGCGTCAATGAAGCCATGTCCGAGGTCTCTGGCTACACTAAGGAAGAATTGTTCGACATCGGGCCGATGGGGCTCCTCGATGAAGCCAGCCGGCTGAAATTTGGTGATCGAATCAGGCGTCAGGCCGCCGGAGAATCCCTGGAAACGAATGTGTCTTATCGCTTCAGGCGAAAAGACGGCACTTTCGCTGAAGTAGAACTCGATGTAGCTTTCTCCAAGGAAAAACCGGGAACGGCGCTGGTTATCGGCCATGATGTTTCGGAACGAAAGAAAGCAGAAACGGAACTCAGAGCTTCCGAGGAACGCTTCCGCAACCTGTTTGAAAAGGCCCCCTACGCCGTGGCGCTGTCCTCTATACCGGAGGGCATTTACGAGGACGTCAACGAAGCTTTCTGCAATATGACCGGTTTCAGCCGTGACGAGATCATCGGTAAAAACAGTGCCCAGCTCAATATTTTCCGCGACGCCGAGAGCCGCAACCGTATCGTAGCTGAACTCCAGGCCAGGGGATCGGTGCATTTCGCAGAGTCCACCATTTTCACCAAATCAGGCGAGCAATGCATCGTATCCACGAGCGTAGAAAAAGTCACTTTCAAGGGCAAGGACTACTGGTTGAACATGACGATCGACGTTACCGAACGTAAAAAAGCTGAGGAATCTCTGCGCGAAAGCTACGCCGACCTGGAGAGGATCAATCGAGCCGCTGTCGGCCGCGAACTCAAGATGGTCGATCTCAAAAAGGAGATCAACCGGTATTACGTTGCCACCGGTCAGCCGCCGAAGTACACGCTCGATCCCGAAGGGAATGAAAAATGAGCACAGGTATTGATTTCCAAACGTTATTCAATACCGCGCCGGGCCGGTTTTTGGTGCTGGCGCCGGATGACCCCAAGTTCACGATCCTGGCGGTCACTGATAAATTCCTGGCAGCCACCCAGGCTAAACGTGAAGAAATCGTTGGCAAAGGCTTCTTCGAGGTTTTCCCCAGTGGTCCGGGTAATAATTTAACGGCATCTTTTCAGAGGGTAATCGGCCTCCGGTTACTGGATTCACTCGGAATTACCGAACATGTCCTGACGGACGGTAAAGGTCAGCTTGAAAACCGTTACTGGGACACAACCAATTCCCCGATTATCGGGGCTGACGGAGAAGTTGCCGCCATCATGCACCGGGTGGAGGACGTTACCAAATGGGAAATCCAGCGCCGCAAGCTGGCGGAACAGGAATCTGCCACCGTCGCGCTGAAAGATGCCCGGCGCGCCGCGCTCAACCTGATGGAAGACGCCATTGATGCCCGCCGGCAGGCTGAAGAACTCAATGTAAAGTTAACTAAAGAGATACAGGAACACCAGGCGGCTGAATCGGAAATAATCGCACTGTCCCGTTTCCCCATGGAAAACCCCAACCCGGTAATGCGGGTCACTGCGGACGGGATACTCGAGTATGCCAATTCAGCCAGTTCATATATCTTGAGTTATTGGGGAGTATCGAGGGGAGAGCCCCTATCCGGTGAAATCAGTGCAATTATTGCGGAAACCCTGGGAGCCGGAACGCATAAACAAATTGAATTTGAGTGCGGCGGCCACGTCTATGACTTCGTCCTTGCCCCGATGGTGGAAGAAGGCTATGTCAACCTCTACGCGCGCGAAATTACAGAACGCAAACGAGCAGAGGCCAGGATCAGGCGCCTCACCGAAATTCACTCCATCTTGAGCAAGGTCAACGAAACGATCGTGCGGACCTCCGACAAGCAAGTTTTGTTCGATGAAGTCTGCCGTATCGTCAACGAGGATGGTCATTACCCGCTGGTTTGGATCGGCGCGGTGATTGAAGAAAAAATAATCCCGGTGTCGTTATCAGGATCAGCGAGAGAATATCTGAATGATATACGTGTCGAGGTTCACGGTGCGCTGGGCAAAGGACCGACCGGGACCTCAATCCGGGAAAACCACCCGGTGGTCAATGTCAATTTCGATTCCAACCCGGCGATGTCGTTGTGGCGTGCTAAAGCCCAAAAATACGGCTTGCGCTCCTCGGCCGCGTTCCCGCTGCGCCTCGACGGCAATCCAATCGCTGTGCTGACGGTTTACGCCTCCGAACCCGATGCCTTCGATCCCGAAGCAACCGAGCTTTTCGAATCGCTGTCGGCAGACCTGTCATATGCTTTGGACACTATTTCGGCGGCGTCAGTTCGAATCAGAGCCGAAGAAGCACTGAGGAAAAATCAAGACGTTTTCGTTAATCTCATAGACGGCGCACCCTTTGGCGTCTATGTCGTTGATTCCCAATTCCATATCGCCCAAATGAACCAGAGCGCTCAAAATAGGGCCTTTAAAAACGTCCGCCCCGTAATTGGACACGATTTCAACGACGCAATGCGGACACTTTGGCCAGAACGGGTCGCCGCGGAAATAATCAGCCATTTCCGTAATACTCTTGAAACCGGTGAAACATACTTTGCACCCCGTTTCTCTCAAATGCGCAACGATGTCGAAGTCGTAGAATCCTATGAATGGGAGCTGCACCGCATCTCCCTAGCCGACGGCCAATACGGGGTGATCTGTTATTACTTCGATTCCACAGAATTCCGACAGGTACAGGATATCCTGAGACAGAGCGAGGAGAAATACCGAGGTCTTTTCCGGAGCATGTCTGAAGGTTTTGCACTCCATGAAATCATCCTTGATCCCACCGGCAAGCCCTCCGATTACCGTTTCCTTGAGGTCAATGAAGCTTTTGCCCGCTTAACCGGTTTAACCCCATCGCAAATCATGGGACGAACCATACGTGAGGTTATGCCGGATATCGAAGATTTCTGGATAGACACGTATGGCAAAGTGGCTTTGACCGGTCAACCGGCCCGTTTTGAAAATTTTTCAGGTCCACTGGGAAAATGGTACGAGGTCTATGCGTATTCTCCTGAACTGAACCATTTTGCCGTAATCTTCAGCGATTTCACCCAGCGTAAGCAATCAGAACAAGCATTGCAACAAAGTGAAATCCGTTACCGCAATCTAGTCGAACAGACAGTAGATGGTATTTTCGTCGCTGATGCCCAGGGGCATTACATCGACGTCAATACCGCAGGCGCCGCCATGTTCGGTTACAGTCCTGAAGAACTCTGCAGTCTGACTCTGGTAGACTTACTTGCGCCTGACGAAGTTCAGCGCCTTCCTTACCAATTATCTTCGCTTGCCGGCGGATCGATATTGAGAAACGAATGGCGGTTCCGCCGTAAGGATGGAACAACATTCACCGGAGAACTCGTAGGACGACAGTTACCCGACGGCCGCCTTCAAGGAATCCTGCGCGATACGACGGAACGAAGAGCAGCAGAAGAGCAGTTGCTCCAGAGCCAGGCTCGCGAACGCCGACGGGCGGAAGAACTGGCAACCATGATCGACGTTGTACCGCTTCCAATCATCATTGTTCATGATCGGGAAGCAAAGCATATGACCGGCAACCGGACCGCCAATGAATTATTGAACGTGCCGCGGGAAAGCGAGATCTCCCTTTCTGCCCCTGAAAAGACGAAACCCCGGCACTATAAAGCGCTTAAAGACGGAAGAGAGTTGGGGTTGGACGAACTTCCAGCGCAACGCGCCGCACGGGGTGAAACCGTCCGGGATTTCGAATTTACCCTGGCTTTCAACGACGGAACTGAGCTGCAACTGCTGGGATATGGCAGCCCGATTTTCGACGAACACGGCAATCCGAGAGGAGCCATTCATGCGCTGGTGGATATTACCGAACACAAAAAGGCAGAAAGGATCAAGGATGAGTTCATAGGTATGATTTCCCATGAACTCAAGACGCCGATCACAGTGGTTATAGGCGCCTTGTCCACCGCCACGATGCCGGGAATTTCGGAAAAAGTGAAGGCAGACCTGTACCTTGACGCGGTAAACCACGCCGATATACTGGCGAGCATCGTGGACAACCTGTTGGAGCTTTCGCGCCACCAGAACCGCCGGTTGGAACTTCGTAAAAAGCTGATCGATGCCGGCGATGTCGCCTGTAAGGTGACAGTATCGTTAAAAAGAAAGTCCGACCTGCATGTCCTGAAGTGCGATTTTCCCGAGAGGCTGCCCAAAATCCAGGCGGACACTCTCCGGCTCGAGCGTATCATCAACAACCTGGTGGAAAACGCCATCAAATACTCCCCTGCAGGAGGGGAGGTCAGGGTCTTTGCTGATATCCAGGACAATTTCCTCCGCATCGGTGTATCCGATCAAGGCATCGGTATCTCGGAGGAGAACATGAACCGGTTATTCCAGCCCTTTCAGAGGCTAGGCTTCGAGGTTAAAGGCGCTATCCAGGGGACGGGCTTGGGACTTCGGGTGTGCCGTATCCTTACGGAAGCTCACGGTGGCAAGATCTGGGTGGAGTCGGAACTGGGGAAGGGATCCACTTTTTACTTTACGCTACCGCTAAACGAACACACCGGTAAATAGACCCATTCTTCCTGGACTTGTTGAAGGGTGGGCGCAATTTCGTTCGGTGTAGTCCGTTTATGGATTCGACAGCCTCACCACGAACGGACTACAATAACCCGCTGACATGAACAACTCCGAACGTTTCACTAACCGGGTCGCGTATTATGTAAAATACCGGCCGTCGTACCCGGAAGCCTACTTGGGGTACCTGGCGACGGAAGTTGGCTTCAAAGAAAATTCAGTTGTCGCTGACATCGGCGCCGGTACCGGGATCTTGTCGAAACTCCTCGCCCGTAGGGTCAAAAGGGTGTTCGCCGTTGAACCCAACCACCAGATGCGACTGGCCGCCCAGGAGTACTGCAAGGACGCCGGCAATGTCGCCGTGGTCAACGGCTGCGCCGAGGCCACTACCCTCCCCGATGCCAGCGTGGATTTCATCACCGCCGCCCAGGCTTTTCACTGGTTCAAGATCGATGAAGCCCGAAAGGAGTTCAGTCGCATCCTGAGACCGGGTGGCAAGACAGCCCTGGTGTGGAATGTCCGGGACATCAGCACGCCTTTCGGAAAAGAGTACGAGAAAATCGTAAAGCAATTCTGCCTCGACTACATCGGCTCCGGCGGCGGTTCGAGTGAAACACTGGCTTACCGCATGTTCTTCAAAGGCGGCAAGTACGACTACCGTGCCTTCCCCAACGATCGCCGTATCGACCTCGAAACGCTCCTCGGCTATTCCCTTTCGACATCGTACGCTCCGAACAGGGGAGATGAAAACTACAACGATTTCATCCAAAGCCTCAAGGACATATTCGCCAGGTACGCCATAGACGGTACGGTTCTCCTTTCTACCATCACCCAGAGCTACGTCGGCGAGATAGAGCCATCGCCTTCCTCCGGGCAAGCCCCCGACCGGCTTTTCCCTTCCTTCTGATCCGCCAAATAATTCCCCAAATCGTCGTTCCGGTCTGCTATAATTGATCATTACGCGTTCCGGGGGCTGACTTTGAGTTCGATCAAACCCGTGGAGTGGCTTGGCGACCGCCTGATGATCATCGATCAGACGCGGCTGCCGCAACACGAGATCTACCTGGAACTGGCCGACGTGCACCAGGTAGCGGAAGCCATTAAAAGCCTCAAGGTCCGGGGCGCGCCGTCTATAGGGGTGGCGGCGGCCTACGGCATCGCCCTCGGCGCCCAGCAGATCGAAACCCAGGATCTTGAGGAATTCCGAAAGGCGTATAAAAATGTCTCGGCGGAGATAGCGGCCACCCGTCCCACCGCCCGCAACCTGTTCATGGCCGTAGAGCGGATGGACGACATCGTGGGCAGAGCTCCGGACGTCATTTCAGCCAAGGATAGGCTGGCTGCGGAAGCAGAGAAGATCCACGACGCCGAGATCGAGTCCACACGACTGATAGCCCAGAACGGGGCGGCACTGATCAGGGATGGCGACACCATTCTCACCCACTGCAACACCGGCCCGCTGGCCACTACGGGAAGCGGTACCGCCCTTGGAGTTATTATCGAGGCTTTCCGACAGGGTAAGAAGATCGAGGTACTGGCGACGGAAACCCGCCCGCTGTGCCAGGGCGCGCGCCTCACCGCCTGGGAACTCAGGCGCGAACATGTGCCCTTCCGGCTCATTACAGACTCCATGGCGGGGCATTTCATGAAAGGGGCCAGGGTGGACATGGTCGTGGTCGGCGCCGACAGAATTGCCCGAAACGGCGATACCGCCAACAAGATCGGCACTTATTCCATCGCCGTCCTGGCCCATGAGAACGGCATCCCCTTCTACATCGCCGCGCCGTCGACAACCTTCGATCAGCGGATCGCCACGGGCGATGAAATTGTGATCGAGGAACGTTCGCCGGACGAGGTCACCCACCTTTACGGCAAACGGACAGCGCCTGAAGGCATCGAGGTGTGCAACCCGGCGTTCGATGTGACTCCGGCAAACTACATTACAGGATTCATCACTGAGAACGGAATCTTAAAATCCTGAAGCTGAACTGCTAAATTTGGATGTTTTGTTGTCGGGTGAACAAATCGCAGGAGATTGCCACGGTCCCGATTTCGTCGGGACCTCGCAAAGACATAAAAGGAAAGGACTGCTGACATGGCCGATACCGCGAAAGTGGCCGTCATCGGCGGCACCGGGCTCTATAACGTGGAGGGTCTCACCGACATCAAGGAAATTGGCGTCGACACCCCGTACGGCAAGCCCAGCGACACGATTGTCACCGGCACGCTCGAGGGCGTCCGGGTCGCCTTCCTGCCGCGCCACGGCCGCGGCCACCGCATCATGCCCACCGAGATCCCGGTGCGGGCCAACATCTGGGCGTTGAAATCGCTGGGCGTGGAGCACATCATCGCCATCAATTCCGTCGGCAGCTTCAAAAAGTCGGTCGCCCCCGGGCACCTGCTGATCCCCGACCAGCTGATCGACCGCACCAGCCAGCGGGCCAACACCTTCTTCGGAGAGGGGGTCGTCGCCCACATCGGTTTCGCCGAGCCGTTTTGTCAGGAAATGAGAAAACTCCTCTTCCACTGCGCTAAGGAAACCGGGGCGACAGTGCACGAGGGGGGCACTTACGTGGTGATGGAGGGGCCGGCATTCTCCACCCGCGCCGAATCACGGCTGCACAAGAGCTGGGGCGCCGACGTCATAGGTATGACGGCATTACCGGAAGCCAAGCTGGCCCGGGAAGCGGAGATCTGCTACGGCATCATCGCCTGTTCCACCGATTATGACTCCTGGCATGAGGAAGAGACGCCGGTCACCGTGGACATGATAATCGCCACCTTGCGGTCGAACATGGAATTATCCAAGAATATCGTCAAACTGGCCGTATCCCGGCTGCCGGAGCTTAGGAAATGCGCCTGTTCGACCGCGCTGCAGAACGCCATCGTCACCGATCCGAAGTCGATCTCCGCTGACCGGAAGGAACATCTCGAACTGATCATAGGCAAATACATCAAGTAGCGCAGTCTGAGGTGTCGCCACTGACATTTTTATGATTTAATAGTTAAAACGCTTTAGGAGAGCCAGTGCCCAACACCGAATTCAATTTAATGCCGACGATCATCGGCAGCATGCCCCACCGGGATCCGGTAGCCGCCTGCAAGCTTATTTCACGCTATCTGACTGAGCTGCCCGCCTGGCCGCAGTTGCCGATGCGCAGCTCCCGGGAGTTGATGACCGCGCAGTACGCCGAGGGTTTTCCCGGGGTATCGATCACTGAAGAGGGCGTTTCGGCGAGCCACCCCGAAGGCTGGGATCATGAATTGGAAGAACTTTACGGCGCCTATATCACCGGAGACGCGGCTAAATACGCTATCAGCCAAGACGCCGCCGCCGGTTTCTACGCCTTCCAGACGAATCACCCAGAACATCCAATGGGCGTCAAGGGGCAAGTCGAAGGACCTGTCAGCTGGGGCCTCTCGGTCAAAGACGAACTCGACACCCCGGTCGTCTACGATGAGGTGCTGGCGGAAGCCGCCGCCAAGCTGCTTTCTTTGAAAGTGACATGGCAGGAGGCGCTGCTCCGGGAGATATCGCCGCGAACCGTCATGTTCATCGACGAACCGGCGCTCACCAGCTACGGCTCCGCCTACCTGCCGCTCTCGAAGGAGAAGATCCAATCGCTTCTCACCGAAGTGCTGGGTGCGGTCAAGGGCATCAAAGGCGTCCATTGCTGCGGCAATACCGACTGGACGCTGCTGACCGACACTTCGACCGATATCATCAGTTTCGACGCCTACAACTATGCCAACTCGTTGGCACTGTATCCGGCAGAAATCCGGCAATTCGTGCAACGGGGCGGGGCGATAGCGTGGGGCATCATGCCCAATACCATCAAGGGCGTGGAAGAAGAAACGGCATCGAGCCTCAAGGATCGTCTTGAGGAGGCCATCGCCCCGTTCACCCGGGAAGGTTTGGATTTCCGGACTATACTGCGCCAGAGCCTGATCACTCCCAGTTGCGGCATGGCCTACATGAGCGAGGACGCCGCCGAAAAACTGTTTGAAACAATGGTTGAACTCACCGCCAAAATGAGAAGCCGTTACCTTTAGCCAACGACCCAAAAATAGATCTTGAAGGAGGGCAATCTGGATCATGAACAAGAAAAGCCGTGTCGCCCAGATGAAGCACAAGAAGCGCAAGGAAATCTTGAAAGAACGCGCCCGGGCTGCCCTGCCCCCGACCCACGTCCGCACCGGCATGGTTCCCGGCCGGACCAAATATGAAATCGTGGAGACGCCTTCGCCGCTGGTGAAAGCGGCGCTGCCCAAGCCGGCTCCCAAGAAAACCGGTCCGAAACCGACGCTAGCCGAAGCTGCTATGAAAGCCGAAGGGGCGAAGCCCGAGGCTAAACCCACTACAGCCAAACCCAAAGCAGCCGCTAAACCCAAGGCCGAAGCCCCGGCGGAAGAAAAACCTAAAGCCGCCAAACCGGCCGCGGCTAAGAAACCGAAGGCTGAATAACACCAGATTCATGGCCCTGCCCGAAATTATTCAAGCCCTGCTGGATCCGGCACATTACCCGGAAGACGCGCCCGTTGAGGTCAAGCTCATCCAGACGCAAATGTCGTTTGTGCTGCTGACCGGCCGGCATGCCTATAAGGTCAGGAAGCCGGTCAACCTGGGCTACGTGGATTACACCACCCTCGAGAAGCGCAAGCTGTTCAGCGACAAAGAAGTCTCGCTCAACCGCCGCCTGTGTCCCGACGCCTACCTGGGGGTTATTCCGGTCACCAGGCGAAACGGCAAAATCAGGCTCGGAGGCGAGGGCGAGATCATCGATTACGCCGTCAAGATGAAGCAACTGCCGGCTGAAGGGATGCTGGATCTCAGGCTTAAAAGCGGCAATGTCACCACGGAAATGCTTGAATCCGTAGCCAAAACAGTATCCTCCTTCCACGATATGGCCGACACCAATGGTGAGATCGCCCGTTTCGGCGAAATGGACGGCATCAGGCGGAACGTCGAGGAGAATTTCGAGCAGAGCCGGCCGTACATCGGGCGGGCATTGAGCCAAGCGCAATTCGATCGGTTGAAAACCTATTTCGATAAATTTCTGTCGGAGAATGCCGCCGTTTTCAGCAGCCGCGTTGAAGAACGCCACATTCGGGATTGCCACGGCGACCTCCATTCGGCGCATATCTGTTTCCGGGATCACGGCATCTGCATCTTCGACTGCATCGAGTTCAACGACCGCTTCCGTTACGGGGACACCGCCTCAGAAGTGGCTTTCCTGGCGATGGACCTCGACCACTACGGCCGGGCCGATCTGCGGCGGGTTTTCGTAGACGAGTATGCCAGAAATAGCGGCGACCGGGGTTTGCGCGAGGTGCTCCGCTTTTATCAGGCCTACCGGGCTCACATTCGCGCCAAGGTAGCTTGTTTCAAGCTCGATGACCCGTTCGTCCCCGAAGCCGAAAAAGCGGAAGAACTGACCAGGGCCAGGGGCTATTTCGACCTGGAGATGTCTTACATCCGCGCGAAGCCGGTACTCTTTATCATGTCCGGGTATACCGGCTGCGGCAAGTCCGCAGTCGCCAGCGAACTTGCCAGGCACCTCGGCCTGGTCTATATCTCTTCCGATATCACCCGTAAAACCCTGGCCGGACTGCCTCTAGATCAAGCCGCAGGTGATGAGGTCGATGCCGGTCTCTATTCCCGGGAAATGAACGAACAAACCTACCAGTCGATCCTGATGATGGCCGAGGGAGCGCTGAAATCCGGGGACCCGGTTGTCCTCGACGCCACGTTCCTGTCCCTCGAATTGCGTAAAAAAGCGGTTGACATCGCCCTCCGGAAAGGGGCTGATTATGTCATCGTTGAGTGCCGCCTGGATGAATCGGAGTTGGCAAGGCGACTCGAGCAAAGGATGACCGGAAAGTCGGTATCCGACGGCACCTGGCAGGTCTACCTCAGCCAGAAAGCCAAAGCCGAACCAGTCACCGAGATTCCAACGGGGCCGAATCATGTTATAATTGACGCGCTCCTGCCGGTGACGGATAACGTGCGGCAGATCGTCGATAACCTCATCTGAAGAAAGGTCAAAAATGTCAGTTACCTCGGATATCAAAGATCCCTCGCTGGCGGGCCTGGGCAACGAGCGCATCGCCTGGGCAGGCCGGGAGATGCCGGTCCTTGAATTAATCGCCGGGCGGTTTGAAAAAGAGAAGCCGTTCAAGGGCATCCGCATCGCCGCCTGCTTGCACGTCACGTCAGAAACGGCGAATCTGGCCCTTACCCTCAAAGCCGGCGGCGCCGACCTGGTGCTGTGCGGCTCCAACCCCCTATCTACCCAGGATGATGTCGCCGCGGCCTTGGCCGCCGGGGGCATTCCCACCCACGCCATCAAGGGCGAGGATGATAAAACCTATTACAAGCACATCATTTCGGCCATAGATCATAAACCCCAACTCACCGTCGACGACGGCGCCGACCTGGTGACCACCCTCCACACCAAGCGCACCGAACTGCTGAAGGACGTCATCGGCGGCACAGAAGAAACGACCACAGGCGTCATCCGGCTCCGCGCCATGGCCGCCGCCGGGGAACTAAAATATCCGCTCATCGCGGTGAACGACGCCAAGACCAAATATCTGTTCGACAACCGCTACGGCACCGGCCAGAGCACCTTCGACGGCATCACCCGGGCCACCAACATCCTGTGGGCGGGCAAAAAAGTCGTCGTCGCCGGCTACGGCTGGTGCGGCCACGGCGTTGCCATGCGCGCCCGCGGCATGGGCGCCTACGTCATCGTCACCGAGGTGGAGCCTGTCAGGGCTCTTGAAGCGGTCATGGACGGCTTTGCCGTCATGCCGATGCACGAAGCAGCCAAGGTAGGCGATGTCTTCATTACCGTCACCGGCGACAAGCATGTCATCGCCGCCGCCGATTTTGCGGTGATGAAAAACGGCGCTATCCTGGCCAACTCAGGCCACTTCAACGTCGAGATCGATATTCCCGCCCTCGAAGCCGCCGCCAAATCGAAGCGGACGGTCAAGCCGTTCGTAGAGGAATTCGTCATGGCCGACGGGCGCAAGATCTATCTCCTGGGCGAGGGACGCCTGATCAACCTGGCCGCCGCCGAGGGCCACCCGGCCTCGGTTATGGATATGAGCTTCGCCAACCAGGCGCTTGGGTTGGAGTATTTGGTCAAAAACCGCGGGAATCTCTCCCCCGGCGTCTATTCGATGCCCGCCGATATCGACGGCGATGTCGCCGCCCTCAAGCTGAAGAGCCTGGGCGTCAATATCGATGTCTTAACCCCGGAACAGCAAAAATACCTGTCCAGCTGGCAGGAAGGAACTTAGGAGGAAATTATGCTCAGTTGCCAAGATTCCGATAAGTATATGTTCACTTCGGAGTCGGTCACCGAAGGACACCCGGACAAGATCTGCGACCAGATCTCGGATGCGGTGCTCGATGCCATCCTGGCCCACGACCCCTACGGGCGCGTCGCCTGCGAGACCGCCGTAACCAACGGCCTGGTCTTCGTCCTGGGTGAGATCACCACCAAGACCTACGTCGAGATCCCGGAGGTCGTCCGCCGGACGATCAAGGAAATCGGCTACACCAAGCCGGAATATGGTTTCGACGCCCAATCCTGCGGCGTCCTCGTCTCCATCAACAAGCAGTCGCCGGATATTGCTTTCGGCGTCGGGCAGTCAATGGAAGCCAAGGCCGGCTCCACCGATCCGATGGATGCTGTCGGCGCCGGCGACCAGGGCATGATGGTCGGCTACGCCTGCAACGACACCCCGGAACTCATGCCCCTGCCCATCGCCCTGTCCCACCGGTTGTGCCGGCAGCTTGCCACGGTCAGAAAGCAGGGCGTCCTGCCTTATCTTCGCCCCGACGGCAAGAGCCAGGTCACCGTGGAGTACCACCTCGGCAAGCCCAAGAGGATCGAGACGGTGGTCATCGCCGCCCAGCACGACGATGTGCCGCAGTCCAAAATCCATGATGACATCGTCCGGGAAGTCATCAAGCCGATCATCCCGGCTAAACTTTTGGACGATAACACCAACTTTTTTGTCAACACCACCGGGCGGTTCATCATTGGCGGCCCGGCTTCGGACACCGGCTTCACCGGGCGCAAGATCCTGGTGGACACCTACGGCGGCATCGCCCGCCACGGCGGCGGCGCCTTCTCCGGCAAAGACCCCACCAAGGTCGACCGCTCCGCGGCCTACATGGCGCGTTACGTTGCCAAGAACATCGTCGGCGCCGGTATCGCTGATCAGGTGGAAATGCAGGTTTCCTATACCATCGGCCGCGCCCAACCCCTGTCTGTCTCCCTGGAGACTTACGGCACCTGCAGGATATCCCAGGACGAGTTGATGGCGGTGGTCAATAAAACCTTCGACCTGCGGCCGGAGGCGATCATCGAGAACCTCGAACTGCGACGGCCGATCTACCGCCAGACCGCGGCCTACGGGCACTTCGGCCGAACCGATATCGACCTGCCCTGGGAACGCCTGAACAAGGTCGAAGCCCTCAAAGCCGCCCTTGCCGCAAACGCCAAGAAATAGACCCGCAATAGTTGTAGAGAAATTTGTAGGGACACGGCGCGCCGTGTCCCTACTTCTTTATTCGCCCCTCGCCCGCCGCTTTGCTAGAATAGAGTCAACCTGAACGAGAGGAATACCATGATTTCAAACCCGGCCTCTGCCATCAAGTTCGGCACCGACGGCTGGCGCGGCCTCATCGCCCGCGATTTCACTTTCGATAACGTCGCCATCTGCGCCGCCGCTTACGCGCGCTACCTGGTGGAAACAGGCATGAACAAAAAAGGCGTCATCATCGGTTATGATACCCGCTTTTTGTCTGAAGAATTCGCCCGCGAGGCAGCCGCCGTCCTCAACGCCGCCGGCATCAAGGTAACCCTTTCGGTCTGCGCTCTGCCCACCCCGGTTATCAGCTGGAGCGTCCTCAACCGGAAAGCCGGGGGCGGCGTGGTCATCACGGCCTCCCACAACCCTGGCATCTGGAACGGCTTCAAGATCAAATCGGACACCGGTTCTTCGGCTCCAACCGAGATCATCGCCCGCGTCGAGGCGCACCTCAAGGAAATCATCGCCGAAGACTATGTCCCCCCAAGGGTGCATGGCGACGAAGCCGAAAAGAGCGGATTACTGGTTGCGGAAGACCTGGTTCCCGCCTATCTCCGCCACCTGCGGAACCTTGTCGATATCCCATCTCTTCAAACGACCGGGTTCAAGATCGCAATTGATTCGATGCACGGCGCCGGGGCCGGGCTTTTCCGACAGCTGTTGGGTGAGAACTATGACCTTGCCGAAATAAAAGCGGAACGCAATCCGGTTTTCCCGGGCATGCGCCAGCCGGAGCCCATCGATATCAATCTCAACGAACTCGAAGCGAAAGTTGTCGCCGATAAAGCCGATGTCGGGCTGGCCACCGACGGCGATGCCGATCGGATTGGCATTGTCGATGAGAACGGCATATTCCTGACCCAGTTGCAGGTCATGTCGCTCTTGGCTCTGTACCTCTTGGACGTCCGAGGCGAGCGGGGAGCCATCGTCAAGACGATCACCACTTCCTCCATGCTGCCCAAACTGGGCAAACTGTACGATGTGCCGGTTTTCGAGACGCCTGTCGGCTTCAAATACGTCGCCCCGATCATGGAGCGGGAGGACGCTATCCTGGGCGGCGAGGAAAGCGGCGGCTACGGCTTCCGCAACCACGTCCTGGAGCGCGACGCCATCATCGCGGGGCTATATTTCCTGGATTTCATGGCCAAAACCGGCAAGAAACCCTCCGAGCTCTTGAAATGGCTATATAGCAAGGTCGGCGAGCACTACTACCACCGCATCGACGTCGAGTTCGATGCCGCCGACCGCGATGCCATCCTGAGCCGCCTCAAGCAAGCGAACCCAACCACCCTCGAGGGTCAGGAAGTTAAACGGGACACCCTTGACGGCTGGCGTTTCACCCTCTCAGACGGCTCATGGCTGTTGTTCCGCGCCTCCGGCACCGAACCGCTGCTCCGCGTCTACGCCGAGGCTGGCTCGCCCCAAATGGTCGATCGCCTACTTGAAACCGGTAAAAAAATCGCAGGAGTCTAAATATGAACGAAGTCATGCTCGACGACGAGGCCACTTACGCCAAATACGACCCTTCCGGCATGGGCAAGCGTATCCGCGAACTGCCTACGGTTATCCTGGACGCCTGGCAGGCTGCCCTAGCCTTCGAGTTGCCGGACGATTATAAAAGCGTTGACAAGATCCTTATCCTGGGCATGGGCGGCTCCGCTATCGGCGGCGACCTGGTGCGCCGGTTGCTTCTAAACGAGTCGAAAGCCCAGATTACGGTACTTCGCGAGTACAACCTCCCGGCGTGGGTCGATGAACGGACGCTGGTCATCGCCTCAAGCTACTCCGGGGGGACTGAGGAGACTCTCTCAGCCTTCAACCAGGCGCTCAGTACCCCCGCCAAAAAACTGGTTATCACCACCGGCGGCAAGTTGCTGGATATAGCCCGGGACAACGGCGTTCCGGCGTTCGTTTTCAAATATGACGCCCAGCCCCGCGCCGCCATCGCCTGGGGGGTGTTCCCTCTGCTGAATTTCATTACCAGACTTGGTCTGGCGCCGGATAAAGCCGCCGAAGTCGCCGAGGCAGCCCTGGTAACCGAGCAGTTCGCCCGCAAGATTGAGCCCTCTAAAGCCTTGCCGGTAAACCAGGCCAAGGAAATGGCCTACAACTTTTACGGCCGGATTCCGGTTATCTACGGCTCGGACTTAGCCGCTGAGGTCGCCTACCGGTGGCGGACCCAGTTGAACGAAAACTCCAAGCACTGGGCTTTCGCTCAGGCGCTACCGGAACTCAACCATAACGCCGTAGTGGGTTATGAGTTTCCCGCTGATCTTATTTCAAAGATGCAGGTGGTCATGCTGCGCTCCAATCACCAACTCGATCGAAATATCAAACGCTATCAGATAACCGGGGAACTGCTGGCCCGCGCCGGAGCCCGGGTGACCTTCACCGAAGGGCGCGGCATCGCTCCGATAGCCCAAATGATGACATTGATCTTGATGGGAGATTACACCAGCTACTACCTGGCGATGTTGAATCAGGTGGATCCCACTCCCGTCGAAGTGATTAGTTATCTCAAAGGGCGGTTGGCGGAAAGCAACTGATCGACCTTGGAAACACATATAATAAGGATTTTCGGGGAGTAGAAACATCGATTTTTTCGAAGGTGATCCTTGGGATACCGAAACCGAAAACAATCCGAAAAACAGGTAGACTCAAAAGCACGTTAACTTGATAGATCCGATTCAGAATTAATCGAAATTTTCCGGGTGTTATGTTCGATATCAATGATGCATTGGATAAAATCTCCCCATGAATAAATTAACACCGCAACAATTATGGAGACTAATATTCCAAAAATCCCGGTTCCAATTACCCCAAATGCATTTTGCAAACCGGTAGGCTTTCCGAGGACGGTGGAGACGCCTGAAATAGTTAATATTGCGCCTACGCAACCGGTAATTCCAGTGATAACCGCAATTACCTTGATCAACAATGAGAGAAATCTTAGAGCGGCAAATTTTTCACGCACAACGAATCTGCTACGTGGTTGAACATGACTAGACGCAGATTCGTGTTGCAAGCCTGGTTCGTTTTGCCAAGAATTATAGCCTGTTTTTGGTTTTGAAGATTCTGGTGCTGAAGCCTCGTCACCAATCACGGGGCGTTTGTTTAGTCTTCGATTCTGCAGGTATTTATCCAAAGTCCAGAAAACTATTACTACAATAATTATTCCAATTGTTATCGCTAGAATGATGCCAACAATCTGAGCGGTATCCATTTTTCGAATCTACCTCCATTTGAAAGACGATTGTACGCTTTAACATTAGGTGAAACAAGGTATTTTTAAACACCAACACTCAGATATCGTTAGCCTCTTGAAAACCCCTCTAGTCCATAGTAATCTAAATTGAATTTATAATTATCAGGAGGTCGGTTTTAATGGAAAGCAAATGTGCAGAATGCGCCATGCGTAAAAAGGCAGAAGCCAATCCCAAGGCGTTTATGAGCCGGATCTGGAAATGGCACACCACATGGTGTCCTGGCTGGAAAGCCTATCAGAAATCCCTGAAAGAACAGTCAACTTAAGTTATCACACCTCGTGCCAACAAAAAGAACCCGCTCTCCTTTCGGAAAGCGGGTTCTTTGATTTTTCGATAATGTAGCGATTAACGCTTGGTGTACTGAGGCGCCTTGCGGGCCCGTTTGAGGCCGGCTTTCTTGCGTTCCTTGGTCCTGGGGTCGCGGGTCAGCAGGCCGTTCTGGCGCAGCACCGCTTTGTTCTTCTCATCGACGGAGATCAGGGCGCGGGAAACGCCCATGGCGATAGCGTCGCTCTGGCCGGAGATGCCGCCGCCGGAGCACTTGATCATCACGCTGAATTTGCCGGAAGTCTCGGTGACCTCAAACGGCTTCATCACCGTGCGGACGTATTCCGGCCGGTGGAAGATCTCTTCGAACGGCTTGCCGTCGACGACGATGGCGCCCTTGCCCGGCGTCAGCCGGACCTGGGCGACCGCGGACTTGCGGCGGCCGGTACCCTGGAAATAGTTCTTTTTCGTATCCATCTCTTATCCCCTCTATTAGGCTTCGGACTTCGCCGGAGCCTGGCTCAGGTGCGGGTGCTCCGCGCCGGCGTAGATCCGCAGTTTCTTGAACATGGCCGAACCCAGGCGGTTGCGCGGCAGCATGCCGCGGATAGCGTGCTCCAGCGGAAAGGTCGGCTTCTTCTCCAGGGCTTCGTTCAGGCTTTCCTTGCGGAACCCTCCCGGATAGCCGGAGTGGCGATAGTAAAACTTATCGGTGCCCTTCTTGCCGGTGGCAATAATCTTGCCGGCGTTGACAATGATGACGCCGTCGCCGGTATCGATGTGCCGGCTGAAGGTCGGCTTGTGCTTGCCCTGCAGCCAGACCGCCGCCTGGGCCGCCACCTGCCCCAGGACCTTGCCTTCGGCATCGATGACATGCCACTCGCGGGTGATCTCTCCCGCCTTGACGCTAAATGTTTTCATTGTAATCTCCCAAGTCTCTCAGGTAGTTTATCTTCACCAGGCACAGCCCCTTGCCCGGCGCTGCCGGACCGGCCGATCCCGGTTTTTTAACTTCCAGTAATGCCCCGAACTCTTCGGGACTCATCCTGCCCTGCCCCACTTTTATCAGGGCGCCCACTGTGTTCCTGATCTGGTGGGTCAGGAACGAACTGGCCACCATCCGGAAGGTCACTTCCATCCCCTCCCGGCTGACGCCCGCCTCATAAACGGAGCGTACCGTGCTCTTGCCGGTTGAGCCAGCGCTGCCGAAAGCCGCCAGGTCGTGGGTCCCGGCGAGCATCCTCGCCGCCGCGTCCATCGCCTTCTCATCTAGGTGCGGTCCGACCCTGAATCGGAACCGCTCGGATAGGGGCGAGGGCACCGGGCTGTTCCAGATGCGGTAGACATACTCCCGGCTGACCGCTTCCCGGCGGACATCCAGCGAGTCCGGTATCCGGTAGGCCGCCTTCACCGCGATGTCATCGGGAAGAAAGCGATTCAAGCCGCCCATCACCCGCTCCGGCGACAAGTTCGCCGCGCCGCGGAAACAAGCCACCTGACCCTGGGCCGAGACCCCGGTATCGGTACGGCTGGATAGAAGCACCCGGAGCTTTTCCCCAGTCAGCCGCTCTATAGCCGCTTCCAGTTCCGATTGGACCGTAGCCCCCCGGCTCTGGTACTGGGAGCCCAGCAGCCTGGTGCCGTCATATTCAATTATTAAAGCTACTTTGGTTGCCAATTTCCCGATCTGAGAAATCTACTTGACCAGCTCCACCACGGCTTCGGAGGCGCCGTCGCCGATCCTCGGGCCGATCTTGATGACCCGGGTGTAGCCGCCGGCGCGCTCGGCGTAGCGCTTGGCCAGGTCGCCGAAGAGCTTTTCGACGACCTTCTCGTCATAGATGTAAGCCATAGCCTGGCGGCGAGCGTTCAAATCGCCGCGTTTACCCAGGGTGACCATTTTCTCGGCGACACGCCGGATCTCCTTGGCCCTGGGCTCGGTGGTGGTGATCTTCTCATAGCCGAGAAGGTCGGTCACCAGGCCGCGGAACAATGCCTCACGCTGACCTTTATCGCGGTCGAACCGCTTAACAAGATTGCCGTGTCTCATTCTATTTCACCTTACTCCGCAGCCGCCTGAGAGCGCTTGCGCTTGGGTTTCTTTTCTTCTTCTTCCTCAGCCGCGACCGGCTCTTCTTCCGGCGGGCAGGCGTCGCCCGGCTGGTTCAGGCTCAGGCCGAAGACCTGCAGCCGCTCTTCCAGTTCGTTAAGGCTCTTCAGGCCGAAGTTCCGGAGGCCCATCAGTTCGTCGATACCCCTGGTCATGACCTCGCCGACGGTGGTGATACCGGCATGGCGCAGGCAGTTGAGGGAGCGGACGGAAAGATCCAGCTGCTCGATGGGCATGTTAAACTTTTCTTCGGGAATGGCCAGTTTCTCAATCCGTTTTTCGTGGACGATTACCGGCGCCCCGCCGACCGAGGTGAACGGCTGGAACTGCTTGAGCAGGATAGCCGCGGACTCGGACAGCGCCTGGGACGGCGAAATGGTGCCGTCGGTCCAGACATGAAGATGCAGCCGCTCGTAGCCTGTTTCCTGCCCCATGTGGACCGGCTCGGTGGTATAGTTGACCTTCTCCACCGGGCTGAAAATGGCGTCCTGGGGAATGGTGCCGATGGTCGGGTTTTCCTTGGAATCAGCCAGGATATAGCCCCGGCCCAGTTCGACGTCCATCTCCATGTACAGGTGGGCGTCCTTGTCATCCAGGGTCAACAGGTACAGGTCAGGATTGGCCACCTCGAAATCGCTGGACGGCTCGATATCAGCGGCGGTCACCCGCTTTTTGCCTTTGACATCGAGAATAAGCCGCCCCGGCCGGTTGGCCAGGGATTTCAGCCGCAACCCTTTCAGGTTCAGCAGGAAATCCATGGTGTCTTCCTTGGCCTTGGGCAGCGGCGAAAATTCGTGCTGCACGCCTTCGATGCGCACCTGGGTCACCGCGGCGCCCGGCAGTGATGACAGCAATATCCGCCGCAGGGCATTCCCCAGGGTAGTGCCAAAACCTTTATCCAGGGGCTCGGCGACAAAGTGGGCGTAGTCGCTGCGGGCCTCTTTTGTTTCAATTACGGGCTGGGCAATATCTGACACAGCCTACCTCCTTAAAGACAGACCAAAGCTAACGAGAGTAGTATTCGACTGCCGCCCGCGCGTCCAGTTTCTGGTCCAGATCGGCGGTTGTCGGCAGTGACACTACTTTGCAGGTGAGATTCTTGCGGTCCAGGGTCAGCCACTGCGGCACCGACTTGGACTCGATGACTTCCAGGACGCGCTTGTAGTACCCGGTTTTCAAGGACTGTTCTTTGAAAGCGAGGGTGTCCGCTTCCTTGACCAGGTAGGACGGAATATCGACGTTCTTGCCACCGACCATGATGTGGCCGTGCCGCACCAGTTGGCGGGCCTGGGCGCGGGAATCCGCCAGGCCGAGCCGGTAGACAACGTTGTCCAGGCGCCGTTCAAGCAGCAGCATCAGGGTATCGCCGGTGACACCGGGCTGTCGCTCAGCCTCGGCAAAGAAGCGCCGGAATTCGCGCTCCAGCATGCCAAAGGTATAGCGGATTTTCTGCTTCTCCCGGAGCTGGGTGCCGCGGTCCGACATGCGGCGCGGCCGGCTCGGCTGCGGGCCGGGCGGCTTGGGGCGCTTGTCAAAGGTACAGTGCGAAAAGCACTTGTTGCCCTTGAGCATCAGTTTCTCGCCGCTGCGGCGGCATTGTCGGCAGACTGCCAAATAATATCTAGCCATAGTTCTCTCTTATACCCTCCTTCTCTTGGGAGGGCGGCAACCGTTGTGGGGAATAGGCGTCACGTCGCGGATACCGGTGACGATCAGGCCGGAAGCCTGCAGCGAGCGGATAGCCGCCTCGCGCCCGGACCCCGGACCCTTGACAAAGACCTCGATCTGGCGCAGGCCGCTTTCCATGGCCTTCTTGGCGCAGTTCTGGGCGGCCATCTGGGCGGCGTAGGGGGTTCCCTTGCGCGAGCCCTTGAAGCCGGCGTTGCCGGAACTGGTGGTGGCCAGGACGTTGCCCTGCGGATCGGCCAGGGTGACGATCGTATTGTTGAACGTCGCCTGGATGTAGGCCTTGCCTACCGGTATATTACGCTTCTCTTTTTTCTTGACGCCAACCCGTTTCTTGGTTGCCATTTTGCCTCCTAATCAGTGTGGTAGGTTACTTCTTAGCCGCCCCGCGCTTCTGGCCGCGACCGGCGACGGTCTTCCTGGGACCGCGGCGGGTGCGCGCGTTGGTGCGGGTGCGCTGGCCGTGCACCGGGAGTGATCGGCGATGGCGCAGGCCGCGGTAGGAACCGATGTCAATCAGCCGCTTGACATTCAGGTTGATCTCCTTGCGCAGATCGCCCTCGACGCGGAACTCCTTGTCGATGACTTCACGCAGACGGTTGAGTTCCTCTTCGGTCAGGGCGCTGACCTTGGTCGTCGGCTCGATCTTGAGCCGTTCCAGCAGCTTCGCTGACAGAGTCGGTCCGATGCCGTAAAGATACGGCAGGGAATACAGCACCTGCTTGTTCTCTGGGATATCTACACCGGCAATACGTGCCATATTTCCTCCTTAACCCTGGCGCTGCTTGTGCTTGACGTTGGTGCAGATATTCCTGACCACGCCGTTGCGCCGCACGATTTTACATTTTTCGCATCTTGTTTTGACCGATGCTCTGACTTTCACTGTACTAACTCCTTGCTCCGGTTACGACTTGAACCTGTATGTGACCCGCCCCCGGGTCAGGTCATAGGGCGAAAGTTCGACCAAGACCCTGTCGCCCGGCAATATTCTGATGTAATGAACCCTCATTTTACCGGAAATATGGGCCAGGACCTCATGCCCGTTAGCCAGTTCCACCCGGAAGCTGGCGTTGGGCAAGGCCTCCAGCACGGTCCCCTCGACCTCGATAGCGTCTTTCTTTGGCATAATTCCGCCGCCTACCTGGCCAGCGTCAGTACCTCCGCTTCGCCGTCGGTTATGGCGATGGTGTGCTCAAAATGAGCCGACAGCTTGTCGTCGGCGGTCGACACCGTCCACGCGTCGGCGCCGACCTTGGTGCGCCACGTGCCGGTGTTGAGCATTGGTTCCAGGGCCAGGGTCATGCCCCGCCGCAACGCCATGCCGCTGCCCGGCCGGCCGTAGTTGGGTACCGAAGGGTCTTCATGCATCGATTGCCCGATACCGTGACCGGCGTATTCCCTCACCACACTGTAACCCCGGCTCTCGGCGTAATTCTGCACCGCCGAACCGATGTCGCCCAGCCGGTTGCCCGGCCTGGCCGCGGTAATACCGGCTGCAAGCGCGCCCTCGGTGGCGGCGATCAGTTCTGCCGCTTCCCTGGAAATAACGCCCACGCCGGCGGTCAGGGCGGAATCAGCCTGGAAACCCTCAACGATATCACCCAGGTCAAGGGAAACGATGTCTCCCTCTTTCAGGATGCGTTCGCCCGGTATGCCATGGACGATTTCCTCGTTTATGGAGACGCATACGCTGGCCGGAAAGCCGCGATAACCCTTAAATGAGGGTACCGCGCCCATTTTCCGCAACATCGTTTCAGCCAAATTATCCAGTTCCGCCGTTTTCATGCCAGGTCTGAGTTTTAATTTAAGCTCCTGAAGCACCGTGCCCAGTATCCCACCGGCCCGGCGCATCAGCGCTATTTCCCTTTCGGATTTTAATATGATCCCCATTAAGCCTGTTTCAAAGCCGCTGTAACGCGGCCGGTGATCGCCTCGACCTCGCCGGTGCCATCGACTTCCACCAGGCTGCCCGCCTTACGGTAGTATTCGATAAGCGGCGCCGTCTCCTTGAAGTAGACATCGAGGCGTTTCTGCACCGTTTCCGGCGTGTCGTCGCTCCGCTGGTAAAGCTCGCCGCCGCACTTCCGGCATTTTGCCGATTCTACCCTGTCCATGGCGGTGTAAGGCGCCTGGCAACCGCGGCAGATCCAGCGGTCGGACAGTCTCTTCACCAATTCGTTCTCCGGCACCGCGAGATAAATCGCCCGGCCGACTTTCTCGCCGTTCTGCTTCAAAGCCTCGTCGAGGGCTTCGGCCTGGGCTAGCGTCCTGGGAAAGCCGTCGAGGATCACGCCTGCTGCGTCACCAAGCTGGGCTATCCGGCCCAATACCATGCGGACCGTCACTTCATCGGGCACCAGTTGCCCCTTGTCAAGGTACGATTTGACCTCCCGGCCCAATTCATCGCCGGAGGCGATATGCTTGCGGAACAGGTCGCCGGTAGCCAGGTGAGCCATGCCCATCTTCTCGGCCACCACTGCCGCCTGAGTCCCCTTGCCGGCGCCCGGAGCGCCCAGAAAAACTACATTATACATTAAACTGCTCTACTTGATAAAGCCCTCGTAACGGCGCATCACCAGTTGAGCTTCCAGTTGCTTCATGGTGTCCAGCACCACGCCGACGACGATGAGCATACCGAAGCTGGAAAGCTGCAGCGTCTGCACGCCGGTAATGTGCTTGGCGATGAACGGGAAGACCGCCACCAGCGCCAGGAACAGGGCGCCGCCCCAGGTGATGTTGCGGATGACCGCGTTCAGATAATTGGCCGTTTGCTTGCCTGGCCGGATGCCCGGGATAAACCCGCCCTGCTTCTGAAGCGTGCCCGGCAGGTCCTGTTGCTCAAAAACGACCATGGTATAGAAGAAGGCGAAGGCGATGGTCAGAAGGAAGAACAGCACCCAGTAGAAAAGACCTACCGGTAGGCTGGTGTTCGGATTGAACCAGTTGTAAATGGTGTTGGCGAAGTTCGGGTCAGACCCCGCCGGGTTCATGAAATAGCTGGCGATGGTGCCCGGGAAGATGACCAGCGCCGAGGCGAAGATCAGCGGGATCATGCCGGCGGTGTTGACCCGCAGCGGTATGTGGGAGGCGCCGCTCTGGCGGTACATCCGGCCGCTCTTGATTACTGTCTTGGCGTACTGCACCGGAATACGCCGGTGGGCCTCGGTGAAGATGACGATAAGAATGGTGATCAGCAGGGCGATGACGAGGTACGCCGCCAGCCCGAAGAACTGGTCCTTGGCCAGGTAGCCCTGACCGATCAAGGTCGGTAACCCGGCGACAATGCCGGCGAAGATGATGATGGACACGCCGTTGCCGATGCCGTACTGGGTGATCTGTTCGCCCAGCCACACCAGGAACAGGGTCCCGGCGGTGAGTGAGATGATGATGGCGGCGGTCAAGAGCGGATCTGAAGCGGCAACCACACCCTCTCGCTGCAAAAGAACCAGCTGGCCCCAGCCGCCCAGCGCCGCCAGGGGTACCGTCATCCAATGGGTGATCAAATTGATCTTGTTGCGCCCGGACTCGCCTTCCTGTGACAAGCGTTGAAGCGCCGGTATGATCGGCGTCATCAGGGTCATCACGATGCTGGCGGTGATATAGGGGTACACGCCAAGGGCCAGCAGGCTGAAGTTCTTGAGGGCGCCGCCGGAGAAAATATCGAGCATGCCCAGGATGGGGTTACTCTCCATCAGGTTGGCCAGGGCGCCTGAATCGACACCCGGCATGGGCACGTGAGCAACAACCCGGAAAGCCAGCAGAATACCAAGCGTTATGAGGATGCGCCGCCGCAAATCCGGCAGGCTGAAGGCATCGAACATCGCCTGGAGCAGCTTGGGTCGGCCCGATTTCTCCGGCATTAGATTTCCTCTACTTTGCCGCCGGCGGCTTCGATCTTGGCCTTGGCTTCAGTGCTGAAGGCGTTGGCCCGGACGGTGAGCGCCCGGTCGACTTCGCCGTCAGCCAGGATCTTGACCGGCTTGGCGGTGGATTTTAATATCTTCGCCGAGACCAGCAGTTCCGGGGTGACCACGGAGCCAGCCTCGAAATGGTTAAGTTCGGCGACGTTGACCGCGTCGTACTCCACGCGGAAGGGATTGACGAAGCCGCGCTTCTGGGGCAGCTTCTTGATCAGCGGGTTCTGGCCGCCCTCAAATCCGGGGCGGACGCGGCCGCCGGCCCGAGCTTTCTGGCCTTTAAGCCCGCGGCCGGAATAGCTGCCGTGGCCTGAGGCATCACCCCGGCCTACGCGCTTGCGGCTTTTGGCCGCGCCGGCAGACGGCATTAATTCATGTTCTTTCACTATTCAGCCTCCGCCACAGTCACCAGGTGCCTGACCTTCTGGATCATGCCCCGGATGGCCTGGTTGTCTTCCTGGACGACCGTCTGGTGCAGTCTTTTCAAACCCAACGATTCCAGGGTGTCTTTCTGGTCAAATTTATACTTGATGCCGCTCTTGATGAGCGTAATGGCGATCTTAGCCATTGGAGGCCTCCTCGGCGGTCACGCCGGCACGCCGCCTGGCCAGGGCTTCCTTGGGGTTCTGAACCTTGGACAGCGCTTCGACCGTCGCCCGGGCGACATTGACCTTGTTCGGGCTGCCCAGGGACTTGGTCAGGATGTCCTTGACCCCGGCGGTCTCCAAAACAGCGCGGACCGAGCCGCCGGCGATAATGCCGGTTCCCGGGGCGGCCGGTTTCAGAAAGACCTCGGCGGCGCCGAATTTAACCCGGATCTCATGGTGGATGGTGGTACCGTTCATGTCGATCTTTATCAGATGCTTCTTGGCCGTGGCTGAGGCCTTGGCGATAGCCACCGGCACTTCCTTGGCCTTGCCCATACCCACGCCGACATGGCCGGCGCCGTCGCCGGTGACCACCAGGGCGGAGAAAGCCATGCGCTTGCCGCCCTTGACCACCTTGGTCACCCGGTTGATATAGATCAGCTTATCGTTGAGCGACAGCTCCTGGGGATCGATCTTGGAAATCATTCCTTTTACCATAAAGGCTCCTAAAACGAAAGTCCGGCGGCGCGGGCCGCCTCGGCCAGGGCTTTGACCCGGCCGTGGTATTTATTGCCGCCGCGGTCAAAGACCACTTCCTTGATCCCGGCGTCCAAAGCGCGTTTGGCGATGGTCTTGCCCACCAGCTCCGCCTGTTCCATCTTCTTCTGGTCCGCGGACTGGGTCTTGAGTTCGGCATCCAGGGTCGAAGCCTGCGCCAGGGTGGCGCCGCGCTTGTCATCGATAACCTGGGCATAGATATGTTCTAATGAGCGGAAGACACTTAACCTGGGACGATCCGCGGTGCCTGAAAGGGTCTTGCGCAGCCGTTCGTGGCGCATCAACCGCGCCGCTCTGGAAGTCTGTTTAACCATTATTTAGCCGCCTTTCCGACCGCTTTGCCCGGCTTCAGCTTGATCTTCTCGCCGGCGTAGCGGATGCCCTTGCCCTTATAGGCATCAGGTTTCTTGACCGCCCGGATTTCGGCGGCGACCTGGCCTACCTGCTCCTTGTCAATGCCGACAACCTTGAGCTTGGTCGGCGATTCGAGGGTGAAGCTGATGCCTTTTTCAGGCGCCACTTCGACGGTGTGGGAATAGCCAACCCTGAGCACCAGCGTTTCACCGGCTTTCTCGGCCCTGAAGCCGACGCCGACGATCTCCAGCCCCTTTTCATACCCTTCGCTAACGCCCTTGACCATATTCGATAAAAGCGTCCGTGAAAGGCCGTGCAGGGCTTTGTGCTGTTGCGCGTCGGACGGCCTGGTCACCACGAGCTTACCGTCCTCCTGGGTGATCCCCATCTCCGGAGAGAATGTCCGTTTCAGTTCGCCTTTGGGGCCGGTGACGGTCACCGTGTCGCCGTCGATGGTGACCTTGACCCCTTTGGGTACGGCCACCGGTATCTTTCCAATTCGTGACATATCAGTATCCTCTAGAATCTACCAAACTTTGAGCAGAAGTTCGCCGCCGACGCCGGCGCGCCAGGCCTGGTAACCGGTCATCACGCCCTGCGGCGTGGACAGCACGGCCACCCCCAGCCCGCCGTAAACGCGGGGAATCTCGCCGCGCTGGACGTAGACCCGGAGTCCCGGCTTGCTGACGCGCTCCAGGCCCGATACCGCCGGAACGCCCTTTTCGTCGTAGCGCAGCGTCACCTTGATCTGACGCTCGGTCTTGGCGCCGGTGACCTCAAAACCGGAGATGAAACCCTCCGATTTAAGGAGCTTGGCGATATTTTGCTTGATGCGCGAAGCCGGGATCAGGGTCGTCTCGTGCCCGGCCATGGCAGCGTTTCTAATTCGGGTCAGCATATCGGCAATAGGATCAGTCATCGGGCTTCCCCCTGTAATCGCATAAGAATATTTTTCATTTACCAGCTCGACTTCCGGACCCCGGGGATCTGCCCCTGGAGAGCCAGTTCGCGGAAGCAGATGCGGCATAATCCGAACTGCCGGATGTAACCGCGCGGCCGCCCGCATTTCAGGCAGCGGTTGTGCTGCTGCACCTTGAACTTGGGAGCCCGCTTGGATTTGACGATCTTTGATGTCTTAGCCATTGTTACCTCTATTCTTTGGCGAACGGCATGCCGATACCCTCGAGCAGGGTCCGGCTTTCGGCGTCCGTCTTGGCTGTGGTGACGATGCAGACCTCCAGCCCGCGCAGTTTATCGACCTTGGAAAAATCGATCTCCGGGAAAACCGTCTGTTCCTTGAGACCCAGGGCGTAGCTGCCCCGGCCGTCGAAGGCGTCAGTCGGCACTCCCTGAAAATCGCGGAGGCGAGGCAGCACGACGCTGATCAGCTTTTCCAGAAAGTTGTACATGGCGGCGCCGCGTAAGGTCACCTTGAGGCCGACGGGCATGCCCACCCTGAGCTTGAAGTTGGCGATGGAACGCTTGCTCCGGGTGATCACCGGGTGCTGCCCGGCGATGGAGGCCAAATCCGCCTGCGCCGTCTCCACCGCTTTGGGGTTGGCTGAGGCTTCCTTACCGACGCCGACGTTCAGCACCACCTTGGTGATGCGCGGCACCTGCATGACGTTCTCGTAGCCGTAAGCCTGTTTCAGCTTCGGTACGGCTTCTTTAATGTATTTTTCTTTCAGTCCGGCCATGTTAGTCGATTACCTCGCCGCAGGATTTGCAAACCCGAACCTTTTTGCCGTCAGCCAGCCGCCGGTCGCCCAGGCGGGACGGCTTATTGCACTTGCTGCACAGCAGCATGACATTGGACGCTTCAATCGGCGCTTCGCGCTCGATGATGCCGGCCTGCTTCACCTGGCCGCGGGCCTTGGAATGTTTCTTGGCCATGTTGACGCCGTCGACCAGGACACGGTTCTTGGCGGTATAAACCAGCCTGACCTTGCCCGTTTTGCCCCGGTCTTTACCGGCGATGACCAGCACGTTATCGTCTTTTTTGATTTTCATAATCGGTTATAAGACCTCCGGCGCCAGGGACAGGATCTTCAGGAATTTCTTGTCGCGCAGCTCACGGGCTACGGGACCGAAGATGCGGGTGCCCCGGGGTTCGTTTTTATCGGTTAAAATGACGGCGGCGTTGTCGTCGAACTTGATGTAGGAACCGTCGGACCGCCGCAGCGGCGATACCTGGCGCACGATGACCGCCTTGACCACGGTGCCTTCCTTGACCGCGGAATCCGGCGAAGCGCGCTTGACCGAGCAGACGATGACATCGCCGATACGGCCGCGGCTCTTGCCGCTGCCGCCCAGGACGTTGACGCACATCAGCGACTTGGCGCCGGTGTTGTCGGCCACCTTGAGGCGCGTGTAAGCCTGTATCATTTAGGTGATCTCCTTGAGTTCGGCAGACTCCGCCACCTCGCCCCGGGTGAGGACGCGCAGCAACCGGAAGTGCTTGGTGCGCGACAGCGGGCGCGACGGCGCCACTTCGACGATATCGCCGTAATGGGCGGCGCCGGCCTCGTCGTGAACCTGGTATTTCTTGACCACTTTATAGGCCTTCTTGTAGATCGGGTGCTGGCGGCTGCCCTCGACTTCGATTATGACCGTTTTCATCATCTTGTCGGACACCACCCGGCCTATCATGGTCTTGGCTTGCGGTTTCTGTTCCATCTTATCCTACCTTATGCCCAGGGCGCGCTCGCGGAGCACCGTCTGGAATTGGGCGATCTTCTTCTTGACCGCCGGCAGTTGCCGGTGGTTGACCAGCTGCTTCGTCGCCAGCTTGAAGCGCAGTTCCATGAACTCGCGGTGCGCGGCGTCCATTTCTTTCTTGATCTGCTCGGCCGAAAGGTGCCTGATCTCTTCGATTTTCATGTTATGCTGCCTCCTCGACCGCCGCGGCAGCCGCTTCGCCGGTTTTCAGGACGAACTTTGACTGGAGCGGCAGCTTGTAAGCCGCCAGCCTCATGGCTTCGCGGGCTGTCCCTTCATCTACACCGCCCATCTCGAACAGCATCCGGCCGCGCTTGACCACGGCGATCCAGTGGTCCGGGGCGCCCTTGCCGGAACCCATGCGGGTTTCTGCAGGCTTGGCGGTGACCGGGTGATCCGGGAAAATGCGGATCCACACCTTGCCGCCGCGCTTGATGTAGCGGGTCATGGCGCGCCGCGCGGCTTCGATCTGCCGGGCGGTGACCCAGGCGGTCGAGGTGGCCTGCAGGCCGAAATCGCCGAAATCGATTTTATTGCCGGCCTGGGCCTCACCGTGGCGGTGGCCCTTATGGCTCTTGCGGTATTTGACTCGTTTTGGTTGCTGCATGGTATTCCTCTAATGAAGGCCGGCGCTAGGCCTCTTCAGTTTTCTCTTCCGCCTTGCGGCTGCGCCGTTTGGGGGCCGGAGCGGCATCCGCGGCCGGGGCGGTGGTCTCAACCGCGGTTTCCGCTTTCTTGCGGCTGCGCGGTTTGGCCTCCGCTGCTGGCGCGGCCGAAACCTCGGCCGGCGCGGCTTCGGTCCTGGCAACCGGTTGGGCCGCGGCTGACGGTGTCATTTCCGTCATTTCGGCTTCCTCGGCCTCGGCTTTGTTCTCAGGTAAAATATCGCCGCGGTAGATCCAGACCTTGACCCCGATGCGGCCCAGGGCGGTTTTAGCCTCGGCAAAGCCGTAATCGATATCGGCGCGGATGGTGTGCAGCGGCACGCGGCCGTCATGCATCATTTCGCGCCGGGCGATTTCCACGCCGCCCAACCTGCCGGCACAGGCGATCTTGATGCCCTTGGCCCCGGATTGCCGGGTGCGGAACATCGCCTGTTTCATGGCGCGGCGGTAGGCAATGCGGCGCTCCATCTGGTCGGCGACCGAGCGGGCCACCAGGAAGGCGTCCAGTTCCGGCTGGCCGATCTCGTGGATATTGAGCTGGATCCTCTTGCCAGCCAGCTCTTCCAGGAACTTGCGCATCTCGTCGACGCGCTGGCCGCCGCGGCCGATCACGATACCCGGCCGTGAAGTAGCCACGGTGACCGAAACCTTGTTGGCCTGGCGTTCGATCTCGATATTGGAGATGCCGGCATCGACGTATTTCTGCTTGATGCCCTGCCGCAGCTTCAAATCTTCCAGGAGATTTTCCGAGAAGTGCTTATCGGCGTACCACTTGGCGTTCCAGCCCTTGATGGCCCCGATGCGGAAAGCGTACGGATGAACCTTGCGTCCCATTAAACCTCCTGGTCAGCCACGACGACGGTGATATTGCTCGACCTTTTAAGAATCGGCGACGCCCGGCCGCGCGAACGCGGCTTATGACGTTTCATCATCGGTGCGCCGTCGGCGAAAATCTTGACCACTTTAAGCGCGGACGGTTCCAGCTGGAAATTGTTCTCGGCATTGGCAGCCGCGGATTTAACCGTTTTGGCCACGCTTACAGCCGAGGGCGACGGAGCGAATTTCAGGATGGCCAGTGCTTCGGCCACCGACTTGCCCCGGACCAGGTCGATATACAGCCTGACCTTGCTGGCCGGAACCCCGGTATTCATTGATACTGCTTTAACCTGCATAATTTATGCCCCTTGTTTTTTTGCCGGCGCGGCTTCGGCTGCCTTACCGGCGCCGTGGCCGCGGAAGGTCCGGGTGGAAGCAAATTCGCCCAGCCGGTGCCCTACCATATTTTCGGTGATAAAAACCGGCATGTGGCGCCGGCCGTCATGGACGCCGATATTCAGACCCACCATTTCAGGGAGAATCGTGGACCACCGCGCCCAGGTCTTGATCAGGACCTTCTTGCCGGAGCGGTTGGCCTCTTCAACCTTTTTCATCAGCTTGGCCTCTACTGCAGGCCCTTTTTTAACAGAACGTGACATCTATTCTACCTCCGCCGCTTGACGATGAGTTTGTCCGAAGCCTTGGGCTGGCGAGTTTTAAAGCCCAGCGCCGGCTTGCCCCAGGGCGTTTTCGGTCCGGGCATACCGATAGGCGTGCGGCCTTCACCGCCACCGTGCGGATGATCGCGCGGCGTCATCGCCGAGCCTCTGACGGTAGGCCTGAAGCCCATGTGGCGCTTGCGCCCGGCCTTGCCCAGCGACACCGTCTGGTGTTCCTCGTTGCCCACGACGCCAACCGTGGCGTAGCAGTCGATGCGTATCCGCCGTACCTCGCCTGAGGGCAGGCGGACCAGGGCGTATTCGCCTTCCTTGGCCATGAGCTGGGCGGAATCACCGGCGGAACGCACCAGCTTGCCGCCGCGGCCTGGTTCAAGTTCGATGTTATGGATGAGCGTGCCCGAGGGCATGCTCTTGAGCGGCAGCGCGTTGCCGGGTTTGAGTTCGGCGTCAGGGGCGGTCATGATCGTCTCGCCGACCTTCAAACCCTGGGGTGCCAGGATGTAACGCTTGGCGCCGTCGACGTAGAAGATGAGGGCAATGCGTGCGGAACGGTGCGGGTCGTACTCGATAGCCGCTACCTTGCCGGGAATGCCGATCTTTTCGCGTTTGAAATCGATGATGCGAATAACCTTCCGGGCGCCGCCGCCGCGGTGCCGTACCGTCAGCTTGCCCTGGCTGTTGCGCCCGGCTTCCTGCTTGACCGTCATGGTCAGCGACTTTTCCGGCCTGGCCTTGGTGATCTCCTCGAAGGAGTACCCGGTCTGATGCCGGCGGCCCGCCGAAGTCGGGTTGTATTCTTTAAGTGCCATAGTTATACCCCTTCAAAGAACTGGATCTTGTCGCCGGCCTTCAGGGTGACCAGGGCTTTTTTCCAGTCCGGAGAGCGGTACATGCCGCGTCCCATTCGTTTTTCTTTGCCTTTGACAACGATGACGTTAACCCCGGTCACCGTAACTTTATAAGCCGTCTCCACCGCCGCTTTGATCTGGGGCTTGGTGGCCTCGTCGGCCACCTCGAAGGCATACTGGTTGGCTTCCTGCAGCCGGGCGTTTTTCTCGGTGATCAGCGGCTTTTTTAATACATCTAAAATATGCATGGATTCTCCTTAAACGGCCTCGCCGCCCCAGACCTTTTCGACCAAGACCAGCGCTTCCTCGGTGAGGACGAGCTTGTCGTACTTCATCAGGTCAACCACGTTCAGCAGATTGGCCGGAGTGGTTTTGACCTTGGGCAGGTTCCGGGCTGACAAAACTACTTTTTGGTCGACCCCGGCGGTAGCTACGATAGCCGAAGGGCTGCACTCCAGGGTGCTGAGCAGCGCCGCCATGTCCTTGGTCCTGGGGGTCTCGAAATTGAAGCCTTCGACGACCTTCAGTCCGCCGCTGGAAAACTTATCGGAAAGCAGGCAGCGGATAGCCAGTTGCCTGACCTTTTTGGGCAGCGCCTTGCCGAAATCCCGCGGCTTGGGGCCGAACATGATGCCGCCTCCTGGCCTGAGGCCGCTTTTGATCGATCCGGCCCGGGCTTCGCCGGTGCCTTTCTGGCGGAACAGCTTCTTGGAAGAACCGGCCACTTCGCTGCGGCCTTTGGTGCTCTGGGTGCCCTGCCGGGCGTTGGCGGCCTGGGCGACCAGCGCCTGGTGCACCACCGCATCGTTCATCGGGACGCCGAACACCGCTTCGCTGACGCTTAAGTTCTTGACCACCTGGCCCTGGGTATTATAAACGGCAATTTCCATTTACTTGCTCTTCTTCGATTTTTTAATCAGGATAAGACCGTTCTTGGCGCCGGGGACAGCCCCGCGCACCAGAAGCAGGTTCTTCTCTTTGTCGGCCTTGACCACCTTGAGGCAGCGTACCGTGACCTGTTCGTGGCCCATGTGCCCGGCCATGCGGGTGCCGGGGTAGACGCGGCCCGGGGTAGTGGTCGAGCCGACGGAGCCCGGGGCACGATGGCGGTCGCTCTGGCCGTGGGTCTTGGGGCCGCCATGGAAGCCGTGGCGCTTGACGCCGCCGGCAAACCCCTTGCCCTTGGAGGTACCAGTGACATCGATCAGTTCGCCGTCGTTAAACAGCCCGGCGTCGATCTTGGCGCCGACCTCGATTCCGGCGGTATCTTCCAGCCGGAACTCGCGCAGGTGGCGGAACTCGCCAAGGTCCTTGGTGTGGCCTTTTTCAGCCTTGGCCAGGTTCTTGGCTTTGCCGAAACCCAGTTGAGCGGCGGCATAGCCGTCCTTTTCAACCGTTCGCAGCATGGTGACCGTGCACGGCCCGACCGCAAGCACCGTAACCGGTTCCGCCTTGCCGCCTTCGCCGTAGACCTGGGTCATACCCAGTTTCTTACCGATAATCCCGTTCATCATCTCTAGTTTCCTAAAGGTTAATCTAAAATTGGCCTATAGCTTGATATCAATGCTGACGCCGGCCGGCATGTTGAGGCTGGTCAGCGCGTCGATTGTTTTACTGGTCGTCTCCACGATGTCGATGAGCCGCTTGTGGGTGCGGACCTCGAACTGCTCCTGGGAGTCCTTATCGATGAAGGACGCCCGGATGACGGAGTACTTCTTGATCTGGGTCGGCAGCGGCACCGGTCCGGAAATGACCGCGCCGGTGCGCTCCAGCGCCTCGACGATCTGCAGCGCCGACTGGTCGAGCACCTTGTGGTCGAACCCTTTTAGCTTGATGCGGATCTTCTGTTTGCCCATCGTTTCTATATCCCCTATTTCGCGACTGCCGCGGCTTCCATCACCGTCTTGGCGATGTTGGCCGGCAGTTCCTGGTACTTGTAGAACTCCATGGATGAGGTGGCGCGCCCCTTGCTGATGCCGCGGATGGTGGTGGTGTAGCCGAAGGTCTCGGCCAGCGGCACGTAGGCGTGAATGACCGTGGTATCGCCCCGCGGTTCGATGGAGACGATATGGCCGCGGCGGGAGTTGAGGTCGCCGATAATGTCGCCCATGTATTCCTCGGGCGTCATCACTTCCATTTTCATGATCGGCTCCAGGAGCGCCGGGTTAGCCTTGTTCACGGCGGCCTTGAGCGCCATCGAGCCGGCGGTTTTGAACGCCATTTCGTTGGAGTCAACCTCGTGGAAGCTGCCGTCGTAGATGGAAACCTTGACGCCCACCATGGGGTAGCCGGCGTAGACGCCGGTGGCGGCGGCTTCCTTGATGCCCTCGGCGGCGGCCTTGACGAAGTTTTTCGGCACCGTGCCGCCGCGGATGTCGTCGGAAACTTCAATATCGGTGGATTCCGTGTTCGGCACTACTTCAATCTTTACGTGGCCGTACTGGCCGCGGCCGCCGCTTTGCCGGACGAACCGGCCTTCGGCCTTGGCGTCGGTGGTGATCGTTTCGCGGTAGGCTACCCGGGGCTGGCCGACCTTGGCCGCCACCTTGTGTTCGGTGAACATGCGGCTGACCAGGACGTCCAGGTGCAGTTCGCCCATGCCGGCGATGATGTTCTGGCCGGTTTCTTCGTTATAAGTGACCTTGAAGGTCGGGTCTTCCTCGGCCAGCTTCTGCAGCGCGTCCACCATCTTGTCCTGGTCGGCCCGGGTCTTGGGCTCGATGGAGATGGACACCACCGGTTCGGGGAACTTGATGTTCTCCAGTAACACCGGGTGGGCCGGGTCGCACAGGGTATCGCCGGTGAAGGTGTTTTTAAGTCCCAGTGAAGCAATGATGGAGCCGGTGTCGGCCTTGGTGATCTCTTCGCGGGCGTTGGCGTGCATGACCAGGAGCCGTCCGATGCGCTCCTTCTGGTCGCGGGTGGTGTTCATCACCCCGGCGCCGGCGTCGACGGTCCCGGAATAAATCCGAAGGTAAACCAGCCGGCCGACAAAGGGATCGGAAACGACCTTGAAGGCCAGGGCGGAGAACGGTGCCTCGTCGGAGACGGCGCGGTTGACCTCTGACTGGCTCTTGGGTTCGATGCCGACCACCGGCGGGGTATCCATGGGAGACGGCAGGTAATTCACCACGGCGTCAAGCAGGAGTTTCACGCCGCGCTGCCGGAAGGAGGATCCGCACAGCACCGGGATGCCCTTGTTTGAAAGGGTGACGCGGCGCAGGCCGGCGCGGATGTCCGCTTCCGGGATTTCCTTGCCGTCCAAATAGGCGCACATGACCTCGTCGTCCAGCTCGGCCAGTTTTTCGATCATCTGGTGGCGGGCGGCGGCGTAGCGCTCTTTCTCGGATTCGGGCATGGCGATCTCGACCATCTCGTTGACGTTCTGCTCGCCGTCGTGGGAGTAAGCCTTACCGGTAATGACGTCGATAATGCCGGAAAAACCCTCGGGTCCGCTGCCGATGGGGATGACCACCGGGATGTGGCGGGCCTTCAAGCGGTCCTCGATCATCTTGAGACAGCGGTAGAAATCAGCGCCGGTGCGGTCCATCTTGTTGATGAAGCAGATCCTCGGCACGCCGTAGCGGTTGGCCTGGCGCCAAACCGTTTCGGACTGGGCCTCGACGCCGGCCACGCCATCGAAAACGACAACGCCGCCGTCCAGGACGCGCAGCGACCGCTCAACCTCGGCGGTGAAGTCGACGTGTCCGGGGGTATCGATGATGTTGATCCGGTAATCGCGCCAGTGGCAGGCGGTAGCGGCGGAGGTGATGGTAATGCCGCGCTCGCGCTCCTGCTGCATCCAGTCCATGACCGTGTTGCCTTCATCGACGTTGCCTATCTTGTAGGTCCGGCCGGTGAAGTACAGGATGCGCTCGGTAGTCGTCGTCTTGCCCGCGTCGATGTGGGCGATGATGCCGATATTGCGTATCTTATCTAATTCGAAAGTTCTGGTTTCTTGTGCCATAAAAAATGTTTCGAGTTTCCTTTTGTGTTTACCAGCGGTAGTGGGCGAAGGCGCGGTTGGCCTCGGCCATTTTGTGGGTTTCTTCGCGCTTCTTGACCGCGGAGCCCAAGCCCTTGGCGGCGTCGGACAGTTCGGCGGAGAGCTTCTCGGCCATGGACTTGCCGGAACGGGACCTGGCGGCCTTGGTCAGCCAGCGCAGCGCCAGGGAAAAGGCGCGGTCCGGCCGGACTTCGATCGGCACCTGGTAGTTGGCGCCGCCGACGCGCCTGGCTTTGACCTCGATCATCGGGGTCACGTTCTTGACCGCGGTTTCGAGCAGGGTCAGCGCGTCCTTGCCTTCCTGGGCACCCATCAGATCCATGGCGCCGTAGATCACCGCCTCGGCGGTGTTCTGCTTGCCGTCGACCATGATGCGGTTGATGAACTTGGACACGATGACGCTGTTGTACTTGGCGTCAGGCATCGCGGGGTGTTTGATTCCGGAACTGCGTCTTCCCATTTTTCTTTTCTAAATGCCTCCCTGTAATGAAGGGGTTTTATTTCTTGGCGGCTGCCTTGGCGACCTTGGCGCCGTACTTTGAGCGGCCCTGCTTGCGGTTGGCTACGCCGGCGGTGTCGAGTGTGCCGCGCACGATGTGGTAGCGGACGCCCGGTAAATCAGGCACCCTGCCGCCGCGGATAAGTACCACCGAGTGCTCCTGGAGGTTGTGTCCCTCGCCGCCGATGTAGGCGGTGACTTCCATGTGATTGGATAAGCGGACGCGGGCGATCTTGCGGAGCGCCGAGTTCGGTTTCTTGGGGGTGGTCGTCTTCACCTGTAAGCACACGCCGCGCTTCTGGGGTGAACCGGCGCCGTAGGAGGTGCGGTTCTTGAGCGCATTGAAATTGTAATGCAGCGCCGGAGTCTTGGCCTTCTTGGTCAGCTTATGGCGCCCTTTTCGGATCAACTGGTTCACTGTAGGCATCGTGTGCTCCTTATTATTCCGGACAAAAATAAAGGACGAGACGAGCTCATCCTTCGTTAAGCCCGCTGGCAGACTGCCTGGTATGCATCATCTGCCCGTGCGGCAAAAAGCCACAACAATCGGTTAGTGTATCACTTGGGAGATTGGCTGTCAACAGCCCAATCCTACGCCCCGCAAATGGGCGACACATGCTAAAAATAATCAATCTTTCCTCTACCGTCCTGCGCGTTTGCCCCGCATTTCAATCAGGGAAGGCGAGGGACCGGGAGAGGAATTAAAGGAGAGAACCTCGCCGCGTAGGGTCAGCGGCGCTCGCCCGCCCTCTTCCCGTTATCCATCAGGCTTCGCGACTAGTCGGGGAGACTTTGAATGACCGATCGGTAATTTCATTGTTCCCGTAGCGGCACGGCACGCCGTGCCCATCCTGCCGTAGGGCGGGTTTTTAACCCGCCCGCCTCGTCTTTCCTCGCCCCCGCGTGGGAGAGGAATTGAAGGAGAGGGCAATCCCCCCACTCACCCGAACTGTTTACTGAAAACTGTAAACTGTCGACTGATAGCTGATAGCTGAAAGCTGGCAGCCGCCCTGTTTGTAACTGGATTTTTCGGTGGTAATATTGAGTTATATCCAAATAACAAGGAGGCAAAATGAAAGGCGATACCCAGCTTATTGCGACCCTTAATTCACTTCTGGCCGACGAACTCACCGCCACCAACCAGTACATGGTTCACGCCGAGATGTGCGAAAACTGGGGCTTCGAGAAGCTCCACAAGACGATCCAGAAACGCGCCATCGTCGAGATGAAGCACGCCGAGAAACTTATCAGCCGCATCCTCTTCCTCGAGGGTGTTCCCATCGTTTCGGAGTATCGCAAGATGTATATCGGCGCCGACGTCCCCAAGATGTTCGAGAACGACCTCATGCTGGAGAACGGCGCCGTCAAGTCCTACAACACCGCCGTCAAGCTTGCCCGTGATGTCGCCGACAACGCCACCCGCGATCTTCTCCAGTCCATCCTCGACGATGAAGACGGCCACGTCGACGAGATCGAGACGACCCAGGACCAGATCGGCCAGATGGGCATCCAGGTCTTCCTGTCCACCCGGGTCGAATAACTTCCGATTATTCCTCTCCCGCAGCTTGGAGAGCACTGAAGAAAAGGAACCCCCCGGTCAGCCGGTGACAAAAATCGCAATCCTAATCAGGGGGAGCCGCATGGCTCCCCCCTCACCTCCCTTGACAACCTTTTTAGCCCGTGTTATCTTTACCGAAATGTCGATGCGCAAATATTACGTCTATTACTACTTTACCTGGTGCCCGCAGGGCACGTCGGGGAGGTACGGCGTCGTCGCGTAAAAGCACCGGTTACACCAAAAACAAAGCACAAATCCTCCCAAGTGGAGGATTTTTCAGTTTATAGGGGACTTTCAACAGAAATTCGGAAAGGAAAATGAACAAATGATCATCATGAAGAAGGACGCCACCCCGGAGCAGGTGCAGCACGTCGTCGACGAAGTGGCAAAGGTCGGTCTGAGAACCGATGTCTCCCGCGGCGCCTATCTCACCATCATCGGCCTCATCGGCGATGAGACCAAAGCGGACTTTACCCACCTGGCAGCCCTTCCCGGAGTAAAGGAGGCCAGGATGATCGAAGCGCCCTACAAACTGATAAACCGTGAATACTCCAGCGCCTACGGCGAGACCGGCACCCGCGTCGTCAAGATCGGCGACGTCGAACTCGGCGGCGACGAGCCGGTGTTCATCGCCGGGCCGTGCGCTGTCGAAAACCATGACGACCTGTTCCGCATCGCTGAAAAATGCAGGGCCGCCGGTGCCCAGATCCTCCGCGGCGGCGTCTTCAAGCCCCGCTCCTCCGTCCACTCCTTCCAAGGCCTCGGTTCGGCCGGTACTGAAGAAGCTATCGAGGCTCTCACCTGGCTGAGGGACGCAGGCCGGGAATTCGGCATGCCGGTGGTGACCGAGGTCCGCGGCGAGGCCCAGGTAGACCTGGTGAGCCACTACGTCGATATGATCCAGATCGGCGCCCGCAACATGTACGACCAGGATCTCCTCCAGACCGCCGCCCGCAAGAAGCTGCCGGTGATGTTCAAGCGTCACTTCGGCGCCTCTATAGAGGAGTTCCTTTGTTTCTCTGAGTATATCGCCGCCGAGGGCAACAAGGACATCATCCTGTGCGAGCGCGGCATCGTGCCGCTGGGCAAGGGCAAGAATTTCACCCGCTACATGCTCGACCTGGCGGCGGTGCCCGTTATCCAGAAGGAGACCTATCTGCCTATCATCGTCGATCCCAGCCACGCCACCGGGCGGCGTGACCTCATCCGGTCGATGAGCCTGGCCTCGATAGCCGCCGGCGCCGCCGGGCTGATGATAGAAGTCCACGACCGTCCCGAGGAAGCGCGTTGCGACGCCGCCCAGATGATCCAGCCGTCTGAACTGAAAGACATCATCGACTCGGCGAGACAGCTGAGAAAGATTGCCGTAAAATAGCGCCATGTCAGTTCAGCTTTGCGTCGATCTTAGTGACCGCGGCTACCCTGTCCACATCGGCCAGGGCTTGCTCGGCCAACTGCCGGATCTATTAAAGGAAGCCGGGTTCCTCGGGCGGTTGATGATTGTCACCAACCCGGACATTGCCGGGCTGCATGGCAACCGTCTCCTCGGCACGTTGCGTTCAGCCGGGTTCAGCCCGGAGCTGGTCCTGGTCCCCGGAGGAGAGGCTTACAAATCCCTGGTGACCGCCGGACACCTCTACGAAGACCTTTCGAAAAAGCAGGCTGAACGCGGTACGCCGATCATCGCCCTCGGCGGCGGCGTCATCGGCGATCTGTCCGGGTTTGTCGCCGCCACCTACCAGCGGGGAGTGCCTTTCATTCAACTTCCGACCACGCTCCTGGCGCAGGTTGATTCCAGTATCGGCGGCAAGGTGGCGGTCAACGTCGGCAGCCTCAAGAATATGGCCGGGGTTTTCTACCAGCCCAGGATGGTCGTGGCCGATATCTCAACCCTGTCGACTTTACCGATCGACGAATTACGCAACGGGATGGCCGAGGTGATTAAATCGGCGATCATCGGCGATGCCGAACTCTTTGCATTTCTCGAAAGTGACATGCCGCGAATATTGAATCGGGAACCGGAGGCGCTCAGCTTCATCGTCGAGCGTTCGGCTGTGGTCAAGGCGCGCATCGTGGAACAGGACGAGCGGGATTCGGGAATCCGCAACTATTTGAACCTGGGGCACACCTTCGGCCACGCCTTGGAAACGATCACCAGATTCGAAATGAAGCACGGGGCGGCGGTGGCCGCGGGCATGGCGGCCGCAGCGCGTTTATCCCGGCTTTTGAACCTGCTGTCGGGAGCAGACAACGATCGGATTATCAACGTTATCGCCGCCGCCGGATTGCCGGGCGCTTTCGACGCCGGTGCCCGATCAGGCGCTTTCATCGAAGCGATAAGCCATGACAAGAAAAAAACCGCCGGCAAGCTGAAATTCGTTCTGCCTGCCGGCATAGGTAACGTCATCATAAAAGACGGTATCGAGCCGAACGAAGCGATCGAGGCGTTGAGAGGGTGAAACTTAAAATCTGCGGCGTCATCACCGAAGCTGACGAGGCGGCAATTAGAGCCGCCGCGCCCCTGGTCAATCTCTTTGAGGTCCGGATCGATCTTATCGGACCGGAATGGCCTGCCGTCGCCGGGAATCTGACCAGCCCCTGGATCGCCACCAACCGGATGGCTGCCCAGGGCGGTACGTGGCAGGGTTCGGAAAGCTCCCGGTTGGAAGAACTGATGAAAGCCCTGGATCTGGGAGCTTCCATGGTCGATCTGGAACTGATCACCCCCACCGTCGGCGAAATGGTCGCCGCGGTCAAGAAAAAGGCCAGATGCCTCATCTCTCATCACGATCTGGACGGGACGCCTTCGCCAGAATTGTTGCCCTTCCTTATAAAACGTCAGCTTGCCGCCGGCGCCGATATCTGTAAGCTGGTGACCACCGCTAACGCGGTCAGCGACAATGTCAATATATTAGGATTATATAACCAGTTCCCGGGCAGCAGCCTGGTCGCCTTCGCCATGGGAGAGGCGGGAGTGACCAGCCGGGTTATGGCCCCGTTGTGCGGCGCTCCTTTTACCTACGCCGCCCTCGATTCCGGCAAGCCATCTGCCCCCGGGCAATTGACCGTTTCTCAACTGGCCGAAATTTACAGGCGGATGAAGGTATGATCAACACCGATACGAAAATGGTTGCCCTCATCGGCAACCCGGTCGCCCACTCCGTTTCCCCGGCGATGCAGAACGCCTCATTCCAGGCGCTGGACCTTGATTTCGTTTACCTCTCTTTTCAGGTCCCGCCGGCCGCCCTGGCTGAAGCGGTCAATGTCATCCGCGGACTCGGTTTCAGGGGCGCCAATATCACCATCCCCCATAAGACGGCGGTGATGCCCTTTTTGGATGAGATCGACCCTGCCGCAAAACGTATCGGCGCGGTCAACACCGTCGTGAATACCCAGGGCAAACTGACCGGCTACAACACCGACGCCCCCGGTTTTCTGGCCGCTCTCAGGCAAGGCGGCTTCGAACCGAAGGGTCAAAAAGCCGTAGTCCTTGGAGCCGGGGGCGCGGCCAGGGCGGTCGTTTTCGCGTTGCGGGACGCCGGCGCCACCGTCACCATCCTCAATCGGACCCATGAGTCTGCGGTCAATCTTGCCAGGGAGTCCGGGGCCTTGAGCTTTGAGTTATCGGAGTCCGGGCTCAAATCTGCGATGAAGGGGTCTTCGCTCGTGGTGAACACCACCAGCCTGGGGATGACCCCCGATGTCGGCTCTACCCCGCTGCTCGCGTCCTTCCTGAAGCAGGGACTCTTCGTATTCGACACGGTCTATCGCCCCAGGCAAACCCGCCTGTTGCAGGAAGCCGAAGCCGCCGGCTGCAAAATCATGGGCGGGCTTGAGATGCTGCTTGAACAGGGCGCCCTTGCTTTTGAACTCTGGACCGGCCAACCAGCGCCCCGTGACGTCATGCGGCAGGCAGCCGCCGAGGCCTTGCGGTGAAAAGTAATATCTCCCTGATAGGTTTCATGGGCTCCGGCAAATCAACCGTCGGTAAAAGACTGGCCCGCCGTCTTGAACGCGACTTCATCGAGACCGACCGGTTGATAGAGGAACGCGCCGGCATGCCTGTCGGCGATATCTTCCAGGAGCGAGGCGAGACCTGGTTCAGGGACGCGGAACAAGAGGTGATCAAAGGCATTTCGGATTCAGCTCAAAATGCTGTCATCGCTTGCGGCGGCGGCGCGGTCATCCGGCAGGCCAATATCGAACAATTAAAGCGTTGTTCTGTAGTGGTGTATCTTGAAACGCCAATTCCAGCGCTGAAGGAACGGTTGGCCTCCAGCCGGAAGCGGCCGCTGCTAAACCGCCCGGATCGGGACACTGTGATCGAGGAGTTACATGAGGCCCGGCGTCCGGTCTACGAGGCTGCCGCGGATGTCACCGTCAAAACCGGAAAGAGGCCTTTTGCCGCAGTCATCAGCGAAATAATCGACAGGTTGGGAATAGATGAGAGCGACCGTCACTAAAGGCTCCTCCGGTGGTACGGTAGCCGCCCCGCCTTCAAAAAGTTTCACCATTCGTGCCCTTTTCGCCGCCGCGCTCGCCGAGGGTCAAAGCCGCGTCGTCAATCCTCTGATCTCGGGTGACACTGAAGCTGCCGCCGAAATACTGACGCAACTTGGCGCCAGGATCGAACGGCATTCCGGGTACTGGCAAATATCCGGCGGTAACCTGAAACCATCGGGCGAGGCGTTAAACTGCCGTCAATCCGCGGCCACCCTCCGCTTCCTGGCCCCCCTCTGCGCCCTCCTCGAAGGCACCAGTTACCTGACCTTCGACCCCGGCCTGGCCCGGCGGCCGATGACCCCCTTCACCGACATCTTCCGTCAGTTGGGCGTCTGCGCCGATCTCACCAACAGTTACGTCAAAATCATCGGTTCAGGCGGGCGGTTCAGCTCCAATAACATTTCGCTGCCCGGGAACATCAGCTCTCAATTTGTTTCCGGGCTTTTGCTCGCCGCGCCGCTGGCCAGAGACGGACTGGTCATCAGTCTTTCGACTCCTGCGGAATCCAAAGACTACCTCCGGATGACCATTTCATGCCTTCGCCATTTCAGTGTTACGGTCGAAACCGACAACGAACTTACCGGATTTCGGATAAAGAGCCAGGCCTATACGCCGGCGGACTACGCCGTTGAGGGTGACTGGTCGAGCGCCTCGTACTTTCTGGGTCTGGGGGCGATTGCCGGCGCCACCACGGTCGCCGGGTTGAATACCGGCAGTTTCCAGGCCGATAGATTCATGTTAAACTGCCTGCGACAGATGGACGCCAAGGTGCTCACGGAAAAGAACGGCGTTTCCGTCTTCCCGTCACGCCTTAAACCGATCGATGTCGATCTCAACGAAGCTATCGACCTGCTGCCGACCGTCGCCTGCCTGGCCGCCGTAGCCGGTGGGCAAAGCAATCTGACCGGCCTCGGCCGCGCCCGCCTCAAGGAATCGGACCGCGTGAAGGCGGTAGCCGATAATTTGAAAATCATGGGCATCGATGTCGTCGAAGGGCCTGGTATATTAACGGTTGCGGGCGGCAGTCCTCGGGGAACCGTGATCGACAGCTTCGGAGACCACCGCATTGCCATGGCTTTCGCTATGTTGGCGACAGTCTGCGGCGACACGGTGATAACCGGCGCGGAGTGCGTCAACAAGACCTATCCCGGCTTCTGGGAAGATTTCAAGCTGGCCGGAGGAAAGGTGACTCTGAGTGAATAATTCATTGGGCGAAGTTTTTCGTATCACCAGCTTTGGCGAGAGCCACGGCGATTGCGTCGGTATCGTCATCGATGGCTGTCCGGCGGGGTTGCCCATCCATATCGACGAGATACAGCGCGAGGCAGATAAACGCAAGAGCTCGCGTAATCGTCCCCTCGCCACCGGAAGGCGTGAAGCGGACAAGGTTGAGGTATTTTCGGGCGTGTTCAACGGTTTCACCACCGGGGCGCCGATCTGCCTCGCCATCTGGAACCGCGACATCGATTCATCCGAATACGAGAAGATCAAAAACGTCTTTCGCCCCGGCCATGCTGATTTCACCGCCTATGAAAAATATGGCGGGTTCAATGACTGGCGCGGCTCCGGGAGATTTTCGGGCCGGATTACCGCCGGTTTCGTCATGGCCGGCGCCATCGCCAAGAAACTCCTTGCCACGATCGGCATCGACGTCATCGGCCACACCATTGAGATCGGCGGCGTCAAGAGCAGCCCGCCCCAGCGGATCGCATCCATCCGCGCGGCTATGGCCACAAATGAAGTCTCCTGCGCCGACCCAGCCGCCGCTGACGCCATGATCGAACTGATCAAAGCCGCAGCTAAAGACCATGACTCGCTTGGCGGCGTGATCGAAGCCAGGGCAGAGGGTTTGCCTCCCGGCCTCGGCGAGCCGGTTTTTGACACCCTCGAAGGGTGTTTATCCAAAGCCTATTTCGCCATCCCCGCGGTCAAGGGAGTGGAATTCGGAGCGGGCTTCAGCGTCTCCCGTTTGAAAGGCTCCGAAGATAACGATGCTTTTTCGGTTGTCGGCGGCAAGATCGTTACCACCACCAATAACCACGGCGGGATCCTGGGCGGCATATCGAGCGGTATGCCTCTGGTGGCTCGCCTGGCCGTGAAGCCGACGCCTTCGATCGGTAAATTGCAGCGCACGGTGGATGCGGAAACCAGGGAGCCGACCTCCATCGCCGTCGGCGGCCGCCACGATACCTGCATTGTGCCCCGCGCGGCTGCAGTGGCTGAGTCGATGACCGCTATCGTACTGGCAGATTTCGCCCTCCGCGCCGGGAAAATTTCGAGGGTACTGAAATGAGCCTTGATGAATTGCGCCACCGGATTGACCAGCTCGACGAGAATATCGTCAAGCTTCTGGCCGAGCGCCTTGCCGTAGCCGAAGCCATAGGGCACGAAAAAAGCGCCTCGGGAAACGCCCCGATAGACCCCGGCCGTGAACGCAAAGTCCTGGACCATGCTATTTCCACAGCCGCGGCGGGCGGCATGAGCGCGGATGAGATAACTGAGATCTACGGCAGCGTGATCAAGCTGGCTCGCCAGCGGCAGGAAACGAGCGTTGCCTTCCAGGGTGAGGCGGGGGCATATTCCGAGGCTGCCGCCCTGGCTTATTTCGGTCCACGGTCAGTGACCAGGTCGTGCGAGTCGCTCGAAGAAGTCTTCAGGCAGGTCGCCAACGGAATCGTCCAATTCGGCATGATTCCCATTGAAAACTCCGTTGAAGGCAGCATTTCACGTTCGTATGACTTGATGCTGGAATCCAACCTGATGGTTTCCGGTGAGCTCAACCTGCGGGTCAATCACTGTCTTATCGGCAATCCGGGATCGACCCTGGACGGCATCAAGCGCGTCTATTCGCATCCCCAGGCGCTTGGGCAGACCGGCCACTTCCTGCGGCAGCTTCATTTGGAACTCATCCCGGCCAGTGACACCGCCGGCAGCGTCAAGCTGATCAAAGAGAAAGGCTTCACGGACGCCGCCGCGGTCGCCTCAGAACGGGCTGCCGCCATCTACGGGATGAAGATTTTAGCCCGGGACATCATGGACAACCCCAACAACTTTACCCGGTTCTTCGCCCTGGGACTGCATGACGCCCCGCCTTCCGGCGATGACAAGACTTCCGTGGTCTTTGCCGTCAAGCACAAACCGGGCGCGCTGTATGAGTTCCTTCGCATTCTGGCTGAACGCCAGATTAACCTGACCAAGATCGAGAGCCGCCCCACCCGTAAGAAAGCCTGGGAATACAACTTCTACCTCGATTTCGAGGGACACCGTCAGGATGAGCGGATTAAAGCCGCCCTGCCCGCGCTCGAGGAACAGACCCTTTTCTTCAAGATTTTGGGTTCCTACCCTAAAGCCAGGACGGAAGGCAAATGAATTCCGGCACAGCGGCAAAAAGAGTGGCCATCGTTGGCGGTTACGGCAAGATGGGCGCCTGGTTTGCCCGTTTTCTGGAGTCTGAGGGCTTCGCGGTCACCATTATCGGCCGCGATAAAGACAAACTGGCAAAGGCGGCTATCGAACTCGGGGTGGCCGCGACCGACCGGTTTGAACGAGTTGCGGAAGCCGATATCGTTGTTCTATCGGTACCGATAGACGCCTTCGGGAGTGTCTGCCAAAGCCTAGCGCCGAATGTCGGAGCAAATCACAAAGTTGTCGATCTTACTTCAGTAAAAACCAGACCCGTTGACACCATGCATCTTCATTTCCCCCGCTCGATAGTTCTCGGCGCCCACCCGGTCTTCGGCCCCGGCGCCGCGGGACTCGGCGGTCAGAACTTCATCCTGACCCCGACCAGCGACCCGGAGAGAGATTTCGCAGAAAATATTTCGGGTTGGCTCGCCGCACGGGGCGCCAACGTCCGGATAATGCCGCCGGAAGAACACGATCGCCTCATGTCCATTTCGCTGGGACTGGCCCACTTCATCGCCATCATCACCGCGGACGCGCTCGTCAGCCTGGACAAGTTGACTGATATGAATGGCGCCAGCGGCATCACTTACAAGGCCTTGCTTACCCTCGTCGAGAGTGTCCTGTCCGAGGACCCTTCCCTATACGCCTCGATCCAGCTGAACCTGCCCCAGATTCCCGAAATCGAAAGCCTGTTTTCTGAGAAAGCCCGGGATTGGGCGGCAATGGTAAAGCAGGGGAACCGGGATGAATTTGTCCGCCGGATGAGTGAGCTCAAATCCAGGTTGGAAGCGGCAAATCCTGATTTTGGCCGGTCGTATCAGAACCTCTACCGGTTGATCGATCGCGAGTGATGGTAAACCGTTACGCGCGGGTAAAGTTGGTAAAACCAGGCAGGGCCAATGAGGACGTCACATGGGATTTCTAAAAGGCCTGGGGCTGGCGTTAATAAGTATCCTTCTCTTTTTATCGATCCTCCTGCTCGGGGTCGGCGTTACCGTCAACACTACCGCGCTTAACCCGTCATTCATAAACCGGCAGATCGAAAGGCTGGATGTCGCAAGCCTCATTGATGAATCCGTTTCCAATGACCCCGCGGCCGCTGAACTTCCGCAGGCGATGCGTGATTTTTTAAAGAACGGGCTCCCGGCTTTCTCCCAGGAAATCAAGACCGCCGCCAAGGACGCCAACAGCCGGTTATTCGATTATCTTCTCGGCCGTATCGACACCCTTGATCTCGGGGCGGTCCTGGGTGATACCGTCCTGGAACCGGACTTGGTCTATTCTCTGGCCGATAAGATCGATTGGCCTTCGCTGGTGGACGAACAGGTCCGGAAGGAGCTCCTGAAAAATGGGGGCGTCGATCCAACTTTCGGCTATTTGCTCGATTATATCGGCGATGCCGCCGTTAAACTGGATCCCTGGATTAAATCGACACTCCGGGAAATTGTGCCGCCGGTCCACGATTATCTGTTAGGCAAGACACAAACTCTTGATGTTTCAATCTCGTTGGAACAACCGACGGTCGTTTTGTATTCAACCTTTCTGGACGCTTTCAACCGGTTCCCGCCGCCGCAGCTGGCCGGGTTGAGCGCGGCCCAAAAACAAGCGGCGTTCAACAATTTCTTTTTCTTTGAATTCATCCCCGCCCTGCCGGCGGCGATAGACATTGACTCAAGCTTTTTCAGCGGAGCCCCCCAGGAAATCGCCCAGGGGTTTTCCGACCTCAAAACCGGCCTTGAAGACGCGAAAGCCTACCTCACTTACTACTGGCTGGCTTTTTACGGCTTGATCATTTTCATCGTGCTGCTTTTCGGACTCGCCTTACTGATCTTGCGCAGGTTCTCCGGGTTGCTTCTTTTTGGCGGAATAATCCTGCTCATCTTTGGCGCCTTGGGATCGATAGCTGTGATCGTGGCTGATTCAACCGTTTCAGCCGTAGATTTCGGCTCGGTTCCGGCCGCAATTCAGTCATGGCTGCCGGGGTTGGTACAGAACGCCTTGAACCCGTTCCTGTTCTTCAGCGTGGGGGTGGGAATTGCCGGCATCGTGGCCATCGTGACTTCGGCGTTGATGCGCCGGGAAGCGCCGCCGAAAACCGCGCAGACTTAAACCTGCGCCGGCTCCAGGCATCAAAATGAAACGGGGCGCCGTGGATTCGCGCTGGCGGGGTTTCAGGGGAATTGGGCCAACCTGGGCAGCCCTGTTTCTTCGGGGAGACCAAGCATCAGGTTCATGTTCTGAATTGCCTGCCCGGCGGCGCCCTTGATCAGGTTGTCTATGGCGGCTATACAGATCAATAAACCGGTGCGATGATCGATTTTGGTGTACACCAGGCACATATTGGTGCCGGAGGTGTGTTTGGTGTGGGGAGCTTCCGATACTACGCTGACAAACGGCTCGTCCCTGTAGAAGTCATGGTAGATTGCGGTAACGTCGGTCTCAGATACGTTGTTATTGAGTTTGGCATAGCAGGTGGCCAGTATGCCGCGCGTCATCGGAATTAAATGCGGGGTGAAAGTCACCCCGGTGATATCGCCGCTGACGCCCGCCAGCTCCTGGAAAATTTCCGGCTGGTGCCGGTGCGAGGCGATGGCATAGGCGCAAACGTCCTCGTCTGATTCGCAAAAATGGCTGCTGAGTTTGAGGCTTCGTCCCGCCCCCGATACCCCGCTCTTGGCGTCTACAATGACATTCCCGCCAACGACCCCAGCCTTGAGTGCCGGCCCCAGCGCCAGGATGGAAGCCGTGGGGTAACATCCGGGATTGGCGATGACCCTGGATTGCCTGATTTCCGCCCGGTGCAATTCCGGCAGGCCGTAGACCGCGGTTTTCAATAATTCGGGCGCCGGGTGCTTGAAGCCGTACCATTCATCGTATAGCCCTGGGTCCTTAAGTCTGAAATCCGCGCTGACATCGATAACACTGACGCCTTGTTCGATGAATGGGATCAGTTGGTCCGCGCTCTCGTGGTGCGGTAAAGCTGAAAAAACCAGGTCAACTTCATCGAGTTCAGATTTGATCGTGAGATCCAAATTTGCCATGTGCGGGAATACCTGGCCAATCCTTTGTCCGGCTGAGCTTCGGCCGGTTACCGAGACCAGTTCAACTCCCGGATGCCCGGCCAGAAGCCGGGCCAGTTCTATTCCGGCATACCCGGTCACGTTCAAAATGCCTACTCTTGTCTTTGCCATAGCGTCTCAGTATAGCAGTTTCTGTTTCGGCGTTTCGAGTCACCTGAGAAATTCATTTTTCGGACATGTTATCATATTGAAAATATGGAAAAGTTTGATTTGGCAATCATCGGCGGAGGAGCCGCCGGCATCGTCGCTGCCATCAGCGCGGCTACCCGCGGCAAATCCGCCGTAATTCTCGAAAAAACGCCCTCTTTGGGGAAGAAAATTCTGGCGACGGGCAACGGTCGATGCAATCTTCTGAATGATAGACTCGATTCCAGCCACTATAACCCGGCGTCCAGGGGATTGGTGGATTCCGTTTTCGAAAAATTCGGTAAATTTGAAATGCTGGGTTTCTTCGAGAAGCTGGGGCTTTCAGTTTTCTCCCAGGAAGGGCGGATTTTCCCCAGGACGAACCAGGCGGCTTCAGTTTTAAGGGTACTGGAACTGGAGCTACGGCGGCTGTCCGTGCCCTTAAAATTCAATTTTGATTGCGCCGGCGTTGTCCCCACCCCCGGCGGGTTCACCGTTTCGTCTAGATCCGGTGATACGGTGAAGTGCAAAAACGCCATCCTCACCGGCGGCGGCAAAACTTACCCGTCGTTCGGTTCCGACGGGAGCGTTTACGAAATTGCCCGCCGTTTCGGCCACACGATCATCGAACCCGTTCCCGCGGTGGTGCCGCTGTTAGTGAGGGATACCCTCTGCCACCAGTTGCAGGGGCAGAAGATCTTTGCTTCAGCCCGCCCCGTCATCAATGGTGAGGTTGGGCCCGAGGTTACGGGAGATCTGCTGTTCACCAAGTACGGGCTTTCAGGCACCTGTATCCTGGATGTTTCGGAGGCCATCTCGATCGCCCTGGCCAGGCAGGCCAAAACCCAGGTCTTCGTGGCGGTCGATATGGTGCCGTTTATGAGCGAAGAAGCCTTGAAAGAAGAACTCAAACGAAGGTGGAATCAGGTTCCGGACACAGCGGATATTTTGGCCGGAATACTGCCGAATAAATTCGGCCCGGCTTTGCGCCCCGTATTCGATAGCGGCATCGATGCAGCGGTAAATTCTCTGAAACACCGGTTATTCCGGGTATCCGGGACGTGCGGTTGGAACGAAGCCGAATTTACCGCCGGGGGCGTCTCGGTTGATGAGATCAACACGGGAACCCTCGAGTCCAAAAAGCAAAAGGGCTTTTTCTTCGCCGGAGAAGTCCTGGACGTCAACGGGCAGCGCGGCGGCTACAACCTGGCCTGGGCATGGGCTTCGGGTTGGGTGGCCGGGGCTGCGGAATAAAAACCGCTGGTCCGGGCTCAAATTACCGGTCAGTCCGGATTCGATGACAAAAAAGGGGGGAGGGGCTTTTTGCCCCTCCCCCCTTTTTAACTTGGTTTTTATTTCCGGCTAAACTTCGCGGAATTCGCCCTCGACAGTTCCCTCGTCGCCGGGTTTCTTGCCGCCCTCTTCACCGGGAGGCGGCGGTTGAGCGCCGGGCGGCGGCGGCTGGGCTTTGTAGACGGCTTCGCCCAATTTCTGCATCGCCTCAGACAAGGTCTGTGTCGCCGACTTTATGGCGGCGGCATCGCTGCCCTGCAAGGCTTGTTTGACGGCCTCGATTTTGGCCGTGATATCGGAATTCATTTCGTCCGGTACCTTGTCCTTGTTGTCCCTGAGCATTTTTTCAGCCTGGTAAGCCAGGGTATCGCCCTGGTTCTTGGCCTCGGCCAATTCTTTGCGGGCGGTGTCTTCGGCGGCGTGGGCTTCTGCCTCGCGCTGCATTTTGGCCACTTCATCCTTGGACAGGCCGGAGGACGCGGTGATGGTGATCTTCTGCTCCTTGCCGGTGCCCTTGTCCTGGGCTTTGACCGACAAAATACCGTTGGCATCGATGTCGAAGGTGACTTCGACCTGCGGCAGGCCGCGGGGCGCCGGCAGGATGCCGTCCAGCATGAAGCGACCCAGGGTCCGGTTGTCGGCCGCCATGGGGCGTTCGCCCTGGAGGACATGGATCTCCACGCTCGGCTGGTTGTCCGCGGCGGTCGAGAATACCTGGCTCTTGGAGGTCGGGATGGTGGTGTTGCGGGGGATCAGCGGAGTGGCGACCCCACCCAGGGTTTCGATACCCAAAGTCAACGGTGACACGTCGAGCAGGAGTACATCGGAAACCTCGCCTTTGATGACGCCGGCCTGGATGGCGGCGCCAATGGCGACGACCTCATCCGGGTTGACGCTCATGTTGGGTTCCTTGCCGAAGAACTCCTTGACCCGGGCGCGCACCAGCGGCATGCGGGTCTGGCCGCCGACCAGGATAACCTCGTCAATTTGCGAAGTCGACTTGCCGGCGTCCTGGAGGGCCTGGCGGCAGGGTGCGATGGTCTTTTCGACCAGGTCCATGACCAGCTGCTCCAGCTTGCTGCGGGTCAGGGTGATATTCAGGTGCTTCGGACCGGAGGCGTCGGCGGTGATGAACGGCAGGTTGATCTCGGTCTGCGCCACCGTCGACAGCTCGATCTTGGCCTTTTCAGCCGCCTCTTTCAACCGCTGCATGGCCGTCTTGTCCTTGGAAAGGTCGATACCCTGGTCTTTCTTATATTCGGCGACCAGCCAGTCGATGACCTTCTGATCAAAATCGTCGCCGCCCAGGTGGGTATCGCCGTTGGTGGACTTGACCTGGAAGGTGCCTTCGCCCAGTTCGAGAACCGAGACATCGAAGGTGCCGCCGCCCAGGTCGTAAACGGCGACGGTTTCTTCCTTCTTCTTGTCGAGGCCGTAAGCCAGTGCCGCGGCGGTCGGCTCGTTGACGATCCGCAGTACTTTAAGGCCGGCGATCTGACCGGCGTCCTTGGTGGCCTGGCGCTGGGCATCGTTGAAATACGCCGGAACGGTGATAACCGCTTCGGTCACGGTTTCGCCCAGGAAAGCCTCGGCATCGGCCTTGAGTTTCTGCAGGATCATCGCGGAGACTTCAGGCGGTGAGTATTCCTTTCCGCCCAGAAGTACCTTGACTTCGTTATTCGGCCCCTTGGTGACCTTATACGGTTTGCGGCGGGCGTCCTCTTCCACCGGCAGTTCGCGTCCGGCGGGTTCGCCCCACTTGCGGCCCATGAAGCGCTTGATGCTGTAAATGGTGTTCTCCGGGTTCAAAACGGCCTGGTTTTTGGCCTGGCGGCCTACCAGCCTTTCCCCGTTTTTGTTGACGGCAACCACCGAGGGCACCAGCGTCGACCCTTCGGCTGAAGGAATGACTACCGGTTCGCCGCCCTGGATTACCGCCACCTCAGAGTTGGTCGTACCCAGATCGATACCGACTACTTTGCTCATTACCTGAAAACCCTCCTTAAAACAATTCGATTATACTTCAGCAAATAAACAAGTCCTAAGTGCGCTTCTACTCCTCGATATCCTCGCACGATACCTTGACCTTGGCAGGTCTCAGCACCTTCCCCTGGAAGGTGTAGCCGGCCTGCAGTTCCTCAACGACTACGCCCTCTTCGCCGCGGCACCTGAGCACCGCTTCGTGAAGGCTCGGATCAAATTGCTCACCGACAGTTTTGATCTGGGAGATGCCTTCTCTGGTCAATAATTGCCGGAACTTCTTTTCGATAAGCGCCATGCCCTGCACCCAGGGCTCCTCGGCGGATTGAGGCGGCACGGCTGCCAGGGCGCGGCCAAAGTCATCCAGAACCGGCAGGATGGACATATAAGCGAGACTCTTGCCAAGTCCCACGCTCTCGGTTTTTTCGACCTCGGAACGGCGCTTGTAGTTGATAAAATCGGCTTGCGCCCGCTTCAAGTTGTTGAGATTGTCTTCGGCTCGGGCTTTCTCCTGCTCCAGGGCGCCCCGTAAAGCGTCAAAATCGCCTTCCATGATCCCGTCGCCGTTGTGTTCCTGTTCCATCATTCCCCTCAAATAGTTTCCTGTAATAAATATACCGCCCGCGGCGGTATATACCTAACGCGCCCTGACTCAATTACCGCAGTCGGTGGCCCCCGGCTCCCGGCCGTACAGTTCAGCTACCAGGGCGCTCATCACCAGCGAAAGGTAACGGACGGCGGCGATTGTCTTCTCATAGTTCATCCGGGTCGGACCGATCACTCCAAGGGTGCCGCGCGCTTCGTTCGGGAGACCGTAACTGCCCAGGACCACAGAATAGTCGCGGATGGTTTCTTCCCGGTTTTCCTGTCCGATGTACACCTTGATTTCCTGGCCCTGGAACTCCTCATCCCCCAGCATCGGGCCCAGCCGGCGCTTCTCGACCAGCTCCATCAGTGAGTGGGCACGCTGGCTCCTGGCAAATTCCGGTTGCTCGAGGAGATAGTTCAGACCTTCAAGGTACGGCTCTTCGTTGCGCTGCTCATCTTCAGCCTGCATCATCTTGATGACCGCGGCCTGAACCTTCTTCTCGGTGTCCGACAGGAGCATGGCAGACTTTTCGATCTGCGACCTGGTCTGGCCGTCGAAACCTTCATTTAGTTTGCCGGACATCGCCGCCAGTTCGAACTGGCTGATTGAGTTATCGAAACTGACCAGCTGCTGGCGTACCCGGGCTCCCCTGAGGATCAGGACGGCCAGAGCCAGATTTTCCTGCAGCGTAACCAGTTCCAGGTGATGGTACTTGCTTGAAGTCTGCCTGGGCTGGGTCACCACGGCCACGTTATGCACCCGCTGGGACACCAGGCCTGCCGCCAGCGACAGCCAGTTTTCCATCTCCTTCTCCACCTGGTGGAACAGGTGGTTGATCAGGAGTTGCTCGTTGATCGGAAGCTGGGCGTGCTTGATGCTCTCGACGTAATAGCGGTAGCCTTTGTCGGAGGGGACGCTTCCCGCCGAGTGATGCGGCTTCAGGATATACCCTTCCTCTTCCAGGCGCATCATCTCGTTGCGGACAGTCGCCGAGCAAACGTCAAGACCGCACTCGGTGGCAACCGACGCGGAGGATACCGGTATGGCTCGCTCGATGTACTGCCGGATGATGCTGGAGAGTATGGTCTCCGATCTTGGATTGAGCATAACTTATATCCGTTAGCAGTCCGGGGTGTCGATTGCTAACAAACGTAATTTAGCACTTTTGAGACGGATTTGTCAAGGTAAAGGGGTGAGTTTAGCCAACCCTGCGGTGAGATCCGGCGCCAATTCGGAGGTGAAGCTCAGCGCCGTACCGGTTTTCGGCTGGGTGAAACTCAACCGGTGGGAATGGACGAACTGCCGTGGAAACAACTCGGATTTCATCCCGTAAGTTTCGTCCCCTGCCACCGGAAAACCGATAGCCGCCAGGTGAACTCTGATCTGGTGGGTGCGCCCGGTGAAGATCCGGACTTCCAATAAAGTGTAGCCCCTGTAATACCGGATCACCTGATACTGGCTTTTAGCTTCCCTGCCGTCTTCGGTGACCGCCATTTTTTTACGGTTGCCCGGATGCCGTCCGATGGCCGCTTCGATGATGCCCCTCTCGGGCTCCACTTTCCCTTTGACCAGCACCAGATACGTCTTGATCACCTGGCGGTCTTTGAACTGCTGTGAAAGGGCAGCCTGGGCCTGCCGGGACCGGGCGACCACCATCAGTCCGGAGGTTTCCTTATCAAGCCGGTGGACGATGCCGGGGCGGTCGCCGCCGTCTTCCTGCAGCTCGGGGTATCGCCCCAGCAGGGCGTTTAACAGGGTGCCGTCCGGGTGTCCCGGAGCCGGATGGGTGGTCAGTCCGGGGGGTTTGTCGATAACCGCCAGGTCGGCGTCTTCGTAAATAATCGTGAGGGGGATCGGTTCGGCACCATGATTCCCCGAAGGAGAGGGGGGAATTTCAATTTCGATCTGATCGCCCGCCTTGATCAGGTGTGACGGCTTGGCCGTTTTGCCGTTGACCTTTATTGAACCGCCGTCGATAAGTTCCCTGATACGGGCACGGGACATCGCTGGAATTTTCCCGGTGGCAAACTTATCCAGCCTGACTTCGCTGGCGTCAGAGATGAGAGTGATTTTCTCCGGCATTTAACGCCCCGCCGCTTGTCCGGAGCGAAGGTAAAGAAACGCCATAAGGATCATGCCGACTACCACTGCCGAATCCGCGACGTTGAAAGCCGGCCAGGGGCCGGCTTTAAGAAAATCGGTGACAAAGCCGTAGTAAGCCCGGTCTATCAGATTTCCCGCGGTTCCGCCTGCCGCCAAACCCAGCCCGATGCGCCCCCAGGTGTTCTCCAGGAAGCGGAACTGGTGAGACAGGGCGATCACCGCGATGACAATAAGGGCCAGGCTGCTGGTGACGATAAGTATGGGGATAGAATTCTGGAATATGCTGAATGCCGCCCCGGTATTTTCGGCGTGTACCAGCTGGAAAAAGCCGTGACTCGGGATGGCTTCTGAAAATGAAATATAGGTGCGGACCAGGTGCTTGGTCAGTTGATCAAGGCCGACGATCACGGCCATGATGAATGCGGAAAGGCCCAGGTTTTTGACGCTGAACTTCAAAGGGAAGATTTTATCCCGGTCGGTTGAGTTTGGTTTTACAGGTGACGCACAATTTTGCATAGGGCAATATCTCTAAACGGGCCGGATCTATTGTCTGGCCGCAATTTTCACACCTGCCGAACGTCCCCTTATTGATCTTGGACAGGGCGTATTCGACTTCGGCCATCTGATCCAGGACCCTTTTTTCCAGGGCCAGCCGGTTCTCCAGGTCCGCGGTTTCGGTAGCTTCCTCTTCACGCTTACCGAACGGAGAACCTTCCCGCCTGTCTTCCTGGGGTGCAGACGCTTTCAGCGCCTCCAGTTGTTCGGAAAGACGCTGGTAATCGGCTTTGAGGCGATTCGTTACCTCATCATAGTTTTTCTTTTCCGTCGCCATGTTCGTCCTCCCGGGTTGATCAGCGTTTGTGCCTATGCGCCGCTATAGCTGAAAATCAGGGAAACAAATCGTAAGCCGGAACCGGGGCTCACCCCTCACCGGCAACAATAAGTGTATACGATAACCGGCTGATTGGCAATATCTCATAACCGCCCGAAATTTTGGAATTTGACACCATCGACTGCCTTTGTTAGATTTCAATTGAAAATGGTTTTCGTTTAATCATGACCTGTTCCAAAGACTTACTCGGGGAGATGAAGCGCGCGGGTTACAAGTTAACCCCGCAGCGGCGTGCCGTCGTGGAAGCGGTGCTGTCGGCGGACAGGTCCTTGACCCCACAGGAACTTTATTCAAAGCTGACCGGAAAACATCCGGAAATTGGTCTGGTGACTGTCTACCGGACCCTGGACGTCTTGAACAGCCTGGGTCTTTTGTGCCAGTTCCAGCCCCAGGGCAATGCCCGTAGTTTCAAAGCGGGCCCGCCGGAACATCATCACCACCTGGTCTGCCGGGGTTGCGGCGAAGTGGTCGATTTCACCGGCCGCTGCCCCGTCGAACTCAAAACGAGCCTGGAACGGGAAACCGGCTTCTTGATCACCCACCATCAACTCGAGTTCGCCGGCTACTGCAAAGATTGCCGGAACAAGTAGTCATGAAAAAACGAATCCTGATCGTTATCTTATCCACTCTTATCCTCGTAACGGGCTCGATTGCTGTGTTGGGCTGCGGCAAGCCGGTCAAAACCGGCACATCAATCGTTGTGACCTATTCCGTCCTGGGCTCGATCGTCAAAGACCTGGTCGGCGATGCCGCGGCGGTCACCGTTTCCATCCCCAACGGCCAGGACCCCCACGACTGGGAACCGTCAGCCAGGGACATTGAGACCATCAACAACGCGGATCTGGTCATCGAAAACGGCCTCGGCCTTGAGGCGGGACTTGAAAAAACGCTGAGCCAGGCCAGAGCCAACGGTGTGCCGTTCTTTACCGCCGCTGACCACATCTCTGTCCGTCACGTCGGGCAGGGCGAGGGCATCCCCTCCGGCGACCCGGACCAGGTTATCGGCGCGCCCGATCCGCATTTATGGATGGATCCTCTAACTATAAGAGATGTGGTGGTGGCTCTGGCGCCGGTATTGAAAAACACCCTTCAAATAGACGTATCCGTCCGGGCGACCGACCTTGAAAGCCGGCTGACCGGTCTGAACTCCGAACTCGCCGGGATACTCGACCAGATTCCTCAAACCGATCGCAAGCTGGTTACCGGTCACGAATCCATGGGTTACTTCGCCCAGCGCTACGACTTTAAACTCGTCGGGGTGATCATTCCCAGCCTGTCGTCCCAGGCCGAGGTTTCGGCCGCCGACCTGGCGGCGCTGAAACAGGCCATTCTGGACAACAACGTTAAGGCGATTTTCACCGAGATCGGGACATCACCGGTGGTGGCGCGGGCGATAGGAGACGAAACCGACGTTAAAGTCGTGGAATTGACGACGCACGTGTTGCCCGCCGACGGTTCGTACTTCACTTTCATGAGAGGGGTGACAAATACGATCGTCACTGCTATAAAATGAACTTGGGTATATACTTTGGCTGAGGAGTTTTTCGTTTAATGTCATTCCAGATCGGCCCTTTCAATATCCACATGTACGGCGTGATGCTTGCGCTCGGCGCTCTAGCCGCCATATTTATCGCTTACATCGAAGCCAGGCGCCGCGGGGAGAATCCGGACCACCTTTTCAATATGGCCCTGATCGTCATCCCGCTCGGTGTAATCGGCGCCCGGTTATACCATGTCATCGACCAATGGTCGTACTACAGCGCCAATCCGGGCAAAATCATCGGCGGCGCTGGCCTGGGCATATTCGGCGCCGTAGCCGGCGGGCTTCTCGGCCTCATCATCTACACCAGCTGGAAAAAACTCAATCTCCTGCGGTGGGCCGACATTCTGGCCCCGGGCCTTATCCTTGCCCAGGGCATCGGCCGGTGGGGCAACTTCTTCAACCAGGAATTGTATGGTTATCCTACCAGCCTGCCATGGGGAATTCCGATCGATCCGGCGCACCGCCTCCCGGGATTTGAGCAGTACACCCACTTTCACCCTCTATTCCTGTACGAGTCGATTCTGGATATTACCGGATTTGTTTTCCTGATGATCATCGGCAGGAAACTGAAGGACCGTCTCAAAAACGGCGATATCATGCTCATGTACTTCATCTGGTACGGCGTGGTCCGCTTCATCCTCGAGGGTTTCAAGATCGAGGTCTGGACCATCGGCGGCATCCCCACGGCGAGATGGATTTCCGGGGCGCTGGTTATCGGGTGTTCCATAATTCTATGGCTCCGCCACCGCGGGAAGAACCCTGCAGCCGGAGGCAGCGGTTCGGTCGTTCAAAGCTGAAAACGTTAAAATATGATTGATTTTTTCATCGGACCGTTCGCCAATAATGAATTTATGATCAAAGCCCTGGTAGCAGGCATCCTGGTGTCCGTGGTGTGCGCCATTGCCGGAACGTTCATCGTGTTGCGGGGACTGGCGTTTATCGGCGACGCCCTGGCTCACGGCGTTCTTCCGGGTATTGCCGCTGCCGTTTTGTTTGGCTTTCCCGGCATCATCGGGGCCACGGTCGGAGCCGCGGTGATGATCGGAGGCGTGACTCTCATCACCCAACGCTCGCGCCTGTCGTCGGATACGGCTATCGGATTGCTCTTCGTCAGCATGCTGGCGCTGGGGGTAGCCATCGTGTCGCGTTCCGGTTCGTTCTCCGGAGACCTGACCCGGATCCTCTTCGGTGAACTTCTCGGGATTTCCTGGAGCAACATCTGGCTGCTACTGGCCTCCGCGATAATCATCGGCATCGTCGCCATTGTCAGCGCCCGGCCGTTCATGCTCCTCGCCTTTGACCCCGAACAGGCCCAGGTGGCTGGTTTCTCCGCCAGGAAGTATCATTTCCTGATGCTGGTCATGATTGCCGCTACCGTTATCGTTTCATTCCAGACGGTAGGAACCCTGCTGGTCTTCGGTTTGCTGATCGCCCCCGCCGGGGCAGGGGCTCTGCTCGCTTCGAGAATCGGCACGATGATGGCCCTGGCAACGATCTTTGGCGCGTTCTCGATGTTCACGGGCCTTTTAGTCAGCTATCACCTGAACATCGCCGCCGGGGCTTCGGTTATCCTGGTCGCCGCCGCCATCTTTTTTACCGTGTTCGTCGTCAAGAACGTGTCTGCCCGGCGCGCGCCCGGCGTCTCGGAGGGCGCCCATGGTTAGCGTCAAAGATGCCTCAGCTGTCGATATTTCAGCCCATGACCTGGCTATCGGCTATGATGGCAACACGGTAGTAGAAGGCATCAACTTCGAGCTGACCGAAGGGCGCGCCATCGCCCTGATCGGCACCAACGGTTCCGGCAAATCCACCCTGCTCAAAACCATCGTCGGCCTGCTGCCGCCTATCGGGGGCCAGATCCAGGTGTTCGGCGGCGCTCCCGGCTCCAAACCCAAGCGTATCGCCTACCTGGGGCAATTTCATGCGTCGGGGTTTGTGCTGCCGCTCCGGGCGATCGACGTCGTGCGCATGGGTCGTTTTCCGGGCAAGGGCCTGATGGGCCGGATGACCGGCGAGGACAACGACATCGTCCGAGGCGCCATGACAGCCATGGGCGTTGAAAAACTGGCCGATTCCCCGCTCCGGTCCATGTCCGGAGGCCAACAGCAGCGGGTCTACCTGGCCCAGGTCCTGGCACACCGGGCTGACCTCCTGGTCCTCGACGAGCCGACCTCCGGGCTCGACGTGGGCGGCCGCGAGCGCTATCTTCAGGCCATCAAGGACGAACTCTGCCGCGGCGCCTCGGTCGTCGTCGCCACCCACGATGTCCAGGATGAGGCGTCCCTGTGCCACCAGGTCATGCTCCTGGCGCACCGCGTCGTCGCCCTCGGTCCGCCGGACGAGGTGCTCACTCCGCAGACCCTCCTTGAGACGTTCGGTATCGTCATCGGCGGAGACCAGAAACGTTTTACCGTGCTGGAATGCGTCCACCCCCACGACGGCCACCGTCACGACTAGCACTTCCGGACCTCAGCCGCCCGCCCTTTAGTAAATTCATCCGGTTTAAGCTAAAATGCTTATATTCTCGGGTTTTTCTGATTTAAGGAAAGCGAGGGCGGATTCCCATGATCTTCGTGCTCTTCTTCTTCATCATCGTTGCCGGTTATGCTTTTCTTGAGTACTATTTCAGGTCCCACGGCGCTAAGGTCACCATGTACGACCGCATTGTCGGCGGCATCGGAGGCATTCTGCTGTTGTCCGGACTGTGGGTCATCCTGGATGCCCGCAACGACCTGGCCACCCCGGAATCCTATGTCTTCGTCATCATCACCATGCTCCCGGCTATCGCCCTCGGCGCCGCCGCCTGGCTGGCGATCACCCGGCGCAAATAGGCCGGCCCACGTATTCTTAACGGTAACATGCAAGACGCCATTTACAAAACGCTCCTCGACAACCTCAGCGAAGGGGTGTACTTCGTCGACCGCGATAAGCGCATCTTGTACTGGAATAAAGCCGCCGAGAGAATGACCGGGCGTACGGCGGGCGAAGTGTTGGGTTTCTGCTGCGCCGACAACATCCTGGTCCACACCGACGAACAGGGCGCAAACCTGTGCCTCTCCGGTTGCCCCCTCTCCGCCATGATGACCGACGGCCGGTATCATGAAGCCTCGGTCTACATGCTGCACAAGGACGGCCATCGGGTTCCGGTAACGGTTAAAGCCATGCCGGTTTACGACGAACAGGGTAATATCACCGGCGGCATCGAGACTTTCACCGACAACTCGGCGAACAGGCTTCTCAAGGAACAGAACGCCCATCTGACAAGCCTGTCGCTGATCGACGAACTTACCCAGGCCGGCAACCGCCGTTATGCCAATATCACCCTGGAAACCAGGTTGAGTGAATTCAAGCGCTACGGTTGGCCCTTCGGCATGATCATGTTCGATATCGATAATTTCAAGGTAGTTAACGATACTTTCGGTCATGACGCCGGAGACAAGGCGCTGCAAATGGTCGCCCGCTCGATCTCCGACAATATGCGCAGCCCCGCTTCTCTGTTCTTCCGCTGGGGAGGCGAAGAATTCGTCATCCTGGCCTCGAACGTAAACGGCCGGCAGCTTTACGACATCGCTGAGCGGATGCGGATTCTGGTGGCGACTTCTTTCATCGTCCGGGGCGACGATGAGATCAGAGTCACGGTATCGGCGGGGGCGACCATCGCCACCGCCGAAGATGACGCCGAATCCTTGACCCGCCGTGCCGATACCCTGCTGTACCGCAGTAAAAAAGAGGGCAAGAACCGCACCAGTACGGATTCCGGCCAGCCGGCCGGCTTTGCGGACTCGGTTGCCTCTTCGTAATCGCAGGGTCTATAATCTTGCCGATGCCTGATCTTTCCGTTCAATTGCTCCCCGGTCTTACCCTTAAGAACCCCGTCGTCGCCGCCTCGGGAACCGCGGGTTACGGCGATGAGCCTTCCCGCCTTTACGACATTGCCGACATAGGAGCCTTCGTTTGCAAGGGCACTACGCTGAAACCGCGGGCCGGCAACCCCCAGCCCCGAATCATGGAGACCGAAAACGGCCTCCTCAATGCCATAGGCCTTCAGAATCCGGGCGTTGAATACGTCGTGCAGCATTTTGCCCCCATCTGGGAAAAATGGCGGACGCCGGTGCTGGTCAACATCGCCGGCGAGAGCATCGATGATTACTTCGAGATCGCTAGGCGCCTCGATAGGGTTCCCGGCGTTGCGGCGCTCGAGGTCAACATCTCCTGTCCCAACGTAGCCGCCGGATGTCTGGAATTCGGCGCCACCCCGGAAGGAGCGGCTGCGGTAACCCGGGCGGTCAAATCGGCTACCGCCCTGCCGGTCATCGTCAAACTGACGCCCAACACCTCGGACATCGTCGCCCTGGCGCAGGCGGTCGAGAATGCCGGCGCCGACGCGGTTTCGCTCATTAATACCCTCCGCGGTATGTCTATCGACATCAGGAAACGCAAACCCGTCCTGGGTAACGTCACCGGAGGGCTTTCTGGCCCCGCCATCAAACCGGTTGCCCTGGCGATGGTCTGGCGTGTTGCCGCCGGAGTGAAGATCCCGGTCATTGGCGGCGGCGGGATAGCCACGGCAGAGGATGCTCTCGAATTCTTGCTGGCCGGCGCTTCCGCAATCGAAGTCGGCACCGCCGCGCTGGTAAATCCAGGTGCCCTCAAAGACATTGTAAAAGGTATCGAAAAATACATGCTACAATGGAAACTGACTGAAATTTCTCAGTTAATCGGCGCCGCCAGGCGCTAAATGAGGAGGGCATCATGAACAGGGTTGTCCATTTCGAGATCCCGGCAGTCAAGGCTGATCGCGCGGTGAAGTTCTATGAGACGGCTTTCGGTTGGAAGATAGAAAAATGGGCGGGGCCCATGGATTATTGGAACATCACCACCGGCTCCGATCGGGAGCCCGGCATTAACGGCGCCATCATGAGCGTCGACGGCGCCATCAAGCAGGTGGTCAATACCATCGGCGTCGAAGACCTTGGTAAAGCCGCCGAAAAGGTTGTCTCCACCGGCGGCAAACGCGTCAGCCCGGATCAAACGGTTCCGGGTATCGGCTATTTCGCCTATTTCACCGATACCGAAGGCAACCCCTTCGGTCTGATGCAGAACGCCCCCAACGCCAAGTAATTTATGTTGCCCCATTCCGTGTTACCACCCGCCGCGGAAGCCAAAGCTCGCCGCGGCGGGCTTATCGCGGCAATTGTTGCTTCCTTCCTGACGCCCTTCATGGGCGCATCGGTGAATATCGCCCTGCCGCCTATCGGGCTGGAGTTTTCACTTGACGCCGTCACCCTGGGCTGGGTTGCTACCGCCTATATCCTAGCCGCGGCGGTTTTCCTGCTGCCCTTCGGGCGCCTGGCGGACATCATTGGCCGCCGGAAGGTCTTCATCGCCGGTCTGGCCTCTTACACCGTCACGTCCATCCTGGTGGCGCTGGTTCATAACGGCGGCCAACTGATCGTCATGAGGGTGTTCCAGGGAGTGTCGGGAGCGCTTCTATTCGGCACCGGCATGGCTATTCTGACTTCGATCTTCCCGCCTTCGGAGAGAGGCAAGGTGCTTGGATTGAACGCCGCCGCCGTGTATATCGGCCTGTCCATTGGCCCGACGGTCGGCGGCGTCATTACCGACGCCTGGGGTTGGCGCGGAATTTTCCTATTGAACGCTGGCCTCGCCTTCTTCGCCCTTGTCGTCGTCCTGACCCAGCTGAAAACGGAGTTTCAGGAATGCAAAGGCGAGGCGTTCGATCTCAAAGGCGCTATCGTTTACGGCCTGGCCCTGTGTGCCTTGATGCTTGGCTTTTCCGAGCTGCCGGATAACATCGGTTTCATTTTGCTGGTGGTGGGTGCTGGCGGTCTGGCCGCTTTTGTCTGGTTTGAGTCCAGGATTCAATTCCCCCTGCTCTCGGTCAAGATGTTCCGGCATAACACCGTATTTGCGATGTCCAACGCGGCTTCCCTGATCAACTATGCCGCTACGTTTGCCGTCGGGTTTCTTTTGTCTCTTTACCTTCAGTTCGTCAAGGGGTTTTCACCGACCGATGCCGGCCTGGTCCTGGTGGCCCAACCCGTCGTCATGGCTCTCATTTCACCCTGGGCCGGACGGAGCGCGGACCGGCTCGGACCCAGGTTTCTGGCTTCGCTCGGCATGGCTATTTCGGCTATCGGCCTGGCCATGTTCATCTTCATCGGCAATAACACCTCGATGGTCTACGTCATCGCCGGTCTGGTGATTCTGGGCGCCGGTTTCGGTCTTTTCTCTTCGCCCAACACCTCCGCGGTCATGGGGTCCGTAGAGCGGCGGCAGTACGGCGTGGCCTCGGCGACCCTGGGAACGACGAGACTTGTCGGCCAGATGCTGTCGCTGGGTATCGCCATGCTCCTGTTTTCCCTTATCATCGGCCACGTCCGCATTTCCGGCGCGGTTCAAGATGAACTTGTGTCGAGCCTGAGGGTCGCCTTCGCCATTTTTACCGGGCTTTGCATCGTTGGGGTTTTCGCTTCGCTCGCCCGGGGAACAGGGGTTCCGGTTCCCCCGCCACCGGCTTCCCCACATCGTAATATCAAATCCTCGACCTGAATTCGTCATTCGTCGGTTCTGCATTGACGGGTGCCTCGCCCAGCGATTACAATCCTACGAATGAAGAATTGTCACTCGTGGCGGGGCGTGGTGTTCTTCTTCGTAATCCTTACGATTTGCTCGCCGCTGGTCTCCCGCCCCCTCACTGCCGCCGACAGCGCCTGGTCTTCGCTGCCGATGCCCCAATCCGTGGGGGCGGTGGTCGATCTGGCGGTGCCGCCCGGTCAGGACGGCCTGATATACCTGTTGGCGTTCGACAACGGCCAAAAGCTCTGGCGCAGCAACAATGATGGCGGCGCCTGGCAGCTTATCTATCAGACCGGCGGTACTGGTCTTTCCGCTATCGATCGGTTTACCGTATCCGGCAATGGCATAGTTTTGGTCGCCGGACGTACCGGCAACGGCCCGGTCTACCTTAGATCGGCCGATCAGGGCCAGACTTTTACCCAGTTCACGCTGCCGGCGGCTCTCGATTCAGATAGCGGCATTGCCGCTTTAAATGAACGGGTCTGGTTCTTTACTTCCTTCGACGGCAATCGTTCGAGGGTGTGGCGGACCTCTGACGGCGTCGTTTTTGAAAGCACCGAAATATCCGCGACGCCGCTGTCGAGTCTGAAACTTTCCCCCGGTTTTGCCGCCGATAATACCATGATCGCCGCCGGAGCCGACGGCAACTTTTATCTTTCCACCGATGGCGGGGTACACTTTTCAGCCCTGCAGCAATCGTCCCTCGTCGGTGAGATTTGCTTTGCCTTCTCCGCGGATTACTCTGTCAGTAAATACATTTATGCCGCTTCCAGCACTGCCGGTTCCGGCATCTGGCGCATGAAGGTCGGGGAACCTTCATGGACGCGAATCGACGCCGGCTTGCCGGGCGGGACGATGATCAGCGGGATTGAAGTCTCTTCGGGCGGGATCATCTACGTTGCCTCAGGCAACCAGGTGGGCGCCTCAAACGGCGGGTTGGTAAAAAGATCGCCGTTTAACCAATCTTGGGAAACCGCCCGCGACGGTCTGCAAGCCGGGACCACGTTGTGGGATCTTCGTTTGCGGGGCAGCAGGGTGTATAGCCTGGACACCGCCAATAACCGCCTGGTCGCCTACAACGACACGCTCGCTTCGCCGATTGAACTCTTATCTCCCCAGTCCGGCGCGCCGGGCATCGGCACCTTTGCCTCCGGCGGTGTCGGCGGCATCGACCTCGTTTGGCGCAATCCGGGCGGGGCTTCCGCTTTTCAGTGGCAGGTCAGCGATTCTTATGACATGTCCATTATTCGGTTTGAGGGGTCCGCGACCGCAGAAACCGCTCGTTTGAAAAACCTTGATCCGGGGATCACCTACTACTGGCGAGCCCGCGCCGCCGCTCCATCGATAAGTCCGTGGTCGGCGGTCTGGAGCTTTACTACGGTCCTGGGAACGCCGGTGCTGACGACGCCGGCGATCGGCGCAACCGTTCAGATTCTCCAGCCGCCTTTTCAATGGCAGCCGGTAACCGGCGCGAAGACATATGAACTGATGTTGTCATCGTCCGCCGATTTCAATCCGGTGACGGCTTATGCGGCCGGTATCGGAGGGAATGCCTGGCAACCGCCGTCGGCTCTATTGCCCTCGACGGGCTATTTTTGGAAGGTTCGGGCTATCGGAACGAACACCTCTTCGCCCTGGAGCGCCGTTTCGGCGTTTACTACCACTGCGCCGCCGGCAACAACGGAACCGCCTGCAACGACACCGGCACCGACAACGGCCCCGGCAACCACGCAGGCCGCTGCCACATCCACCCCACCAACCACATCCGTCAAAACGACGGCACCAACCCAATCGATCGCCCCGCCGGTGGCGGCTTCAACAATTCCGGGCGCACTCATTGGGATACTGGTCGGAATGGGGTGCCTCAGCGGTCTGGTGGTGTCTCTGGTGATTAAGACGAGGAAACAGCGGCGGGATTAGGTTCGCGCGGCAGCGGGATTACGCCGTTCCCGCCTCCAGCACCACCACCTGGGTCGGCAGCGGCAGATTGGCTTTGGTGACTACCAATTTGGGTTGCGGCACAACACCGCTTGAGCCCATTTCGCCGAGGAACTTCTCGACCGGTTCAAGTTCCCGGGTGCCCTGCGGCAGCTTGTAGTGCATCGGGATGACAATCGCGGGTTCTATCTGGCGCACTAACCTGGCGGCGTTATTGGCATTGAGCGCGCTCATGTCGCCCACCGGGACCAGCAGGATATCCACGTTGCCAAGTTCTTCGGCCTTGCTTTCGGACAGGGGCTCGCCCAGGTCGCCAAGGTGACAAATGACCACATCGTCCACCGAGATGACGAAAATGACGTTCTTGCCTCGGAGCAGCCCCTTCTCGGAATCATGGAAAGACGGCAGACCGATCAGGATGGCGTCGCCGATCTCATATTCTCCCGGCCGGGAAACCACCCGGAATTCTCCGCTCACTCCAGAGGTATAGTTGTGACCGTTGTGCTGGTGGCTGACGGTCACGATGTTGGCTGTCTGCTTGCCCGGCGTGAAGCCAAGTTCCGGCGCGAACGGGTCGGTAATCACCGTGGTGTTCTTGCCTTTGATCCGGAAACAGGAGTGGCCGAGATACTTAATTTCCATGCCGCGATTATAACACGCGCGCCTCGGCGGGTTAAAGCTGCCAGGCCCTCGTATAGCTATCGATTTACCGCCGATGTATAATGTGCGCCGATTGATCAGTGTCCCTGAGGAGCGAAGGCCCAATGCCAGAGACATCTAAAGGCGCCATCGCCCTGGAGTTCGCCGGCTTCTGGAGGCGATTCGGGGCTTGGATAATCGATTTTATCGTCCTGGGAGCCATTTTTTCGGTTCTTGAACCTCTTCTCTGGCCTGACTTCGGTAAGATCGTATCTTTCACCACCAATTTTGATTCCAACTATTGGGTAGGCCAGTTCAGAGCATTGTCCAATATCGTATCGATCCTGGTTTCGGGCATCTACTTCGTGGGTTTCTGGGTCTGGCGCGGCCAGAGCCTGGGGATGATGGTGGCTGGGATCAAGGTCATCCAAACCGACGGCAGCCAAGTCGACATCGGTCGGGCGGTCATCCGCTATCTCGGTTATCTCATTTCATTCATACCCCTGTTTCTCGGCTTTATCTGGATCGCCCTGGACAGCCACAAGCAAGGCTGGCACGACAAGCTGGCCGAGACTTACGTGGTAAAAATTCCGGCCGTCCCGGAAGCCCATGCCGCCACGCCCCCCACCGCCGCCGCATAAAATAAATTTGAGATTCGAATATCGAAGCACGAAATCGAGTTCAGCGATCGGAGTACACGTTAAAATAAATTGGTCATCTAGGGTTTTTGTTTATTTGAATTTGTTTCGGATTTCGAAATTCGTGCTTCGGATTTTTGATCGAGGATAAAATGACAGATAAAGTTAGAGTAAGATACGCCCCCTCCCCCACCGGCTACCCCCACGTCGGCAACATCCGCACCGCATTATTCAACTGGCTGTTCGCCCGGAACCAGGGCGGCAGCTTCATCGTCCGCATCGAGGACACCGACCAGGCCCGCTATGTCGAGGGCGCCGTAGAAGCCATCCTCGACGGCTTACGCTGGTTGGGCATGGATTGGGACGAAGGACCGGAGAAAAACGGCGCCTTCGGACCGTACTTTCAGTCTCAACGACTCGACCGGTATCGGGCGGCCGCCGAAAAGTTGATCGCAGGCGGCCATGCCTACCGCTGCTACTGCTCATCGGCGCGGCTGGACCAGATGCGGGCCGCCCAGGAAGCCGCCAAAATCCCGACCGGGTACGACCGGCACTGCCGCGACAAATGTGAGCCCGGTCCTGAGGGCGTCACCCCGGTCGTCAGGTTCAAAATGCCCCTCGAAGGGCGGACCTATTTCAATGATCTCATCCGTGGCGAGGTGGCCTTCGAAAATGCGCTACTCGATGATTTCGTCCTTCTGAAGAGCGACGGCTTCCCTACCTACCACCTGGCCAACATCGTCGACGATCACGATATGGCCATCACTCACGTCATGCGCGCCGAGGAATGGCTGTCCAGCACGCCGAAACACGTCCAGTTGTACAAGGCCATGGGTTATGAACCTCCGGTGTTCGCCCACCTCCCGATGATCCTGGGGCCTGACCGGTCGAAGCTTTCCAAGAGGCACGGCGCCGTGTCCATCATCGACTACAAGAACCAGGGCTATCTGCCGGAAACGATGGTCAACTTCCTGGCGCTCCTCGGCTGGTCTCTGGACGCCACTACCGAGATCATGGACGTTAAAAAGGTCATCGAGAACTTCTCTCTCGATCGCATCAGTAAGACCGCCGCCATTTTCAACATCGAGAAGCTGGATTGGATGAACGGCTCCTATATCCGGGCGTTATCGCTCGACGAGTTCACCGACCGCGCCCGGCCGTTCCTCGAAGCCGGCGTTCCCGAAGCCGCGGCCTACGACCGTGATTATGTTAAGAGTGCGCTGGCTTTGATCCAGGAGAGGGTCAAAAAACTGGGCGAACTCCGCGATCAGCCGGAACTGACCCGTTTCTTCTTTTACCAGAACCTCGAATACCATGCGGCAGATCTGGTGGGCAAGGGTATGAATACCGCCCTCACCCGGCAGGCGCTTCAAGCCACGCTCGATCGCCTCGAAAAACTCGAAGGCTTCGGCATCGAAGCCATGGAAAATGACCTGCGGCCCCTTGCCGCCGAGCTTGGCCTCAAGCCCGGACAACTCTTTGGCTGTATCCGGGTGGCCGTCACCGGCCAGAGCGTGTCGCCGCCGCTGTTTCAGACCATGGCGGTGCTTGGGAAGGATCGGGCTCTGGCGCGTATCCGTGAAGCCATCCGCAAAACCCGTGAACTGGCGGAATAATTTTTGTTGCATCGGCGCATTTAATCGGCTTAAATATTAGGCAACCTGCAACAGGAGGTCCGGATATGCCCAGCGCTCTCACCCGCCAGGACGCCCTGAACTGGCTGGTCAAATACGGCATCATACCCTACTGGGATTCCATCGATAACAAGGTCATGTTCCGCAAGGCGGATGTGAAAAAGGGTTCGGTTGAGTCCGTCAGCCGGGATACCGAAGAAGAGGTCTGGCCGGGTCTCATCAAGCTGCTTGCGCTCAAAACCGAGGCGGATTGCGTCCAGGTGCGCCGCAGCGTTGAGCAGGCGCTAAAGGGACAGGGAAAACTGGCCTCTTAAATTGTCGGCGGCTCTCTGATCATAAAAATATCCGTTGGGTGGCGGCGGACACGGCTCTTCGTCTTTTAATCGGAATCGGGAGTCGACCTGTCCACTGGTGAGGTGTAAACTTGGTTGATCTTCCCCGATACGTTGAACTCTATGAATCCGGCGAACTTCAGCGCCGCGTCCTGGCGCTCGAGGAACGCCTTGGAAATTGCGACGTCTGCCCGCGGCGCTGCGGCGCCAACCGTCTCGAAGGCGAGATCGGGTTGTGCAACGCGGGCAAACTGGTAGCCGTCTCTTCGGTATGCGCCCACCGTGGCGAAGAACCGGCCCTGTCCGGGACCAAAGGCTCGGGCGCCGTCTTTTTCGGCAATTGCAACCTCCGCTGCGTCTATTGCCAGAATTACCAGATCTCCCAAGACCCGGCGGGTCAGCGCCACCATGAGGTAACCCCTTCCAGGCTTGCCAACCGTATGCTTCACGTCCAGAACGACCTGCGCTGCCACAACCTGAACCTGGTCTCTCCCACCCAGTACGTACCCCAGATAATGAGAGCGCTCCTCGAGGCGATTCCCCACGGCTTCAGGTTGCCTATCGTTTACAACACCAACGCCTACGAAGAACTTTCGACGCTTCAGGAACTCGACGGCGTGATTGATATCTACCTGCCGGATCTGAAATATTCGTCCAACACTATCGCCATGCAGCTTTCGGACGTCGCCCACTATGTTCCAACCGCGCGCTCGGCGATCAAAGAGATGTACCGCCAGGTGGGCGATCTGCAGGTCGGCGAGGACGGCATCGCCCTCAAGGGTCTGATTATCCGCCACCTGATCCTGCCCAACGACCTGGCCGGCTCCGAGGAATCCCTGAAATGGATCGCCCGCGAACTCTCACCGCAGGTGACGGTGAGCATCATGTCCCAATACATCCCCCGCCACAAAGCCCTGGGCATGCCGCCCCTGGCCCGCAGCATCAACGCCGCCGAGCACCGCCGCGTCGTCAATATCCTGGATGTCCTGGGCATGGAGAACGGCTGGATGCAGGAAGCGGGCTCCCAGGAGTTTTACCTTCCGGACTTCACCGCAGATGGCCATCCATTCGAACGGGGCTAACACGCTCTACGATTGTCATTCTGAGCGAAGCGAAGAATCTCGGTGTCGGCCATAGATCCAAGTATTATATTGGAATAGATCCTTCTTAAAACAGGAAAGCCCCGATTCCATCGGGGCTTCTTTTGACCGAAACGAGTGTTTTAGCCGCCGCGGCGTTTGCGGTTGCAGAAGGCGAACTTGATCTTGAGACCGGAGACCTCGTCCTTCTTGTTGACGCCTTCGGCAAATTCCTTCAGCGCAACGGGCTTTCTATCGGCGGCGAGTACTTTCTTAGCCATATCTTTTTACTCCAATTTGAAAACTGACCTAGGATTATAACACAACCGGTGTATCGAATGCCAAATGTTTCAGTTTGTCCCGCTGGCCTTCACGCCCTGGCGGATCTCTTCCATGGTTCTCGGCTTGAATTCTGGCTTCTGCAGCAACTTAACTAGCTCGACCCGTTCGCTGCCCCAGTTGAACCAGATGGGTACGCCTCGCTCCTGAAAATGAGTTACTGACCTTCGGGTGAAATCCTCGAAAGAATCGCAAAAAAAGCCCCGGCGTTCGGTTTCCTGCCGCAGGTACGGCAGGAGCTTGTACCAGCAGCGAATAGCTGTCGGGCCGCCCAGTGTTTCGATAGCCAGTTGCTGGTTGATCTCCCTGTTGCGGGTAACCGCGCCGAGCAGGTTCAGCCAGTCCACCAGGTGATCGAACCGCACCCGTTGATAATCGGCCAGCGTCGCCCACTGGTCCGGCTTGACCGAGTAGATGCTGCGTATGACCGCTTTGAATTCGTCGCTTCGGAAATCCCGGAACAGGTCGATAGCCAGTTTGGCGTCGTCGCGGCGGCGGAACTGGAGGTATTTGACTATGCCGATAATAAATCCGATAGTCAGAACGACGACCGAGATCGCCGTGGCCGCCTGCCAGAATGCGCTATCCACCTTTACACCTCGCTACATCTGTTGCTGAGGCCCTCCAGAAGGGCCGTGGCTATCTTCGAAGAACGTTTCCCGATGCCGTTCCTGCTGACCGCGCTACATTTTAGAAGTTTTCAATCTCTTTTGAAAGCGCCTCGAAATATCCCGCCTCAGCAACCACCCGGACCTTTTCACCCCTCCGGAAGAGGATGCCCTGCCCTTTTCCGCAAGCAATGCCGACATCGGCGTCTTTAGCCTCCCCCGGGCCGTTCACGGCGCAACCCATCACCGCCACCTTGATCGGTTTGTCGATGGACAGCAGCAGGTCGGAAATCATCTCCGCCAGGCCTACAACGTCGGCCTCTGTACGTGAGCATGAAGGGCAACTCACCACGGTCGGTCCTCTCTTCCTGAGATCGAGGCTTTTGAGTATCTCGTAACCGGCCGCGACTTCTTCCCTCGGGTCAGCTGTAAGCGATACCCTGATCGTATCGCCGATGCCTTCGGCGAGTAACGCCCCTATCCCCACCGCCGATCGTATTATACCGGTCTTCGGTGTCCCCGCCTCCGTTATTCCCAGGTGCAGGGGATAGTCGACCATTTTGGATATCATGCGGTAAGCCGCGAGGGTTTCGGGCACGTCGAAGGCCTTCAGAGAAATTTTGATCAAATTGAAATCGAGGCTTTCGAGCAGCCTCACCTGTCCCATGGCCGAATCGACCATCCTCTGGTGAAGCGGTTTTTCCGGCTCAAATTCGGCGGGTAAAGACCCGCCATTTACCCCGATGCGTATCGGGACCTGTCGTTCTTTAGCCGCTTCAACGACCTGCTTGACCCGGTCCGCCTCGCCAATATTTCCCGGATTGATCCTCAGCCCATCCACCCCTGCGGCTATGGCTGCCAAAGCGAGCCGGTAGTCAAAATGAATGTCGGCGATAACCGGAATCGGACTCTGCTTTTTGATGTCCCTCAGTGCCTCGGCGGCCTGCGCGTCGGGTACGCCGCACCGGATTATTTCGCAGCCAGCCCCGGCAAGTTCTTTGATCTGTGCCACCGTCGATGGGACATCCCTGGTGTCCGTCTTTGTCATCGACTGCACTGTTATGGGCGCACCACCCCCTACCAACACCCCGCCGATGTTGATGGCTCTTGTTTTCCGTCGCATATTTTGAATTTGGGATTTTATCATTCGGATTTGTTTCGGATTTCGATATTCGTGCTTCGAATTTATCCCCCAACAATCCTCACAATGTCCTGAAAAGTCACCAGTAAAATCAGTCCTATCAGCAGCACGAACCCAATGAAATGTATTTTCCCTTCTGTCTGCGGGTCGATTCTCTTGCCCCTCCTCGCCCACTCCACCACCACAAACGCGATGCGTCCGCCGTCCAGCGCCGGAATCGGCAGGATGTTCAATATTGCCAGGTTGAGCGACAGGAAAGCGGTAAATTCCAGCAGCGGTCCGAATCCCGCCCTCGCCACCTCGCCGGTCATCTGGGCGATACCGACCGGGCCGGCGAACTGCGCCGGAGCGCCGAAGACCAGGGATAGGATGCTGTTCTTGAACAAGACCATGGTCTCACCCGTTTCCCGGAAGCCGGATGATATCGCGGTGAAAAAGCCATCGTGAACTTTAGTGACTACCACATCGGTCGTTTGGGTTTCGATCCCCACCGCCCCCTGCCCGGCCGGCGGGCTCCAGCGCGGCGTCACCGAGACTGTAACTACCGTACCATCGGCTTTTTGTATCTCCATCGGAACGGTTTCGCCAAGGTCCAAAAAGATGTCTCTTCCCAATTCGGCATTATTTGTCAGTTGCCGCCCGTTGAAGCTCAAAATGATGTCCCCGACCTCGACACCGGCGGCTTCGGCCGGCGATCCGGCAGCCACCCCCAGTACCTCGATTTTGCCTGTAGCGATCTGGTGAGGAAGGAGGAAAGCCACGGTGAACAGGACGATCGGCAGCAGCGCGTTAACGATCGCCCCGGCGGCGAGGACGGTGACTCTTTTTGCGTGGCTTTTCGATGCCAGGGCACCGGGCGCCGTCGGGTCTTCTTCACCGGCTAACTTCACAAAGCCGCCGAGTGGCAATAAGTTTATCGAATACTCGGTGCCGCTCTTGCCTTTTTTGGCGAATAGCCGGGGTGGGTAGCCCAACCCGAACTCGTTGACTTTAACCCCAAAAATCCGGGCGCTGAAAAAATGGCCTGCCTCATGAGACAGCGTGACGATCGCCAGTACCAACGCGAACGCCGCTGCCGTGAATAAAAAACTCAGAATGCTGGACAACTAAAGACTCCTCGCCAATTCAGATACTCGCCGCCTAGCCCACGTTTCCGCGGCGGCTATACTTTCTAACGATGTTGAACCTTCAGGGTTATGTTCTTCGAGAGTTTTTCCCACCAGCCGGGCGATGTCGCCAAATTTTATCCTGTTATCCAGGAACAGGTTGACCGCTTCTTCGTCCGCCGCCGCAAGAACGGCCGGGAACGTGCTGCCTCTTTTCCCGGCTTCTATCGCCAATTTCAGACAAGGGAATCGACTGAGGTCCGGCGCCGAGAAGTCCAGCCTGCCGATTTTCGGCCAGTCCGCTCTTGGCAGGTCGGTATTGCTCCATCGCTCGGGATAGGATAATGCATATTGAATCGGCAGGCGCATGTCCGGCGGGGAGAGTTGGGCTTTGACCGCCCCGTCGGCGAATTCAACCATCGAATGAACAATCGATTGCGGATGAATTACCACCTCGATTCGCTCGTAGGGGATGCCGTAAAGCCGGTGGGCTTCGATGACCTCCAGACCTTTGTTCATCAGCGTGGCCGAATCGATGGTTACCTTCTTGCCCATCTTCCACGAGGGGTGAGCCAGGGCTTGTCCTGGTGTCACCGATTCGATCCGTTCCAGGGAAAAATCCCGGAAAGGCCCGCCGCTGGCGGTGAGAATCAGCTTCTCGGGTTTGGTGGTTTCACCCACCAGGCATTGCCATATCGCGGAGTGCTCCGAATCCACCGGGCGGATGCCCGCGCCGTTGTTAACCGCTTCATCGAGCAGCATCTCACCGGCGGCAACCAGGCATTCTTTATTAGCCAGGGCGATTATCTTCCCCGCCCTTGCCGCCGCCAGCGCCGGCTTGAGCCCCGCCCCTCCCGGCACCGCCACTACCACGATATCTACATCCGGGTGGATAGCCATTTCTTCCAGCGGCAGGCACACCGAATTTCCGCAGACAAGATTTTTGCTGGAACAGGAAACAAAACGGGGATTGAATTCTGCTTTCTGTTTTTGCAGCAGACCAACGTTTTCGCCTGCTGCCAGTGCGATGACCGAGATTTTATCCGGATGCCGCCGAGCTACGTCCAGCGTTTGTTGACCGATGCTGCCGGTAGAACCGAGCACACCCAGGCGAATGGGATTCATCATTACGTAAACATAATACCGTAAACGATGGTATCGGGGCTAATTGGGTTCCGTTTGTTCCGTTCGTGGTGCTTGTCCCGACACCAGTCGGGAAGCTTGAACCTGCCCTGAGTTTATCGAATGGAACCATGAGAAGGGATAACGATTGTTTACACTTCGAATTACGTTGTTTCCCCAATCCCAATCGGCTGAGTTAGAGTCTCCTCATAATACCTATTTTATGTTAAACTGATATTGACAAAATTCCAACTAAAAGCTAGTTTTACTATCACGCCGTTTAGTTTTGGATGAAAAAGGAGTAAGCGCTCCTGAAAGCGCTGATAATTCAACAAATATGAGCATCGGACCCAGTGAACTTCTGTTTGTCGCCGTAATCGTTTTAGTTCTTATCTTCATCTCCAGAGGTCAAAAAGCCCGGAAGATGAGAAAACAGGAGGAAGCCGAAAGGGCTGAGGCCCTGCGGTCGGCCAGAACCGGCGGCACCGCCATCAGGTACCCGGAATTGCAACTACTCGGCATCGTCGTCATGGTAGCCGGCCTTGCCCTGGCTGGAATCGGGTATCTGATGACCCGGGGTGTTTTGGATTTTTATTCGGTAGCCGGTATCGCGGTGCTTGCCCTGGGATTATCGTTCGTCATCATGGCCCGGCAGAAAGTAAGTCCGGTCGCCGCGAATCAAAAATCAGGCGTCCAGACTGTTAGACAGACAGCTACCTCGGGAAAACAGAGTCTGCCTAAATCAGCCGCGAATGCCGCATCGATCGATCCCAAAATCAAGCCTGAAGATATGGCTGATTTCAAGAGGTTCATGGCGCTGAAAGCCGGAGCCGCGGCTCCCACCATCAAACCAGAAGATTCGGCTGACTACCAAAGATACCTGGCTCTTAAGGCCAAAGCCGCCGAAAAACCCTGAATCATTTCAGCGGCCGATCCCGATTTAATTAGCCTCGAATAGCGATATTGCGTTTGCTTTGACGTTTTGCCCACTGCTAGAACAAAGAACGCGATGCTACGGTTCCGTTTGCCCGATTATTCTTGATGATCGCCTGATCGTTGACTTATGATCGGGCGTAGAGTAAGGTTAAGTATCTTCACCACCCGCGGCATCCGAAAGACCGAAGACTGGCATGCCTATCGGGCCAACAGAAATAATCGTCCTTATTGTGGCTTGGGCGATCCCCATAGCTCTGGCAGTCATGCTCGTACAAAGCTATTTTCTGTTGAAAAATCAGGCGAAACAACTGAAAGACCTGCAGAGTGATCTAACTCAAGTTAAACAGCAGGTCGAGTCGCTGGAATCTAAAATTGGCAAGGGCTAGAGTTCACTGAGCGTATGCGGAACCTATATCGGCTGACCAACCTGGGTCTGCAAACCCTTGCGTCTCTTGTCTTGGCCGCTGCCTGGGTCGCGGCTTTGGCCTTGAACGGTTATCAATCGATATCAAGCAGTTCAGGTTTATTGAATCTCATATTGGATATTCTTTTTCAGGGCACAATCAGCGCCGGGGTTTTCGGATTAATCGTTTATACGGGTTTCAAAAAACCTGTCATTTCAGGAATCGTACTGGCTCTATTCATGATTGTCGGAATCGGTTACTTTGTCAGCCCGCGTTCACATGAAGTCAATATTTTCGAAGACCTTGTTGTAGCTTTCTTTATAGCAGCGCAAGGTATTGCGATGGTTTTATATTTCATATCCGCAAAACCAGGGAAAAGAGCCTTCGAACCGCGCAATGATTCGCGGAGCCTGTCCTAGTTTCAAGCTGGCTTGGGTTTTTCTCCTCCCCCCAGCCCCTGGTAGGCGAACCACGCCGCCGGCGCCATCAGCAAACCGAGAATGCTCAATATTGCCGTCAGGGTCAAAATGAGGAGTATGGCGAAACCAACCTGGACCAAAATCTTCGCCGCGCGTTGGTTACTCTGAATAATCAGCAGCGCTCCTGAGAGCAACAGCAGCGCTAAAATCGGAAGACCTACCGTAAAAAATTTCAGCGGGTCAAGGAATTGCGCGAAGCTCCATGTAATGTGAACATTGTTGGATTGGAATATCGAATAGCCGATGGCGATGGCACCCAGCGAACCCAGCCACACCGCCGCCGCAATAACGTACCCTTTTTTCACCTGTTCACCTCCAGGTGTTGATGCCGTTTACTGTTTCAGCAGCTCCGTCACCACCGCCGCTATCTCTTTACCGTCAGCCTTGCCACGTAGCATCGGGGTTAGTTTGCCCATTACCTTGCCCATATCCTGCGGTTTGTTGGCGCCGACCTCGGCAATAACTTTCCTGGCTTCGGCGACAATCTCTTCGCGGCTCAACTGCTTCGGCATGTAGCTCTCGAGGATGTTGAGTTCGGCCTGTTCCTTGTCCACCAGGTCCTGCCGGTTGCCGGCCTTGAACGCCTCGATGCTTTCTTTCCGCTGCTTGATCATCTTGGCGATGACGGCGTGAACTCCGGGATCGTCCAGCTGTTTCTGCTGCTCGATCTCGGCGTAATTGATGGCCGAAAGGATCAGGCGGATCGTATTTAGTTTTACCTTATCGCCGGAGCGCAGGGCTTCCTTTAATTCAACGGGCAGGGTTTCTTTAAGACTCATACGCAGCCTTTCATATGTCGCCTCTGGAGGCTTAACGCGGGTCCATTCCGTTTTCCCCTCGCCCGCACGGCGGGAGAAGGTAGGATGAGGGTTTCGTAAAACGCGTAATTTCGCGAAGCTACGAGCCTTAACCTGATTCTAAGCCGCGTCACCTGAAGTGTCAATCCCAAGTTTTGAGATTGGGATTTTAAATTTTGGATTTGTTTAGAATTTAGAAATTGGGATTTGGGGTTTAAAAAAAGCCAGCCGCCTTCCGGCGGCTGGTCTTTGACTCGAGATTTCTGCTTTTACTTTACGCCAAGTTTGAAATCATGGTCGATGCACGGATGGGGCACCCCGACCTCGTCCTCCAGCCACCGTTTTACCTCTAGATAGGTGTCGCTGGCAATATCGACGCGGGTACGCTTGAACTCACCCTCGGCCATCTTGGCGAAATGGGTGTCCTTCAGCTTGTCCTCGATCTTGATCGGCCAGGAACCCTTATCCCTGGCTGGAATTTTGGCGGTTTCGCCATACTTGCGGCCGAAGATCTCGTCAAAGAGGTCGGCGGCAACTATCGCGTAGTTTTTGTTGGTGATATGCCGGATGGCTTCACCGAGTGTCAGTCCCATGGGCAGATAGCTCCTCCATCTCTAATAATTTCAAAATAAATTGGTAACCCCAGGTTAAGCAATATAGTATACACCGTCCCGGTGTCGATTGGTAGACGGAGTTTAACCCGCTGCCGTTAAAGGCAGTTTCCCCTGCAGGGGTTTGACCGCTTTCACGAAGATATACAAGCCGCGGACAGATTCGAGCTCTTCGACTTCGAACCCGGCCTCGGTCAGCATCTGCCGCCATTCTTCCTTGGTATGGACGAACATGATGCCGCGTTCGACTACGTAGCGGACGAAGGTGTTCATGAAGAACGACAATATGCGGTTTTTCGGCTGGTAGATATCGAAGATGATGATCTTGCCGCCGGGTTTCAACGCCTGGTAGCTTTTCTGCAGCAGTCGTGAAAACAGCTTGAATTCGTGTGACGCGCTGGAATTATAAATCCGGTCGAATTCGCCGTCCTTGAACTGTACCTGGTAGGCGTTGCCCTTGATCAGTTCTTTGTTGGGGCGCTTGACCTTGGCGTTCCTGGCCAGCATGGCGTCAGACTGATCCAGGCCGACGATGCGCTTGGCATTGATCGTATTGCTGATGTAGCCGGTGCCGCAGCACAGGTCCAGTATTTCCATCTGCGAGGTATCCTCATTAAGCATGCGCTTCCTCATGCTCTCGTAAGTGCCGCCCATGAAAAGCTTGGTCAGAAAGTCATACAGCGGCGCGATCGTTTCAAAAAACTTCGGTTCTACCATGTTCCATCCTTAAATCAGGTTTTTCCTCTCCCCCGGTGGGAGAGGAATTAAAGGAAAGGGGGAAAGCCCTCACGATTCTGGATTCCAACAAAACTATTTCAGGCTTCCCGGAGGCGCCTCGACCTGTTTCTTCCCTTCCGGCGATAAACTCGACCAGGCTTTGTGCAGCGCTTTCTCGGTCTTGTACAAACGGGTCACCGCTTCAGCCAGGTTCTGCTCGTTCGGCCATTGCCCCGGCGAGCAAACCAGCTGCTTTCCGGCAAACTCAGGTTTCAATGGCATGTCCATCCCGAACCCGGAAATCGTCAGCCGGTACGGTTCGGTGCTCAGGCAATTGGACACATCAGCGGTGAGTTTTGAGATTTCACTCACGATCTTTTTGGCTTCTTGATAATCGTCCAGGGCTTCGCGGTAACACTGGAGTTCCTGTCCATTTTTCATGCTGGTCTCCGATCGCACGTGACCTGATCAACTACACAATTTGTTAAACCTGGCTTCACGCCGTCATAAAACCGATAGCCACGGCGGCGTTAGTGAGAGAATATATTAATACCATGTACTTGTTTGCCTTGGCAATTTTAAGGGGGTCTTTGAACTCCCGATGCGCTGTCCTGGCGGCTGAGACGGCAAGGGGTACGCCCAGGAACGTCAGAGACGCCACCGGCGGTAAAACCCCGGTGCCGATTAGCACAGCGATGTAAACATAAATGGAGGCCAGCGAGGCGATGAACAGGTTTTTCGAACCCCGGGGCGTCAGACGGTAAGTCAGGTTTTTCTTGCCCGCCGCCTTATCTTCGGCGTAGTCGGGGATCTCATTGATGAGGATCATCGTCCACATGCACAGGCCGGGGATAATGCCCACGAGGACAATATCGAGAGAGAGTGAAGAGGTGTGGATGAAGTAAGCCCAGGCCGTCAGTACCGGTCCGTAACCGACGAGCATCGCCAGTTCGCCGAGCCCCCGGTAAGCCAGGCGGAACGGCCTGGCGGAGTAGGCAATAGAGATGAACGCGCCGATGCCGGCGATATACAGGCTCCCGATTCCGGCGGCGAAGGCGAAAAATATACCGCAGATGAGAGCGAAGACGTACAGACCGATGATGACCGTCATCGCTTGCCTGGGTTTGACGCGGCCCGAAGCCAGTACGCCGGAACCGCCTGAGAAAGGATTTTTCGTCTCGGCGGTAGATTTGTCGGTGCCGTACTGGAAGTCCAGGGTGTCGTTGAACATGGTGAGGCCGATTTGCACCGCTGAAGCCGCCAAAAAAGCGATGATGAAGTAGAGCGGATTGAAGACACCTGCGGCGAAAGCGGCAGCCCCGGCGATGATCACCGGGAACACTCCTTGCGGCAGGAATTTCAGGCGAGCGGCCTGAACCCACACGCCGAAAGGTACGCTCGAAGGGCTAGTAAGCGCTCTCAAGGACTTGCCTCAACACCAGCTCCGGCACCTTGCAGGCAATCTTGCCGTTCTCTTTGTGGAAATCGCAGAACTGCGCCAGCAGGAAGAAGTCGTTGATGGCGGTGCGCCGCTTGTTATCGAAGGTTAGTGTTTCCAGGATTTCTTCGATGGAAATCTCCGGGGGAATGCGCGTCGGCAGCCCGATCTTCCGGAAGATGTTCTCTATGCGTTGGGCGAGGACAGGGTCCATGAAACCCAGCGCCGCCGAGATCTTGGCTTCCACCGTCATGCCGATAGCGATAGCCTCGCCGTGCAGCAGTTGGCCGTTCTTGCGGATCTCCAGGGCGTGGCCGATGGTATGGCCCAGTTCCAGTTGGGGGTCGAGCTTGCCCTCGTAAGGGTCGATCTTCAGCAGTTCGAGCTTCAGTTCGATTGTATGGGCGGAGATGTACTCAATGTCTTCCCATGAAAAATCCGGAGACCGGGAACCTATGAACTCGAAGAAACTCTCCTCCTGGCATAGCCCGTGCTTGACCGATTCGGCCAGGCCGGCCCTGATCTGGCGTACCGGGAGGTCCCGCAGGAAAGCGAAGTCGATAAAGACGAATTCGGGCGGATAATACTGGCCGAACAGGTTCTTGCCTTTTTTGTAGTTGACCGCCTGTTTCTGGCCGATAGAGGAATCTATCTGGGCTACCATCGTTGTGGGCACGTGGAAGAACCGGATGCCGCGGAAGAGAAGTGCCGCCAGCAGGCCGCCAAGGTTGCCGACCACGCCACCGCCCAGGCAGACGATGACGGAAGACTTGGTCGCGCGGGCGTCCAGGATCTCGGCTCCCAAGGATTCGAGGGTCGACAGCGTCTTGGATTGTTCTCCCGCCGGGAAAATGAAAGCTTTGGTCGGAGCGATCCTTTCGAGCTGAGCCAGCACCGGTTCGAGGAAGACCTTGGCGACGGTGTCATCGGTGACGATGAAAAACCTGTCGGCGTTGAGCGTTCCGGCGCACTCGCCCAGCCGGTCGAGGATGTTGCGGCCGATATAGATCGGGCGGAACCTGCCGCCGCCGATATCGTACTGAAGCGTATTCATCGATGAGGTGTCGATCATTTCTTGTACCCTGCGAGTCTCCCGGTAGTGCAGGCATCCTGCCTGCGCCTTACCGCTCTATTTTCCCTTTACCGTCGCTCCGATTGCTTTCGACCCGATCTTCTCCCGGTTGGAAGCGTTAAACGAGGATTTGAGAATTTAAATTTGTTTGGTATTTGTATCTTGTCTCTTGGTTATTTCTTGTATCCCACCACCACCGTGCCCATACCCCCGCTCTGGTACTTGTGCCACACGTCCTTGAAGCCGTTGTCGGTCAGGATTTTGGCGATGTCGGTGTTCTTCGGCAGCAGCATCACGGAATTATAGAGGTATCGCGGCGAGCCCTTGGCGGTGCCCAGGACAAACCCGGCCAGCGGCAGCATGTATTTCAGGGCAAACAGGTATAGTCCCCGGAGCGGCTGGTGCTCGGGTTTGGTCATATCCTGGATGATGAACATGCCGCCCGGCTTGAGCGCCTTGAAGACGTTCTGCGCCGCCAGGTTCTTATTCATGAAATTGCGGAAGGCGAAGCAGGTGGTGATGACATCGTACTTGTTTTCGCCGTAGGGCACCTCGGAGTCGCCCACCCAAAAATTGATCTTGCGGCCTTTGAAGCCTTTTTCGTAGCGCTTCTTGGCCACCTCGACCATTTCCGGCACCAGGTCGAAGGCGTCGATGTCGATATCATCGAAATTCTTGGCGGTGTTGAAGGTGACGAAACCCGTGCCGCAGGCCAGGTCCAGCATCTTCAGGTTTTTTTTGTCTTTCTTGTAATGGCCGATGACCTTGAGCACGTCCTTCACCCACCGCCGGTGGATGCCCAGGCCGATGATGTCGTCAGTCAGGTCGTACTTGGGGGCCTGGTAGCCGAAAAGCTCCAGCATGTAAGCCTTGCGCTTTTTAGCCGCCTCGGAGTCGAAACCGGGGTCCTGTAAACGCTGTTCCGCTGTTCCCGCCGCCATCCCTAACCCTCCGGTTTGAATCCGACGATGATGCAGGCGATACCGCCTGAAAGGCTCTTGTAATAACACCTGGTGAAACCGCTATCCTCCAGGATCTTCTGGATCTGGGCATTGGTCGGCATCATGTCGGTGCTTTTCTTGAGCCAGCCCGCCGCCGTCCGCTCGGTACCGAGGACTTTGGCGAAGACCGGCAGGATGAATTTCATGTAGAAAGCGTAGAGGCCCTTCATCGGCTGCTTCTCGGGCTTGGTCAAGTCCTGGATGATGAACATGCCGCCCGGTTTCAAAGCGTTGAAGACATTCTTGGTCGCCAGGTTCTTGTTCGCGAAGTTGCGATAAGCAAAGGAAGTGGTGACGAGATCATATTTGCCGTTGCCGAACGGTATCTCGGCGTCGGCCACCCAGAACTTGATCTTGCGGCCTTTGAAGCCTTTTTCGTAGCGCTCCTTGGCTACCTTGATCATGTCCGGAGACAGGTCGAAGGATTCGATGTTGTCTATCGCCGGGACCTTCCGGGCGACGTTGAAGGTGACGAATCCGGTGCCGCAGCCCATGTCCAGCATGTCGGCGCGTTTCTTGCCCTTCATGTATTTCTTGATGACATTGACCATGGTTCGTACCCACAGCCGATGGGCGTACAGGCCGTAAATGTCATCGTGGAAATCGTAGTTCTTGGCCTGGACCACGAACAGGTCCACCATGTACTTCTTGCGTTTCCGGGCTTCGTCGGAATCGAACCCCGGATCCTTCACCGGCGCGATAGTTTCCATCAACACTCCTTGCCCTGACTGGTACTTCAGGCTTCCCTGCCTGTATCCATACCCCGAACCGGTAGCACAGGCATCCTTGCCTGTGTCGTCGTCGAGCCCAATGTTTTAAATGGCCGCAAGCCGCCGCCGGTAAAGATTTGAGAGATAGCCGCGTTTGGCTTGAATCTGGCTTTTCCGGGCCGTTTTTTCGGCGCGAACGGTTTTAAATAATAGGGTTGAGGACTCAATATGTCAAGTTAGGGAGTCCAAATCTGTCATTCTGAGCCATGCGAAGAATCTCGGTGTCCCGAACGAATAATAACACTTGACCGATCAGGATATCTCGATGCTGCGTGATACACTCATCCCTGATCCATTTCGCTAGCCGCATGAATCTGGAATTTCCCGGCTAATCTCCGACCGCGTTATGGGTCATTGAAATATCGGTAGGATTCATCCGGAACTCAATCTAAAAGCTGATAGCTGGCTGCTGACGGCTTCATGCTAAACCTCACCCCGCCACCACCGCCCTGAAGATACCCATAATGTTTTTCTGTCTTCTAATCGTGAGTCCCGCGTCCGCCAGCAGTTTCCCCAGGTCGCGCCGGGCAAAATCCCGGTAATACTTGCTCTCGTACAACCGGATTAACGAGTTCAATACCGATTTGATCCCTTTCGACAGGTCGGCGTATTCGACGATAAGTATCTCACCCCGCCCCCTCGTCACCCGCCTCATTTCTTTCAGCACCTGGACCTCGATCTCCCGCGGCATGTCATGCAGCGCCAGCGAGATCGACGAACCGTCGAAGGAGTTGTCCCCAAACGGCAGGCAAGCGGCATTGGCTTGGGTGAATTCCAGCTTTAAACCGGGCTTGATCCTGTGGCGCGCCCTTTCAAGCATCGCCCCGGACAGGTCTACGCCTGTGACGCTGTACCGTCGCCGCGCGAACTCCGCCGCCTGGTCGCCTGTGCCGGTAGCCACGTCGATGATCTTGCTGCCTCGGGGCGCGCATAGAAATGAAGCGGCTTTTCTCCTCAATGGGGGAAAAACGAATCGCAGCAGATCGTAAAAAGGCGCCACCCCGGCGAAGAACTTTTTATTGTAGTCTTCATGGGCGCTGATAGTCTCCGGCAAGCACGCGTTTAGGCTGTTCACGCTTTCGATATTACCACCCTCCCGTCGAGTCCCAAAAAGTTACATTCGAAATTTGGGTTCTGGATTTGAATACTATTTGGAAATTTTGAGATTGCAATTCCTAAGTTTCCATGCTGGCTGCTGTCCGCTGATTGCCGACCGCTCCCTAACCGATCTCCTCCATCGCCCCTTTTTTATTCTTCCGGGGTTTCTCCGGCGGCAGCGGGCAGGTCCGGGGCTGATAGCTGGAGAAACTGTCATTGACCTTGCTGGGATGTTTTTTCTCGTACCAGGCCTGCAGCCGCGCCATCATGAACCAGAAAAAAGCCACTCCCACCGTCACCGCCAGGACGATTTCCCAGGTCTGTACTTTGATCCCCAGGAACACCGCCCCGTGCGGTGCAACCGACCCGGCGGCGATCCGGGTGCCGTCGGCGACCAGCGCCGAGAACGCCGAGCCCAGGACGAACTGCCGGTACTTGATGTTGGACAGCCCGGAGGCGATGGATGCCGCCGTAAGCAGCCCCGGCCCCAGGCGGGTGAACAGAATAGAGGTCGTCGAATGCTTGTTCAGCCTCGTTTCCAGATCTATCAGCTTGTTCTCCAGCTTCGGCGAGTGGGCGCACAACCAGTCGGAGAACCTGTCCCCGTACTTCTTGGACAGCAGGAAAATGCCGGTGTACCCCATGGCTCTGCCCGCGAAGATCGCCCCGAAGAAAATCACCACCTGCCAGGCGGCCAGCCCGAAGGTGAATCCGATGAAAATAAGCGTCAGGTCGCACACCGCAAAGTCCGGTATGCCCACCTCCATGATAATACCAAGCAGTATCAGCCCGCCGATAGCAAAAGGGCTGACCGAGAGTATCGCTCCGGATAGAGAATCGAATAAGTTCTGGACCATTTATCGGTATCCTCACACGGGAGGAGGCAAAAGATGAATTCCCTTAATGACAGGCTATACTCAAATCTATACTTTGACAATACGTACTTCTACGCATCTTGGGTGGGTAAAACACTGAAAAAAGCGGCCTTCATAACCTCGATTCTCTAATTATTTCATTACGATCTGTAAGGTTTCTTTGACCGCCATCATGACTTACCCGCCTATGATTCATCTCTATTTTTTCAAAATGCTTCAAAAAGTGAGTTAAAGTGAGGTTACGGCATCTTGATTTTACATATGTTCTAGTCTTACGATGGTAATTCCAGGATGTAATGATCCGCAGCTTGTAATTGGTCACTTTTAGGTTGCGGGGAGCAAGTAGTGAAACCGGCCTGACGTAAGGCCGGTTTATTGTTTTGGAGGAGGCAATAAACCAGGGGCAATGGCAGTACGTAAAATTGGCTCCAAAAATAAGTAATTTTACGTATTGTATTCGCCGCCCGACGGCCTCAACAATAGTAGCGTTACCTAGGTAGTCTCAAAACGGAGGAGGTTTTGAGTCTGGTCCAGGTACCATGATCTATACATGGGACGCGATGATCTGCCGCCTGTAATCTGGTCACCTCGGCGGCGAGGAGCAAATGGTGAAACCGGCCCCGAAAGCTATTTCGGACCGGTTTTTCTTTTTTGGACCAGCGAAAAGAGACAAAAAATGAAACAAAACACCATCAACGACATCCTGGGGGTTGTTTACGATATCAAAGGAGGAGAAAATGACTAAGAAGCAGACCCTTTTCTACAAAGTGGCAATTATCGCCGCCGGTCTACTTGCGACGATGGCCATGCTTTTCGCCGCTATCGGGCCGACTAAGACAGACGCCGCCGGCGGCAGCGTTACTCAGACAAGCCTCGGCTGGCGAAATGGACCAAATGCCCAGGTTTGGGGTAATGGCAACTATGGCGAGTATCCTGAAGGGGATTATTGGCAATCTCAGATTTTGATCACAAACGGCACATCAGCAGCCATCGATATCTCTGGTTTCGGGTTCATTCTGGATTTTTATAATTCTGGAACCGTGGGAGTCGATTGGGTTAAAAACTTAGCGTGGAGCATGACTCCCAGCGCATACTTCGTTGCGGGCGATGGACCGAGTGACCGTTACCCATACACAGGTCATGTCGCTGGCGATGATATTGGTTTAAGTGATTGGAAAACCGGTTGGACTCCGTTCACCCCTAAGGTGATCAATATGCCTTGGGATCCCGGCACCGACTCTTATATCACAACGGAAAGCCAGACTGCTCCCGCGGCCAGCCATTTTTGGGGTGGGTTCGATGTTAATCCACCACCAACTATGTTGCAGCCCGGGGAATCTCTTGCAATCTACTTTGAACCCCACCTGGCTCTAACCTTTATTTGGAGCCACGGGGCGGAAAATTTGCTGCCGCAAATTGATGGCGTTTATCCCGGGTCTGGAGGCACGCCAACAACGTTCGATCGGCCTTGGACTGCCCAATACAATGGCGCTGGGTTCTATCCCGGTTCCTCACTGCATGGTTCTATCGTTTACAGTGGTTTGAAGACTTTCCAACTTCCCAGCGGCGCAGTTGTTAACGGCGTCATATCCGGGTATAAATACAACGATAAAGATGTCTCTGGGACATTCACTGCCGGAGATGTCGGCATCCCGGGGTGGCCGATAAAACTGTACGCGACGGTTGAGGGTGTACCCATCACAGTTTCAACCGTAACGGATTCTAATGGTTTTTATCAATTCACTAATTTGCCCTATGGCACTTATTCGGTAAAAGAAGCCCCTGAAAATGGGGCGAGCATCCCGGCTGGTTATGAGAACTTCGTTCATTCCTTCCCTGCCAATGGCACAATTTCTGGGATAGTATTAACATCACCCGCCCCAGTAAGTGCCAATAACAACTTCTTCAACTACGGCACCGGCAAACTAACTGTTACCAAAAGTGTTGTTCTTGGCAGCGTAGTTAACCCTGCCGGTATCAGTGAAACATTCACTATTCACGTTACCGGGCCCGGTGGTTATTCGCACGACATCACCTTTACACTTACCAATGGTGTTTTGCAATCTCCAACATCTGTGACTCTTGAAGGCTTGATTCCCGGTTCCTATACCGTTTCAGAAGACAATCCTGGGGCTGAATGGACCGTTACAGGAGGCGGCAGTGTCACTGTAAATAGCGGGCAAACCGCAACCAGTACCGTGACCAACACCTTCAAGCCCGGCTCCCTCGAGATCACCAAGGTCATCGATTTCAATGGCGCTGTCAATTCAGCCTCCATTGACGAGACCTTCACCGTCAAGGTAGTCGGTCCTTCCTACCCCGGCGAGGGCACCACCCATCAGTTCGTCCTGGATAATGGCGCCATCGTCGCGCCCAATCCTTGGCTCCTCACCGGCCTCATCCCCGGCGACTACACCATCACCGAAGTCGATGCCGGTGCCGAGTGGACCGAGACCGTTCCCGCTTCTGCGGTCGCTGTCAGCGCCGGTGGCGTGGCCACCGCTGACGTCACCAATGATTACGTCCCCGGCTCCCTCGAGATCACCAAGGTCATCGATTTCAATGGCGCTGTCAATTCAGCCTCCATTGATGAGACCTTCACCGTCAAGGTAGTCGGTCCTTCCTACCCCGGCGAGGGCACCACCCATCAGTTCGTCCTGGATAATGGCGCCATCGTCGCGCCCAATCCTTGGCTCCTCACCGGCCTCATCCCCGGCGACTACACCATCACCGAAGTCGATGCCGGTGCCGAGTGGACCGAGACCGTTCCCGCTTCTGCGGTCGCTGTCAGTGCCGGCGTCAAGGCTACCGCTGACGTCACCAATGATTACGTCCCCGGCTCCCTCGAGATCACCAAGATCATCGATTTCAATGGCGCTGTCAATTCAGCCTCCATTGACGAGACCTTCACCGTCAAGGTAGTCGGTCCTTCCTACCCCGGCGAGGGCACCACCCATCAGTTCGTCCTGGATAATGGCGCCATCGTCGCGCCCAATCCTTGGCTCCTCACCGGCCTCATCCCCGGCGACTACACCATCACCGAAGTCGATGCCGGTGCCGAGTGGACCGAGACCGTTCCCGCTTCTGCGGTCGCTGTCAGCGCCGGCGTCAAGGCCACCGCTGACGTCACCAATGATTACGTCCCCGGCTCCCTCGAGATCACCAAGGTCATCGATTTCAATGGCGCTGTCAATTCAGCCTCCATTGACGAGACCTTCACCGTCAAGGTAGTCGGTCCTTCCTACCCCGGCGAGGGCACCACCCATCAGTTCGTCCTGGATAATGGCGCCATCGTCGCGCCCAATCCTTGGCTCCTCACCGGCCTCATCCCCGGCGACTACACCATCACCGAAGTCGATGCCGGTGCCGAGTGGACCGAGACCGTACCCGCTTCTGCGGTCGCTGTCAGCGCCGGTGGCGTGGCCACCGCTGACGTCACCAATGATTACGTCCCCGGCTCCCTCGAGATCACCAAGGTCATCGATTTCAATGGCGCTGTCAATTCAGCCTCCATTGACGAGACCTTCACCGTCAAGGTAGTCGGTCCTTCCTACCCCGGCGAGGGCACCACCCATCAGTTCGTCCTGGATAATGGCGCCATCGTCGCGCCCAATCCTTGGCTCCTCACCGGCCTCATCCCCGGCGACTACACCATCACCGAAGTCGATGCCGGTGCCGAGTGGACCGAGACCGTTCCCGCTTCTGCGGTCGCTGTCAGTGCCGGCGTCAAGGCCACCGCTGACGTCACCAATGATTACGTCCCCGGCTCCCTCGAGATCACCAAGGTCATCGATTTCAATGGCGCTGTCAATTCAGCCTCCATTGATGAGACCTTCACCGTCAAGGTAGTCGGTCCTTCCTACCCCGGCGAGGGCACCACCCATCAGTTCGTCCTGGATAATGGCGCCATCGTCGCGCCCAATCCTTGGCTCCTCACCGGCCTCATCCCCGGCGACTACACCATCACCGAAGTCGATGCCGGTGCCGAGTGGACCGAGACCGTTCCCGCTTCTGCGGTCGCTGTCAGTGCCGGCGTCAAGGCTACCGCTGACGTCACCAATGATTACGTCCCCGGCTCCCTCGAGATCACCAAGATCATCGATTTCAATGGCGCTGTCAATTCAGCCTCCATTGACGAGACCTTCACCGTCAAGGTAGTCGGTCCTTCCTACCCCGGCGAGGGCACCACCCATCAGTTCGTCCTGGATAATGGCGCCATCGTCGCGCCCAATCCTTGGCTCCTCACCGGCCTCATCCCCGGCGACTACACCATCACCGAAGTCGATGCCGGTGCCGAGTGGACCGAGACCGTTCCCGCTTCTGCGGTCGCTGTCAGCGCCGGCGTCAAGGCCACCGCTGACGTCACCAATGATTACGTCCCCGGCTCCCTCGAGATCACCAAGGTCATCGATTTCAATGGCGCTGTCAATTCAGCCTCCATTGACGAGACCTTCACCGTCAAGGTAGTCGGTCCTTCCTACCCCGGCGAGGGCACCACCCATCAGTTCGTCCTGGATAATGGCGCCATCGTCGCGCCCAATCCTTGGCTCCTCACCGGCCTCATCCCCGGCGACTACACCATCACCGAAGTCGATGCCGGTGCCGAGTGGACCGAGACCGTTCCCGCTTCTGCGGTCGCTGTCAGCGCCGGTGGCGTGGCCACCGCTGACGTCACCAATGATTACGTCCCCGGCTCCCTCGAGATCACCAAGGTCATCGATTTCAATGGCGCTGTCAATTCAGCCTCCATTGATGAGACCTTCACCGTCAAGGTAGTCGGTCCTTCCTACCCCGGCGAGGGCACCACCCATCAGTTCGTCCTGGATAATGGCGCCATCGTCGCGCCCAATCCTTGGCTCCTCACCGGCCTCATCCCCGGCGACTACACCATCACCGAAGTCGATGCCGGTGCCGAGTGGACCGAGACCGTTCCCGCTTCTGCGGTCGCTGTCAGTGCCGGCGTCAAGGCTACCGCTGACGTCACCAATGATTACGTCCCCGGCTCCCTCGAGATCACCAAGATCATCGATTTCAATGGCGCTGTCAATTCAGCCTCCATTGACGAGACCTTCACCGTCAAGGTAGTCGGTCCTTCCTACCCCGGCGAGGGCACCACCCATCAGTTCGTCCTGGATAATGGCGCCATCGTCGCGCCCAATCCTTGGCTCCTCACCGGCCTCATCCCCGGCGACTACACCATCACCGAAGTCGATGCCGGTGCCGAGTGGACCGAGACCGTACCCGCTTCTGCGGTCGCTGTCAGCGCCGGTGGCGTGGCCACCGCTGACGTCACCAATGATTACGTCCCCGGCTCCCTCGAGATCACCAAGGTCATCGATTTCAATGGCGCTGTCAATTCAGCCTCCATTGATGAGACCTTCACCGTCAAGGTAGTCGGTCCTTCCTACCCCGGCGAGGGCACCACCCATCAGTTCGTCCTGGATAATGGCGCCATCGTCGCGCCCAATCCTTGGCTCCTCACCGGCCTCATCCCCGGCGACTACACCATCACCGAAGTCGATGCCGGTGCCGAGTGGACCGAGACCGTTCCCGCTTCTGCGGTCGCTGTCAGTGCCGGCGTCAAGGCTACCGCTGACGTCACCAATGATTACGTCCCCGGCTCCCTCGAGATCACCAAGATCATCGATTTCAATGGCGCTGTCAATTCAGCCTCCATTGACGAGACCTTCACCGTCAAGGTAGTCGGTCCTTCCTACCCCGGCGAGGGCACCACCCATCAGTTCGTCCTGGATAATGGCGCCATCGTCGCGCCCAATCCTTGGCTCCTCACCGGCCTCATCCCCGGCGACTACACCATCACCGAAGTCGATGCCGGTGCCGAGTGGACCGAGACCGTTCCCGCTTCTGCGGTCGCTGTCAGCGCCGGCGTCAAGGCTACCGCTGACGTCACCAATGACTTCGTCCCCGGCTCCCTAACCATCACTAAAGTAGTAGTCTTGGGTGCCTATCCGTTTGCCTCGACTACTACCCTTGACTTCACTGTCAAAGTGACTGGTCCTTCCTATCCTGGACCGGATGGAACCACCCTCACCTTTAATCTGGTAAATGGTGTGATCTCTGGTGCTCAGACTCTCGATAACCTGATTCCTGGTGTATATACCGTCACCGAGACCGATCCTGGCGTCGCCTGGACTGTAACGAACCTGACAGGCAATGTAACCGTGGATCCAGGCACCCCAACAGCCACCAGGACCATCACCAATACTTTGAAGCAACCTAATACAACTGTAACTATCGGTTCGGATACTTGGGAAACGTTCCCAGGTGGAAATGTCACAATCACCGTGACTGAAGAAAATACAGGGGACGTCCCGCTGTCCAACGTGAGCGTTGTCGTCACTCAGAACGATGGCAGTCCGTTGACCCTGTCCGCTCCTCCAACTTCCGGCGATGCCAACACCGATGGTATTCTCGACACGGACGAGACCTGGACATGGGTGTACCTGACCACCATAAGCGTTGACACCACTTTCCAGGCTACCGGTCACGGAACCGACCCGCTAGGCAACGATATCACCGTTCCCAACTATCCTACGGAACAGGACGATGTGTTCGTTGAGGTTAACGGCGCCACCCGCACCATCGGCTTCTGGAAGACCCATTGGGACTTTACCGAGCACGTGTTCACTGATCCAACGGGTTTGAACAGCAACATCAATCTCGGGACTTGGGGTGGTAAGACCTGGACCATCACCACCATGGAACAATTGATGGGTCTACTCTGGGCTAATACAGCCAAGAATGCTGATGAAACTTCGAGCTCTCGTCTAACCATCGACCAAGCTAAGATCCACACCGCCCAGCAAGCTCTGGCCGCCATCCTCAATGACGCAATGGCTGGTGGAGCTCCACTGCCAGTGACTCTAACCGATATAGTTGGAGTTCTTGAAGGCAACAGCATCGGCCAGGTTCGTAGCCTAGGGTCAACACTCGATGCCTACAACAACAGCGGTGATAACATCGCTCTTGATCCTAGCTTGCCCCCCACCAAGAAAGGTGATGAAGGCAAACCCAAGGATCTGGCTGACATTCCTTGGGCTAACACAACCCCTGAGGCACCGAAAGGTAAGAAGTAGACACCGTTTCCATGAAAGAGGAGGAGGGGCTTTCGCCCCTCCTCTCTTAATCCCCCCAGATTCCTGTCAAGCAAAAAATAATCGTAAAACCCCTTGATTTAGCCTTTACGCTGACGTAGCATAGACCCATCCTGATTGCCTTGAAAGGAGGCTTATGTTCAAGGAATTCCGCACCTTCATCATGCGTGGCAACGTCGTCGACCTGGCCGTCGGCATCGTCATCGGCGCGGCTTTCGGCGCCGTCATCAATTCCTTCGTCAAGGACATCCTGATGCCGCCTATCGGCCTGGCTTTGGGCGGCGTGGACTTCACCAATATGTACGCCGTGCTCAAGGAAGGAGCCACGGCCGGGCCATACGATTCTCTGGCTTCCGCCCAGGCAGCCGGCGCCGTCACCATGAACTTCGGCGTCTTCATCAACGTCATCATCAGCTTTTTGATCGTGGCCGCCGCCATCTTCTTCGTGGTCGTCAAGCCGCTCAACATGATCGCCGCCCGCGAGGCCGCTAAAAAGGCCGCCGCCGCCGTTCCCGCCGCCCCGACCACCAAGGACTGCCCTTACTGCTCGACATCGATCCCGATAAAGGCCACCCGTTGCCCCAACTGCACTTCGGAGCTTAAGTAGAATACAAAAAGGAGGAGTTCAAGTGTTCAGGCGAAAAATGTCCATACCTGTCAGCATCCTCTTGACTCTCGGCGCCCTGGTCTTCATGCTACCCGCGTCTCTTCCGGTTTCTGCCGCCAAGATCACCTATGAGGCGACAGATGTCGGCCCTAAGATCAGGCAGTGGGAGGCGACTTCCGATCGAATAGCCAAAGACGATCAACAGAGTGGTGGAGGTTCCGCCTCGGCATCGGCACTTACAGTATTAGATACAAAAATTTTCCTGATTCTCAACGATTATACTGGTCAATATCAAGCCACATATTTCAATTTGGTTGCAGACTCTCCAAAGACACAGGTTTGGGTACAGGCAAACCTCGCCTGGCCGGCGGGAGATCCCCGGGCTAAACCGGAACTTACAGATGAACAGGTTTCATACATTCTTGGTCAATTCGACAATAACATTCTTCCTAAAGAAACTGCCTATTTCGGTACCGCCGATGCCCACGACGGAACTAACGCATACCTACCATCGTTGTTGGGTTTACCTGATGATTATTACTTTGACTCCAACGGAAGAAACATCGTCCTGGTTAGCAATATCCGCGATGAAAACTTCTATGATTCCACTTATCCAATATATATAGCGGGCTTTTATTCTCCATCATTTGAGGTATATTTCGACCGCAATATCATCAGCATCGATGCCTATGATTGGACAAATCGCATGGGGTCCAGCGGTACCCGCCCGTATCTCTATGAGGGAGTCTTCGCTCACGAATGGCAACACTTGCTACATGATGACTATGATACAGATGAAGATACCTTCATTAACGAGGGTATGGCTGAATTCGCCGAAATCGTCTGCGGTTATACCGCCTCTCTCCAGGGACATATAGCTGCCGCTGCAGCAAATCCTGAAAATTCACTGGTTGTTTGGGGAGATCAGGGCGACGATGAGATCCTCACCGATTACGGGCAAGCCGCCTTGTTCCAGATATATCTCAACGAACAATTCGGGACGTCATTCACACAAGCTCTATTCCACAATCAGGGCAATGGTATTTCAGGAGTTAATGCCACCCTTGCCCAGTTTAGAATTCAAAAAAGTTTCGCGGACCTGTACCATGATTTCTCCATTGCGATGCTGATCAATTCGGTCAAAGCCGGTGGTAAATATGCCATCAAGACCTTCCCGGATTTCAAACTTAACATCGGTACCAGCGCTAATCCTAATCTGCAAGCCTTCGACACTGAAGGCGCGCCGCCCTGGGGCACGGACTACCTGTGGCTCCCTGGCAAGATGAAAGATGTCCTGAAATTGGAGTTTGAAGGGTTGCCGTTATCAACTTTCCCGACCCGTTGGTCTTCTGTTGATGGTTGGTTGTGGAGTGGTACCGGTGACCTTATTGACAACTGGGCTATCTTTAAGGCATCCGGCGGTGGAACGTTGACGTTCGATACCATTTGGGACATCGAAGATTATTGGGATTTCGGTTTTGTTCAGGTCTCGACGGATGGTGGTTATACCTGGACAAGTCTAGCTAACGCTTATACCACTTCGGATCATGACCCCAGTGCCCATCCCACAGTCGTTGCCAATCTGCCTGGTTTGACAAGTTATGTTACTGATCCGGTGACGATGAGCTTTGACCTTTCGGCTTATGCAGGCCAGAATATCCTCATCGCCTTCCGATATGTGACTGACTGGGCTACAACATATTCCGGCTGGTATATCGACAATGTTTATGTCGATGACACATTAATTTCGGATGGGACCGATACTTCAGTGTTCAAAGATATTACTGACATCTTTCCTATCCCCAACGGCTACACCGTTAGTTTTGTCGGCATGAAATCCGCCGGTAAAAACACGGTGGGTGAATATCGGGTACTCACGATGAAGCTTGATAGCGTCACCGCCGCTGGTTTATACGAACTCAGCAGCATCCTCACATGGTCTGACCAGGCTGTCATGCTGGTTACATACGATGCGCCGGAAGGTGCCACATTCTATGTACCGTATGACTATAACTTCATCCTCAAAACAAAAGGACCCAATAAATAATCCCACGATACTTTACTAACAAAAGAAGGGGAGCCCCGCAGGCTCCCCTTCTTTTTTCCCCTTTGTCATTCTGAACGTAGTGAAGAATCTCATTGCTACCTCTTAAACAAGACTACCGTGAAGCCTTCCTGATCTTTCTGGACATCCCCACCGTCTCCACCATCTGTTATTCTGAGTCCGCGATGAAATCGGGACGAAGAATCTCGGTTCCGCCCCGGTAACATAAGCCTCCCCATATTTGTCTTTACCGTGCCGTTCAAATCCTCTGTCTTTGCGAGGAGGGCGAAGCCCGACGCGGCAATCTCATTCTTTGTCTTTGCGAGGAGCGCAACGGCGTGGCAATCTAAACCCCTTGTCTTTGCGAGGAGGGCGAAGCCCGACGTGGCAATCTAATCCTCTGTCTTTGCGAGGAGCGCCGCGACGTGGCAATCTCGAAAACCACCTGACCGCTGATAGCTGACCGCTGACTGCTCTTAAAAAATATTCCCCCAAAAACGACAAAACTCGCTTGACTATCCTCTGAACGTCCGTGCTATAATACCCCCATGAACATTATAGCACAACTGTGCCCTGTCATTTGCCGTTTCGCACCGGCTGGTTTCACGATATTTGTTTTCCAGCCGGCCAAAAAACCAGCATTCGTTTTCCCACGATTGGCCAATCGCAAATTTTGGGGATTCGTTCCGCATAAAACTCTTTCTCCCGAAAAAACAAAAACGAATCGGCGGCCCGAATTCTCAGAGCATGGGCCTTGTCACCCGCCAACCGGCGGATGGAGGAATTGTTTCCTTTGTTTTCGAGCGCGTTTCTCAACGCGCAACCCGCGACACGAAACGCGATCTGACAACTGACAACTGATAACTGATAACTGATAACTTTTAACTGCCAACTGTGAACTGACAACTATGGTAATATTTGCCGGAAATGAAACGCCAGATGATCGATAACCAGGACCCAAATATCGCCCTGACGCCGCCATCCGGCGCAACAAGCCCGGGCTTGCCCACCCCTGCGGCCTCGCTCATGTCCGAAACCCGCGCCCTGCTCGACCGGTACAACCTGAGCGCCAGGAAAGGGCTGGGGCAGAACTTCCTGATCGACCGCGGAGTCCTGGACAAGATCATCGCCGCCGCCGGTATCTCCCGATCCGATACCATCATCGAGGTCGGCCCCGGCCTGGGGGTGCTCACCCGCGCCCTCGCCGGACGCGCCGGCAAGGTCATCGCCGTCGAAGTCGACAGGGGTATGGCCGCCCTGCTTCGTGAAACGATGTCGGGCTTATCCAATGTCGACATCGTCGAACGCGATATCCTCGAGACCAAAATCGAGGAATTGGTCGGCGGCGAGGATTTCAAAGTCGTCGCCAACCTGCCCTACTACATCACTTCTCCGGTACTCCGGCATTTCCTGGAGTCCGCCCGCCAGCCAAGTCGCCTGGTGGTCATGGTGCAGAGAGAGGTAGCCAAACAGATCGTTGCCCAACCGCCCGAGATGAGTCTTTTATCAGTCGCGATTCAATTCTACGCTTCGCCCAGGATCGTAACCCACGTCCCCGCCGGCGCTTTTTACCCGCCGCCCAAGGTCTCTTCCGCGGTATTAAGGCTCGAAGTCCTGCCGCAGCGCCGTCTTTCCATGGCTGACGAAGCGGTCTTCTTCAAGCTCGCCCGGGCAGGTTTTTCGACCCGGCGCAAGCAGCTCATAAATGCCATCTCGGCCGGACTCGAGATCGACAAGGATCGAGGCGCCGGGTTGCTTGAGCGGGCAGCAATCGATCCCCGGCGCCGCGCCGAGACGCTCACCATCGACGACTGGCTGAATGTCCTTCGATCATACAAGGAAAACATTGTTTAAACTCCTTGCCCCGGCCAAGATCAATCTGGCCCTCGAGGTGCTCGGCAAGCGCCCAGACGGCTACCACGACATCAAGAGCATCGTCCAGACCATCGACCTGGCCGACGTGCTCGATTTCGATGCCTCTCAGAACCTGGTAATCTCCGGCGACCTGCCGGGTTGGGATAGCTCCAAAAGCCTGGTCTCGAAAGCGGCGGTGCTTCTCCGCGAGCGCTTCGGCTGTAAAGAAGGCGCCCGTGTCCATGTGACCAAGCGGATCCCCCTCATGTCGGGTCTCGGCGGCGATTCCTCGGACTGCGCCGCAGCCCTCAAGGGCTTCAATCGATTGTGGAACCTGGGTCTCTCCGATCCCGAGCTGATGGAGATCGGCGCCGCCCTGGGCTCCGATGTGCCGTTCTTCTTTATCGGCGGCACCGCCGTCATCGAGGGGCGAGGTGAACTGGTGACTCCGTTGAAAGCCTTTCCATCCGCCTGGGTGGTCCTCCTGCTGCCCCCCGTTTTGCCTGAAAACGGTAAAACCGTCCGGCTGTACCATGCCCTCAAGCCGGCTGATTTCACCAGCGGTGACAAAACCGAGAAATTCGTCCATGCCCTGATGGAGGGCTGGGAGATACCACCGTCGCTGCTGTCCAACGCCTTCGAACGGCCTTCAGCCGAACTCTGGCCGGAGATTGAGGAATATCGATGGCGTTTCCTGGAGGCGGGGGCTTACCGCGTCCGGTTATCCGGCGCGGGCCCGGCTTTGTTCAGCCTTCACCGGGATAGGTCCGAGGCGGAACGTATCTTCGAGAACCTCAGAAAAAACCGGCTGGAATGCTACCTGGCGCACACCACCGGGCATCCCGGTTAGCGTGAATACAGCCTTACGATTCGCCGGGGCGGCTCTTCAGCCACTCCATGACAAAGTTCTCTTCCTGGGCCCTGCTGCAAATAAGCCCGTCAAGCCGCAGGTCTCTGATCCCATCGAGAATCGATTTAAGGTCAGGCCCCTGGGCGACCCCCAGCCTTTTCAGGTCTTCGCCGGTGAGCAAGGGTGCGGAATGTTTCCATTCGTTCATAAAGCGGTCGATATTGTCCCCCGCCACACCGGACGGGACAGCGCATTTCGCCGCAACCAGGGAGTCTCTGGACAAGCCGTGGAGAACGGCGGCTACCGCGCTCGGTTTGGCCTCGGGTGAAGTCAAAATTCCACCGTTCTCGGCAATGGCCTGGCTATCCCGGAGGGCCCTTGCCTGAGGCTTGGTAAAACGGAGGGATGCAATGAACTCTTCCTTTTCGGATGCGGTCAAGCGCCAGGCGAGGAGTGCCAGGTAAACGTCGGGGTGAGGTTTTTCGACCAGCGACCGTGCCCTGGCGCATACCTCGGACAGCCAGGAATCTCCCTTCAATGACGGGTGCCACGTCGATAACAATCCCAGTTCATCGGCCCGCCGAAAGACCTTCTCGGGAGCCGTTTCTGTAAGGATGCATTCCAGTTCGTATCGAAGCCGGTCGGGGGTGATCGTTCCAAGCATTACCCGGTCCCGTTCGATCAGTTTCAGCGTTTCCGGTTCGATGCGGAAGCCCAGGCGCTGTTCGTAGCGCACCGCCCGCCAAATTCGGGTGGCATCGTCGATGAAGCTCCCGGGATGAAGCACCCGGATCAATCTCTGCCGGATATCCCGGAGTCCTCCGCAAACGTCGATAAGGCATCCCCAATCGTCCGGATTGAGAGACACCGCCATCGCGTTGACCGTGAAATCCCGGCGGAGAAGGTCCATATTGATGGGCCCTGGCCGCACCGTCGGCAGCGCTCCCGGCCTCGGGTAAGTCTCCTCCCGGCTGCGTACCAGGTCGATATGATGCCCGCCCCATTTTAACCGGGCGGTATTGAAGCGGTGGTGGACGGTGACGTCATCCGGTGAAGCGGCGATAGCCATAGCCAGCCCGATGGCATCCCCCTCGACTGACAGGTCGAGGTCGAAACCCGCCCGGCCCAGAATAGCATCGCGCACCGCCCCCCCGACCAAATAGAATCGCCAACCCCTGGCAGCAGCTTCAGAAGAGGCAACTTTCAAAAAAGCCGCAATCTCAGGGGGTAGGGCTTCGCCCAGCCGGGGTGCCAGATTTTCGTCATTCGCCATTGTAATCAGCCTCACATTATACACGATGACTTTGCATCTCGCGCACGGGCACTCACGTTTGACAAGGAAAAGTAGACTGGGCTAATATGAAACCGTCACCAAGTCTTGAATCATTATCCTCTTGTCTTGGTTTATTGAGCTTGGAGGATCGATTTGAAACTCTCAGCCCGCGGCCGGCATTCCATGGAAGCCATGTTCGACCTGGCGATTCACTACGGGGAAGGCCCAATCCTGATCCGGGATGTTGCCATGCGGCGGCGGATTTCGGAACAATACCTCGCCCAGTTGTTTATCCCTCTTCGGATCGCCGGGCTGGTCCGAAGCGTTCGCGGCGCTAACGGCGGCTTCGTCCTGGCCAAGGAACCGGCGGAAATCCGATTGTCCGAGGTCGTAAAAGCCACCGAGGGATCGACAGCCCCTTCCGAATGTGTGGACGATCCCAGGGTCTGCTGGAAGGGCGAGCACTGCGTAACCCGTGATGTCTGGATGCAGATCAAAAAAGCCACCGACAACATTCTTGATGCCATCACCTTGAATGACATGGTTGAACGCTGGCGGCAAAGCGGCCAGCCGGAAGTTCCGGAAGAGGTTATTTGACCGGATGACCGATAAGACCTGCCATTGCTACGGCTGCGGCCGGAACCAGGGAGTAGACTCCTCGGAGTTGCCGTGCCTGGCGCTTCAGGGCTGGTTTATCGTTTCCCACCTGGTCGGACCGGAAGATATCAAACGCTACGGTTTTTGTTCATTGGAATGCCTCCAGCGATGGGTCAACGAAAACGCCGAAGCCATCCCGGAGATCTTTCTGAATTCGTTCGACGAACTCTAACTGATCGCCCGCCGGGGGGGCAAACCGGCGCTTCTGGTATAATTCTTAACTATGAAACGCAGTTACCTTGACTACGCCGCCACCACGCCGGTCGCCCCGGAAGTCCTTGAGGCAATGCTGCCCTATTTCCATGATTTTCCGGGTAATCCGTCCGCCATCTACGCCGAGGGACAGGAAGCCCGGCAGGCCGTCGAAAAGGCCCGTGGGTCGCTGGCAAGGCTGATAAACGCCCGCCCTGACGAGATTCTTTTCCTGAGCGGCGGCACCGAAGCCGACAACATGGCGCTCGCAGGCATCCTGAATGCCAACGGTTGCCGCGGAAGGCATGTCATCACCACCGCGATTGAGCACCACGCTGTTTTGGAAACCTGTCATTTCCTGGAGAAAAACGGAGCCTCGGTCACAGTATTGCCGGTCGATACCAACGGGATGCTTGATCCGGGTGAAGTCGAAAAAGCGGTTCGGCCGGATACCGCCGTCGTTTCGGTAATCTTGGCCAACAATGAGATCGGCACCATCCAAAATCTGGCGGAAATTTCTAAAATCACCCGTGAGAAAGGTGTCTACCTCCACTCCGACGCGGTGCAGGCGGCAGGCAGGATTCCCGTCGACGTTGAGGCGCTCGGTGTCGATCTCCTCAGCGTTTCCGCTCATAAATTGTACGGTCCCAAAGGCATCGGCGCCCTTTACATACGGAAGGGCACCAGGATTTCGCCCATTCTGTGGGGCGGAGGCCAGGAGCGCGGCAAGCGTTCGGGAACCGAAAACGTTCCCGGCATCGTCGGCTTCGGCAAAGCCGTTGAACTGGCCCAACTCACCATGGCTTCCGAGTCCGGGCGACTGTCAGCCCTGCGTGACCGGCTGATCGCCGGGGTTCTTTCAACTATCCCCGAAACCCGCCTCAACGGCCACCCGACACAACGCCTGCCGAATAATGCCAACTTCTCCTTCGATTATGTCGAAGGAGAGAGCGTCTGTCTCAATCTGGACCTGGCAGGCATTTCGGCTTCTCCCGGCTCCGCTTGTTCTTCGACGAGTACCGCACCTTCACACGTCTTACTTGCCCTGGGACTGCCTCAGCACCAGGCATTTGGCTCCCTGAGGCTGTCTCTCGGGCGTTGGACCACCGGCGATGACATTGATCGGGTGTTGGAGGTCCTTCCGGGAGTCGTTGCCCGGTTGCGGGCCATGTCCCCGCTGTGGGCGAGAAAATAAGTCCTGCCTTTTCCGCAATTCCGAAAACGGGATTGCGCCCGGGATTGACAGATGGCAATTCATCTGTATGAAGAATTAACAAATTTACAAGGAGGGTTGATTAAAGTGGGTCTCTTGGATCCGAAATTGACTGAACAAGTCCTCGAACGGTCGGGCGGCAAATGCGAATGCACTGACCCCGAGCATGAACACGGCGATAGCTGCGGTATGAGTCTGGATGCTTCATGCCAATATGTTTACGACCCTGAAGTCCCGCTCCAGCTCAAGGTCATTTGCCATTCGTGCTACAGGAAGAGAAAAGCTTTTAGGAAAAAACAGTATTAGGCTGTTCCAAAGCAATTGTGAAAAGAGGCTCTTTAAAGAGCCTCTTTCTGTTTTCCCGCCGGACTGGTTATCTGTTTCAATGGGAGATCAGCGCGGTGTACCGTTAGTCCTGTTGGGGTCGGACTTCCAAACCAGATAGGAATAGATGATTAAGTATATGATCGACGCCATGAACAGACCGAACACCGAGAAAAACAACCAGTCTTGCCGGATGATCCCGGTGAGGGCTAAGAGCAGGCCGAAAACAACGAATATCTTGCCGCCGAGCTGGTGCGTCTTCCTCCATGAGAGTTCGCTGGTTAATGTCCAGGGGGTGCGGATACCGACGAACCACGTTTGCTTTAGCTTACCGAAATAGTTGCCGAGCACCACAAACATCAGGCCGACCATCACCATTACCGCCATGCCGATATCGATCGAAGCCCCTTTGATTGATGCGAGTATTACGCCGTGTATTCCAGCCATGAAAACCACCAGGAGAGTCCTGATGATTCGATAAACTCCGCCGAATTTTTCATAATTGGCCCGTTTGGGATCGATTTTGGGTAATACCAGGAGAAGCAGGTAAATGCCGATGGTCATTAAAGGCAGTAAAAACAACCCTTCGAACCTGCCGCCGTACCCGTTCGGCTCGCCGTTAAGTCCCCAGTGAATCGGTACGGTCTCGGGGGCACTGGGATAGACAATCGCCGAAGCGATAAACATCGCCGCGATCAAGAACAGGTTTAAAGCCTCGGAACGCCAGGTAATCTTCATGACTCTTTCTCAATCCGATCCTTTTTTTTATCTCGATCCACTTTCAGCAGGTCCATAACCGCCGCCAGCGTCTCGTCAACCACGGACATGTTGAGCGAATATACAATAGTGGCCCCCCGCCTTTCCTCCTGGATCAGGTCGGCCGCCTTGAGCACACCGAAATGTCCCGACAAGGTCGATTTGGCAAGCTCGAATTTCTCGGCAATCTCGCCTGCAGTCATCGGCCGTTCCCCGAGAAGTTTCAGTATCCGGCGCCGGTTGGCGTCGGCCAGGGCTTTGAACACGCTTTCGGTCATATTCGGTAATTCGCCAATTACCGAAATAATAACCCGGAGTTGGTGATTTGTCAAAACCGGGAAATTCTAGGCTCTGGCTTTGTATTCCCAGACAGTGCCGGATGGCGTGTCTTTAAGGTTGACGCCGATACCTTCCAACTTCTTGCGCAGGACATCTGCCTTGGCGAAGTCTCTGGCTTTGCGCAGCTCGGCACGTAGGGAAATGACATCGGTCATCGCCTTAGCCGCGTCTTCATCCCATTCGCCCGGGGTTTTGCCGAGCTCCCGGTAGATCTCTGCGACGGTTTCAGCAATTTTTCCGTCATCGGCAGCTTTCCCCGCTGACTCCAGTTTCAACCCCAGGACATCCGCCAGTTCGCGGAGCAATTGTTTCGCCGCGGACGCGTCCCCACCATCGGCTTCGATGCGGTTGAGATCCCGCGTCAGATCAAATAGAGTTGCCAGAGCCTGCGGCGTATTGAAATCTTCGTCCATGGCCTCGACGAATCGGGTGCGATAAACTTCACCGTCGAAAGCTAACGGTTTAGTGCCGGTGGCGCTCTGCAACGCCTGTGACAGTCGCTGTGCGCCTTTTTCAGCCGCTTCTATCACCTCGGCGGAGAATGTCAGCGGGCTGCGATAATTGGATCCCAGCACGAAGATACGCAACGCATCGGAGGAGTTTTTAGACAGGAAATCTTTGATGGTGATCAGATTGCCGATGGACTTGCTCATTTTTTCGCCGCCCAGTTGCAACAGCCCATTGTGCAGCCAGTAGCGGACGAATGGCTTTTTACCGGTAAAACTCTCGGTCTGGGCGATCTCGTTCTCATGATGGGGAAAGATCAGGTCGGCGCCACCGCCGTGAATGTCGATTTGCTCTCCCAGGTACTTGAGATTCATCGCGGAGCATTCGATATGCCAGCCGGGGCGCCCCTTGCCCCAGGGCGAATCCCAGGACGGCTCGCCGGGTTTGGCGGCTTTCCATAGCACGAAATCCATGGGATGTTCCTTGTCCTCGCCTACCTCGATGCGCGCGCCGGCCTGCATCTGGTCGAGAGTGCGATGGGAAAGCTTGCCGTAGTCGTTCAGCTTGGTAACTCTGAAGTAGACGGAGCCGTTGGCTTCGTAACCGTATCCTGTTTCGACCAATCCCCTGACCAGCGCGAGGATCGATGGGATCTCCTGCGTCACCCGTGGATAAACCGTAGCCGGCAGGATATTGATTGCGGCCATATCAGACAGAAATTCGCCTATGTTCCGGTCGGCCAGCTCCAGCGGCGTGATGCCGAGGGGCGCCGCCTTGGCGATGATCTTATCGTCGACGTCGGTGAAGTTCTGGACGTACTTGACGTTATAGCCGCGATAGATGAGGTAACGTCTGATGACATCGAAGTTGATGTAGCTCATGGCGTGCCCGATATGGGCGGCGGACTGCGGCGTGATGCCGCAGACATACATCTTGACCGGATCGCCCTGGGGAACAAAATCTTCTTTGCGGCCGGTGAGGGTATTGGATATTTTCATGGGGCGAGTATATCACGGATGGCTGCGCATCGGCACAACTGGTAGAGCAGGCATCCTTGCCTGCTTTTCACCCGGGCATCACTGCCTGTCTATTGACCCCGAATTACCACGAAGATCGATGCCGCTGGAGTGGCCTCATTTTTCGACAAGCGCCGTCGCCCAGGCTGCCATGCCTTCCTCGCGGCCGATGAACCCCAGTTCCTCGGAAGTGCTCGCCTTTACGTTGATCGATGACGGATCGATACCCAGGGTGCCGGCGATATTTTGGCACATGGCGGCAATGTACGGCCGCAGCTTTGGCTGTTCGGCCACGATTACAACATCGACATTGCCGATTTTCCATCCCGCGGTTTTAAGCATGCCGCCGACGCGTTCGAGCAGCTTCAGGCTTGAGATGCCTTTGAACTGGGGGTCTCCAGGCGGGAAATGAACGCCGATATCCCCCAACCCGGCTGCGCCTAAGAGTGAATCCATGACCGCGTGGACCAGGACATCGGCATCGCTCCAGCCGATGAGCCCGTGGCTGAATGGGATTTCCACCCCCCCGAGGACCAGTTTCTGGTTTGGCGCCAGGCGATGGACATCGTAGCCGAGACCGGTTCTGATCTTCATCCTAATCTCCGCTTCTCCGCCAGAGCATTTCGGCGGTGGCCAGGCTTTCCGGAGTGGTTATCTTGATATTAGCATAAGAACCTGGAAACAGCTTAACCCGGATACCCAGGTTTTCGACCAGCGAAGCATCGTCGGTTACGGACATCTGAGCCGCGGAATCATAAGCCCGTCGTATGATCTCATAGCGGAAGACCTGGGGAGTTTGAACGGCGAAGAGTTTCTCCCGGTCTAACGTAGCCTCGATAAAACCGGCCGCAGACACCTGTTTGATAGTATCGGTCACCGGAACCGCGCAAACGGCGGCCCCTGTTTCCACGGCGGCGTCTAGTCCCTCGTCAATTTGAGCAAGCCGCACCAGCGGGCGAGCCCCGTCATGGATGATGACCCATTTTACGTCGTTCTCGAGCCGGGCGATGGCTTTCATTACTGAATCCTGCCGCCGCTCGCCCCCCGCGATGATATCGGTAACTTTGCGCCATTTCTCATTCGCGGCCAGCTTTTCGGCCGGGGTGACCCGGTCCGGATTGATCACCACGACGATTCGGTCGATGAACGGATGACACTCGAACGGATAGACCGTGCGCGACAGAACCGGCCGGTTGCCCAGCATCGTGAAAATCTTGTCCACGCCCTGCATCCGCTCGCTGCGCCCGGCGGCGGCAATGATTGCGGCGACCTTTTCTCCATTGTACACAGCAATATTATAATGCATCGGGACGGAGGCACGCTATCGGGAATGACTTTCCGTTAAACAAGCGAGCCTGTCGCGGGTGGCGATGTTATCGGGTTCAGGAACCGGAGGCTTGAACGGGACGAGTGCCTCCATTACTCTCGGGCTTTACGGAAACGCCCAACGTCTGGGATGAAATTCTGACTTTTTCACTGCCCAGCCTCGTGATCTCGTCAAGGATCAACCTGTTCAACCTGTCCCGGGTTTCTCGCCGGTTCCTGACTTCCGAAATATAACGAACGGTGAGGTTGATCCAATTGTCGGTGAGGGTTACAAAGATACTCGGCGCCCCGGCATTGCCGGGCAGGAAATAACGGCCAGCCAGGCGTGAAAAAGAGTCCTGAGCCTCCGTAGTTGCCGCCTTCGTTTCGATTGTCACCAATTTCAGAATTGTGTCCAGGGCCAGGTGCCAATCGCTGTCGTAGGTTAACGGGATGTTGATCTCATCCCAGATGAAATGGTGGTCACGGGTGTAATTATGGACTGCGTGAGAAAGGATGAAACCGTTTGGAATCTGGCATAAGCGGCCGGTCGGCTGGTCTCCACCCACCCATTCACCTATTTCCAGAAGGGTGGTATTCAGGAGACCGATATCGATAACATCCCCTTTTTTGGAATTCACCTCGACACGGTCGCCGATGCGGTAAGTGCCCCTGGTGAACAGCATCAGGCCTCCGGCCAGGTTCTTGAACAGGTCTTGCAGGGCCAGTGCCACCCCGGCGCCAATGAGGCCGTAAGCGACTAGCAAGTTCTGGGCGTTGATCCAGATGTTGGTCAAGGCTATCGCCGCCCCGATAAAGAAAAAGGCGGACATAACCCGCCTGAAATTGAATCGGGAGGCGATTTCACTGATGCTCCGGGCTACCGCCTCCTCCAGTATCAGCTTGAAGACCAGGTATAAGCCAGCCAGAGTTAACCCCGATGACAACGCTCGCTGCAGGTAAACGTTTTCAGGGTACCTGAACAGGGCTACCGCGGCTCCGATGCTCAGAGCCAGCAAAATAAACACGGTGATGATTTTATTAACCATGTCACTTTAAGAATACCCCTAACCACAGCCCCCTCATAATCGGCCTGAATTTTCTTTCCCAAATTCGCTGCTAGGATGTCGTTTTTCGTCATTGATACTGAACAAAAAAAACTGATGGCTTCTTTCATCCAGCCTCTTCTCGCGGGTATGGCGGGTACCAGGCAGATCACAAAGGGGATAAATCAAACAACAAAACTGTTTATTGGAACTGCCCTTGGTGTACAATCATCGCGACTTACAGGTGAGGATAAGGATGAAATTTATCGATTTTCGAAGCGACACCATAACCCACCCCACCCAGGAAATGCGAGATGCCATGTACCGCGCCGAGGTTGGCGACGATGTTTTCGGGGAAGACCCCACGGTCAACCGTCTGGAAGCTATCGCTGCCGAAATTACTGGCAAGGAGGCGGCGGTCTTCACCCCCAGCGGTACGATGAGTAATCTGATCGCGGTTTTGAGCCACACCCGTCATGGGGATGAAATAATTCTGGGCGACCGGGCGCATATCTTTCTCAATGAAGCCGGCGGCGCCGCCGCAATCGGTGGCGTTTCTCTCCGTACCGTACCCAACAACACCGACGGCACCATCGATATCGACCGAATCGATTCCTCCGTCAGGGGTACCGGCAACCTGCACTGGCCAACCTCAAGGCTTTTGTGCCTGGAAAACACCCACAACTACTGCGGCGGCGCCGTTCTGGACGTGGAATACACCGCCGAGGCGTCTGAAGCGGCCCACCGGCGGGGTCTGACGGTTCACCTGGATGGGGCGCGCCTGTTTAATGCCGCCGTCGCCCTGGGCGTCGCCCCTGTCGAACTTTGCGAGCCGGTCGACTCGGTCAATTTCTGCCTCTCCAAGGGTTTGTCGGCGCCTATCGGATCGGTGCTCTGCGGCAACACGGAATTCATCGCCCGTGCCAGAAAGTTCCGCAAGATGGTAGGCGGGGGCATGCGCCAGGCCGGGGTCATCGCCGCCGCGGGTATAGTCTGCCTGGAGCACTGTGTCGATCGACTGGCTGACGACCATAAGAATGCCAGGACCCTGGCAGATGGCCTGCGTCAGATCCCGGGTCTCGTCGTTGAAAACCCGCAAACCAACATCGTCATGATCGATCTGCCTGATAACCTGTTGGCCGCTGATTTCGTTAAACGAGCCGCGGAGGCCGGTATCAAATTCATTTCCGTCGGGTCCCGGCGGGTACGCGCCGTGACACACCGCATGGTTTCCGCCGCCGACATCGCCGAAGCGATCACTCGCTTGAAAAAAGCCATGGGGCAATTGAAATGAAACCAACCCAGGCCGAAATCGAAACCCTGGCGAAAAACGCTCAAACCGATGACGATGCACTATCCGCGCTTGTCTCCGGTTTGTCCTCCAGGGACCTTGATATTAAACAGAGGAGCTTTCAGGCGCTGCACCTTCTGACCAAAACCCATCCCGCCCGGCTCTACCCGCGTTACTGGGATGAATTCGCCGCCCTTCTCGGGGCCCCCGGCGTTGATGCCAAGTACATCGGTATCTACCTGTTAGCCGGTTTGGCAAGGGTAGACACGGAAGATTGGTTCGAGGACATTTTCAATCAGTATTTTTCGCTGCTCGACGACAATTCGCTCATCGCCCCGATGCACGTCGCCCGGAACGCCGCTTCGGTTTTCAAAGCCAAGCCGGATCTCCGCTCAGATATCGTGAAATTGCTGACCAGCATTGACAAGACCCACCACACGCCATCACGGAAGGCCTTGATCGCCTCCAGCGCGCTTGAATCATTGGATAAGAATTGGGATGAAATCGAGGACAAAACCGCCGTCCTTGAGTTTGCCCGTTTCTATCTGAACGCTCCCAGCCCCAAAGCCCGCAAAGCCGCCAAGGAGTTCATTAAAAGGCGTGAAAAATCCCAGGTTTAATGCCCGCCGCAGCAGCCGCCGCCACCGCATCCTGAAACCTGGCTCCGGTCTTCGGCTCCGCAGCAGGTTTTGCCGCCCGGATTGCACCGGCTGAGCACGATGGGAACCGAGCGCTGGCGTTCCAGGTCGGTGCCGCCGCAGCTGGAGCAGGAAAAGTCCTGGCATTTCCCGGTATAGGACACCAGCAGTTCGGTAACGTGGCCGCAGGCGCGGCATTTGTAGTCGTAGATCGGCATTTATATCTCTCCTGAACTAGTGCAATCTGTCGATTTCGTTCTGGAAACGGTCTTCGACAATGGCTTTAACAACCTGGTCTGCATCCTTGACGTCGGTCAGCAGAGGTTCGATTCCCTGGTTCACCATGGAATGGTAAGCGCCGCCGCCCATGTGCCCGGCGACGATATAGTTGCAATCTTCCGCGGCGCTGAGCATAGAAACATGCTTGTTCTGGGACTCGGCATCCATGCCGTGCTCGCCGCCGTGATCATGGCAGGAATGGGATCCCGGGGCTTCTATGAAAGAATGGTGCCCCACCTTTTCCCTAACTTCTTTGGAGACGACCTTGTCATTTTCTATAGTGTAGACAATGTAATAAGCCGCGCGGCCGAAATGCTGGCTGATATTTTTGCCGTCATCGGAAGCGATAGCAACTTTCATCACATCCCCTGCTCTCTGTAATCGTCACCAGAGTAATGAATCTAATTTTACAAGAATAACACCCATAACCCAGGGCGTCAACTAGTGGTTTCCAGCAAAAACAAAAGGTGGAGGACAACATCCTCCACCTTTTCTAATGGCGAGAAATTCTATTTTACAGTCACGTTGAGCGCCAGTGTCCATTCATTCTGGACTCCGCCCTGCCACGGCTGGCTGTAGTTGAAACTGATTGTTGTCTGCCCAGGTTGAAGCGTCTTGAATGTCCATACCTGTTTTCCGGCAGCGCCCACTATCCCGCTCGGCGGCGCGACGAATTGGCAGGTGTATTCGGATGAGACATTTCCATTGCTGATGACGGCTTTCTGCCAATCGTACCCGGTGCTGGGGTTTGAGCCGAGTGTCACGATGAGCGAACCGCCGTTTTCGATGGTGACGTCATAGGTGATGTGTTTCTGTGAGGCAAGTTCGTCGTACAGGTATTCGACTTTGATCGTCTTGGATGGGTTGTCCAGAGGTGGCATGTAGCTGTTGTTTTCGGTCGTGTCGGTGGTCGTCGGCGGGTTGATCGCCGCGTCGGTGTTTGGGCTGGCGCATGCTCCAAGAACCAGCGATAGGGCAAGTATCGGGACCATGACCCAGATGGCATTTTTCCTTTTTAAAATATTCTCCATTATCTGATTTTCTCCTTTTTCTTCGGGCTGGCCGGCTCGTTACACCAGATACAACGCCCCTCGATAAGTACGGATAGTGGAAAAACCCTCGATATCCCCAAAAACTCCCCAAAAGGACAGGCAGGACTAAACCCTTCGGGAGAGAAATTGGATTATTGGAAATCGGTATTATTGGTATTATTCAGGTCCCCAAACTGGGTTTGCTTGCGCCTGGCACCCCGTTGCGCTAAAGTCTCCCCATGCCAAAGTCACGCGTCATCTTCGTCTGTTCCGGCTGCGGCCAGGAGTCCGCCAAGTGGCAGGGTAAATGCCCCGGCTGCGGCGATTGGAACACCCTTTTCGAACAGACCGTGGCTGCCGTTAAATCGTCATCGTCACGAAAGATCGCTAACAACGCCCCCCAACCCCTGCCCGACATCGAAATCACCGGTAACGAACGTATCGCCCTCACGATGGGTGAAGTCAACCGCGTTCTCGGTGGCGGGCTGGTGCCGGGGTCCTTGTCGCTGGTCGGCGGCGAACCGGGCATCGGCAAATCCACCCTGCTCCTCCAGGTCGCCGCCCAGATGGCGGAACTCGCGAAGTCGCCGGTGCTATACGTCTCCGGTGAAGAAACCCGCCCTCAGATCAAGATGCGCGCCAGGAGGCTTGGCATCGAAGGCGACGGCCTCTACCTGCTGAATGAGACCGACCTCGATAACATTATTGCCGAGATGGATAAGCTTTCTCCTTCGCTTGTCATCATTGATTCGATTCAGACTGTTTACGCCCCTGACATCGAGATGGCTCCCGGCGGCGTCTCCCAGGTCCGTGAATGCGCTGCTCGCCTGGTCACCTGGGCAAAATCGTCGCAGACTCCGGTGCTCATCGCCGGACACGTTACCAAGGACGGGGCCATCGCCGGACCGAGGCTCCTCGAGCATATTGTCGACACCGTGCTGTACCTTGAGGGAGAGCCGTTCTCCAGCTACCGCATTCTCCGCTCGATCAAGAACCGTTACGGCTCGGTCAACGAGGTCGGTATCTTCGAGATGAAGGAAGACGGCCTGAGGCAGGTCGAGAACCCCTCGGAAGTCTTCCTGTCCCGCGACCGTCAGAATACCGTCGGGTCGGCTGTGGTGCCTGTTCTCGAGGGCTCAAGGCCTTTACTCGTTGAAATCCAGGCGCTGACCAACATGACCAGCTTCGGCCAGCCCCGCCGCACCGCCAACGGTCTCGATTTCGGACGATTGATCATCATCACCGCCGTACTTTCCCGCCGGGCTTATTTGAAACTCGGCACCCAGGACGTCATCGCCTCGGCGACCGGCGGGCTGCACCTGGACGAGCCCGCCGCCGATCTGGCGACAGCCCTCGCCATCGCCTCCAGCTACAAAAATGCGCCTGTCGACGCTTCGCTCGTCGCCATCGGAGAACTCGGTTTGTCCGGCGAGATAAGGAACGTGCCCCAGATTGAGCGCCGGCTGGCTGAGGCAGATCGCCTCGGTTTCAAGAAGGCTATCATTCCGGCTAACGTCCGGGTCAAATCCCCCTCCCCTGATTTCAAATTGATTCCGGTCCGCGACATCCGCCAGGCCCTCAGGGAGAGCCTGACACCGGGAATCGATGGAGAAGCCCCGGCTTCGGAAGAAACCATCTAGGCAGGCGATTCCCCATCCGGGCTCTGAATTTCTCGCCGGCCATCTTTTCCCAGGTAAGCATCAGGCTGCAGATTACCGGAACCGGCGGGGTTGGGGAGGTCTGGCCTTCCGTAACGCTTCAACGATCGTTTGCGATAGGTACAAAACCGGGATGGGCGTAATTTCAGGTTATGAGATTTTATGTATAGGACTTTTATAGACTTTAATAACCAAAAAGCTTTGTTTGGGGACTATAATATATATTGGGTTATTAGCTGGAAATCGGGATGGAAGACGGGCGTCGTATAGCTGCTGAAGCCTACACTATCGCCTGCCGGATTGAGCAGGAAGAACTCCAATTATCCAGGCTCGATCTCAGGAGCCAGAACTCGTTATCTGAATTCGATAAATCTAAACAGTTATATCTTGTCGGGGAAATATCAGAGCTTAAAAAACTATTCTTCGAACTTACCGACCGCACCAGGCTTCTGAACTTCACCAAAACGATTCCTCTGCGGTATGGCGCCCCATAGCCGTTCCATCGCCCTTATCCTAACCTAAAGCGTCTCCGCCCAGTTCCTGAGCCCCTCCAGTATCAACTGCACCGAGATCATCGACACTATCAGCCCGGTGACGCGTATCAACGCGCCGACCATATTGTAGTGCCTGAGAAACCTGAAAAGGGGGATGGAGAGCAGCATGAACACGAAGTTGACGGCGACGGCGATGAAAGTTGAGAGCGACGTCTGCAGGGCGCCGTTCTGGGCAGTCAGGGCGATGACGGCGGTGATAGTGGCCGGGCCGGCGATGAGCGGGGAGGCCAGCGGCATGATGGCGTGTTCAGAAAGGCGCTGGCTCTCCTGTGCCTCGTAGAACACGCCCCGGGTGAGCGCCCGGTAGCCCAGCGTGAACAGCACGATGCCGCCCAATATCTCGAACGAATATATGTCAACGTGAAAGACGCTGGTGAAAACGACGTTGCCGAGGATGATGAAAACCACCAGTATCAATAGCGCCGCCGCTGAGGATTCCAGCGACACTAGGAGCAGGTCTCTCCCGCGCTTTGCATCTTCCGCGGAAGCCAGGAAAAAGACCTTGCTGATGGGATTGATCAACGCCAGCAGGTAAATTGTCGAAGCTGCCAGGGTCTGGAGAGTGAGCATGCTGACTTGAGTATACAACCGGGCGGAGGAATGTCAATAATCATTCAATGAATTTTAGATCAATACACAATGAGAACGATTCCGAAGTATCACAATCGCCGTAGGGGCGGGTTTTTAACCCGCCCGCCTTGGTTGTATGCTACCGTCAGCAATCGGAAATCGACTCATTTTATCTTTGCGAGGGACTTCCTAGGAATTCCTCCTCTTTATTCCCTCGCCCGCTGACGGCGGGAGAGGGCTGGGGTGAGGACGGTTGGGAATCCCGTGGCAATCTCCTCCGAATATCACGTCGGTCGTAGGGGCGGGTTTTTAACCCGCCCGCTTTGGTCGGGTGGTATCCGGTCTCAATTGGAAATCGAACTGCTTCACTACCCCGCCAGCTTCCCCGCCTTTTCCAGGGCATCGATGATTTTCGGGTTTGATCGCTGGTCATATCCTTTGAAAAAGCTTGCTATGGGATATCCCAGCCTTACCGTAATAGTCTTCGGGTCAGTCGTGAGCGGTTTCATAATCGTAATTCCATCGAAAGATTGCGATGAAATCGGCGTCCAGAAGGCCCCGACGTACATAATCTGCTTATCCACGCAAACCACGAAGGACTTGCCGGCGGTCGGAACCTCAATTTGGGTAATCTTAATGAAGGCCTGATCGCTCAGCCTTATTTCGTGGGTTTCGGCGTTGTAGGAAACGACATCGTCGCCGCTGATCAGTGGCGCATCGGCGAGCCCGATGTAGTTCATCGCGGGAAGCATCGCCGGGGAAATATCGTTTTTAGTCAGGTATATGGCAAATCCTTCGGTTGCCGGCCCTTTTGCCGTACACGCGCCCAGCGCAAGAGTCACCGTTATCGCCGCGACAAGGATAAATACCGGGAAACGCCGGAGCCAACTCTTCATTTCATTGCCCTCCGCTAATGATAACGGCAAACTCGGAGAAGGGTTATTTCTGAAACATAATTCTCTCCTCGTATTTTCAAGCGCCAAAATATATCTCGCGTCTCAAAGATTTTTTGTCTCCGACACCGGGTATCAGGCTATAATACACTTAGGCCGACGTCCCGGAAGATGAAACAGCAACGAACGTCATTTTCAACGACTGAAAACCAATTAAGGCAACGCCGATAGACATTCATCCGGATTTTAAAAATCTCTCGGTCGCAGATTCGATCAAGCAACTTGAAACCTCTACGAACGGGCTCGCCGAATCAGAGGTAAAACTGCGCCTCGCCAAATTCGGGTTCAATGAAATCCTAGAAAAACGGGTTAGTCCCTTAATCAGGTTCCTGTCCTACTTTTGGGGGCCGATTCCCTTGATGATCATGATTGCCGCGGCACTGTCGGCCGTCCTGCACCACTGGCCTGATCTCATTCTCATCATCGCCCTTCTGTTGCTAAACGCGGTAGTGGGCTTCCACGAAGAATACCAGGCCGGTGACGCTGTAGCCGCCTTGAAGAAACAATTGGCAATCCAGGCTTTGGTCAAGCGTGACGGCAAATGGGCAACCGTCGCCTCACGGGAATTGGTACCCGGAGATATCGTCAGGTTAAGCCTCGGCAACATCGTGCCCGCTGATGCCAAACTTATAAACGGGGACCCTGTAGAACTTGATCAGTCAGCACTTACCGGCGAATCTCTGCCGGTTGAACGCCAGCCCGGCGACGCCGTTTATTCGGGATCGATAATCAGGCGGGGCGAGGCCGACGCCTTGATTTTCGGCACCGGAAAAAACACCTTCTACGGCAAAACGGTAAACCTGGTCCAGGACACCGTCACCAGGAGCCACCTCCAGCGCGCCGTTTTGAAAATGGCCGACTACCTGATACTGATCGCCGTGGTGCTGGCCGTTATCCTCGTCAGCGTCGCCCTCGCCCGCCACCAGTCTTTCCTGGAAGTCCTGAGGTTTGTAGTAGTCCTCACCATCGCCGCGGTGCCGGTTGCCATGCCCGCGGTGATGTCGGTCACCCTGTCTCTCGGCGCCAAAACCCTGGCGTTAAAACGGGCTATAGTCACCAGGCTCAACGCCGTGGAAGAGGTCGCCGGCATCGATATCCTTTGCTCCGATAAGACCGGCACGCTTACCCAGGCCAGCCTCACCGCCGGAGAACCTTTCGCCATCCCCGGCATCTCCGCCCGGCAGATCATGGCCGACGCCGCCCTGGCTTCCCGGACGGAAAGCAGGGACGCCATAGACCAGGCCATTTGCGCCATCGTCAGCCCGGAGGAACTGAAAGACTTCGAGACCGTCCATTTCACCCCGTTTGACCCGGTGAGCAAGCGCACCGAAGCCCAGGTCGAGCAGGGCTCATCAACTTTTAAGGTCACCAAAGGGGCGCCTCACATCGTGATAGCCTTGGACCCTTCCCTGGCTTCGCAAACAGAAAATATCGCCGGGGTCATCGACGGTTTCGCCGCTAAGGGGTACCGTTCTCTGGGGGTAGCTCGGACCGACAACTCGGGCGCCTGGCATTTCGAAGGTCTGATCCCACTCTTCGACCCTCTGCGTGTGGATTCCAAAGAAACCGTTGCCGCGACTCAAAAAATGGGCGTCGAACTGAAAATGCTTACCGGCGACCAGGTGGCGATCGCAAAGGAGATTTCAAAGGAACTTGGGCTGGGCACCGACATTTTCGATGCCAGCGTTTTCGAGGAAACCGGCTCTATCAAGAACGGGAAGCTGATGAACGCCATAGAACAGGCCGACGGTTTCGCCCAGGTGTTCCCGGAACACAAGTACCGCATCGTCGATATGCTTCAACGCCAGGGACACATCGTCGGGATGACCGGCGACGGCGTCAACGATGCCCCGGCGCTCAAGAAAGCGGATGCCGGGATTGCCGTGGCCGGGGCTACCGATGCCGCACGTTCCGCGGCTGAGATCGTGCTCCTGAATCCCGGGCTTTCGGTGATCGTCGATGCCATCAAGGAAAGCAGGAAGACCTTCCAGCGGATGCTCAGCTACGCCATATACCGCATATCGGAAACCATCCGGGTTCTACTGTTTTTGACCTTGGCTATCCTGGTTTACGGCATCTATCCGGTTACCCCGATCATGATCGTGCTTCTGGCAATACTTAATGACGGGGCGATATTGACCATCGCTTACGACAATACCAGGCCGTCGGACAAACCGGAGAGATGGAACTTCAGGACTGTCCTGGGCGTGGCGACACAACTCGGAATATACGGCGTCCTTTCATCTTTTCTTATTTTCGTGTTGGGACGCCAGGTTCTTCACCTCCCGAATGACGTCCTGATGACAATGATGTACCTGAAATTCTCGATTGCCGGGCACCTGATGCTATTCTCCGCCAGGACCAGGGGACCGTTCTGGTCGATCCGCCCGGCGAAAATCCTCCTGCTGGCAGTTATCGGCACCCAGATATTGGCAACCTTGATCGCGGTTTACGGATTCCTGATGACGCCGTTGGGCTGGGCCGATGCCGGCTTTGTTTGGGCTTACTGCGGGTTACAATTGATGATTCAGGACCGGGTCAAGCTTCTCGCTTATCGCATAACGGACAGCAGACATGGTTTCTAATACACTGACCCGCGCCAGGCAGATTTTTATCATCAAAACCCTCCACAGCGTCGCTTTCTGGTGGATGTTCGCCTGTTTCATCTACAACATCTACGCCGCGGCGACGGCGACGTTTACATGGATACTGGCGATAACCTATGGGACACATCTCGTCGAGGGCCTGGTCCTCATTTTCAACAAATGGACCTGCCCGCTGCGGACGATGGCTGAAAACATCGGCGCCGAAAACGGCCAGATCTCGGATATCTTCCTGCCAAAATGGCTGGCTGATAACCTTTTTCAGGTGGGGATGGGTTTATTCGTTGTCGAAACGGTGTGGTTGGGTTTGGAGTGGATTGGGTAAATTGTGGGCTCAAAATACCGCTTACTGATGTATTCTAGGTAGTCCAAATTGACCTCTTGAAGTTCACGAACTTTATTAAACAAATCTTGGTATGTTAAGGACCTAAATGGCACCTCCCCTGAGATACCCTTCTCGAATTGCGCTAATTCGTACTTATGCCGTGAAGCCTCTTGCGATGGGACTTCATACCACAGGTAGCACAATACAAATTGATTGCCGTATGCACAATGTAATCCTAATATATGTTTGATCAATTGGGGAACACCCAAATATTCGAAGTCCGTTTTCTCCTCCGATTGCTTATCTATTAATTCCGCTAAGTACCTCAACTTTGGCAAACTTATCCAAATGTCTTCGAGGACAAGATAGGCTTTAAGATGCGTTTCTTGATCAACTCGTCGTGTCTTTCGATGGTATGTCTCTGTGAATTTTGACTCTATCGCAAACGGTATAGCAGATCTAAACTCGATATCCAGATGGGGAGGAGTTCGAGTTTCTAATCCTGTAATTGGGTGAGTCTTTTCAAATAGCATATCGGATATCTGTCCTTCAACGTCTAACACGTGTCCAATACCTTTGAGAAGGCCATTCCGACGCCAATAATCGAAGAAATTTACTACCAAGGCTGAGGAGGAACAAAGTGCTTTCATATGTGCTTTTGCACCTTCAAGCTCGCGACCCTTACCATCGCTGAACTCTCTTTTCGTACGTGAGTCCATGAAATTTTCGAACAGATTGTCTTCGACCTTTTGTGTATAGCGGCAACAACCGAGACCATGCTGAATTGCCCAATTCTCTTGATTACCTGCGATGGTCTTTGAGGTCAAGATTCTTGCGTCCATTTTTCACCCCTCCTGTACAAAAAGGTATCGGCCTGATTAGAATATCACCAAGAAAACGTAACATCCATAGAGCCCCCCATAACTTTCCCCCTCCCCCTGCGTTATACCTTGTAGAAACTCGCCTCGAGGTTGACGCACTATGAAAAAAATCGCCATTTTCGGTTTAAGTCTCCTGGCCTTTGCCGGCATGTTGACCATTCCCGGCTGCGGGTCTGGTGAAACCAATGATCCGGCTTCCGGGTTGCCTACTTTCGCCTCGGAGGAGGCGCTCGTTACCGCCTTTACCCAGGCCCAATCCCGCGGCTATTCCGGCAACTATTACACCAAAGGGGGAATTGTGCCGCCCGGCGTAATGGCCCCTGAAGCCGCCCAGGCCGGCGCCGCCAATGCCGCCAGTGACATCGCCTACTCCGGCACCAATGTCCAGGTGGCCGGCGTGGATGAAGCCGACATTGTTAAGACCGACGGCAAGTACATCTACGTGGTATCCGGCAACACCATCTACCTGGCCCAGGCTTACCCGGCGCAGTCAGCCCAGATCGTCGGACAAATCACCATCTCCGGATTTACCCCTCAGGAACTGTTTATTGACGGAGACCGGATGGTGGTCTTCGGCGCTACTTACGCCACCGGCGGCGATCCCGGCTACCCGACCATCCTGCCCGCAGATGTTAAAGGCGGCATTTCGATAATGCCCTACCCGGTTCAGACCGGCATAGTATCGGTCAAACTCTACGACATTAAAGATCGCTCGAATCCCAAGCTGCTCAAGAGCGTCGATATTGAGGGTTCCTACCTGACCGCCCGCAAGATCGGTTCAGATGTCTACTTCGTCGTTAATTCCTATCCCGTGTACACCCAGACCAAACCCACCGCCGCCGACCTCATCCCCTCCTACCGGGAGACTATCGGCGACGCGAAATCCAGTGACTTGAAGCCCATCGCCGGCTACAACCAGATAGGCTATATCCCGCCCGTCCAGGCGGCCAGCTTCCTCACTATCGCCTCGATGTCGATAGCCGACGCTAATAAAGAGATTGGCAAGACCGTCGTCGTCGGCAGCGGCGAGAATGTTTATGCCTCAACCGACAGTCTTTATGTCGCCCAGACCTCCTGGCCGGTTTACAGCGACATCGGCATGACGGTTTCCGATAACACTCAGAGCACCGTCATCACCAAGTTCACCCTGAAAGGTGGCAACGCCGCCTTCGCCGCCACTGGCAAGGTAAAGGGACATATCCTGAACCAGTTCGCCATGGACGAATACAACGGCTACTTCCGCATCGCCACCACCATCAGCGGTTATGTGAACAACCGCGACACCTCCACCAACAATATCTACGTGCTCGACGCGTCGATGAAGGCCGCCGGCGCGCTGGAGGACGTTGCCCCCGGCGAAAGCATCTACGCCGTCCGGTTCATGGGCAAGCGGGCCTACATGGTGACCTTCCTGCATGTCGATCCGCTCTTCGTCATCGACCTGTCCCAGCCGGCATCGCCGAAGATCCTCGGCAAACTCAAGATCCCGGGTTACAGCGATTACCTGCAGCCCTACGACGAGACCCACCTCATCGGCATCGGCAAGGAAGTCGACCCCAGCATCGACGCCGACCTGATCCATACCGAAAACGCCGTCTATTACACCGCCATCCAGGGCGTCAAGCTGGCGCTCTTCGATGTGACCGATGTCGCCAATCCGATAGAGGTCTACAAAGAAGTTATCGGCGACCGGGGCTCGGAGAGCCTGGCGGCTGCCGACCACAAGGCACTGCTCTTCGATAAAGAATCCGGCCTGCTGGTGCTGCCCGTAACGGTGGCGGAGCTGAAGCCCGGTCAACCTAAGAACCAGCAGGGTGAATACGTCTTCCAGGGCGCCTATGTTTACAACCTGACTTTGAATGGCGGCTTCACCTTAAAGGGCAAGATCAGCCACTACGATACCAGCGATGCCTTCCAGAAGAGCGGCCAGTATTTTTACGGCGGCGCCGGTGAGATCACCCGCAGCCTCTACATCGGTAATGTCCTTTACACACTATCCCAGTCGCGGCTCCAGGCCAACGACCTTGACACCCTGGCGACGTTAAAGGTGCTGCCCTTCGTCCAGAAATAGGGTAGCTTCCTTCCAATCGTCCTGTTAACGGCAGGGGCGACCCAAATGGGTCGCCCCTCCTTTTTCCGTTTCTATCCTCGCGTCACGCCCCGCGAAGGCGGGGCGCGATGTTAATCCCAAATCCGGGGGGATTTGGGATTTTTTGAGCCGAAAGCTGACTGCTGATAGCTGAAAGCTTAAAGCCCTATCAATCTGTGTAGTTGATAACTACCTCTTTCACATCCCAGAGCGGCTCGATTTTCTCTTTGATCTCATCCTGGATCGCCGGGGCGAACTGGTGGTTCTGCGGCAGGTCGAGATCGATGGTCACCCGCCCTTCGTTTAGCGAGATGTCCTTGACCAGGTTCGTCCTCATCACGTCAAGGCCGCTAATCGGGTTGATGACCTTCTTCAGGCGTTTCCGGATGCCCTCGACCGTGGTCGGTTCCCTTTCCGTGATCAGGCCGTACCTTTCCTCGTAATTCTGAATCGCCGACCGGAGCCCCTCCACCGCCAGTACCGAGCAGTGGGACTTGATCTTGGGTAAACCCCCCAGGGCTTCGGAGGCCTCCTGCCAGGTGATGTTTTTGGCCTCTTCCAGCGTCTTGCCGCGGGCCAGTTCGGTGATGATCGATCCGGTGGCGATGTTGGAGGCGCAGCCATAGGACTCGAATTTGATATCTGAGAGTTTCTTCGTCCGGTCGTCGACCTTGATATACACCGACACCATGTCGCCGCAGGCCGGGCTGCCCTCAGTGGCTTTACCGTCGGGATTTTCAATCCGCCCCACGTTGCGCGGGTGCTTGAAATGCTCCATTACTTTATCGGTATACGGCAGGTTCGGCATATCTTTCTCCTACTTTCCCAACGGGCTGATTTTCCGGAGTTCCCTGGTTACCTCGGCCAGGGCGGTCACCGCGGCGTCCACCTCTTCGAGCGTGTTGTAGCGTCCCAGCGACAACCGGATGGAACCGTGGGCGCGCTCATGGTCGCCGCCGATGCCGTAAATGACATGGCTGCCCTGGAGCGACCGGCTGAAGCAGGCTGACCCGGTGCTCACCGCAAAGCCGCGCATGTCCAGGTGCAGCGTTATGGACTCGCCTTCGACGAAGTGGAAGCTGACGTTTACGTTCTGCGGCAGACGGTCGACCGGTGAACCGTTCAGCGTCACCGAAGGGATCTCGTTCAAGATGCGCCAAATGGCGTGGTCGCGCATGGCTCTCAGGCGGTCGTTTTCGGCCTCGTCGACCAACTCGGCCGCCCGGGCAAAGCCGATGGCGCCGGGGATATTTTCCAACCCGGGTCGCCGGTCAAATTCCTGGAATCCGCCGTCCATCAGTTTTCCCAGGGTGGTGCCCTTGCGCACCACCAGCCCGCCGATGCCCTTGGGGCCGTGGATGGTATGGGCGGACACCGTCAGCAGGTCGATGGGTACCCTGGACAGATCGATGGGCAGCCGCCTGAAGGAATGGGTCGCGTCGCAATGAAACAGGGTATTCCGGCTGCGGCAGATTTTGGATATCGCCTCGATGTCCTGGACGGTGCCGATTTCCTGGTTCGAATGCTGCACCGAAACCAGGATCGTCTCACCGGTGATCGCTTCCTCCAATTGATCGAGATCGACGAACCCTTCGCCGTCGACGCCGAGGTAGGTCACCGAGAAACCGTCTTTTTCGAGCGCTTTGGCGCTCTGCAGGACCGGGAAATCCTCGATCCTGGAGGTGATGATGTGGCGCCCCTTGCTCTTGCCAAGCGCCTTGGCGACGCCTTTCAACGCTATGTTGGATGACTCCGTGTCCCCCGAGGTGAAGATGAACTCCTCAGGAGTGACACCCAGCAGGCCGGCCAGCCGCCCGCGCGCGCCGTCAAGGGCTTCTTTTGCCTCTATTCCCTGGCTGTAAGCGAATTCGGACGTCGCCACGGCATAGGTCTGGAAAAAATACGGCGACATCGCCTCGAGCACCCGCTCGTCGAGCCTGGTCGCCGCGGCATTGTCTAAATAAACAGATTTATCGTTCATATCAGGCCTTAAATAAATAAACTGACTTTCGAATTCTTGGCTTCCAGGACAAAAGTGCCCACGGCGCAATAGTCGGAGATCAGGTCTTCCCTCAGGTCCTCCTTCTTGATGCCCATGATCTCCATCGTCATATCGCAGGCCAGGATTTTGCCGCCCAGTTCCTTGAAATCGGTGAGCATCCTGTCGAGGGAGGCCACATTGACCTTTTTCATCCGGTTTTTCACCATCCATTTTCCCAGGCCCAGCATGTGCATCTTGGACAGCGGCCCCTTGTCCAGGCCGCCCTTCTTTAGCCTCTGGAGTCCCCAGAAGGTAAAGAATATGGATGCTTCCATGCCCATGGACAGGGCGCCGTTGGCGATGATGAGGGCGCTGTACACCTTATCCATATCCCCGCTGTGCAGCACAATGGTAATTTTATCGGCCATCATTAACCTCCTAGCAGGGAATTGGCGTGGACCCGGTCATCGCCGGATCCTGATCGTCCAGGTGCCCCCGTCGCCCTTGACCTCCAGCAGTTCCAGCCCCATTTCCTGGACCGCCATGGGGATTTCTTTTTTGGAAGCCGGGTGGTCGCCGGTGATCTCGATGATATCTCCGGGCAGGGCTTTTCTTATGGCTTTCCGGGTCTCTACCAGGGGGATCGGGCAAGTTTCCCCAAGGCAATTGATCTTGATTTCAGCCATCTGGACCCCCTGTTCTGAATACTGCGGCTGGCGAAGGCCTCTGTTTCATATTTTACAACCTCCGGGAGTTAAGTCTGCAATCAAAGTCACATCGGACCGCACGGGCGCGAACCCCCGGGCTCCCCCAGGCTGCCTGGATTTGCGATACGGCCGATCTTGGGGTTGGGAAATATTGGTTGTCATTGTACTAATTCTTAGCCTTTCCATTTTGTGCCTCCCAGGTGTTTGACATCCTTGTCAACTGATTGTAGACTATGTCGACCTGTTTAATCAACTTTATCTTTTGAGGACCTGAAATGAAACTCAGTACCAAAGCCAGATACGGCACCAGGGCGCTGCTTGATCTTGCCCAACATTACGGTGAGGATGTCATTCCCTTAAAAGACATCGCCGCCAGACAACAGATCTCGCTTTCCTATCTCGAGCAGCTTGTCGGGCCGCTTGTCGATTCCAGGCTGATCCAGTCTGTCCGTGGCTCTCACGGCGGTCTTAAACTTGCCAAGCCTCCCGAGTCCATCCGTTTAAGCGAGGTAGTCAGCCTACTGGAAGGCCCCATCGAGCCAGTGTACTGCATCCACAACCCCGACAAATGCGACCGTTCCCCGTTTTGCGCCACCAGGGATATCTGGGGCGACGTGGGCAAGGCCATAACTTCGGTGCTGGATCAGACGACACTAGCCGATCTGGTAGCCAAGCAGAAGGCTAAGACATCTCCCCAGGATGACATGTACTATATCTAGTACCCAATCTTGATTTTTGGACCGGGAGGCGCAATATTAAACCCGAAAGAGTCAGGGTTTTACCCAACCTCCTGGCCCGTGCTGGCTGCTTCTCTAATACCGGGACACAAAACCCCAAAGGAGATCAAAATGGCAAGTGTGACTGAGATTCCAAAGGTGAATTACCGCAACAGGAGCTTCCCGGCGCTCACCCGCGGCATCGCCGGCGATATCACCGAAACCATCGGCAACACGCCGCTGGTAAGGCTAAACCGCGTCACCGCGGGGGCGGGGGCGCAGGTGGTGGCCAAGCTGGAATCTTTCAATCCCCTGCACAGCGTCAAGGACCGCATCGGTGTCGCCGTGATTACCGATGCCGAGGCCTCGGGAAAGCTCAAACCCGGCGACACCATCGTCGAACCGACGTCGGGTAACACCGGCATCGCCCTGGCCTTTACCGCCGCGGCGCGCGGCTACCGGCTGATCCTGACCATGCCGGAGACATTTTCCATGGAACGCCGCCAGCTTTTGGCGATTCTCGGCGCCGAAATCGTGCTCACCCCCGGTTCGGAGGGCATGTCCGGCGCCATCCGGCGGGCCCAGGAGATCCAGGCCGCCCACCCCGGCTATTTCTTGCCCGGGCAGTTCAAGAACCCGGCCAACCCGGAGATCCACCGCCTGACCACCGCTGATGAAATCTGGCGGGACACCGGCGGGGCGGTCGATGCGCTGGTGGCCGGGGTCGGCACCGGCGGCACCATCAGCGGCGTAGCCGAAGAATTGAAGAAACGCAAGCCGTCTTTTAAGGCATTTGCAGTCGAACCGGACGCATCTCCGGTACTTTCCGGAGGCAAACCCGGTCCGCACAAGATCCAGGGCATCGGCGCCGGTTTCGTGCCTCAGGTTATGAGAACCGACCTGGTCGATGAGATCATCCGGGTGTCCGATGAAAACGCCGGCATCATGGCGCGGAGGCTGGCACGGGAAGAGGGAATCCTGGCCGGCATCTCTTCCGGAGCGGCCGCCTGGGCGGCGGTCGAATTAGCCAAACGCCCGGAGATGAAGGGCAAACTGATCGTGGTTGTCCTGCCCGATACCGGGGAGCGGTATCTGTCCACCTGGCTGTTCCAGGAGGTTTATCCCACTCACCCCGGCGGATAAACCCCTGAAGTCACCCCACCCTCCCCACCGCCGAGCGCGGTTCATACCTGCCCGCGGCCTCGACGGTGAGCGCCAACGACATCAGGTAATCGTCGTGGCCGCGCGCCGGGAGCGACGTAAAAGTTCAGCGTCCGGTTGGGCTTGTAGTCCGCCTGGGCGCTTTCGAGTTCCCGCCATGCCTCGTCGCATTCCGCCGAGGCGTCCCGGGCGTAGAGTGAAAGTCTTCCCGTCCCCGCCGCCGCCAGGAGTTCGTAGCCGAGGGCGCTTTTAGAAGATGTTGTGAAAACAAATGAAACAATTCGGTGGCCCATGGATTGTTTCAGCGAGGCGCACAGCGGCGCGCCCAGGCCGGTGACATCGGCGGCGAGACGGCGCAATCCCCACGCCCTGGAGATCTCGATAATTCTAGGCAGGAGGACGGTGAAAGGCAGGCCGGTCCAGGGATAGTGGTTCACAACGCGAATATGCCTCGACTCAGGCATCGAGGATTGATCGGGAGTCTTCCCCCTCTCCTTCAATTCCTCTCCCACCAGGGGCGAGGAAAGTTGGATATTACCCCTCTCCCCGTTGGATTTCGGACAATTCGGGGGAGATTGCCGCGGCCCCGATTCCATCGCGGGTCTCGCAAAGACAGATTTGGGTGAGGCATCGAGGATAAGGAGAAACCAGGCGCGCGGCCGTCTTATATTCGCCCCCAAAGCTAAAATGCTTTACGAGGTGCCTTATTTGGCCTATAATTAGATGAGTATCCCCGTTTAAGAGGTTTGTCATGGCTAGTCGTTTCGACAAATTTTCCGAGCGCGCCCGCCGCGTTCTCACCTACGCGCAGGAAGAAGCACAGCAACTTAATCACAACTACATAGGCACCGAACACATCCTCCTCGGCATGGTCCGCGAGGAAGACGGCGTCGCCGCCCGCGTCCTGGTCAACCTGGACGTCAACCTGGCCAAGTTAAGGTCTGCCGTCGAGTTCGTCATCGGCCGCGGCGAGAAGCCGTCCGCCGGTGAGACCGGCCTTACCTCCCGCGCCAAGAAGGTCATCGAACTGGCGATCGACGAAGCCCGCAACCTGGGCCACAACTACATCGGCACCGAGCACCTCCTGCTCGGCCTTCTCCGCGAGGGCGAGGGCGTGGCGGCCGGCGTGCTCGATTCCTTCGGCATTTCCATCGACCGCGTCCGCGCCGAGATCACCAAGGTCCTGCAGCAGGGCGCCGCCAACCGCACCAACCCCGCCGCCGCCAAACCCGGCAAAGCCCCGGGCAAGACGCCTACCCTGGATGCCGTTTCCTTTGACCTGACCGCGGCCGCCAAAGCAGGCAGGCTGGATCCCGTCGTCGGCCGGGTCAAAGAAATAGAACGGATGGTGCAAATCCTGTCCCGCCGCACCAAGAACAATCCGGCTCTCATCGGTGAGCCCGGCGTCGGCAAGACGGCCATCGTCGAGGGGCTGGCCCACCGCATCGTCGCCGGCGACGTGCCCGAAACACTTGAAAATAAACGCTTGGTTTCATTGGATATCGCCTCTCTGGTCGCCGGCACCAAGTACCGCGGCGAGTTCGAAGAAAGACTCAAGAAGATACTTGAGGAACTCCGGGTCGTCGGCAATATCGTGCTTTTTATCGACGAGTTCCATACCATGCTCGGCGCCGGCGCCGCCGAAGGGGCTATCGATGCGGCTAATATCCTGAAGCCTTCCCTGGCAAGGGGTGAGATCCAGGTCATTGGCGCCACGACCCTTGATGATTACCGCAAGCACGTTGAACGGGATACCGCGTTCGCGCGGCGCTTCCAGTCCGTGCTGGTAGAGGAACCCTCAATCGAGGATACCATCGAGATCCTCCGCGGCATCAAGCAGCGTTACGAAGAACACCACAGGCTGGTCATCACCGATGACGCCATGGATGCCGCCGCCAACCTGGCCTCCCGATACATCTCGGACCGTTTCATGCCGGACAAAGCCATCGACGTCATCGATGAAGCCGCCTCTCGCGTCCGCATCCGCAACCGCACCAGGCCGATGCCGCTGAAGGACTTGAAGAAGGCGGAGGACTCCTACCGCCGGGACAAGGAAGCCGCCCTGGCCACCCAGCAGTACGACTATGCCGCTGAATTACGGGAGCGCGAGTATCAGATCGCTGAAAAGCGCCGCAAAATGGAAGAGGAGTGGCAGCAGGAGCAGGTTTCCACCAAGCCGTTGGTGACCAAAGAGGACATCGCCGATGTGGTCAGCATGTGGACAGGCGTGCCTTTGCTGCAGCTTACCGGCGACGAGACCGAACGCTTACTCCACATGGAAGAAGCGCTGCACAAGCGCATCGTCGGCCAGGATGAGGCCATCGTCACCATCGCCAAGGCCGTCAGGCGAGCCCGCGCCGGTCTCAAGGACCCGCGGCGCCCCATCGGCAACTTCATCTTCCTGGGCCCCACCGGCGTCGGCAAGACCGAACTGGCCCGGGCCCTGGCCCAGTTCATGTTCGGCTCCGAAGACAATTTGATCCGCATCGACATGTCGGAGTTCATGGAGAAGTTCGCCGTGTCGCGCCTCGTCGGCGCGCCCCCCGGCTATGTCGGTTACGAAGAAGGCGGCCAGCTCACGGAGGCGGTGCGCCGCAAAGGCTATTCCCTGGTGCTGCTCGATGAGATCGAAAAAGCTCATCCCGAAGTGTTCAACATCCTGCTCCAGATCTTCGACGACGGCCACCTGACCGACGCCAAGGGCCGCCGCGTCGACTTCCGGAATACCATCATCATCATGACCAGTAACATCGGCGCCGACCTTATCAGGAAAGGCACGGGGAGCATCGGCTTCACCACGACATCCGACGCCGCCAAGGCCCAGGACATCGGCTACGAGCGGATGAAGGACAAGCTGTTGGCCGAGGTCAAGAAGAGCTTCCGGCCGGAGTTTTTGAACCGCGTCGACTCGACGGTGGTCTTCCACTCCCTCACCCGCGACGAGATCCGCCAGATAGTCGACCTGCAGCTGGCGTCAGTGACCAAGCAGCTCAAGGAGAAGAACATCTCCATCGAGGTCACCGCCGGCGCCAAGGACGTCCTGGGCAAGAAGGGCTACGACGAGGTTTACGGAGCACGGCCGCTGCGCCGCGTCATCCAGAACCTCATCGAGGACCGGCTGTCCGAAGACCTGCTTAGAGGACAGTTCAGTAGCGGCGACACCGTGGTCATCGAACCCTCCGCCGACGGCGAGGACCTCTTGTTCAACGTCAGGCACCCCGAACTGCCGCCCCCGGCGGAGAACGCCGAAAAGCCCGCCCTGGCCGGCGGCTAAACGAAACCGCGAACAATAAAGAAAGAGCCCTTCAAACGAAGGGCTCTTTCTTTTCAACGGTACGGTGTCGATACTAGTCATATTTGGCAGTCATTTTTCGGTAGTCCTTGGGCGGAAAATTAGGTAGTTCCCCCTATTCCCCGGCAGGTAGCTTTTGGGGTATGCTGCTATCGGGGCATGACAGAGTATCCCGAAAAAGTAAACAGCGAGTTTCGATCTGCTAGCGGGTGAAGAAATTGGCTGATGCCGGGCTCCAATTGGGAATGCGCCGGTGCCAACAACCACCTGGATCCGGACTACTCGACTGAAAAGAGACGGGACTTCAAATTGGAAGGCCGTCAAAAGACGGAACTCTAGCAACATGCCCCTCATTGTTTCTCGCTCCGGCCAGGTGACTTTACTCTATCCGATAAAGCTCTACAACTAGTGATTCTCCTCTTATACCAAACAGGAACTAGTGCCCTTATGCGCCGAAAATAGGTACATTTACCAATTTCATTATCTCCCGGCCCATTCTATGCTCTAAACGGCGATGCAGAATCGCACAACGAAATGGAGGAAGGGACGATGTTAAGCGACAAAATGGCGTATGCAGTTCTACCAGCAGTGGACCTCAAGAGGGCACGCAAGTTCTGGGAGGACACAATCGGCCTGAAAGTGATGCTCGACGAGCCGGCTCAGGGGATGATGGTCATGGCCGGCGAAGGTTCGATGTTCTACGTTTACCAAAGGGGAGCGACCAAGGCAGACCATACCGTCCTGGAGTTCAAAGTCGATAACATCGATGCGGAGATGAGGGACCTCCGAAGCAAGGGCGTCAAATTTGAAGAATATGACATTCCGGCTATGGGCATCAAGACAGTAAACGGTGTCGCCACCATGGATTCCGGGGATAACATGTCGAAAGGCGCCTGGTTTAAGGACACCGAAGGCAACATCATCGCCCTGGATCAGATGTCCAAGTCCAACCTGGAAAAGGCAAGCATGCAGAACTCGATGATGGAAATGGCCATGCCCAAATCAGCGATGAAGAAATAATGTGCCGATGCTCCTGACGCAGGGCGGAAACTCATCTAAAGGCTGCCGGTAATCCGAGCCAACGTTTTAAGGCCGGGAGATTTTTGATGGAGACAACCGTAACAATCTTCGACAACCAAAAGAAAACCGTTGAAACTGTGTCCAAAATCGAAAAGTCAGACGCCGAATGGCAGAAGTTACTGACCAAAAAACAGTTTGAGATCACCACCAAAAACGGGACCGAGGCTCCCGGCAGCATGACCTTCGATGATGTCCATGGTCCGGGCACCTTCAAGTGCGTCCGTTGCGGCACGGATCTTTTCAATTATTCGGCCAAGTTTGAATCCGGCACCGGCTGGCCCAGTTTCTACGAGCCGGTTTCGTCTTTGAATGTCGTCCTGCACCCGGATTATTCGTTCGGGATGTCACGGACGGAAGTATTGTGCGCCAGGTGCGGTTCCCATCTGGGCCATATCTTCGATGACGGTCCGCCGCCTACCGGCAAACGATATTGTATGAACGGCTACGCCCTGAAATTCGCACCCGACTAGGAATAAGAGGAGCTCGCAAATGAAGGTGATCGGCTTTCCCGATATCGCCGGGCTCGGGCCCGGAATTATCCTGGTTGTGGTAGGCATCCTCATCCTTATGTTCCCCAAGATCATCAACTATCTCGTCGGCGCCGCGATGATCCTCGCCGGCATCGGCTGGCTGGCCGGAGGCAACCCGCTGGCGGGAATTGTCTCGATACTCTTCGGCATTCTCGTTTTCATCTTCCCGACCATTCTCAATTACCTTGTCGCCGCGTACCTGGTTTTAGTGGGAATCTGGCTTCTCATCAACAGCGCGGTGGTCATCGGCGTAATTTCCCTGCTCGCCGGGATCATAGTCCTGCTGGCTCCGGAAATCCTTAATATCCTGTTCGCGATCTATTTAATCGTGGCGGGGGCTTTCGCCATCGGTCACTACTACGGCTGGTTCTAATAAACCACGGAGGGCTAGGATATGGCTCAAATTACCGTTCATCGGAAGGCTTATACCCGGAAAGACGGCACGCATGTAAAAGCGACAACTTATCAAACCGAAGATCGCGGCGAACCAGGCAAAACCCCCGAATCGCAACAGTGGTACGAACATGGTACGGAGATGAACTGGAGCAAGGAAATGACGGCGGAAACCCGACGGGAACATGCCCTGAAAGCTCACAAAGGCGACGAGCTGGCCACCGGAAGGGCACTCCAGGCTCTGGCCAATGTGACCACCGATTATGAGACCAGGGGCAAAGCCAATTCGGACGCAGATTACTTTTTCTCAAAGCACAAGGGAAAATAGCTGAGCCAAAGTCGACTTATTCTTAGATCAGGGATTTTCCAAGAACATAAACGTGCCTAAAAACGAGGTGAATACATGCCATATCGCATTGAACATCGGGAAGGCCATAAAAACTCCAAAGGCGAATCGGCGCCCTGGGTGATCATCAATAAAGACCGGGATGAGGTCGTCGGCAGCTCCACCACCAAAGAGGACGCGGAGGCCAGCATCCGGGCCAGGCACGCCGCCGAACATGGCGGGTTCGCAAAAAAGTAAGGCTACAAAATATATAAGGAGTAAACTCATGTCCATCTCACGCCTTGGTTACACTCTGGCTCTCATCGGCGGCATTCTGATGGTCGTTTTCGGTATCCTCGCGGTAGCCCAGTCCACTTTCCGAGCGGCTTTTTACGGGTGGGGGTTTTTCAACGGCGGTATTATCACCTTGCTCGCGGGTATCATTGCCGTCATTGGCGCCAGCCGTGTCCGTGAACTTGTCTGGGCGATTATCCTCATCGTCATCGGCCTTTTGGGAGGCGGGCTCGGCGGCCTGCTGGTCCTGATCGGCGGTATACTGGGCCTCGTGGCATCCGTGTCGAGGCAAAACTGACTTGCTGAATCCCCTTAAAACGAAATGCCCGTAATCACTACGGGCATTTTTGCTTTTAAAATATAAAAAGTCCCCTGGCAATGGCATATTTTCCCCAAGGGGTCGCCCCCTCAGTATCGTCTGCGCTGACGCGTTTCACGGCCGTGTTCGGGATGGGAACGGGTGGGACCACGTCGCTCTTATCACCAAGAGACTTTTTAACGAAAGTAAGCTATTTAGTTTTTAATCTGAACTTTTAATCTGATACCGCCACTTGTTTTCGGTTACCTCAACTCTGAAGCAAGTCAAGCCCTTGACCATTAGTACCAGTCAGCTGAACACGTTACCGTGCGTACACCTCTGGCCTATCAAGCAGGTAGTCTACCTGCGGTCTTACCCTCTTGCGAGGGAGGGAGATCTCATCTTGGAGCCAGCTTCGTGCTTAGATGCTTTCAGCACTTATCTGAACCGGACTTGGCTACTCAGCAGTGCTCCTGGCGGAACAACTGATACACCATTGGTCCGTCCTTCCGGGTCCTCTCGTACTACGGAAAGCCCCCCTCAAATCTCCGGACGCCCACCACGGATAGAGACCGACCTGTCTCACGACGGTCTGAACCCAGCTCGCGTGCCGCTTTAACCGGCGAACAGCCGGACCCTTGGGACCGATTTCAGCCCCAGGATGCGACGAGCCGACATCGAGGTGCCAAACCTTGCCGTCGATGTGAACTCTTGGGCAAGATAAGCCTGTTATCCCCGGGGTAGCTTTTATCCGTTAAGCCACGGCCTTTCCACGAAGGGCCGTAGGATCACTTTGCCCGACTTTCGTCTCTGCTCGACTTGTTGGTCTCGCAGTCAAGCCTCCTTATGCCAATGCACTCTTTGGGTGATTTCCATCCACCCTGAGGAGACCTTTGGGCGCCTCCGTTACTGTTTGGGAGGCGACCGCCCCAGTCAAACTACCCACCAGGCACTGTCCCCCGGCTTGCTCCGAGGTTAGAGGCTAGATTCATCAGGAGTGGTATTTCAACGTTGGCTCTGCCAGAGCTAGCGCCCTGGCTTCACAGCCTCCCACCTATCCTACACGAGATAAACCCAGTCTCAGTGTCAAGTTGTAGTAAAGCTCCACGGGGTCTTTTTGTCCAGTGGCGGGAAACCCGCATCTTCACGGGTATTTCAATTTCGCCGAGTCCCTCGTTAAGACAGCGTCCAGGTTGTTATGCCGTTCGTGCGGGTCGGAACTTACCCGACAAGGGATTTCGCTACCTTAGGACCGTTATAGTTACGGCCGCCGTTCACTGGGGCTTCGGTTCAAAGCTTCGCTTGCGCTAACCTCTCTCCTTAACCTTCCAGCACTGGGCAGGCGTCAGCCCCTATACATCAGCTTACGCTTTAGCAGAGACCTGTGTCTTTGTTAAACAGTCACCCGGACCCCTTTATTGCAGCCCTGAATAATCAGGGCACCCCTTATCCCGAAGTTACGGGGCTAAATTGCCGAGTTCCTTAACGAGGGTTATCTCGATCACCTTGGGACACTTACCCCCACCTACCAGAGTCGGTTTGCGGTACGGGCGCCACTGCTTCAACGGCGACGAGGGTTTTCTTGACGGTATGGACTCAGTTAAATCGTCTTGGATCTCTCCGCAACTTCCTCCAGCCTTCAGCTTATCGCGGGGGCGGATTTACCTACCCCCACACGCCTTTGACTGGTGACACACCATGTCCAATGGGTATGCCTAACCTATCCTGCCGTGTTACCCCTTCGCCTCTACAGCGGCGGTGCTGGAATAATGACCAGCTGTCCATCGCTCTACGCCTTTCGGCCTCGGCTTAGGCCCGACTAACCCTACGCGGATTAACCTTGCGTAGGAAACCTTAGGTTTACGGTGGGTGTGTTTCTCACACACCTTGCGCTACTCATGCCGGCATTCTCTCTTCCCCCCGCTCCACCATTGTTCACACAACAGCTTCGCTGCAGGAGGAACGCTCCTCTACCATCCCGACGAATCGGGATCCATAGCTTCGGTGACAGACTTGAGCCCCGTTGGGTTGTCGGCGCAGGGCCACTTAACCAGTGAGCTATTACGCACTCTTTAAAGGGTGGCTGCTTCTGAGCCAACCTCCTGGCTGTCTGGGTAGTCCAACTTCCTTTGCCACTTAGTCTGCACTTAGGGACCTTAGCTGATGGTCTGGGCTGTTTCCCTTTCGACTACGGAGCTTAGCCCCCATAGTCTCACTCCCGGACTTTGGCTTATGGCATTCATGGTTTGGTTGAATTCGGCAGGATCTCTCCCACCTAGTTCATCCAGTGCCTTACCTCCATAAGCGAACATCCGAGGCTGTACCTAGATACATTTCGAGGAGAACCAGCTATCCCTGGGTTCGTTTGGCATATCACCTCTATCCACAACTCATCCAATAGCTTTGCAACGCTAATTAGTTCGGGCCTCCACTCCGAGATTATCGGAGCTTCACCCTGGTCATGGATAGCTCACCCAGCTTCGGGTCTAATCTGTGCAACATGACGCCCTGTTCAGACTCGCTTTCGCTACGGCTCCGCAACGTAGTTGCTTAACCCGCTACACAGATTAACTCGCCGGCTAATTCTTCAATAGGCACGCCGTCACCCCGATAAATCGGGGCTCCGACTGCTTGTAAGCACACGGTTTCAGATCTATTTCACTCCCCTCTCGGGGTGTTTTTCACCTTTCCCTCACGGTACTAGTCCACTATCGGTCATCAAGAGTATTTAGCCTTACCATGTGGTCATGGTTGATTCCCACAGGATTCCGCGTGTCCCGTGGTACTTAAGAACAGATGAGGAGCCTAGCTCTTTCGCTTACTGGACTATCACCATCTATGGTGGCTCTTTCCAGAGACCTTCTGCTAGAGTTCGGTTGGTAACTCCTTTGCCCGTTTAACACCGGGCTTTACCTGTCTTACTACCCCCCAGAAGCGTAGATTGTTAAACCACTAAGCTTATGGAGTTTGGGCTGTTCCCGTTTCGCTCACCGCTACTTCGGGAATTTTTTATTTTCCTCGGGGTACTGAGATGTTTCACTTCCCCCGGTTGCCTCTACTCAGCCTATGTGTTCGGCTGAGAGTGTCCCGATTTTATCGGGACGGGTTGCCCCATTCGGAAATCCCCGGTTAAGCTTGCTAGACAGCTAGCCGAGGCTTATCGCAGTCTTGCCACGTCCTTCATCGCCCCTTGATGCCAAGGCATCCACCGTGCGCTCTTTCCCGCTTGACTTGCTTCAGATTTGAGATAACCTATTACTTTTTTGGCGGTATTCAGTTTTAAAGGTTCAGTACAATAAGAAACGGCTTGGCGTTTTCACCAAGCCGTCTTGGTTAACACCGTTAGTGCGCTTTATGTTGCTCTATCAAACATCATTATTTTCAAACGCGAAAGATATAATAGCACAGCCTGAAATGCCGTGTCAAGACCCCTAATAGCTTTGGGCGAAATGGTTTCATCAAAATATTTCGGTCCGTTGCAATGGCCCGTCCCTTGAGCCAGTCCCAATGATCGCCGGGCTGATAACAATTGATTTTCTCTTCTCTCTTGACACCAAAGCCACATTTAGCCTATAAAAGTACTTTGTGACTATTCCTTATAAGGGGGTTTTAATTGAGAGCCGACAACGAAACCAGAAGCATTGTCAATAACCTTTTGGAGCAATACAAGGCAGCGGTGGAAGCCAAAAATGCCGATGCCGTCATCGCCCTGACGACTAACGACCCAAACATGCTTAACATCGGTCCCGGCAAGGATGAGATGAGTATCGGCACGGGGCAGTTGAAGGAATATTACCAGAAACTGTTCGCCAGCGTGGATACAATAACTCTGAAATACGGTTACACCACTATAAAAGGAAACGGCAACGTCGCTTGGGTCTCCAGCCACTTGTGGGAGACCTTAAAAAAAGGGACCCGCCAGCTTGCCCTTGATATGCGCATGACCGCGGTTTTCGAAAAAGTCGAAAATAAATGGGGATTCAGCGAGATGCATTTCTCCATTCCCGGAGACGTGCAGATGCCAGAACCGTCACCGGAAGAGAAAGCCGCCGAGGAAGCCGCCGCGGCCGCCGCCAAGGCCGCAGAGGAAGCCAAAAAGAAAGCTGAAGAAGACAAGAAGAAGGCTGAAATGAAGGCGGACGAACCCCCGACCGACCAATCCTTCTTCGATTATTATTAATAGGTAGACAGTGATTTTAGAAAATGGAGCCGCCAGGCTCCATTTTCTTTTTCAAAGCATCATCTGAAGCCGGGTGTACATGTGCCCGGCTTGAACGCAATCCCCTATAATGCTAGATTATTACCGTCCTTAGTTCTTTAGGACTAATTCCGTTGACAGTCGAGAATCACATTTGTATTCCATAATCTCAACCGAAGAATTGGTGCCCCGTGTACGGGTGTACCGTATTTCCGCGCCACGAATTGCCAAAAAAGCAGCCGCAGGCCAGTTTGTCATTTTGCGGGTCGACGACAATGGTGAGCGCATACCATTGACCATTGCGGATTGGGACGTCGTTGAAGGCAGCGTCTCGGTTGTTTTCATGGAAGTTGGAACGACTACGACCAAACTCAGCAGGCTGAAAGCCGGAGACACGATATCCGATATCGTCGGCCCCCTTGGCAATGCCACCGAGATCGATAATTTCGGGACTGTCTGCCTCATGGCCGGCGGCTTCGCCACCGCCACCATCATGCCGATCGCCAGGGCGATGAAGGCCGCCGGCAACCGGGTCATCACCATCGTCGGCGCACGCAATAAAGACCTCTTATTCTGGCGGGAACGGCTTTCTGCGGTGTCTGATGAGCTTATCATCACCACCGATGACGGCTCGGCAGGGCGAAAAGGCGTTGTCACCGAACCGATCAAGGAAATGCTCGAGCGCGGCGAACGCATAGACCGGGTGATCGCCATCGGTCCAAGCATCATGATGAAGTTTTCCGCCCTGACCACAAAACCATTCGGTATCAAAACCATCGTCTCCATGAACCCTATAATGATCGACGGCACCGGCATGTGCGGCTGCTGCCGGGTTTCGGTCGCCGGCCAGACCCGCTTTGCATGCGTCGACGGACCTGAATTCGACGCCCACGCTATAGATTGGGACAATTTCATGGCCCGCCAGCGATCCTATATCGAAGAAGAGAAGCGGTCATTGGAGATTTGCCGGTGCCCTTCGGGCTAAATCCAAACCAAATGAATAACCAAGATACAAGGTACAATAACCAAACAAATCCCAATAACCAAATATCAATAACCAAACGTTTGGGTATTGGCCATTGGAATTTGGTGATTGTGTGTAATTTGCTTCTTGGTTATTAAGGGTAAGCGATGGCTAAAGCTAAGATTGATTTGAATCGGGTCGCCATGCCCAAGCAGGAAGCCGGGGCTCGGCGGCAGAATTTCTCGGAGGTCGCGACCGGCTACACGGCGGAGGACGCGAAGCGCGAAGCGTCCCGCTGTATCGAGTGCAAGGCCAGGAATTGCGTAGCCGGGTGCCCGGTCGCCATCGACATCCCCGAGTTTATCTCGGCAGTCAAGACCGGTGATTTCACGGCGGCTGATGAGATCATAAAACGAACCAACGCACTGCCCGGAATCTGCGGCCGCGTCTGCCCTCAGGAGAGCCAATGCGAAGCGGTCTGCACCCTGGCGAAGAAAAAGGCTCCGGTGGCTATCGGCCGGCTCGAACGCTTCGTCGCCGATTGGGAACCGGGTTATCGATTAAAAGGTTCGACCGGCGCCAAGGCCCCAAAGAGCTGCAAAAAAGTTGCCGTCATCGGTTCGGGACCATCCGGGCTGACCTGCGCCGCCGAATTGGCGCGGTTAGGTCATTCAGTTACCATTTTTGAATCGCTCCACGTCGCCGGAGGTGTGCTCATGTACGGCATACCCGAATTCCGGCTGCCCAAGACAATCGTTCAAACTGAAATCAATTTTGTTAGAAGCCTGGGAGTGGAGATCGTCCTGAACGCCGTCGCCGGGAAGACGTTTACCATCGATGAGCTTTTTAAAGACGGCTTCCAGGCTGTGTTTTTGGGCACTGGGGCAGGTTTGCCGCTCTTTCTCAACATCGAGAATGAGAATGCGCCTGGAGTATATTCCGCCAATGAGTTTCTCTCCAGGGTCAACCTGATGAAGGCTTACCATTTCCCCGAATTCGATACGCCTCTCAAAGTCGGTAAGGAGGTGGCGGTGGTTGGTGGTGGAAACGTAGCCATGGATGCCGCCCGCAGCGCGGTAAGATTGGGCGCAAGAGTCACGGTAGTCTATCGCCGGGGCCGCGAAGAGATGCCGGCGCGCCTTGAAGAAGTCGAGAACGCCGAGGAGGAAGGTATCAACTTCCTCTTTTTAACCAACCCCATCTCGTTTCAAGTAAATGATCAAAAATGGGTTTCGGGCATGACCTGCCAAAAAATGAGCCTCGGCGATCCCGACGCATCGGGACGGAGACGGCCGGTTCCCGTCGGCGGCTCTGAATTCACCCTTCCCTGTGACATGGCGATCGTCGCCCTGGGTACGAGGCCAAACCCGCTCATAGCCCGTTCCGCGCCCGGTTTGGCTTTCGCCAGTGCGGGCACCGTCATCGCCGACGAATCGACTGGTCTGACCAGAAAAGCTGGCGTTTGGGCCGGAGGGGATATCGTCACCGGGTCGGCGACCGTTATTTCGGCGATGGGCGCCGGCAAGGCGGCAGCCCGGGATATCGATCGCTATCTCGCCTCGCTTTAACCAAACAGGCACCCGACCACGGCCACGGTTTCACCTGGTTCCGGCAGTTCGGTGACCGTGACGATGATCAACAAAACCGCCAGTCCCAATATTGCCAGCGCGGCAACAGCCAGCTTTTCCCGCCTCAGCAGCCGTTCCTCAACTAGTCTGTCTCTCCCGGCGATAGCGGCGCCCATTCGCGGCAGGATGCCGTAAAGCAAAGTAAAACTCACCGCCAGCATGACGATCACGATGATATGTTTCAGAAATACCAGAGTCGCCCACGAATTATCGAAGAAATGCCCCAGTCCCGGGTAATTCTCGTTGGTCTCCATAAGGATCGTACCGGAGACTATAAATATAGCGATTGCCGCCCAGGTGATGGTCAGATAGCGTTTGCGTAACGTGGAAATGAAGCTGGCTCTGGCGGAGTCGGAAACAAACTGCCGGAGGCTGTTAAATACGAACAAGGTGTTGAACCACAGTCCAACCCAGGTAACAATCGCCGACAGGTGAATCCACAGGAGCGGTACCGTTATGTCCATCGTTTTTCTCCCGATATTTCATATTAACACCGTTTTTGCGCATCTCACATTTTCTTCCGATAGCAGTGGTTTGCTGGAGGATGAACCTGTTTTTACGATCGATTCGATATTGAATGGTTCACCAAAAGGCGTCAACCCTTGCCACCAGTCGCGCTCTAGGTTAAGATAATACTACTTCCACCGAATCAAGAGGCAGAAATGGCGATCGAACTGGTCCACGTCGGCTTTGGCAATATCCTGGCGATGAATCGCCTGATCGCCATCGCCCCGCCCGGCTCAGCCCCAATCAAGCGTATTATCCAGGAGAGCCGTAACAAGGGCACATTGATCGACATGACCAACGGCCGCAAAACCAAAGCGGTGATTTTTACTGATTCGGGCCACGTGGTGTTAGCGGCTCTGGCTCCGGAAACCATCACCGGCCGCGTCAGCATCGGACGTGGCGCCATGAAAACCGATGTTGCCGAGGTCCCGCTTGACCTTTAGCCCGCCTCAACCGGCTCCGGTCCTGCTGATACTTTCGGGACCGTCAGGAGTGGGTAAGGACGCCGTGCTTGAGCGGATGAAAGAACGCCGGCTGCCCGGGCTAAAATTCATCACGACCATTACGACAAGGTCCCAGCGTCCCCGGGAAATTGACGGTAAAGACTACCATTTCACCAACCAGGCTGATTTCAAGAAGTTGATCAACCAAAATGAACTTCTGGAATGGGCTGAGGTTTACGGCAATTTTTACGGCGTGCCCAAATCTTCGGTGCGCGAAGCCTTGAAACAGGGATCTGACGTCATCGTCAAGGTTGACGTACAGGGCGCGGCCTCAATAAAAAAAATCGCTCCCGAAGCGGTTTTCGTATTCATGCTGCCGCCTTCGCTGGAAGAACTGAAGGACCGGCTGTCACGCCGCCTGACCGAATCCCCGGAAACTTTGAAACGCCGGCTGGAAACAGCGCCGGAAGAACTCCATCAACTCCAGGGTTTCGATTATTTCGTGGTCAACCACGACGGCAAGATCGACCAGGCGGTCTCGGAAATCTCGGCCATCCTCGCCGCCGAAAAATCAAAGGTCCATCCCCGGCGGGTTAACCTGTAAATGCAAATCCCGGTCGCATTCAAAACGGCCCGGAACGTCTAGAAGATCAGGTTCAAGAGCCAGAACAGCAGGGCGGCGATAATCCCGGCTGCGGGAATGGTCATTATCCAGGCCCAGACAATGCGCAGGGTGACTCCCCACCGCACCGCGCTGAGACGCCTGACCGAACCAACGCCTGATATGGCGCCGGTGATCACGTGAGTGGTACTGACCGGGACGCCAAGGTGAGTTGCCGTAAAAATGCTTACAGCGCTGGCTGTCTCGGCGCAAAAACCGTCGATAGGCGCCAGCTTGGTGATCTTCTGCCCCATCGTTTTCACGATCCTCCAACCTCCGCTCAGCGTTCCGAGGGCGATCGCCGCCTGGGCGGCCAGAACAACCCAGAGCGGGATGGCGAAGGTCGAAATAACCCCCCCGGCCACCAGGAGGCTGGTGATTATACCCATGGTCTTTTGGGCATCATTGCCGCCGTGCCCCAGGCTGTAGGCCGCCGCCGAAAACATCTGGGCTACCCTGAAGAACCGGTTTATTACCCCGGGCGGACTCCTGTAAACGATCCAGGTTGTCGCCACGCGCAGGATAAAACCAAGGGCAAGCCCGATGGTCGGCGCCAGGACGATAAATATCAGGGTCTTATACCAGCCGGCCATAAGGATCACGCCGAAACCGGCGTGGGCGATCGAAGCTCCGGCGTAGCCTCCGATGAGGGCATGTGACGAACTGCTCGGCAGCCCCAGGTACCAGGTGATGAGGTTCCAGGTTATGGCGCCGAGCAGCCCGGCCAGGATCACCGTCGGCGTAACGGTGTTGATATCGATCATGCCGCTGCCGATGGTCTTGGCAACGGCGGTACCGAAGATTAGGAAAGCGATAAAATTGAAAAAAGCCGCCCAGGCCACCGCCTGCCTGGGTGTCAGCACCCTTGTCGAAACGATGGTGGAGATGGAGTTAGCCGCATCGTGCATGCCGTTGGTATAGTCAAAGGCTAACGCGATGAAGATGATGAAGGTGATAAAAGCTAAATTAGAGTCTATGGTTCGAGCCTTCTATCTGATTTAAGTTATGACAGTCATCGCCGCCGTATCAGGCGTTTTTAAGGGCTACGCCTTCGAAAACGTTGGCAACATCCTCGCAGCGATCGGTGGCACTCTCCATGGAGTCGTAAATTTCCCGCCATTTGATGATATCGACCATGTCGTATTCCTCAAACAACTCCACCAGGGCGGAACGGTAGGCCTGGTCGGCAAGATTCTCAAGCCGGTTGATCTCTATGCAGTGTTCCAGGAGTTGTTTCAGCCCAGCCTTTTGGCGAAGCTTAGGCGCGGCGGCGGCGACTTCTTTGGTCGCTTCTAAAATGATGCCGGCAAGTTCTCTGACCCGCCCCCCCGGCTGTCCCACCTTGTACAGGAGCATGTAGTCCGCAGCCGAATGAATAAAATCGACCACATCGTCCATGGAATGGGCAAGCAGGGCGATATCTTCCCGGTCGAAGGGAGTGACAAAGCTGCGGTGAAGCATCGCGATGATTTGATGCGTTACCGAATCCCCGGCATGCTCCAGCTCGACGATCTTGAGAACCTTCTCATGGATTTCTCCCCAGTTTTCAACCAGGTCCTTCAAAGCCTCCGCCGCCTTGACCATGTTGGCGGCGCTGACCTCGATAAGATCGAAGAATTTCTCTTCCTTGGGGATGATCGAAAATTTAGCCATGTTGCCTCCGGGGCGGCGATTATACCAAACTTCCTATTGTTGATATGATAATGGCGTAGAGGCAAAAACACAACCGGGAATCTCGTAAATAAAACCAAATTGATGCACCAGCATAATCATGCTCATCAGGCCGCGGGCTCGCGTTTGATCCTGGGTATCGGCCTTTCGAGTGTTATTCTGATAGCCGAAGCGGTCGGCGGACTGATTTCCAACAGCCTGGCCTTGCTGTCGGATGCCGGGCACGTCCTCGCCGATATCGTAGCCCTCTCCCTGTCGGCTTACGCCCTGCGTCAGGCACAGCGGCCGCCCTCCCACCGTATGACTTTTGGCTATCATCGCATCGGCGTTATCGTTGCCATTGTGAATGCGGTTGCCATATTCGCCATTGCCGGGATCATTTTTTTCGAAGCCGTCAGGCGGCTCCAGTCCCCGCCGGATGTCGATAGTTCGGTGATGCTGGTCATCGCCTTGCTCGGCCTGCTGGCTAATCTCATCGTCGCCTTCTGGCTCCGGGAAGCCCGCAAGGAGAGCCTCAACGTCAAAAGCGCTTTCTGGCACGTACTTGGCGACGCTCTGGCTTCCGTAGGCGTCATCCTCGGGGCCCTCATTATTAAGTTAACGGGACTGGCTGAGGCGGACGCCATAATCTCCATCGTGATCGGCCTGATCATCGCGGCCTCGGCGTGGGGCATTCTGTCGGAGGGCATCTCGGTGCTGCTTGAATCCACGCCGGCCCATATCGACCTGAACGAGCTCGCCGGTAACCTCCGTAACATTCCGGGTATCAAGGAAGTCCACGACCTCCACGTTTGGAGCCTCACTCCTAACCTCCATGCGCTGTCAAGCCACATCGTCATCGAAGACCGGCTGACCTCTGAAACCGCCCTGGTCCGGTCCCAGGTAGAAAAGTTGCTCGCCGACCGCTACGAGATCAACCACACGACCCTTCAACTGGAATGCCAGTCATGTTGTCCGGGCGGGCAGTTGTGCACCCTCGAACCCGGCTCTTGTCCCTTAACTCCCGATGGGGAACACTAGGCATCCCGGAGTAAAACACCGCTCGGCTGTTGCTACGGCGCCAAGATTTTGTTTGACATGGGTATCGTTTCGGCTTAAAATGCCTTCCCGATAGGCTAAAATCCTTCAGAAGTTCTTGAAAGGGTCATGAAGCAGACAGCATCTATTACCCTTCCCCCTTCGCGCCCCGCCGACCGCGTAATCAGGATTGTCCGCCGGCGCAGCCGCGTTGCCGCATTTTTTAGTTCCTTGGCTGCCCTCCTCCGCCTTGGGAGTTCACCGGGGGCGAAATAGTGTACATTGTCATCGCAGGAGGAGGCGTCGTCGGCCTGAACATCGCCTCGCTTCTTTCGGTTGAAAACCACGACGTCGTAGTCATCGAAGAATCGGTCCAGGCTTTAGAGGTCATCCGCCGGCAGCTGGACGTCCGCACCATCCAGGGCAACGCCGCCACCCCGCGCATCCTCCGCGAAGCCGAAGCCCACCGCGCCGACCTGGTGCTTGCGGTAACCGATTCCGACGAGACTAATATGGTTGTCTGTTTTATCTCCAAAGAAATGGGAGCTGCCCGGACCGCGGCCCGCATCCGCAACCCTGATTATTCCGGCTATTTCCAGATGCCGGCTAAAAGTCCTATCGCCACCCGGCGGATCGTACGGCCTAAAAACCTGGGGATAGATGTTTATATAAATCCCGAAGCCGAGATGGCCCGCGAGATCCTTTCGATCCTGGCGGGTTTTTATTCGACCCCCGCTGAGGAATTCGGCAGCGGGACGGTACGGATCCGGGAGTTCAGGATCGATGATGGCAATCTGGCCGGGAAAAAACTATCGGAAATTGCTCAGGATATTCCCTTTTTCATTGTGGCCGTCGGGCACAAGGAAGGAGGCGTTATTGCCAATCCTGAAGAGGTCATCCATTCCGGTGACTCCCTCTACATCGCCATACCCGCTGATCATGTTGAACGCCTGGCGAAGGTCTTCGCCGGCCCTAAAAAACCCAACCGGAGCGTCGTCGTCATCGGCGGGGGCAGCATCGGTTACCTTATCGCCGAAGGATTAATCCGCCAGGGAGTCCAGGTCAAAATACTGGAACGTGATCAAGCCCGGGCTGAGGAAATCGCCATCAAGCTCGAGCGGGCGCTGGTGCTTCAAGGCGAACCGACAGACCGCGACTTTCTCGTTGAACAGGGCATCAGTCAGGCTGACGCCGTGGTAGCGGTCACCCAAAACGATGAACTCAACATCCTGGCGACTTTGCTTGCCAAGACCTTGGGTGTTTCCCGGTCCCTGACTATGATCAATAATCCGGACTATCTGCCTCTTGCCGAAGCTACCGGGATCGATGTCGCCGGCTCCCCCGCCATCATCACCGCGCGCAAGATCGCCCATTTCGTCCTTCGCGGTGGCGCCGTCGCCGCCGCCGTCCTGGAGAATAACACTCTCGAAGCTATCGAGTTCATCGTCTCTCCAAAGGCACGCGTCATGGGCAAACCGGTCAGCGACATCCCCCTCCCGAAGACCGCCAAGGTCGTGGCCGTAGTCAGGGATGGTCGGGTTTCGGTTCCTCCGGATGAGTATCCCATCGATGTGGATGACCATATCATCGTAATGTCTACCCTGTCTGCCATCCCCGAAGTCGAGAGATTATTCAAATAAATTCGAGATGAATTTCGCGGCAGTAATCCGATATTTAGGTCTCGTAACCACCATTATCGGTGCAACGATGATTCTGCCGCTCCTGGTGGCTGCGTTTTCTAACGAGCCGGCGGCAGCTATCGCCTTTGCGGTAGTGATGGGAGGCGCGGTGGTCCTCGGAGGATCGGTCGTCTTTGCCACCGGTAAGGTCAAAACCCAGCTCTCCCGTCGCGATGCCATGGTGTTGGTGGTCGCCGTATGGATCGTGGCGACCCTATTGGGCGGGCTCCCCTACCTGCTGACCGGGTCTGTCCCTAATTTCCTGGATGCCTTCTTCGAAACCATGAGCGGTTTCACCACCACCGGGGCAACCATTTTTTCATCCATCGCCGATAAGCCCCATAGCATCTTATTCTGGCGGTCTTTCACCCAATGGCTGGGTGGACTGGGCATAATAACCCTCTTTGTCTCTTTGTTCCCCCTCTTCGGCCTCGGGGCTTCACGTTTGCTGGAAGCGGAGGCTCCGGGAGGTTATGAAGGAGAGCGCCTGACGTCACGCATCAGGGACACTGCCCGCATCGTCTTCATCATCTATTTCTTTTTCACCGTCGTCGAAATGTTATTGCTCATGATAACCGGATTGCCCCTTTTCGATAGTGCCACCATTTCGTTGAGCACCGTTTCCACCGGCGGTTTTGCCGCCACGAATCTTTCCATTGAGAGCTACCACAACGTGATGGCAGAGATCATCATCATGGTCTTCATGTTTCTTGGCGGCACAAACTTCGCCTTGTTTTTCTGGGTGTTCTTCCGTAAGCGGCTTCAGCGCTTCTTTGGTAATCCTGAGCTAAGATTTTACGTCCTGATCATTCTGGTGTCGGTAGTTTTAGTAAATCTGGACCTTATCTTCAATAAGAGTTTAAGCCTCATCGAAAGCCTCCGCGAGAGTAGCTTTAATGTAATTTCCATAAGCACCACCACCGGCTTTTCTTCAACCAATTTTGATGCCTGGCCAAGTTTTTCGCGATCTTTGCTGCTGGTACTCATGGTAATCGGGGCATCTGCGGGTTCCACTGCAGGCGGGTTAAAGGTGGTCAGGGTTTTGATCCTCTTTAAATATGCTTATAGGCGAATTCTACAAGCCATTAACCCCGCTGCGGTTATTCCCTTGAAAATCGGGAACACCGTACTCCAGGAATCTACTGTTTCCCGAACTGTTGGCTTGACCGTCTTTTATTTTGGACTTTTGTGGGGCGGCTTCGTATTAATGTCAACCTTGGGGTTACCCTTCGAAGAGGCTATTTCTTCGGTAACCGCCTGCATGGGCAGCATCGGCCCTGGTTTAGGGGTTATCGGACCTTACGGCAATTTTGACACCGTCCCTGACCTCGGCAAGGCGGTTTTATCCTTTTTTATGCTCGCCGGGCGCCTGGAGATTTTCGCTTTGCTTGTGTTGTTCACCCCCGCTTTCTGGCGCCGTACCTAGTCAACACCGGTTGTTTGGTCTTACAGCCGGTACAAGGCGCCCTGGTCGGAATCATGAATTCAAAAATATGCCCAACTATTGCCAAGGGGTGTCCCTCCGTTTATAATAGCCTGATACATGTGCGCATCCGCTTCGGCGAATTATGAATAAATTCCACACCATACTTGTCCCGGTTGCCGGACGGCCTGAGGACGAGGACGCTCTGGAGATGGCCTGTCAATTGGCACGGCTATCCGGCGATGTCAAGGTCATCGTCACCAATATCATCTCGATCGACCGGTCCCTGCCGCTGGACGCCGAGGTCGAATCTGAGATCGCCAAATCCGAGGCAATTCTGGCGAGGTTTGAAAACCTTGCCAAAAAATTCGGTTATCCCATAGAGACCAACCTGCTGCAAGCCCGGTTGGTCGCCCCCGCCATCGTTGATGAGGCTGTGGAACAGAAGGCCGATGCCATCGTCATCGGCTCGGCGTACAAAACGCGTTTCGGTGAGTTCAGCCTGGGAGATGTGGTACCTTACATCCTGCAGCATGCCCCGTGCCGCGTAATTCTGAACCACCGCCCGGCATCGTTGTAAGGAGTCACGGCGATGAAAGTGATTATTATGGGATGCGGACGGGTTGGCGCTCAAATGGCTGCTCTTCTCGACCAGGAAGGCCACAGCGTCACCGCTCTGGATACCGATGCCTACAGTTTCCGCCGTTTACCGCCCGATTTTAAGGGTGAGGCGCTCCTCGGGGACGGACTGGATGAAGATGTGCTGCGCCGGGCCGGGATCGAAGAGGCCGACGCCTTTGTCGCCGTAACCCAGGAAGACAATCGCAACGTCATGGCCGCTCAGATCGCTCAGAAGATTTTCAACGTTAAAAAAGTCGTCTGCCGCATTTACGACCCGATGCGCCGTGATCTTTATTCTGTCCTCGGCCTGGAAGCCATCAGCCCCACCATCGTCCTCGCCGAAATGCTCAAAGAGAAGCTGGAGAGCTAAATGTACATAATTGTCGTCGGCGGCGGTCGTTTAGGTTATTCACTGACCAAAGCGCTTCTCAGCGAGGGACATGAGACACTCCTTATCGATAAAAACGCCGAGGTGTGCGAGAAGATCAACAAGGAACTGGGCAGCATTTGCCTTCGCGGTGACGCCTGTGAGACGGCCATCCAGGCGGAAGCCGGCACCGGCAGGGCTGACCTTCTGATCGCCACCACCGGCGAGGATGAGGACAATCTGGTCGCCTGTCAGGTTGCCAAGTACCGGTTCAATGTGCCCCGTACCATCGCCCGGGTCCGCGTGCCCAGGAACGAACAGATCTTCAAACAACTTGGCGTTGATGTCACCGTCAACTCAACCAATATCATCCTGGAGCGCATTGAGCACGAGGTGCCTTCTCACCCGCTGACACACCTTTTCTGTCTCACTGGGGATAACAGGGAGATGGAAATACTGGAAATCCGCGCTGCGTCCGGCTCCGCAGCCATTGATAAATCGCTTAACGATTTGCAGCTGCCCAATAAAGCGGTACTGGGTCTGGTCATCCGGAACGGGGAAAAACCCTTCGTCCCCAGGGGCGACACCGTCTTCAAACCAGGCGATCAGGTCATCGCCGTGGCGCCGACCGACGCCGAGGAAGAACTGCGCAAGCTATTCTCCGGTAAGTAGGCGCCCCGGCTTGTCGCGCGTCCGGCGTCTCGGGTCGCGCGGTCAGTCAGCCTGGAGCAGGTCCTTCGATACCTGCAAGGTCGGACGGTTATTGGATTATTGGTATTATTGGAAATTGGTATTATTGGTAGTATTTGATTGCGGTATCTCCTTGCCGGCCCAGACGATTTTTCTCTAAAGCTCAAGCTCGCCTCGATCAAGGCGTCGCTCGGCGACGCGTCCGTCCTGGCTACCGCCACCAGTATTTTCGAGGGGGCCAGGCTTAAACCTGGAGAATTCAAGCTCACCGTCGATGCCCTGCCTTTCCTCACCCCGTGCCGGCTTGTCATAGTTACCGGCTTGTTGGCCCGTTTCTCCACGGGCGACGGGACCCTGAAAAAAGCCTCGAAGATCGACGATCCGGAAGTTTTCGCCAGCGCCATAACCAATTCGCCGCCGTCCACCGCCATCATCCTGATTGAAACCGAGCTTTCGCGCAATAACCCGCTGTTCAAGTATCTCGTAGATAAAGTCGAGCTTCACGAATTCCCGACGCTCGACAAACCAAAACTTAAAGAATGGATCGGGCGCCGGGTGATGAACGCCGGGGGTGCCATCACCCCGATGGCGATAAACCTCCTGGTTCAATACGTCGGCGCCGACTTATGGGCCGTCGCCGGCGAGATCGAAAAGCTGGTGTTGTTCGCCGCCGGCCGCCAGATTACCGACCATGACGTTAAAACACTGGTCGGCTACACCGGTGAAGCGAATATCTTCAGCCTGGTGGACGCTATTTTCGAAACCCGGTTGAAAACCGCTACGGAGACCCTCGAAAATCTCAAGATCAATGGACTTTCGGCTGGCTACGTCCTGGCAATGCTGTCCCGTCAATTGCGACTGGTCATCCAGTACAAGGATTTGAAGAGTCGCGGCGGCAAGGAGCTCGAAATTCGAAGGAAGCTTGGACTCATAGCTGATTTTCTGTGGAAAAAAACCCAGGACCAGGCGGCGCGTTTCTCCCTGGGCCGTTTGAAGGATGTCTATCGGCGTTTGCTTGATACCGACCTGGCAGCCAAAACCGGACGGATGGATGAGGACCTCGCCCTGGATCTGTTGGTTGCTGAACTCGCCAGCGGCGCCCCGCTCGAGCCTTTGTCCGCGTAATAAGGAGCGGCTGAATCCGCCAGGTTTTGGTATTTGCGGAATCCGACAAAACAAGAGGGGGAGTCTTGCGACTCCCCCTTGATTGCGATATTAAGTTGTTTGAGATTAGGTGGTCGATTTGTGGCGGATGACCAACTGCCAGGCGATGGCCAGGAAGATCACGGCCGGCAGACCGGTTACCAGCAGGAACATGTTGGCAGCCTTGGGTTCGAGTTCAGCCTGGGAACCGAAGTAGTTTTGGATAGTAAAGAGCAGCAGGCCCAGACCGATGATGCCGATGATCCATTCATACCAGCGGAAAGCCATGCCCTTGCTCTTCATGAAGGAGACGAGCCAGATCAGGAGCGCGCCGAGGACGAGACCGATTACCAACCACATAGACTGAGTACCTCCCTTATTATTTCCTAATTATTCCCTAACTTTTCGCTTATTATAAGCCCGTTCCCGTACCTTGTCAATACCCCAGAGATCAGTGTTTTGAACGTAATTTGAAAATATCGGCTTCAATTGCGTCATTTATTTTTCCAAAACAAGTCTTAACCTCAACCACATTTTTAATCACCCTGAACCAGGGGCACGGGGTTAATGCCTTCACTTCCCGCACCGGCGGATAATCCGTTTCCCAAGGTTCACCCCGACGCGGGATAAACCTGCGTTTGGTTGACATCCCCATACCCCTCGCCTACAATCTAAATCCAAACGATTTCGATAGGTGCTGATTCTATGCCTTTTACCGGTGACCAGCTTCGCGCCCTTTTCCTCGAATACTTCGCCGAAAAAACCCACAAGATACTGCCGTCTTCATCGCTCATTCCCCACGGCGACCCGACATTGCTGCTGACCACGGCCGGCATGGTCCAGTTCAAACCTTACTTTTTGGGCAAGGAAAAGCCGCCGGCGCCCCGCCTGACCACCTGCCAGAAGTGCTTCCGCACCACCGATATCGATTCCGTCGGCGATGCGTCCCACCTGACCTTTTTTGAGATGCTGGGTAATTTCTCGATCGGAGACTACTTTAAAAAGGAAGCCATCGACTTTGCCTGGGAGTTCGTGACCCAACGCCTGAAAATTCCCGCCGACCGCCTGTGGACGACCGTTTATCTCGACGACGATGAGGCGGTCAGGTTCTGGCAGGCCAAGGGCGTCCCGGACAACAGGATCGTTCGACTCGGGGAGAAAGACAATTTCTGGGGTCCGGCCGGGGATTCCGGCCCTTGCGGCCCCTGTTCCGAGATTCACTACGACTTCGGCGAAAGCGTCGGCTGCCGCCAGCCGGATTGCGGTCCCGCCTGCAAATGCGGCCGGTTCTGCGAGATCTGGAATCTGGTATTCGTCCAATTCGACCAGGACAAGGCTGGAGCCAGGATCCCCCTGAAGAATCCGAGTATCGACACCGGGATGGGGCTGGAACGGCTGACTACAATTATGCAAAATAAATCCAGCGTCTATCAGACCGACCGGTTCGATTATCTCCTTGATAAAGTGGCAATGGTTTCGGGCAAGAAATACGGTTCCAGCCCGGAGATCGACCGCGCCATGCGCATCGTGGCGGAGCATTCCCGCAGCATCTCTTTCCTGATCGCCGACGGCGTCATCCCGTCCAATGAAGGCCGTGGGTACGTTCTGCGGCGATTACTCCGGAGGACGGCCTTGTTCGGTCGCAATTTGGGCTTGGATAAACCTTTCATGGTGCCGTTGATCGAAACGGTGATCGAGCGCATGAGCCCGGTCTACCCCGAGCTGTCGGCCCGCCGCAACTTTATCACTGAGCTTGTCGCCCGGGAAGAGTCGCGTTTCGCCGAGACCCTGTTTACCGGCATGCGCCTTCTTGAAGAGATGATGGCTTCGGAAGAAGCTCAGCTCAGGCGCAAGATCACCGGCGAACAGGCTTTCAAGCTATACGACACCTACGGTTTCCCTCTCGACCTGACCTCCGAAATCGCCTCCGGCGCCGGTTTCGAAGTCGATACCGAGGGTTTCAACCATGAAATGGCTCTGCAGAAGGAAAAAGCCCGCGCTTCTCACAGGTTCGAACTGCATAAGGATGCCCACGCCCGTCACACCTTCAACCCCACCTGCTTTACCGGTTACGATACCCTGTCGCAGTACGCTACCGTCGACGGGATACTGATAAACAATTCTAACGCCGATGTCATCCGTGAAGGCGAGGAAGGCGGTTTGATCCTGGATAAGACCGCCTTTTACGCGGAAATGGGCGGCCAGGTCGGCGATACCGGCGAGATCACTTCGGGCGAAAGTTCATTCATCGTCACCAATACCGTCGCTCTCTCACCCGGTGTGGTATTGCACCAGGGTTATTTGAGCCGGGGACAGATCGAGATCGGCGACGACGCGCTTGCCAAAGTCGATGTGGCGCGGCGTTACGATATCGCCCGCAACCATACGGCGACCCACCTCCTCCAGGCCGCCCTGCGGGAGGTTTTGGGTCAGCACGTTCAGCAGCGGGGCTCTGTAGTGGACCCTGACAGGCTGCGCTTCGACTTCTCGCACTTGAAGGCTGTTTCCGCGGAGGAGCTAGCCCGCGTCGAGGACATCATCAACGACCACATTCGTGAAAATCATCCGGTTGCCGCCGTTGAGACCGGCTACCAGCAGGCCTTGAAAACCGGCGTCACCGCTCTCTTCGGTGAAAAATACGGAGACACGGTGAGGGTCCTGTCCATCGGCGCCGACAAGCAGGTGTCCGCCGAACTCTGCGGCGGCACCCACATCAAATCTACCGGCGAGATTGGTTTCTTCAAAGTGACGTCGGAATCTTCGGTTGGCGCCGGTCTCAGGCGCGTTGAAGCCGTCACCGGCCGCGGCGCTGAAGCCTTCGTGCGCCACCAGATAAAACTGCTGAATGAAAATATCCAAAAACTTCAAAACGAGATCGAAGACGGTCGAAACCAGTTGATCGCTTTCGAAAAAGAGATCTCCAGGAAAGAGGCCTTGTCTCTGCTTTCCTCAGCCAGGGATATCAACGGCGGCAAACTCCTGATCGCTTCAGTCGGTGAAGCCAGCCTGGAGACCCTGCGCGATATGGCCGATATTCTTCGCGACCGCCTGGCGCCTGCTTTGATTGTACTGGGTTCGAGCCACGCCGATAAGCCTGTTTTTCTTTGCGTGGTGGCTCCCGAACTGGTTTCGATGGGTTATCACGCTGGAAATATCATCAAGAAGATGTCCGAGATCGCCGGTGGCGGCGGCGGCGGCAGGCCGAATCTTGCCCAGGGCGGCGGTCGTGACGTTTCCAAGCTCCCGGCCGCCTTGGACGCAGTCAACCAATTCATCAAATAATTCTTCCCATTTCCCTCTACCCTGGCGGGAAAGGAATTGAAGTATAGGGGGCACCCATTTTCTTGAAGGGGCACGTCATGCCGTGCCCGGTGCGGGGCGATTTGAAATTTGTATTATGGTAGTATTGGGTATTGGTAATATTCTCCGTCCATGCTTGAACGCATTATCGGTCTTGATGTCGGCGATAAGTGGCTAGGGGTGGCCCTTTCCGACCCCATGGGCATTATCGCCCGTCCGCTGGTGGTGCTTGAACGGCGAGACGATTTTTCGGACTCCGAAACGGTGATCAAACTGGTCAACGAATACCAGGCCGGCAAGGTTGTGATCGGTCTGCCCAGGCTGATGAGCGGTCATATCGGCAACCAGGCGGAGCATGTTCAGCATTTTGCCTCCCAGGTCGCTTCCCTGACAGATGTCCCGGTACTGTTCCAGGACGAGCGTTTCTCCACCGCCGACGCCCAGGAAATCATGAAAACAAACCGGAAAAAGAAAAAGGCATTTTTCAAGCAGCGCGATGACGCCGTCGCCGCGGCCGTCATCCTGCAGGATTTTTTAGACCAAAACAGGCCTGCCGGCGGCTTTTCCTAAGCGCAACGGACGGAATTTATTTGTGTTTGACCGGTTCAGGTCTTGAATCGGCGGTCCGGCTATAGTATCCTCGATTGACGGCAATACCGCCCTCTAGGAGAGTCATTTGGGACTTGCCCTTCTTGTTTTATTCTTTGGCGCCCTCTACTTTCTGGCGCACATTTTCGCCGCGGTTTTCAATCGCACCAAGATTCCGGATGTGTTATGGCTCATTCTGGTTGGCCTGTGCCTTGGCCCGCTTTTCGGGATCATAACCCCTCAGGATATCGGGCAGGTCGGGGTCGTCTTCATGACTCTAACCTTGATCGTTATCCTGTTTCACAGCGGCCTCGGCATCAGTTTCACTACCCTGCAAAAAGCCGCCACCCGGGGAGCCTTGCTTTCGTTTGTGACCTTCGTGGTCACCACCATCGTAACCGCCCTGATCATTTTGACAACGACTGACCTGTCGAAATCCCTTGCTCTGATGATCGGCGCCGTGGTCGGCGGCAGTTCCCCGGCTATCGTAGTTCCCATGCTCAGCAGGCTCAACATGCGCAACGAATCAGCTACCGTCCTGTTGTTGGAGTCAGCCCTGGCGGATGTCCTCTGTATCGCGGCTGCCCTGGCTTTTTTGGATGTGTACCAGGGATCTGCCCCAAATGTGGCAGTCAAGATTTTCCAGATTATTATTTCTTTTTTGTTATCCGCGGTTATCGGCGGTGTCGCCGCGCTGGTCTGGTCTCAGTTTCTTGAAAGGATGCGGGCGTTCCGCGACTCGGTATTGGCCACTTTTGCCTTCGTTTTTGGCGTTTTCGGGCTCACCGAGCTGATGGGTCTGCCGGGTTTTATCTCGGCTCTCGCCTTTGGCATTACCATGGGCAACATCGAGACCTTGAAGCATTTCGTTAAGGGGGTGACTTTTTTCGGACGCCCGCTGCAGCCCGCATGTCTGGACATTACAGAGGAGAAGTTCTTCTCGGAAATAGCCTTTATGCTCAAGACGTTCTTCTTCGTGTACGTGGGAATCTCGATCCAGATTACCAACACTCATTGGATGTTGATCGGGCTGGCCATTACACTGGTGGTCTTTTTCTTGCGCATCCCGATTGTTCGCCTGACAATCTCGAAAGCCACCCGGGCCGAGGATGCTTCGATAATGTCGGTGATGGTGCCCAAGGGTTTGGCGGCGGCGGCTTTGGCCTCAATACCTCTCGAACGCGGCATAGCGGAGGGGGATTTGATCCAAAGCGTCGTCTTCGCGGTGGTACTTTTCAGCATTCTCCTGACATCCATCATGATTTTCTTGATCCACGATCCTGCCTTTTCCAGAATTTACAGTCGCCTGTTTTCCAATTTCGCCCATTCCACTAAAGCTGACGAAAAATCCGACGGGCCACCCGTGAATGAAAGCGGCGCGACGGGATAATCCTCAATCGCCGGTTCCGGGTGAGCGAATTTGGTATCGGGAAAATCTGTCGAAAACAATTCTGTTAGGATTCTGGTAAAATCTGCTTCTGATGTCTGAATTGTCTTTCAAGCTGGAAAAACCCGGTAATGCCCGAGCCGGCATTCTGGTTACGCCCCACGCCACCGTCGAAACCCCCTGTTTCATGCCGGTCGGGTCTCAGGCCACGGTCAAAACGCTGACCCCAGACGAACTTAAAGACCTAGGCTATAAGTTGATCCTCGCCAACAACTACCACCTTTATTTACGCCCGGGAACCGATGTTATCGCAAGTTATGGCGGAATTCACAAGTTCATGGGCTGGAGCGGCGCCCTCCTCACTGATTCGGGAGGCTACCAGGTGTTCTCCCTGTCGCCGCTTCGAAAAATGTCGGACGAGGGCGTTACCTTCCGCTCGCACATCGACGGCTCGGAGCACTTCTTCAGTCCCGAGCTGGCGATCAAATACCAGGAGATATTCGGCGCCGATATCATTATGGCTCTCGACGAATGCCCCCCGGTCGAAGCCAGCCGCGGGGCTATCGAGTCGGCGGTTGCCCGAACTCAGGCCTGGGCTCTTCGCTGCAAATCCGCCAAAACCCGCGCCGATCAGGCCCTGTTTCCGATTGTCCAGGGTGGACTTCACCCCGACCTCCGCCGCCGGTCAGCGGAGGGTTTGATCGAGACCGGCTTTCCCGGCTATGCCATTGGCGGTTTGGCCATCGGCGAAGCAAAAGACCAGACCGTTGAGATCACCGCCGCCACAACCGGGGTTCTTCCAAGCGATAAACCCCGCTACCTGATGGGTGTGGGCTCACCGGAGGACATTGTTCGAGGCGTCTCAGCCGGCATCGATATGTTCGATTCCGCCCTCCCTACCCGCGTCGCCCGGAACGGCGCCCTCTTCACCCGGCGGGGGCGCATAGACATTGCCAACGCCCGCTACGAAGGCGACAAAACCCCGATCGAAACCGGCTGCGCCTGCTACACCTGCCTGAATTTTTCTGCCGGTTATGTCCACCATTTGTTCCGTGCTAAAGAGTTGCTGGCCTACCGCCTGGCAACGCTCCATAACCTCTACTTCATGCGTAAATTGATGAGAGATATCCGTCAGTCAATTCTTGACGAACGTTTCGACGGCTTCGCACGGAACTTCCTGTCTGACTACACACCAACCGATGAAGCGGTGCGCCTGGCTCAGAAACGCCAGTGGCTCCAGGACCGTAACCAACCGTAGGGGTCCTATAGCCCTCGATCTAAAAACATGAGCGAATTCAACATGTCGGAACTGGAATCGGCCCAAAAAGCGATTCTCTCCGCAATCCGTAAAAGTGAGAAGGTTCAGGCGACCCTCTCACTTCAAGAGCCTTCCCCAACCCCCCAATTGACGATGGTATCTCAAAGGCTCAAAGTCCTCCAATTAGCATTATCGCTCATAACCAGAGTTGGGAGTGGGAATACGACTGGGATATACTCAAAAGAAGACCTTATCGGGGCTTCGACAACTCTGACAGGGCTGATACGGCAAATTGAAAAAGTGATGCCGAAGTTCAAACAGGGGACTTCCCAACACACCCTGGCCGTCCGGCGGATCAGAGCGTTCGAGATCGCATCGGCTTTAATAGATCGGGAACTTTCTCCTTCCTGAAAATTTTTAGTCCCGGGAGTACACAGTATGTCAATCACCGAATTCAACCTGCCCACGAAGCTCATCTTCGGAGAAGGAACAATCGAGCGCCTTGGGGAGGAATCGGCTAACCTCGGCCATCGAGCCATGATCGTTTCCGGCCAAAAAACGATGAGAAAACTCGGCTTGTTAGACAAAGCCGTCGACATGCTCGAAAGAGCCGGATTGGACGTTATCCTCTTTGATAAAATCGAACCCAACCCCCGGGCCTCCACTGTCGACCAGGGCGCCGCTATCTCCCGGCAAGAGAATATCGATCTAATTGTTGCCCTCGGGGGCGGTTCGGCTATGGACGCCGCCAAAGGCATCGCCTTAGCCTCAGCGGGAGATAAATCGGTTTGGCATTATGTCACCACCCGTGATAATCCCGCGGGAAAAGTGCCCGCGCTGATCATGGTGCCGACAGTCTCGGCTTCCGGCTCCGAAGTCAATTCCGGCGCCGTTATCACGGATTGGACCACCCATGAAAAACGCGTTTTGGGCCGCTCATCCCTCCAACCCAAAGTCGCCATCGTCGATCCTGAGTTGACTCTATCTCTTTCCCTGGCGCCTACTCTTGCAGGGGGCGTCGATATCTTCTGCCACGCCGTCGAACCTTATGTCACCGCATCCCACCCCGAGCCGCTGAACGACGGTTGGCGCGAGTCAATGCTGCGGATTGTGGTCAAATATTTGCCCATCGTCAGGGGCGATCTGCACAACCGCGAAGCCCGCCGGGCGTTGGCATGGGCTTCCACCATGGCCTGTTCTTCCTTCGCAAGTCTCGGCGGAGGCGACGGCTCCATGACACTGCACGGTATCGAGCACCCTCTGTCCGGACTTTATGACATTACCCACGGCGACGGTCTTGCTGCCCTTCTTCCGTCCTGGTTGGCCGACCTCTCCCGCGAGCGGGCCGACCGGATAAAACTGCTTGGCGAGCGCGTCTTCGGTTCAACCGACGGTAAAGCCGCCATCGAGGATTGGCTGAAGAGTCTCGGTATGCGGCTTCATCTTGAAAGCCTCGGGGTCGAGAAAGAAAAAATCCCGGAACTGGCTCGCTTGGCTCCCGTGTCCTCGCCGTGGATCAAGTCCAACCCCACCCCCCTTGAACAGGAAGACATCGAACGCATCTACCGCATGGCTTTCTGATACTACTTTCCTCTCCCTCGATGCCTGTCCTGAACGGAGTCGAAGGAGGAGAGGAATTGAAGGAGAGGGTGACGGGGTCGGTAACCCCGCTCGTTGACTTGCGATCCGATAAAAATCGTGACCCCCTTTGTCATTCCCCCGAAAGCGGGAATCCATTTCGCCCTCCAAATTATCATTGACTAATGTGCTAGAATCGAATTACGGTTCAGACCATAGGGACCACCAAACCACCGCGCCGACTCGACCAATCGGAAGTGTTGGCGAGCCTTTTCGCGAGCATAATCCTGGCTGTATTCGTGTTTTTCAGCAACCATTGGAAGCACTTCGAGTTTTGGCTTGGGGCTACCCTTCTCCTCGGGCTCGGGTATCTGGTTTCCCTGATACCGGACCGGTTGAGATGGTGGCGCTTGCCTCTCGCGTTCCTGGGGTATTTTTCACCCGGCATCGTCAAATGGCTTTTCAACGCTGACTACGACCCTTGGTCCATCGGCATCCTCTTCTTGTTGGCTTTCTATTGGATGCCCTGGATTCGCCTCCGCCGTGAACCCTTTGGCTTTTACTTCTTCTGATAATCAGCTCACCCTTCATCACCAAGAGGCAGGCGACCCGACAGCCATTTCTTTGCCTCCTCCCCCTTTAAAATGGTATAATTCAATAGCTAGAAGCGCATGAAATACGAACGCCCAGTTCCGCCGCCGATCATTTCGATGGCGGCTTTTTCTTTATTAAAATCCCTTTAAGGCAGTGATGATGGAAAACAATCATATTGACGACACCGACGCCGAAAAAGCGGCGTCATATACAGCCGAAGACATCCAGGTCCTCGGCGGCCGCGAGGCCGTCCGCAAGCGCCCGGGCATGTATATCGGCTCCACCGACTATCGCGGCTTGCACCACCTGGTTTATGAAATCGTCTATAACTCGGTGGATGAGGCCATGGCCGGTTACTGCGACAAGATCGAAGTCACCATCAACCAGGATGAATCGATCATGGTCGAGGACAACGGCCGCGGCATCCCCGTCGGCGTGCACAAACAGACCGGCGTCTCCGCGCTGGAAACAGTGATGACCGTCCTCCATGCCGGCGCCAAATTCGGCGGCAAGACATACCAGGTTTCCGGCGGCCTCCACGGCGTCGGCGCTTCGGTGGTCAACGCCCTGTCGGACTGGGTCCGCGTCGAGGTCAAGCAGGATGGCAAGCTCTATCGTCAGGAATACCGCCAGGGCATCCCGGTGGCTCCCGTTGCCGTGGTCGGCGAATCCTGCGGCACCGGCACTATCACCAGCTTTAAATTCGACCCGAAGATCTTTGCCGACTCAACCTATGATTACAAAACCCTCGCGGAGCGAATCCGCGAGGTAGCCTATCTCAACAAAGGGCTGGAAATATCCATCGCCGACAAGCGGTCGGATGTGGAGGAAACCTTCTATTTCGAAGGCGGCCTCACCGGGTTTGTCCGCCATCTGAACCACAACCGCGGCGTCATCAACCGGCTGCCGATCTCCGTGTATAAAAAAGCGGATCCCACCATCGTCGAAGTGGCCATGCAGTATAACGACGGCTATTCCGAGACCAGTTTTTCCTTCGCCAACTGCATCAACACCCAGGACGGCGGTACTCACCTCACCGGCTTCCGTTCTGCCCTGACCCGCGTCTTGAACGATTACGCCACCAAGAACAAGCTGGTCAAGGAATCCGATCCGTCTCTTTCGGGAGAGGATTCCCGCGAAGGCCTGGTCTCGATCGTGTCGGTGAAACTTTCGGAGCCTCAGTTTGAAGGCCAGACCAAGGGCAAACTGGGCAACGCCGAGATGAAGAGCATCGTCGAAAGCGCCGTCCTCGACCAGTTGACCCTGTATTTCGAAGAGCACCCGGATGATGCCAAGAAGATCATCGACAAGGTTCTGACTTCCGCCCGTGCCCGCGAGGCCGCCCGCCAGGCCCGCGACCTCATCATCAAGAAGAACTCGCTCGACGGCGGCACCCTGCCCGGCAAGCTGGCCGACTGCTCCGAAAAAGAGCCTTCCCTGTGCGAATTGTTCCTCGTTGAAGGCGACTCCGCCGGCGGTTCCGCCAAGCAGGGCCGCAACCGGCGTTTCCAGGCCATCTTGCCCCTTCGCGGTAAAATTCTGAACGTTGAAAAAGCCGCTCCGGACAAGATGCTGTCCCATGAAGAAATCCGGGCCATCATCACCGCGCTCGGCGCCGGCATCGACGATGATTTTGACCACAATAAACTGCGCTACCACCGTATCGTGCTGATGACCGATGCCGACGTTGACGGCGCCCATATCCGCACCTTGCTCCTGACCTTCTTCTTCCGCCATATGACCAAGCTCATCGCCGGCGGCGGCTTGTACATCGCCCAGCCGCCCCTGTACCGCATCAAGCAGGGCCAGAACGAACGCTGGGTGTATTCCGATAACGAAAAGGCCGAGGCCTTGAAGGAATTCAAAGGCAAGAACGTGGACATCCAGCGCTATAAGGGTCTTGGTGAAATGTCCGCGGAGCAACTCTGGAACACCACCATGAACCCCGCCTCCCGCACCCTGCTCACCGTGGAAGTCCAGGATGCCGCCCGCGCCGATGCCACCTTCAACCTCCTCATGGGTGACGAGGTCCCGCCGCGCAAGGCTTTCATCCAGGCCCATGCCCAGCACGTTAAAAACCTCGATATCTAGCGGGCTGCCTGACATTTTCCGGCCTTTTGCGTTTCTTTTATTGATGAACGCCAGAAGCCGGGATCCAAATCGCCTGCTCAAATCCAGTGAAGCCAGCGATATGCTTCAGGTGTCGAACACCACCCTGCGCCGCTGGGCGGATCAGGGGAAAATAAACAGCTGGCGGATTTCCCCAAGGGGCGACATGCGCTTCAGGCAGGAAGATCTGGAAAGAATGAAACACGCTCAGATCAAACACGGTTGATGACGCAAGTTACAACTAAAAAGTAAATGACCGGCTGATCCCGGTCATTTTTCTATCTGTTCGGCGCGGTTCCACCATTTCACCCGTCCCATTCGATTTTAACCCGGCCGTACGGTACAATCATCGGCCGGGAGTCTTTCGGAGGCAATCTGGAACAGGCAATCCTTGATTTTATACGCAACGCTTATGATGCCATGGGCTGGGGAGGCGTTTTTGTTCTCATGGCAATCGAAAGCGCCTGCATTCCCCTGCCCAGCGAGATTATCATGCCCCTCGCCGGCTGGATGCTCGTCGCTGATAAAGGACTGGGGTGGGAATACATTCTCCTGGTCGGTCTGGTCGGCGCCTTGGGCAACCTGGCAGGTTCAGGCGTCGCCTACTGGGCGGGCGCCAGGTTCGGCCGGGGCTTCCTCGAACGTTATGGCAAATACTTTTTGATTACTTCAGAGGAGATAGCCCGGACTGACCGCTGGTTTCAAAAATACGGCGACGTCACCGCCTTTTTCTCCCGCCTGCTGCCCGCCGTCCGCACCTTCATCAGCCTGCCCGCCGGCATCGCCCGCATGAATCTTAAGCGGTTCTTCGCCTTTTCGTTCCTCGGGGCGTTGCCCTGGTCGACCGGTTTGGCCTGGGGAGGCTACCTGCTGGGCCAGAATTGGGAAAAGATCCGCGAGGTCATGCGGCCGTTCGATATTCCGATAATCGCCCTGGGGGTTGTCGCCGTCGCCTGGTTTATTTGGAGCCGGGTAAGAAAAATCAGGGCGGAACGATAATCCGCCTGATCACCGATTAATTTTGTCAGTCTGTCTGCGCGTTCTAAACAGCATTCTTAAACCTGTAATCAGCAGCCAAATTCCCGGCACACCCAGGAAAAAGATCCAGCCCAGATCCTCCATTATTCCTTCGCTATTCCCCGCAAGGAAACGCGTGAGCGTCACCAGGAGCAGGGCGGCCCAAAGCAGGGGAACCAACGCCGGATGAATGTGGCTCACCCCGTAACCGATCAGAAGCGCCCCGCCCACCGCCAACAAAATCGTCATCACACCCATCAGCGTCTCGATGGGACCGGAAAAATATATTCCGTAATCCAGCACCGGCCAAACTAAAGCCAGCATGATGCCACCGGCGGCGACCGCCAGAATAACCCTGTGAGATCTTCTCAATTTAGGCACGGCAACTTCGCTTAATTTTCACAACTCGCATTGTTCGAAAAGTCGGTTGGAATAGGGCCGACATGTTGGACTCTCGAACTGTTCCTGTTCATTCCAAATTGTTCCAACCCGGTACTTCCGGTGGTTTGGGAGTTTAACCCTTAAAAATCCTGCCCCTCAAACAGGCCGACGGAAGCCGACTGGTCTTTAATGGCCTCTATTTGAGCAAGTCAGCCAGTAACCCGGGATCGGATACCGGGGGATGGCAGGTGTGCCCGCTGCAGACATATGCCGCCGACCGTTCATTCACAAGGGATTTACCCTTGAAAATGCCCTTTTGAGCCAGCGGATTATCACTCGCCGGGTCGAAACCCGCCTGCAGTTTATCCGGCAGCCATCCGGCACAGCCTTGCCGCAGAAGCGCTCTGGTCGCGGGATCGTCTGTTCCGCCGGCAATAACCACATCGAAAGGATCCGATAACCACAGCGTCAGGGCATTCAGCCAGTGTGACGTGGCCTGTGGATTCTGTGGCATTTCCCGGCTGACCAAACCCAGGAGCTTCTCAGCCAGGTCGGTCATCGGCGGATTCCCGGTGATCCTGCCGATTTTCAGCAGAACCATCGTCGTCGCCGAGCCACCTGATGGTATCGGGCTGTCAAGGATGCTTTGGGGGCGCATGAACGTTTCCTGCTGGCCTTTGACCGTATCGAAGAGGGCTGATTTTTCTTCATCCCAGAAATTGTCGACAATGAACTCGGCGAGTTTCTCCGCCTCGTCCAGCCACTTGATATCGGCGGTCACCTCGTTCAGTTTAATAAAGGCCTCTGCCAGGAATGCGTAATCCTGCAGGAAAGCATCGGTTTTGCTCCGGCCGCCGGCGTAAACATGCCTCAGGCGATGCCCGGCAACCGTGTGGTCCAGGATGAAATCCGCCCCGGCGATGGCCGCTTGAAGATAGTCCGGCCGGTCCAGCACGCAGGAGGCCTCGGCCAGGCTGGCTATCATCAATCCGTTCCAGCCGCTGAGAACCTTGATGTCGGTGCCCGGTTTAATTCTTTGTTCGCGCTTTGCCAGCATCAGCTTTTTATCTGCTTCAAGGGATGGGTCGTCGAGGCTTTCGCGCCTCAGGTGGAGCACGCTCCGGCCGTCGATCTGGCCTTCCGGCGTGACTCCGAAACGGCCGGCAATGATGCCGGCTTTATCGGCCGGAAAAACTTCGGACAGATCCTTCAGATCCCACAGAAAGTATTTGCCTTCCTCGCCCTCGCTGTCGGCATCCTGGCTGCTGAAGAAACCCCCTTCAGGGGCTCTCATCTCCCGCAGGGCATAATCCAGGGTCTCCTCGGTAATTTTCCGGTAAACACCATTTTGGGTGATCATGAAAGCGTGGAGGTACACGCCGGCCAGCAGGGCATTGTCGTAGAGCATCTTTTCAAAATGCGGCACCACCCAGATGGCATCGGTGGCATAACGGTGGAAACCGCCCCCAAGTTGATCGTAGATGCCGCCGGCCGCCATTTTATCCAGCGTCAGGGTAACCATCCGAAGGGCTTCCGCATTTTTTGTCCGGTGGTAATAACGCATCAGGAATTCCAGGACGCTCGCCTGCGGGAATTTCGGCGCCGACCCGAAACCCCCGTTAACCCGATCGAAGGTCCCTTTTATGGCTTCATAAGCTTGATCTAGGAGTTCCGGAGCCAGGCTGTTGCCGGGTTGAACACTGGCTCTGCCTGCGGACAACGCGGCGGCTATCTGGCTCCCGGCCCTTTCTATCTGCGGCCGTTGTCTCCGGTATGAATCGGCGATTGCTCGTAACACCCTCGGGAAACCCGGCAGCCCATGCTTGTCTTCCGGCGGGAAATAGGTACTGCCGTAAAATGGCTTGCCGTCCGGGGTCAAAAATACCGTCAGAGGCCACCCGCCATGGCCGGTCAGCGCGGAAACAGCCTGCATATAGATTTCGTCCAGGTCCGGCCGCTCCTCCCTGTCCACCTTGATATTGATGAATTTTTCGTTCATCTCGCGTGCGATATCCCGGTTTTCAAACGATTCGTGGGCCATCACGTGGCACCAGTGGCAGGCGGAATAACCGATGCTGAGCAGGATGGGCTTATCCTCAGCGCGGGCGGCGTCGAAAGCGTCTTTGCCCCAGGGGTACCAGTCGACCGGATTGTCGGCATGCTGAAGCAGATAGGGGCTGGTTTCCTGGGCCAGGCGGTTGCTCATAAACCATCCTTATGCCGGTAACGACCTTGGCTGCCAGGTCGCCGGCGTCTTTTTAGGGAGATTAATTTATCGGCTCGCTCGGTTGCCTGCTTGGCAAAATCAGGTTCGGATCCGGTTGAACGTCCGGATATCTGCATTGTACGCCGCGACATTTCCATCCGCAAAATCGGACAACACTCGCTTCCGTCCATCGCACAGGCTGGATGTATTTTGAAGCTAATATAGCTGTTTCTCCCCGCATGGGGGTATCCCTCGGCGCGATGAATGCTGACAGCTGGCTGCATTTACGCTATACTTATTCATCCATCACTTTATGGTAAATTCATGGAAGTTACCGCCCTCTTAGAAGCCGCGTCCCGCTATCTGCCGCCGGAGAAAGTCGATCTTATCAAATCGGCTTACGACTTCGCGGCCAAAGCGCACGAGGGTCAGAACCGCAAGAGCGGCGAACCCTTCATAGAACATCCCCTGGCTGTGGCCATGACGCTGGCCGAGCTTCAGCTTGATTCCACCGCCATCAAAGCCGCTCTGCTTCACGATGTCCCGGAAGACTCTTCGATAACTCTGTCCAAGATAGAGGAAATTTTCGGCAAGGACGTCGCCAGGCTGGTAGACGGCGTCACCAAGCTGGCGAAACTGCAGCTCGCCGCCCCCGGTGAGACGCGCTTTTCCGGCAACACCACCTACGAACGCCAGGCCGAGAACCTGCGTAAGATGCTGGTGGCTATGGCCGAGGATTTGCGGGTCGTTTTCATCAAGCTGGCCGACCGCCTTCACAACATGCGCACCCTGGACGCCATGCCGCCGGAAAACCAGAAGGCCACCGCCCGCGAAACCCTGGAGATATACGCTCCCCTCGCCCACCGCCTGGGCATCTGGGAAATGAAGTGGCAGCTTGAAGACCTGGCGTTCCGTTTTATCGAACCGGTGCAGTACAAATCGCTGGCCCGGCTCATCGCCGGCAAACGCGCCGAACGTGAAGACTTCATCAACAAGGTCATCGAGGTGCTGCGCGGCGAGTTCGAAAAATCCGGTCTTAAGGCGGAGATCACCGGGCGCGCCAAGCATATCTATTCACTGCACCAGAAAGCTGAGAAATATACCTCCCAGGGACGCCAGATAGACGAGATCTACGATCTCCTGGCCATCAGGGTGCTGGTCAATTCCGTCCGGGAATGTTACACCGCCCTGGGGACGGTGCACGCTATCTGGCACCCTATTCCCAGCACCTTCGACGACTATATCGCCAATCCCAAGCCTAACGGTTACCAGTCCCTCCACACCGCCGTGGTTTCCATCGGCGGCACCGCCCTTGAGATCCAGATCAGGACATATGAGATGCACCGCCTGGCCGAATACGGCGTCGCCGCCCACTGGCGCTACAAGGAAGGCGAAAAGGCCGCGGTCAAATCGGAAGACCGCATCTCCTGGCTGCGGCAGCTGGTCGACTGGCATCGCGATTTGTCCGGCGCCGAGGAATTTCTCGAATCGGTCAAAACGGATATTTTCAACGACCAGGTCTTCGTCTTTACCCCCGGCGGCGAGATCAAGGATCTGCCCAAAGGGGCGACGCCTTTGGATTTCGCCTACCGGGTCCACACCGAACTCGGCCATCGCTGCGTCGGCGCCAAGATAAACGGCAAGCTGGTCGGCCTGGATTACCGCCTGCGGAACGGTGACGTCGTCGAGATTGTGACCACCAAGAAAGATAAAGGTCCGTCGCGTGACTGGCTCAACCCCAACCTCGGCTACGTCAAGACCTCGCACGCCATCACCAAGATCCGCCAGTGGTTCAAGAAACAGGAGCGGACCGAGAACATCGAAAAAGGCCGCGAGCAGCTTGAAAAAGAGTTCCGTCACCTGGGCTTGAAATTGCCGGACCTTAAGGCTCTGTCCCACATGAACGGCCACGAAAACGTGGATGATTTTTATGCCGCCATCGGCTACGGCGGGCTTTCAGCCCATACCATCGCCATGGCTCAGATCGCCCTTGTCGAAGGTCCCAAGCCGGCCGCTGAACCGGCCGTCCCGCCAGTCTCCACTTCGCCTTCAGCCCGGCCGCCGACCTCCGGAGTCTCGGTCATGGGCATCGGCGATGTCGTTTCCAAGATCGCCGGGTGCTGCCACCCCATTCCGGGCGAGGATATCATCGGCTACGTCACCCGCTCCCAGGGCGTCACCATCCATCGCACCGATTGCTATAACGTCCTCAAGGAAGAAGAACCGGAACGCCTTATTCCCGTCCAGTGGGGTACCGCGGATCAACTCTACCCCACCCGCCTCCAGATACTGGCCTGGGATCGGGTCGGCCTGGTTCGGGACATCTCGACCCTGATCGCGGATGAAAAGATCAATATCACCGGCATGACGGTTGCGGAGAGCCCCGACCGGGTTACTTCCATCAGCCTGGACATCGAGACCAAAGGCCTGACCCAGCTGGCCCGTCTGATCTCGAAGATGGAAGGGGTGAAGGGCGTGACCTCGGTGAGCCGCCTCGGCGAGGAAGCTCGTACCGGCAAACCCACCTGGCCTTAAACCGCCATTTTGGTCCGCTGCCAGTTTCAATTTTTGTTTGTCTTTTGTATACTTCGAAATCATGATTGATTGGGGAGATCTTATAGACTCCATCGGCACCTGGATCGGCAGCCATGGCGCCCGGCTTGTGCTGATCGTCTTCGGCTCTTGGGTTTTCTACCAGGTCGTCAAGGTTTTTCTCACCCGTATCGTCCGCAGGCTCATCGAGTTCCGCGCCCGCATCGACAAGCTGCCTAAAGAGGACGAGGTTCGGCGCGTCAAATCCATCCTGGGTATTCTGATCGGGGCCCTGGGGGTAGCGATATTCGCCGTCGCCACTTTCATGGTCCTGTCCGAGTTCAACGTCAATATCGGGCCTCTCATCGCCAGCGCCGGTGTTGTCGGTATCGCCATCGGTTTCGGCGCCCAGAGCCTGATAAAGGACACTTTGAACGGCCTGTTCATCATGTTGGAAGACCAGTTCAATCCCGGCGATGTCATCAAGGTCGCCAATGTCTCCGGCCAGGTGGAAGACTTCAACATGCGCCGCACCGTGCTGCGCGATCTCGACGGCATCGTTCACATCATCCCCAACGGGCTGATAACCACCGTGTCCAATTACACCAGGGAATGGGCCAGGGTCAACATGAACGTGTCAGTCGATTACGGTACCGACCTTGAGAAGGCCATCGCCGTCATCAACAAGGTCGGCAAGGGCCTGGCCTCCGATCCCGAGTTCGGCCCCATGTTGATCTCGGCGCCCCAGGTTCTCCGGGTGGATAGCCTGTCCGATTCCGGCATTGAGATCAAAATCTTGGGCGATACCAAGCCGATGCGCCAATGGCAGGTAGCCGGGGAATTGCGTCTGCGGCTTAAGAAAGCCTTCGATGAGAACGGCATTGAAATCCCGTTCCCCCAGACCAGGGTTTCCTTCGATAAAACCCAAATCGATCAGATCCCAAGTCTTAACCGGCAGCCATCACAGGCTGAGCCCGGCTCTTCAGAAAGCTAGAAACACTCTGTCGGCCTTTCATGTTGGCGGATTGTCGTGCCCGTTTTGGATTTTCAATTTGGCATTTTGGTTATTGTTCAGGATTTCGATATTCGGATTTCGGATTTGTGGAGTATGGGTGGCGGGTAGGGATTCTGCTATACTTTGGCGGTCATGACTGAACCCCGCGACGATACCATCACTTTCCTGGGCACCGGCGGCGCCCGCATTATGGTTGCCCACCAGATTCTGGCTTCCGGCGGCATGTGGCTGTCGCTTTCGGGCAAAAACATCCTTGTTGATCCGGGCCCCGGCTGCATCGTCCAGGTCAACAAGCGCAAGCTAAAGGCTGAGACTCTTGACGCCGTCCTTCTCTCCCACCGCCACCTCGACCACTCCGGGGACGTCAACGTCATGATAGAAGCGATGACTGGCGGCGGTTTTCGCGGCAAGGGCAAGTTTTACGCGCCGTCCGATGCCTTCGGTCCCGAACCGGTGATTTACTCATACATCAAAAAGTTCCTCGATGAGGTCGTTGTCCTGAAAGAAGGCGGCAAGTACGAACTCGACGGGCTGAAGTTCGAAACTCCCCTCCGCCACCGCCACCCGGTTGAGACCTACGGCATCGTTTTTCACTCCGGCGGCAAATCGATCGCCTATGTCACCGATACCCGCTATTTCGATGACTTGCTTGATGCCTATAAGAAAGCCGACCTGCTGATCATCAATGTCGTCCTGACCGAATCGCGGCCGACGGTCGATCATCTGACACTGGACGAAGCGGAGAAAATCATCGCCGCTGTCAAGCCAAAAGAGGCCATCCTGACCCATTTCGGCATGAACGTCTGGCGGGCTCACCCCTGGGAAATCGCCGCCGGTATGACCGAACGCACCGGCATCCGCGTCATCGCCGCCCGCGACGGTATGGTCTTCCATTTATCAGAACTCGATGGAGCGACAACATGAACTGTCATTCTGACCCTCGAGCGGAGCGAAGGGGAAGAATCTCAAAGCCTCGGACGCATTGAATTTTTATTTGTGGAGTCATTGATTGTCCTACCCCGATTCCATTTTATATAAAGTCCAAAAACCCGCCCGCTACACCGGCGGCGAGGTCAACGCGGTCAAAAAAGACTTTGACGCGACACCGGTTCGGATCGCCTTTTGCTTCCCGGACCTGTACGAGGTAGCCCTCTCCAATCTCTCCCTGCCCATTCTCTACGACATCATCAACCGCCGTCCGGAAGCCCTCGCCGAGCGTGCCTATATGCCCTGGCCGGATATGATCAAGGCGATCCGTGACAATGGATTGACCCTGCTTTCGCTCGAGAATTTCCGCCCGGTTCGGGACTTTGACGTCGTCGGTTTCTCGCTGGGCGCCGAACTCTCCTTCACCACGATGCTTGAGATGCTGGACCTCGCGGGAATCCCCGCCTGGGCTGCCGGCCGCGCCGAAAGCGAGCCTTTGGTTATCGCCGGCGGGACGTCGATGTTCAACCCGGAACCGGTCGCCGATTTTGTCGATGTCTTCTTCATCGGCGACGGCGAGGACTCGATAGCCGAATTCGCCGACGTTTTCCACGATTGGAAAACAAGCGGTAAACCCGGCGGCAAAGCCGGATTATTAAAACGATTGGCGGCCGTCGGGGGGTTGTATGTCCCCTCACTCTACGATGTCACATACCATGACGGCGGCACCGTTGCCTCAATCACTCCAAATGATGCGGTCGCTCCGGCCACGATTACTCGCCGCATCGTCCAGACACTGCCGCCGCCTGTCACCACGCCCGTCGTTCCTTACATCGAGGCCGTCCAGGATCGGGGCGTTATCGAGATCTCCCGCGGCTGCGTCCGGGGCTGCCGCTTCTGCCATGCCGGGGTCGTCTACCGCCCCGCCCGCCAGCGCCCCCACCAGGAAGTCATCGATGCCGCCGACGAGATCATCGCCAACTGCGGTTACGACGAGATCTCACTGCTTTCGCTGTCCACTTCCGACTACGACGATATCGACGGTTTGGTCGGCAAGATGGCAGAACGATACCACGGCAGGCACATCGCCATCTCGCTGCCTTCGTTACGGATCACCCCCGGTTCGGTCTCCCTGGTCGAAAGCCTGCCCGAAGGCCGGAAAAGCGGCTTGACCTTCGCGCCCGAAGCGGCTTCGCCCCGCCTTCAGAAAGTGATCAACAAGATCATTCCTGACGAAGATCTTTTTGCCACCGCCCAGGCCGCCTTCGACCGCGGCTGGACCGGCATGAAGCTCTATTACATGCTCGGCCTTCCGACCGAAACCCTCGACGACCTGTCGGTCATGGCCGACACTCTTCACAAAGTCTATGCCCTGGGCAGAAACGCCCCCGGCCGCCGCCCCGGCTTGCGGGTCAGTCTCTCCACCTTCATCCCCAAGCCCCACACCCCATTCCAGTGGGCGGCCCAGGATGACGAGGAGACCATTATCGTCAAGCAGCGGCACCTGCTGGACCGGGTCAGGAGCAAGGGCATCCGCCTTTCATGGTCGGAACCCAAGGCCAGCCTGCTCGAAGCGGCTATCTCGCGGGGCGACCGGCGTTTGTCCAAGGTAATTTACTCCGCCTGGAAGCGCGGCAGCATGCTCGACGGCTGGTCGGAATTTTTCTCCTGGCAGCGCTGGGCGGACGCCTTCGCCGAGTTCGGCCTCGACCCCGCATTCTATGCCCGCCGCCAGCGGCCGCTCGATGAAGTCTTCCCGTGGTCGCACATCGAGACCGGCGTCACCGAGGGCTATTTGCGGCGGGAATACAAGCGCGCCCTGTCCGGTGAGGCCACCGGTGACTGCCACGATTCCCCCTGCCTCGCCTGCGGACTCCAGAACCTCGTCGCCGATTGCGAGGCTTCCCTGGCCAAACGTTCGCTGTAAAACTGTCTTTGCGAGCCTCGATTCCATCGGGCTTGCTCGTGATGCAAACGAAGGCGTGGCAATCTTCCTCCCTTATAACGAAACTTCCTTCTCTCCCGCCGCGAGCGGGAGCGAGGCATCCTACGCCAAACGTTCGCTGTAGGGGCGGGTTTTTAACCCGCCCGCCCGGTTTATGGTAGGGGCGAGCGGCCGCTCGCCCGCCTCATCACTTCCAAAGTCTTGGGACACCGTATCCATCGTTATCTCAATGCTGTAGCTGGGCACGTTGCATATGTCTAGTTTGATGGAGACTGTTGATCTCCAGGAGCTTATTACAAAAATATTTTCAAAATGGCACCAAAAACGACACGAAACGCTTGACATCTTAGAGAACACTGGTGCTATAATACCAGCTGAGGTATATTAGTACACCAGTACTATTATTTGCCGGAGACCCCTCGAATCAAAACATTGACTGACGGTTATAAACTGATGCCTCTCTACTTGTTTGAAATGAACGCATTGAATGAATTGTCCGCGCCAAACGACTCAATCGTGAATATCGCAGGTTTCAATCGTGTCGTTTCGAAAGATTTTAAAAAGCATGCCCGAACAATTGGCAGTGTGACTAAACGTTTGAAATTCGGCGCGGTCCATGCGTCAGCAAGTCGTTTGAGTCGTTTTTACGTACAATGCAAATTCAAAATAAAACCAGGCTGCTGAAAGCTGCCAGCTTGAATGGTATAATGTCCGCGACTATTAACAAAGGATTTTGAATGGCTTTATCTATCGGCATTATCGGCCTGTCCATGAGCGGCCGCACTACAATTTTTGAGGCCGCCACCGGCGCCGCCGCGGCTGCCCGCCCGGGGGAATCTGTCCACATCGGCATCGCCAAGGTGCCGGACGCCCGCATCGACAAGCTGTCAGCCATGTTCAAACCTGTGAAAACAACCTTCGCCGAGGTGAAATACCTTGATCTTGGCGCTTCGGTCAAGAACATCGGCGGCGAAGCCCTGCGGGAACTCTCCGCCATGGACGAACTGGTCAGCGTCGTCCGCGCCTTCAAAGACGAATCGGTGCCCCACCCCCAGCTCACCGTCGACGCCGCCCGCGATATCGAAGCCATGAACCTGGAACTTACCTTTTCCGACCTGGCGATTATCGAGCGCCGCCTGGGCAAGATCGAGCAGTCTCTCAAGGCCGCCAAGGCCACCGAGCGCCCCAAGATCCTGGCCGAGCAGGAATTGATCAATCGCCTGAAAGGCGAACTGGAAAAGGACATTCCACTGCGCGATGTCGAACTCACCGAAGAAGAAGAGAAATCGCTCGCCGGTTACCAGTTTCTGTCCGCCAAACCGCTGTTGACCGTGATCAACATCGGCGAGGAAGACCTGCCGAACGTCGACAGGATCGAAAAGGAATTTACCGCCAAATTCTCCGGAAACAAGCGCCGGCTCATCGCCATCTGCGGCAAACTTGAAGCCGAACTGGCGACCATGGACGCCGCCTCCGCCGCCGAGTTCCGGGCGGACTACGGGCTGTCCGAGACTGGCTTATCCCGGACTATTCGAGCGTCATATGCTCTCTTGGACCTGATCTCCTTCTTCACCGCCGGACCGGACGAATGCCGGGCCTGGAGCATCACCGCCGGCACCAACGCCCAGTTTGCCGCCGGTAAAATTCACTCCGACATCCAGCGCGGCTTCATCCGGGCCGAGATCGTCGCCTACGATGATTTTATCCGCGCGGGATCGCTCGCCGAGGCCAAGCGCCAGGGAGTCCTCCGCCTCGAGGGCAAAACCTACATCATGAAGGACGGCGATATCGCCAACTTCCTGTTCAACGTTTAACATGAAACAGTCTCCTGAGCTCCGCTACGAGGATTCTCCCCGATACGACACCGCGCCGATCGCCGGGGTGATAATCCTGCTGGTGTTCGTCGATCTGCTGCTCGCCTTCCTGATCCCGGAGACCTTCTGGATCATGGTCGGCACCGCCGTCTTCGAACTGCTGCTTTTTTACTTCATCATTCCTCGGAAGTACCAGATCCTGGACGACCGGGTTCGCATTCTTCTGGGAAGCCCAATCAAATACGACATTCCACTTTCGACGATCAAGGAAGCGCGCCCCGCCGGAGGCGCCGAGGCCTGGGTTTATTTCGGACTGCGCCTGGCAACTTCCGGCAAAGGCGTGATTGAGCTCATCCGGCGCGGCGGTATGGACGTCGTCTTCTCGCCCCGGGATCGCCAGACATTCCTGGAACAGCTTGAACTGGCGATGCGCTCGGCAAGCCGGCGCCATGATCTATCCCCAAAATAACAAGTATTGGTAACTTGCGTTAAATGGTTTGGGCTTTTTCCGCTGCCGGTGTCTGCCCGACTTCCTTGCGGGCGCTGGCGTAGAGCGCGAACAGCACGCCCAGGCTGACCAAGGCCACCGCCAGCATGCCGCCATAGGCGACGGCGTTGGAACTCTGGCTGTTTACGATGTCCCAGGCGGCGTGCAAGACCACCGCCAGGATAAAGGCGCCGATAACCCAGGCGTTGATGGTGACCTTACCCGCTCTGGCTCTCTCCCGCCATAGAACCGCGCAGATAATGCCGGTCCAGGCGCCGTGCCCGGCAGGCGCCAGAAGCCCCCTGACCAGGAGTACCTGGTTCATTGCCGTAACGTCGCCCTGGCTCTGGATCAGCGTGACTAGCGCATAACCCATGGTCTCGAGTGCCGCAAAACCCATGCCCACCGTCACCCCGAAGAGCAGACCGTCTGCCTGGTGCCGGTATTTCCAGCCCAGGAACAGGACGACCGGCACGATAATTTTCGCCGATTCCTCGATCAAGCCCACTCCGAAAAGGCTTGATACGGATGAGCTGGTCAGAGTCGAGTATTCCAAAAGACCCGCGGCGACCGTGCCGATAGCCCCACCGAGGAGAAAAGAGCCGCCCAGTACTGAAAGAGGTATATCCCTGTCGCGAATATGCTCGTAAAAGAAAGTGATGAACGCCACCGGCACCACGAACGATCCCAGCATGATTACCGTCGGGAAAAAGTTGGGATTGCCGGTGCTTTGCATTGTTACGTTAGTGACAAAAAAGAGCGCGACGCCCACGCCCAGCGTCCAGAGCCAGTTCAGCTTCATACCAAGCCTCCTTCGACCACCAGGTTAATCATATCCTTCCGGTTCGGCATGTCAAAACCCGTAAAACCCTTGACGCACCTCCCGATTGGGTATAGCCTAAATCAATTTTTTGTTTTGGGGGCATCATGGCAGGGCGCTTTCGGCTGATCATTTCACTCACATTGCTGCTTGTTCCGCCGCTTCTCCTCTCTGGGTGCGGGGATTCTTCTTTGGTCGAGATCTATACGCCCACTACCGCGCCGGCCCCATTCGCCTCAGTTGCCATCGAAGGCGCCGTAACTCTTCCCGGCATTTACCCTGTGAAAGCCGGGGATACGCTCGAGGATTTACTCCAGGCAGCGGGCGGTCAAACCGGCTCCAACACAAGTGTAAAACTGATTGTCGGCGGAGTCTCCAACGCCCCTCAGAAGATCAACATCAACACCGCCGAGGCCTGGTTGCTGGAAGCCCTTCCCGGCATCGGCGCCGTCAAAGCAGCGGCCATCATCGATTACCGGACCGCCCACGGCCCCTTCGTGAACATCCTGGAACTGGTAAAGGTTCCCGGCTTCGGCCAGTCGACGTACGATTCCCTCAAAGATTTAATAACGGTGTCGGGGTAAGCCTTGGTCCTGATCGTTCTGTCGCTGGCCTGGGTCACCGGCGTTTGGCTTGGCTCGCAGCTAATGCCATCGCCTCTCTGGTTTATCGCCGCCATTTTCCCCATGTTGTTCGCACTGGTGAAACGCTGGCGGGCCCGTGCTGTTCTTGCCGCTGCCGCCATCTTGATATTTGCAGGCGGCGCCCTGTATTTCCATTCGAGCTTTTCCGGAACGGGCGGAAACAACGTTGCAAGCTTCATCGACGGCAGCGCTCACACTTTTGAAGGCACGGTCAGCCGGATGCCCGAAGCCAGGGAGAAATCGCAGGCTCTCCGGCTTTCCGGCATTTCCGTACTTATCGACGGCGAGTGTCGTGCAGTAACCGGAGCCGTCATGGTCTATGTTACGCCGTTTCCCGAATACGATTACGGCGACCGGATAACCGTGACCGGTATGTTGCTCGAGCCCCCGGTCTTCGATACCTTCGACTGGCGAGCCTACCTCGCCCGCGACGAGGTTTTTGCCACCGTTTTGTACCCGTCGGTTACCGCTGTCAGCCCTGGACATGGGAACCCGATGCTGGCTGGGATTTACGATCTCCGGCAGAGATTGGCCGATAACATCGCCGCCGCCCTCCCTGAGCCGCACGCCTCCCTGGCACAGGGCCTTGCCCTCGGCATCCGCTCCGGCATCCCCGATGAGGTGAACCAGGCTTTTTCTGCCTCCGGAACATCGCACCTGCTGGCTGTTTCGGGACAGAACCTGGCTATTGTCGCCGCGGTGCTGCTATTTGCCATCCGGGGCTTGATTGGCCGTCGCGGTTACTGGTACGTCTGGCTGGCCATGGCCGCGGTGTGGGTTTTCACCATACTCTCAGGCCTGGCTTCTCCAGTTGTCCGCGGTGCCATCATGGCTTCAATTTTCGTGCTTGCCGAGCTTTTGGGCAGGCAGAAAGCGGCCGCCCCGGCGCTCTGTTTTGCCGCCGCGCTGATGGTTGCCGCCAATCCGCAATTATTATGGTCGGCTTCGTTCCAGATGAGTTTCGCCGCCATGGCCGGTCTTATTTTCCTTTTGCCGCCGCTCGACCGGTTCACCCGTCAGGCCGCGCTGAAATTCCCCGGTAAATCCTCCCGTTTTTACGGCGTTTTCCGCTGGGTAGCCGAAGGTCTTGCGGTTTCCTTTGCCGCGGTAGCCGGTGTCCTGCCCCTTATTGCCTACTATTTCGGTAATATTTCCCTTTCGGGCGGTGTCGCCACCCTGGCCGCTGCCCCGGCGTTGCCCCTGATCATTTTTGGCGGACTGCTGACCGGCATAGCTGCGGTTATTCAGCCGGTTTTAGCGATACCATTCGGCGCCATAACATGGCTTGGGTTAAGCTATCTTCTAGCCGCCGTTGAATTTTTCGCCCGGATCCCGCCAATCCAGGTTGAATCCTTTCATCCCCTTTTTATCTGGTTATCCTATGCGGTACTGGCCGCGTTCGCCTGGTGGCTGTGGCGCTGGGAGCGCCGGCAATCCTTCGAGGACCATGCCAGACCTGTGAAATTGGGACGCTTCGTATCACTCGGTATCCCTGCCATAACCCTCATAACCGTCTTGGTTTCAACCATTTTGAATTTTCCGGTTGACCACCGCCTGCAGGTGACCTTCCTCGATGTCGGCCAGGGCGACGCCATCTACATCCGCACGCCTGCCGGCCAGGACATCCTCATCGACGGCGGTCCGTCGCCGCAGCGCTTAACCCAGGAATTGTCCAGGCGAATGCCTTTCTGGGACCGGACCATCGAGCTGGTGGTGTCGACCCACGCCGATGCCGATCACCTTACCGGTCTGGTTGAGGCTCTTAACCGGTACAAGATCATCCAGATAGTCGATTCCGGTATTCCGGCTGACACCGATCTCTACGGTGAATGGCGGCGGCTGATCGATGAAAAGAAGGTGCCCGATACCGCCGTCTCAGCGGGTCAGCGGATCAGGCTTGCAGGGGGTTTGGAACTGGAGGTTTTTAATCCGTACGATGACACGATCGCCGATACCAACGCTTCCTGTCTCGTCCTGGGCCTCAAATACGGCGAAACTTCTTTCCTTTTCACCGGCGATCTGCCCCAATCCTCCGAACTGGAATTAGTCTATCGCCGGTTGTTACCTGACGCGACCGTTTTGAAAGTAGCCCACCACGGGTCAAACGGTTCGACCGGTGCCGCTTTTCTGGCCGTTGCCCCCCCGGAATTAGCCATCATCCAGGTCGGCCGGAACAGCTACGGCCATCCGACTTCTGCCGTCGTCTCGGCGCTCGATTCAATCTGCATTGAGAACGGCGTTTTCCGAACCGATACCTCGGGTTCCGTTAGCTTCATCACTGACGGGCATACCCTGTGGCGGAAGAAATAATCGCGATTAGCCTACTCTGGCCCGTGTATTGACAATTCTCGCTTTATTCCTTAATCTTGGCTTCATCGCGCGAATGTAATTATGAACGAAATTATCTTTATGGTTCAGGAAGACCCCGAGGGCGGCTTCACCGCCCGGGCCCTAGGCTCGCCAATTTTCACCGAGGCGGATACTTTCGATGAGTTGAAGTCGCAGGTCCGCGACGCCCTGGCTTGCCACTTCGGTTATGGGGCTGCGCCGCCTGTCGTCCGGCTCCACCTGCAGAAAGATGAGGTCATTTTATCGTGAGACTGCCAAGGGACGTAGGCGGTCAGGATCTGGCAAGGCGGTTGTCGTTTTATGGTTACTCCATCACCCGGCAAACCGGTTGTCACGTGAAACTCACCTCAACCCAATCGGGCAGGGAACACCACATCACGTTAACCACCGGCCGGCTTCTGCGCATGGCCACCCTGAACAACGTGCTGGCTGAGATCGCCGCTTTTACGGCGATCGAAAAAGATGCCCTTTCCGCCGCCCTTTTCACTCCGTAGAGGTCTCATTTTGTCCCCTCCCGAGCCGGGCTTACTATGAAAATTCCTGAAAAATAATTTCGAAAAACCCCTAGACGGAGTACCGCCGCCGGGGGTAAAATGGGGTTGTGAACATCCAGAGGTACTTCCCGCCATGCGAGTAGTCGGTCCCCGGGTAAATGTGTGCTGAAGCACTGTCGCGTATCCCGCGCCGGTGCTTTTTAATTTACTATTAAACGAGTCAGGAGGAGAAAATGTATTCAAGCCTGATCGGGAAAATTGAAAAAGCCAACCGCTACGCCCAGGAGAAAGACCGCATCACCTTCACCGACATGAGTTGCAAATTCCGCGGCGAAAACGATATTCATACCACCGAATTGAAACACGGTCAATGGCATTGTTCCTGTGATTTCTTCGTGACCTGGGGACGCTGCTGCCACACCATGGCGCTTGAAAAGGTCCTCGGTCCAATGTTGTCTGAGGAAGCCCGGGTCACCGAATTCCCGGCTTAAGTAATCCGGGGATTCATCCGGCCGCTCTGTTCGGACGGATTTCCAGGGCTTCGCCGACGGCAAAAAGCGAACCGGTAACGCATACCAGGCCTTCGCTGCCCGCCAATTGGGAAGCGAATACCAGCGCTTCGGCCGTGGTTGAGGTGTAATTTACCTTCCTGCCGAGTTCTTCGAAGGCTCGGCCCAGTATTTTAACGTCCATCCCCCTGGGATGCCTGGTGCGCGTGACAACGAATTCATCAAAAACCGGGGCCAGGACTTCGGCCATGCCGGTGACATCCTTGTCGGCCGAAGCCGCTATAACCAGGACCGCCGGATGGGGCATCATGTCCGCATCCAGGAAAGCATCGAGAGAATTGACAAGTTCCATGGATGATGCCGGGTTATGCGCGCCGTCAACGATGACCAGCGGGCCGCGGTCAATTACCTGGAACCTTCCCGGCCAATCCGTCCTGGACAGTCCGCGTTCAACCGTTTCCTTCGTGATACCCTCAACTCCCTGGTCGATCAGGGCTTCCAGGGCTGCTACTGCTACCGCGCAGTTTATCCGCTGATAAGTCCCCAGTAAAGGCAACTTGATGTCATAGATATTATGCCTGCCCAGGATGTTGAACATCTGGAAACCACCGTTGAAAGAGGACCGGGTCATGGCTTCAATGCTGGCCACCCTCAACGGCGACGCGATTTTGTGGCAGGTCGATCGGATGACCCCGGTCGCATCTTCGCCCTGAGGCGCTGAAACCACCGGCACACCGGCCTTGATGATCCCGGCTTTTTCTGAAGCTATTTCCTTGATAGTGTCGCCGAGCACGTCGGTGTGCTCGAGATTGATCGTGGTGATTATTGAGAGATTTGGTTCGACGACATTGGTGGCGTCCAGCCTGCCGCCCAACCCTACCTCGATGACCTGCCAATCGACCTTGTTATTCGCAAAATAATCGAAAGCAAGGACTGTCATTATTTCGAACGTGGTGAGTTCACCGTAACGGGCTTGATCATTTATCTCGGCGACGATCGGCTTCAATTTTTGGACCTCGACGATGAACTCATCTTCGCCTATGAAATGGTCGCCTATCTTGAAGCGCTCGTAGGTTTCGATCAGGTGGGGCGAAGTGTAAAGTCCGGTCTTGTAACCGGCTTCCCGCAATACCGCAAAAATCATCGCCGCGGTGGAGCCTTTACCCTTGCTGCCGGCAATGTGGACCGTCCTGGCTTTTAGATGGGGATTCCCCAATCGCTCGAGGAAAAGTTTCACCCGCCTGAGGTCATACCTGGACTCATCGCGGGGGCGCTGCCCCGCTTCATAATCGACGAAGCTATAAAGCCAGTCCAGCGCCGCATGGTATTCAGCCTTCATGGTTTAATCATACCATTACGGAAAAACCGGGAACACAAGTGGTTATACGGTTCGCTGACTAGCCTTTGTTCAGCGATGAGGCTCCGGTGACATTGACGTCGCCAAGAGTGGCATTCCCGTAATACTTCAACGATGAAGCTCCTGACAGCGTCACATCCAACCTGCCGGAGGTACTGACGTCGCCGTTGGATGCGCCTGAGAAACTTACTTTGGCGTTCGTGCTCGCAAATTCCTTGAGACTCCCCCGAGAAGCGCCGGAACAGGTGACTTTGAGATCCCGGCCTTGACCGGAGAGGCTGACGTTTGAAGCCCCGCTGACTAAAAATGTGGCGTTTCCTGTCTCCATGCTGCCCTTGATCTTCGACGCGCCTGAAACGTTGGCATCCAAATCGCCGCATTTAATGCTGTCCAGTTCTATGCTGCTGGCCCCGCTGGCAACGAGCTTAAGGTTTGCGTTCGATGTGAAACCGCTTAAAGAAGCAGAAGAGGCGCCGCTGACCTGGAGACTGGCGATCTCCGGAGCCGTAATCCTGGCTTTCAATGAAGCGACAGTGTAGCTTCCATCTTTCAGTTTGATCTTCAGGGTATCGCCCTCTTGCGAGAAGTCCAGGTAGCCGAAAATATTCTCGTTCGTGGTGACGCTGACCGAATAACCTGAGTCGCGGACTACTTCAACCTTAAAAGTTGAAGAGATCTCGATTTTGGTGAAGCCGCTGAAATCCTGGTTACGCGTCTCCACCGGTCCGCGGCCGACAATGCTTCCAAATGGGATGCAGGCTATTCCGGCCACCGCCATGGATGCTACCAGTATGATTCCGAAAATTTTTGTGATCATGGTTCTGTCCTCCGCATTCATTATCGGCGCTTCAATACCTGAGCACACCCCGCGGATGAGGAGTATTTTGCCAGCCGTTAGGCTAGTTTTGCTAAACGCCAAAACGGGAAACTATCGGGGCATCAAGTCTTCTTGCTGAAACTGGAAGCTCCGGTGATTTTGACATCGCCCAGCGTCGGCGTGCCCAGCCATCTGAGGTTGCTGGCTCCGGAAACGGCGGCGTCGAGTTTACCCCTGACATCGACGGTCAAGCTGGCTGCCCCGCCGAGTTTGATCCTGGCGTCGCCGACTGTCATCTTCTCCAGGTTAGCGTTGGAAGCGGCGGTAAGTTCGATATCGGCGGTATCGGCGCTGCCGTTAAGTTCGAAATGGGACGCCGCGCCGCCTTCCAGTTTCAATTGTTTGCAGCCGACATCGCCGCTTAGAGTGCTGGCTCCTGACAGCGTTGCCTGGAAGGTCTCGAGCGCCGTAAACCCAGAAATTTCGCCTTTGCTGGCGGCGGCAAGTTCGATCGAACGGAGCTCCGGCATGGTGACGATGAGCTTGGGAGCCGAAATTCCCTTGAAAACCAGGCCGATATGGCCCCAGCGAGCCTCAAGTTTGGCGGTTAGGGTCCCGCCGAAAAGGCTGACCTTGACATCGTTCAAGGCCTGGTCGTCGGCTTCCAGGGCAACCGCATACTGGTCTCCGCGTTTGACCTCTAGCTTCATCGCGTTCCGCGCTTCGACGCCGGTGAAACCGCTGAAATCGAATTCTTTACGCCCCATATCGCACCTCGCTGCCCTGGGGACAGCTGCTCCCCCATGGCCCTTCATGATTTTCAGGAAATTATAGCATCGGCGGCAACAGGCCGGTAAGTGATTTGCCCCCCCGGTGACCCGGCTGTTATTATCTCGTCATCAAAAAACAGAGAGTTCCCAATGCTTGAAAACCTGTCGCTTTCAACGATCGCCGCTATGCTGGACACTTTACCGGTCGATCTGACCTACATGGACGAAAAAGACCGCATCGTCTGGTTTTCCGGTCACCGCATCTTCAACCGGCCGCCGGAAATCATCGGCAGGGATGTTCGTGAGTGCCACAAGGAGTCATCGTGGCCCGCCATTGATACTATGATCGCCGATTTTAAATCGGGCGCGAGTGACCTGGTAGAGCATTTCACCGACAAAAGCGACGGGCGGAAAATCCGCATCAGGTATATGGCCGTCCGCGATGCGTCGGGGGGCTACCTGGGAATGGTCGAAATGGCGGACGACATCACCTCGGTCCGCCCAAGCGAACCGGTTTAGCGGTGAACGGCTTCTCCTGAACATTCGTCACCGAGGCAGCATCCGGTGCAGCGTGCCGACTTCCGGCAGATGTCTTTACCGTGTTTAACGATCAGGGCGTGGTATTCCGCGAATAACCCGGCTTGGTGTGGCAGGTTAGCCATAAAAAGACCCTGCCAACCGTCATAACTGTCAACCGGTGGTTCAATTCCAAGGCGCTTGAATAGTCTTCGGGTGTAAGCATCGATAACGAATACCGGCTGTTTGAACACGTAAAGCAAAATTGCGTCGGCGGTCTCCGGCCCTACTCCATGGATTTCGAGGAGTTCCTGCCGCAGTTCGGCAGTCGGAAAACTGTCGAGCCTGGACAGGTCGTCCTGATACAGACCAAGCCACGCAGCCAGCGCTTTGAGTTTCTTTGCCTTGGAGTTGTAATACCCGGAAGGGTAAACCATTTTGGCGAGGTCAACCATCGGCAGGTCCCTGACGGCCGACGGTGAAAGCTTCCCCGCGGATTTGAGGTTTGTGATCGCTTTTTCAACGTTTCCCCAGGCCGCCGATTGGGTCAGGATGGCGCCCACCATGATTTCAAACCAGGTTTCGCCCGGCCACCAGTGCTGTTTTCCATAGCAGGCCAGGAGATGATCATGGATCGAGGCAAGCTTTTCGCCCGTGTCAGGTTTGCCGGTCATACGCATATTATGTTACCATAATATTTTACCACCTATACCGCCACGATTGAGGTGAAATGTGCCTAAGATTTATTTAATCGATGTCACCAACCGCGACGGCGTACAGACTGCCAAGCTGGGCCTCTCCAAACTGGAAAAAACCATGGTCAACCTCTATCTCTCGGAGATGGGCGTTTTCCAGTCGGAGTTCGGTTTTCCCACCACCAAGCATGAAACCAACTACCTGCGCGCCAACCTTCGCCTGGCCGAACTCGGGGTCATCGCCCCCCTGAGATTGGAAGGCTGGATGCGCGCCATATCATCCGACGTTGAACTGGGCTTCCACATGGTGCCGGGTCTGAAGCATGTCAATTTATCGATCTCGACCTCCAATCAGATGATCGACGGCAAGTTCAAGGGTAAGAAGACGCGCAAGGACGTCATCAGGGAGATGACCGCCGCCGTTGACACCGCTTATCGGCTCGGCGCCGCGACCGTGGGTGTCAACGCCGAAGACGGTTCCCGAACCGATCTCGAGTACCTGACAGAGTATGGTCTCGCGGCCAGGGAACACGGCGCCACCCGTTTACGTTACTGCGATACTCTTGGCTACGACGACCCTTTCTCAATCTACGATACCTGCCGCGCACTGGCTGAAGCAGTGGGTATGCCCATAGAACTGCACTGCCACGGTGACCTGGGGATGGCCGTGGCCAACTCGATTGCCGGGGCGCGCGGCGTTGTCGACGGCGGCCAGGACGCCTATATCAACACCACTCTTAATGGCATCGGCGAGCGTGCCGGCAACGCCGACCTCGTTGCCACGGTGCTGGCCCTGACCAAAAGCAAAAGTTTCGCGGGCAAGTACGAACTGGGCAATCCCATCGACCTGACCAAGAGCTGGAAGATCGCCAAGTTCGCTTCGTACGCTTTCGGCGTCCCCATCCCTATCAACCAGCCCGGCGTCGGCGCCAACGCCTTCGCTCATGAGTCCGGCATCCATGCCGACGGCGTCCTCAAGGACCCGCACAACTACGAGCTATACGGGTTCGAAGAACTCGGCCGCGGCGACCCGGAAATGGTGGAAACAGGGCGTGAGATCTGCGCCGGAGAATATTCCGGCATCTCCGGCTTCTCCCATATCATGAGCGACCGCATGTCCTGGCACTTCAAGAACAAAGAAGAAGCCCAGGAAATACTTGAGTTGGTGCGCTACGCCAATGTCCTTTCCCATAAACCGCTGGTGGAAGACGAACTGCTGTTTATCGCCCGCTACCCCCACACCGCCAAGCGCCTGCTCACGGTGACTCCGCTCGAAGGATCGGACGTTATCGATGAACTTTTTACCCCCTGGCCCGAGGATAAGGACAAAGTTAAGGAAACGCTGTAGCGCCGGCTCTCAGTAGTTAGTTTCAATTGTTCGCCAAAAAATAAAGAGGCAGGTCATCAGACCTGCCTCTTTATCTAGTACAAAACGTGTTACCGAGACGCCGCCGGCCTCCGTACCGTTATTGCCCCCGTTGGGCACTGGAACTCGCAGCCGCCAAGGAGGTCGCATTTATTTTGATCGGTTACTTTGCAGACCCCGGTCTCCGGATCGACCTCGAGGATTTGCCTGGGGCACATGACGGCGCAAACGCCGCAGCCGGTGCATAATTCCGGATCGATTACTACTTTATCTTCCAATTAGACGACTCCTCAATTCTTTATTTCCAACAGTTCAAGCCCACCGTTTATGGCCCGGCCTTTTTTCACGACCTGTAACTTAAAGCTCTCCGACAGGCTGTCCATTCCTCCGAGGGATTGACTGGCTTTGAAACAGGCGTAATGCTCTCCTCCCACCAGCATCTCGGCGAAACGGTATAACCGGCCGGCGGGTACTGGGTAGTCAGCCAGGATGATCATTCCGCCGTTTTTGGTCACCCGCCGCATCTCGGAGATAACTTTCTTCTGGGTTTCAAATGGTTTTTCATGGAGCGCCAGCGATATCGTCGAAGAATCGAAAAAGGCATCTTCAAAGGGCAGCGCCGTCGCGTCGGCCAGTTGGAAATGAAGATTTTCCTTACCGTATTTCTTTCGTTTTCGCTCCGCGATGGCGATCATCTTAGGATCAAGATCTATCCCGTAGGCATCCATGCCGAGACCAGCAAGATAAGTTGCCTGGTCTCCGGTGCCGCAGCAGACATCAAGCACCCTTTCACCACGCTTCATTCCACCAAATTCGGGAATTCTCTGTCGTAATCGTCTCAAAGCCCGATCGATTACAAGGCTGTAAAAACTTACGAACAAAGTTGGCGTTCTCGCTCAGCGCGGCAAATCATGTACTTAATAATTGTATCACCAGATACTCATCTTTCCAATTTTTACGATTGGGCGGCGCACCCTGGCTAACTTTCCAGACCTGTGTGCGTTAAATAAGATAAATCGGGACGAAAGGAGATGAATATGCGCCGCATTTTTGATGCCTGGGACAGAGTGCTTTACGAGTTCTGGTTCGTCCGGCAACCCCAGCCCCGATACGCCGTGGTAAGGGTGCGCCGGGAACGGCGATAACGTGAAAGCTGGGTGAGCCTCGAAAACTCACCCGTATTATAACCGGCGGGAGGTCTGTGACCTCCCGCCTTTTTTATCATTGTCATTCTGAGCGAAGCGAAGAATCTCAGTCTTGATCCTGGACGCAACTTCGATTTGCAGGATCGATCACTCCCCGGATCACGCTGGTACTTTGACGGCTCCCAAATTGACACCATCGCCCTTTCATGATAGCTTTTTAGGATACGTCCGTATAAAAATTCGGCAAAAGAAGGAGCTATCATGCAGGATAAGGTCAAGGCAGCGTTAGACAAAGTCCGCCCCAATCTTCAGGCTGACGGCGGCGATGTGCAGTTTGTTGAGGTCAAGGATGGTATCGTAAAAGTGAAACTCACCGGCGCCTGCGCCGGTTGCCCCATGTCTCAGATGACCCTGAAAAAAGGCATCGAGAACTTCCTCAAGCGTGAGATCCCGGAGGTCAAAGAGGTCGTTTCAGCCTAAACGCTAACCTGACCTTGGAAATCACAAAGCCCGCTCAATTGAGCGGGCTTTGTTTTACCTTGGACCTCTTACGGTTTAATGGTTCATCTTGTTGGGCATTTTGGATTTTGGAGCATTGTGGCTTGTTTCGGTCCTGAGCTTGTCGAAGGACGATATTCGGATTTCGGATTTCTCTACCTACTCTTCTGTCTCCAACTCGAACGCCTTGTGAAGCGCCCGCACCGCTTCTTTGACTTTGCCCTCTTCGATAATAACGGTGATCCGGATTTCAGATGTGGAAATGAGGTCAATGTTGATGCCGGCATCATACAAAGCCCTGAACATCTTGGCGGCATAACCCGGCGTGTTCTGGATGCCCGTGCCCACGATTGATATCTTGCCGATATTCGGATCGGCCTCGATGCTCATCGCTCCCAGGTGATCGGCGATCGGCTTGACCACTTCCATGGCTTTTTTCAGGTCCGATTCCGCCAGGGTGAAGGTCATATCGGTGATGTGTTTCACGCTGGCGTTTTGGACTATGGTGTCGACGGATACCCCTGCCTTGGCCAGCGGTTCGAACAGCGATGCCGCGATGCCCGGCTTGTCCGGTATGCCGACGATCGTGATCTTGGCTACGTCCAGGTCGTGAGCGATGCCGCTCACCTTGTTGCGAATTTCCATTGTTCCTCCGTGAATCAGCGTACCGGGGTTGTCATTGAAACTGGAAGCGACCAGGATGGGGATGTTATACAGCTCGCCCAGTTCCACCGCTCGGGGATGCATGATTTTGGCGCCGTAAGTCGCCAGTTCCAGCATCTCCTCGTAGCTGATCTCTTTCAACCGGCGGGCTTCGGGAACGACCCTGGGGTCGGCAGTGTAGACTCCATCGACATCGGTGAACCGTTCGCAGATCTTGGCTCCTAGAATGGCCGCCAGGGCGACCGCCGAAGTGTCCGAGCCTCCCCTGCCCAGAGTAGTCACCTCCATGCCCTCGGTGATGCCCTGGAACCCGGCGACGATGACGATTCGCCCCTTGTGCAATTCGCGGTGGATGCGCTCGGGCTCGATACCGGTGATGCGGGCGCGGCTGTGGGAGGCATCGGTCTTGATGCCGGCCTGGGCGCCCGAAAGGGAAATCGCTTCGTGCCCCATGTGTTTCAGCGTCATTGCCAGCAACGTCGATGAGACGATCTCGCCGGTGGACATGAGGACATCCAGCTCCCGAGGGTCCGGCCGGTCGGTCAACGACTCCGCCAGTTCGATAAGGTCGTCGGTGGAATCGCCCATGGCTGAAACGACCACCACCACCTGGTTGCCGTTTTCCTTGGTGGCGATGATCTTTCGCGCCACGGCCCGGATGCGCTCGGCATTGGCTACCGAGGTGCCGCCATACTTTTGAACGATGATTGCCATTGTTTCTGCCAAACCCCTTAAAAATTGTCATTCCCGCGGAAGCGGGAATCCATCGTTTGCCGCATCAAATATCTTAAGACTTTACCAGTAGATCTTGACTGCCGCAACAACCCCCAGACTTTCCCAGTAATAATCCCCCAGGGAATCCCCCAGGACGTTCAATTCCTGCTGCTCGGCCTGGAGTCTGTCGTGCCAGTTGTTGAAATAGGTGTATTCCGGTTCCTTGAGCCTCGTCCTGCCGCCAAGCGCCTGTTCGTAGGCCGCGGCGTCAGCTTCGTAGGCATCGCGTTTCTGTTCGAACAGCCTGAAATTGTCCAGGTAAGACAGGTAGTAATTATAGAGGGGAGAGCTTGCGACCTCAAGGGGGACCACTCCGTAATCTTGACCGATGGCGATATAGGCCACCTTGTCGAAACCATTCGCCAGACTGTCGCCGATGTCTTGACGGGCGACATCGTAAGACGATGTATCGTCGATGATCACCAGCCCCCGGTCGGTGGTCATGAATGCCGTCGCCGCGTGTCCGACATCCTGTCCGAAGAAGTCGATGGCCACCCAGGCCGCCCGGATGCCGGCTGCTTCGGCGTCATTATGTAAATCCATCGCGAAGCTGCCGCACATGTATCTATCCGGAATGTATGCATTACGATCCGTCGCGTCGCTTTCTACGAAAGCCATCAGACGGTTCCAGGTTACATCCACCGCGGCGGGATTATTGACCAGCTTCACTGAGGTCCCGCCGGGGTATAGTCTGTATGGCGGCTGCCGCCCCTCGTATGAAAGCGCCCCGGCGATCGAGTTCAACCCAGCAGTATAGTCAGGCGCAGCAAGCGTTGTTGCCGGAGGGTAGCCGGCGCCGGGAATCGTCAGTGAGAACGAACAGCCGGACAGCACCGCCGCCGTTACGAATATAGCTAATGGAAACGATGCCAATTTTGCCATTTGTCGTTCTTTTTTGATCATTTGGTACTTCGGTTTTGAATTTGTTTCGGATTTCGATATTCGGATTTCGGATTTACTTCAAAACCAGGGTCAATATCAACGCGGCGACAATGACGCTGATGATCACCCAGAACCATGCCGGGGTTCCTCCACCGGACCTATCGCCCCGGTACCCGGTCGATTCTCCCCTCCGCCTCTTTTCGCAGCATTCGACGCAGGTGCAAGCCGGCGGATGTCCGCCATATCTTGTCGAGCGATACGTCTCGTCTTCCCTCGGACTCATTTTTTGTTTCTCGTTTATTATTGGATTATTTGCTTATTGGTATTATTGGTAGTATTGGTATTATTCGAAAGCTATCCTCGGACGACCATACTCATGATGTTGTGCGCTTCAGCAACTACGAGCTTGGTGCCCTTAGCCTCATTTTCTGTAAACCGCCTGGCGCCTGTTGTCCTGACGCCGGAGCCCCAGATCATGAACGGCACCATTTCGGCGGCGTGGGTCCGGATGTTCAGCGGGGTCGGGTGGTCGGGCATGATCAGCACCCTGAGCTTGTCGCCCTTGAAATCGCGCAATCTCCCTACCATGTCGCGGTCGATCAGTTCTATGGCTTTGACCTTTTCCTCGGCGTTGCCGGAATGCCCAGCCTCATCCGGCGCTTCGACGTGAACCACCGCCATGTCGTAGATATCGAGAGCTTTAAGAGCTTCTTCCATTTGGCCCGCGTAATCGTTGTCGATGTTGTCTGTGACCCCATCGATGCACATCACGTCCATCCCCTGCATCTGCCCCAGGCCTCTTAGGAGATCGACCCCTGACGTGATCGCCGCGCCTATCCCATAACGCTCTTTGAACGATGGCATTTTGGGGAGGGGACCGCTGCCCCAGAAAAGCCAAAGCTGGGTCGCCGGCAGCTCGCCGCGGGCAATCCGGTCAAGGTTGATCGGATGGTCCTTCAACAACTCCGCGGAGGCGGCCATGATGCTCCGCAGAAGATCGCTGCCTTCCCCCTTGGGCAAATGGGCTTCGATGGGTTGATCAGGAATGTCGTGGGGCGGGGTGCACACTGCTTTCAGCGACTCAGGCCGCCCCTTGAGTTTCAGAATATGTCGATAACCGACACCGGGGAAGAGTTTTAAATCAGGCGTCTCGAGCTTTTCGTTCAAAAACCGGATAAGGGCGGCGGATTCGTTGGAGTCTATGTGTCCTGCGGAATAGTCCCGCATCATGCCGTTGTCAACAGTCACCAGGTTGGCTCTGAAGACTGTTTCATCTGCCGCGATAGGAATATCCAGGCTCCTGGCTTCGATGGCGGCGCGCCCCTTGTAGTACACCCTCGGGTCATAGCCGAGGACCGACATGCAGGCGCAGGCAGACGACGGTTCCATGCCTGCTGGAACCGTGGCGGTCATGCCCACCATCGCTCGCCTTGCCATCTGGTCGAGGTTTGGCGTCGCCGCTGCCTCCAGGCTTGTCCTGTTGCCCAGTGCTTCCACCGGCCAGCCGGACGCCCCGTCAATGATCATGACCACGTATTTCATACTGCCATCCTATTTGCTATTGCCGGAGGGCTAATCGTATAATAAACATTCTGGCGGGGCGTAGCGCAGCCTGGTTAGCGCGCAGCGTTCGGGACGCTGAGGTCGGAAGTTCAAATCTTCTCGCCCCGACCATCTCCCCCAATCGTCATTCCGGGCGCAACAAAGAAGTTTAATCCTCGTTACATAATACCACGATTAAGTCTGCCCCTTCACCCTCTCCCATAGCTCGTTCTGTTGTTCGAAGGACATTTCTTTGAATGACAGACCTTTTTCGCTGCAGTAATTCTCCATCGCCTTGAAGCGTTCGGCGAACTTACGGTTGGCGCCTCTCAGGGCGCTTTCGGCGTCGATGCCCTGCCGGCGGCCGTAATTAACCAGCGTGAACAGGACATCTCCGAACTCCGCTTCCCTCTCCGCCGAGGTCGTGGCATCCTTTAATTCGGCGATTTCTTCTGCGAGCTTATCGATAACCCCGCCGTCGTCCTTCCAATCGAAACCCACCCTGGCCACCCTGCCCTGCACCTCCTCGCTGTAGGCCAGCGCGGGCATGGCCACCGGCACTCCGTCCAGCATCGATGTCCGGGTCGGGCGCTCGGCTTTCTTGATATCTTCCCAGCGCCGTAACACCTCGCCCGCGTCCTTGGCTTCTTTGTCGCCGAAGACATGCGGATGACGTCGGATGAGCTTGGTGACGATACCCTCAACCACATCGCCGATAGTGAAATCGCCGTACTCGGCGGCGATTTTGGAATGAAAGACAACCTGCATCAGCAGGTCGCCCAGTTCGGTCTTGAGTTCCGCTTTGTCGCCGGAGTCGATGGCTTCCAGCACCTCGTAGCATTCCTCGAGCAGGCTATCGCGGATGGACAGGTGGGTTTGCTCCCGGTCCCACGGGCAGCCGTCGGGAGAGCGCAGCCGGTCGATTATGTTGACCAGGGTTTGGAAATCGGAGGAGTCTTGTTCCGGGACGCACGAGGATTCAGCCAAATGTGGACCTCGCAAACGTGATTACGGCCATTATACCCCCGTTTTCCGAAAGTGTCATTCACTCAGACGGCGGTGTCCTGGGTTCGGGGTTTCGAAACGCGCATCACCGCCCAGAAAACCAGGCTCATGGTAATAAGGACAAGCCCGGCTGTCGTGAAAGCCACAGCAAAGGAAAACGTCCCTATGAGGATTCCCGTCAGGATCGGGCCGCTGGATTGCCCGATATCCATGATGCCCGACATGACTCCCAGCGCGCTGCCCCGTCCCTCCTCCCGCGCCAGGTCGGCTACCAGCGCTGATGTCGAAGATGTTACGATCGCCAGCCCTAAACCGGAGAGGGCGATGAGTGTCAGCAATAACAGGTAATTGGAAGCGGAGAGGATAAGGATGATGATCGCGCCACCGAGAACCAGGCCGGCGATGATGGTCCGGGTCCGTCCGTAGCGGTCGGAAAGCCTGCCCATGATCGGCTTGGTGAAGGCGGTAACTACGATCTGGGCGGTGAACAGGAGACCGATCTGCCAGGCGGCAAAGCCCAGTTTCTCGCTGAGGTAAACCGGCAGGAACGTCTCCAGGCAGCCGTATCCGAAATATTGCGCCGCCTCGGCGCCGCTGGTGGCCAGTATCCCTTTGTGCCGGAAAACGAAGGATATCTCCTTCGTATATTTGCGCCAGTTCTTGCCAAGAATATCCCCAACCCCCGCGGTGATTTTTTGCTCCTTCGGCAGTCGGATCGCCAGTAACAGGGTGATGATTCCCGCTACGCCGTCGGCCAGGTAGACCAGGTGGAAATCGTTGCCGAAAATCAGCAGACCGCCGGCAAACGGCGCCAGGAACCTCCCGACCAGTGTCGCGGAGGAATACCATCCCATCCGCTCGCCCCGGCCTTTGTCGAACGTATCAGCCACGATTGCCAGCGCTACCGGCCCAAGGATCGCCGTTGCCAGACCATGGTAGATGCGCACCAGGACCAGCATCCCGGCATTATGGACGAAGAGGTATAAAAAGGGGGCGGTAGCAAAGATAACGGCGGCAAACAGTACCACCCGCCTTCGTCCGATGGCATCGGAAATGGCCCCGGCGGGCAGGCTCGCCAGAATGCCGACGATGGTGGATGAAGCTGCGATAAATCCCAATGCCGTATCGGAGATTCCCAGCGATTTGACGTACAGCGGCAACGCCGGATTTTTGGCCATCGTCGAGCTGAAAATGGCCACGCCGCCCGTCAGGCACAGGACCCAGAATGGGGTAAGTTTAAATTTCATTCAGATAAAAACGGCGGCCTAAAAGGCTACGCAATAATCCACGTGAACATTGTAGCGAAGAACATTTGAGTGTCAACTTCCGGGGACCGCGTCGAGTCAGTGCTAAGTTCATGCTCGAATTACCATCAGCGCCCCGATGATGACCAGGATGATCCCGACCGTTTTGGTGAAGGCGTCTTGAGATAGCCGCTCCAGGATCCTTTTACCGAATAATGTGCCGGCGATGACTCCGATCGAGGCAATCGCAATCATGTTCCAGATCGGGATCAATTCGTGCCACTGAGCCGCCAAATACACTGGAAGCCTGGCAACATCGACCATCAAGGCGATCCCCGTGGCCGTCGCTACGAATTCATCCTTTCCCAGGTTAAACCCGGTGAGGGCCGCTGACCGTATGCCTCCCTGGTTGCCCACCAACCCCCCAAAAAGACCCGATAGCGCCCCGCTGAACCAGGAGAACACTCCCTTGATACGGATTTTACCGGCTAACCCTGTGAGTTCCGCTGTACCGGCTAGTATCAACAGACCCCCGAAGACTATTCCGAGAAGTCGGTTGCTGACAACGTTATGTAGCAGGGCTCCAGTCAACCCGCCAGCTGCGCTGGTCAGGCCGAAGCTCAGCAGTACTTTTTTGTTTACTGACCTTCTGATAAGCAGAAAGCGCAGCGCTGTGCCGGTGAAATGGGCGACACCTATCGCCGCCACCGCCACGCTTATTCCGGTCTTGACCGCCAGCAAGGGAGTCAAAAGGCTTCCTATTCCAAAGCCGGCCAAAGATGCCACCGCCCCGGCGATGACGGCAACTAACGCAAGGAACGAAGCAAAAACCACATATAAATATTCGCATGGATAGTACGATAATCAAAAACTGAGGCCGGGTAAAATTCGAGGCGATTTTTAGAAAATCGAGTAGACCTACCAATTGCGCTGCCGCCAGGGAAGCCTTATTTTGGAAATGCCTGAACTGGATTCGGAAATAACAGGAGGCATGGGTATGAATATAGGTGATTCCTTAAGAACTGGCGCTGCTTTTTATTGTTCCGCTGTTCGTTCCGTTCCTCACCTGTTATGCGTCGGACATTTTAACTTTTTGATGTGGTAAACTAGTTATAAGCTTGGTCTGAGGATTGTATGACGCTTGCTCTCGTAATTCTATTCATTTTTGTACTGAATATCGGATTCGGGTACTGGCGGGCTAATACCCGAAAGTTTTCATGGCAATGGATCCTGTCGATCCATATCCCCGTTCCCATAGCCATCGCCGCCCGCATGCTTTTCCTGGGCTGGCATTGGGCTCTGGTTCCAGTTTTTGTGGGCGTTTTTGCCGCGGGCCAATTCTCCGGCGGCAGGGTGCGGAAGATAGTATCGAAGCGATGACCGCCCGCCGCTCGACTATTTCGCTTTAACCACCAGCACCGGAACCTCTGCGTGGTTGATGACCTGGGAAGTTACGCTTCCCAGGGTGAGCCTGGCGACGCCGCTCCGCCCGTGGCTGGCCATGGCGATCACATCTGCGCTGTTATCTTTGGCTGTCTGCAGGATGATCTCCGCCGCCCCGCCCTCCTCCGCCAGAATCTGGACATGTATTCCGGAGAGGTGTTTCGCTGCCACCTGCCTGAGGTAGTCCTTCGCCTCTCCCGGTGTCAGAGTCGGCACCTCGCTGGCGTTGGAAAGAACCAGAGCATCGATCACGCTGGGACCAACGGGCTTGATCACCTCCAGCAGGATGATCTTTGAGTCGGGGCTGCACCTGGCCAGTTCGGCTGCTTTTGGCAGAACCTGTTCCGATACCGGCGAGCCATCAAGTGGGACAATGATCGTTTTAAACATGTTGCCCGCCTCCATATGGGGATTTCATTGGACACCCTGCGTTTCATATTAACAATACTACTTGAAGATGCTCTGTTCAAGACAAATATTTAACAGTAGCAAATTCCGGAGGGGGAAAATTTGTTGCTTGGAATTTGGAATTTCATATAGTATCATCAATGAACTTATAAGGAGTCATCTTGAGCTATGGATTACCAGGCCCCCCGCGGTACCCAGGATATCCTGCCGGAAGAACAGGCTTATTGGCGATACGTCGAATCGAAAGCCGCAAAAGTAGCCGCTCGCTACGGCTATTCCCGGATCGACACGCCCACTTTCGAGGACGCCCGGCTTTTCACCCGCACCGTGGGTGAGGAGACGGACATCGTCACCAAGGAAATGTATACCTTCCAGGACCGCGGCGGCTCCGATTTGACCCTCCGGCCGGAAGGCACCGCCCCGGTTTGCCGCGCTTATATCGAGCACGGCATGGCGTCACGCACCAAGCCGGTCAAGTTGTATTACCTGGCCTCGATCTTCCGCTACGACCGTCCCCAGGCCGGGCGCTACCGCGAGCATCACCAGTTCGGTTTCGAGCTTTTCGGCGAAGCCGATGCCGCCGCCGACGCCGAGGTCATCGACATGGCCTGGTCTTTTTATCGCGAACTCGGCATCACCACCCTGCCCGTCCAGCTCAATTCGATCGGTTGCCCGGAGTGCCGCGCCGCTTACCTGGCGGCTCTGAAAGAATACTATGCCTCCTGCGTCGACACCCTCTGCGGAGACTGCAAGATCCGCTACGGCAAGAACCCGCTCCGTCTCCTGGATTGCAAGAAGCCGGATTGCCGCGCCGCCGCGCTCAAAGCGCCCCATGCGATCGATTATCTCTGCCCCGACTGCAAAGCCCATTTTGAGAAGTTGACCGCCCTCCTCGGGGCAATTTCCGTTCCGTTCGAAGTCAATCATTGCCTGGTTCGCGGCCTGGATTATTACAGCCGCACTGTCTTCGAGATCCAGCCGCAGGAGGAGGGTGCCCAGAGCACTATCGGCGGCGGCGGCCGCTACGACAATCTGATACCCCAGCTCGGCGGCGAAGCTACCCCCGCTATCGGCTTTGCCACCGGAATTGAACGGATCATCCTGAACCTCAAACGCCAGAGCGTCACCGTACCTGCTCTTGAAGCGCCGCGATTCTTCCTGGCCGCCCTCGGCGAAGCCGCCGTAATGGCCGCTTTCAAACTGGCTTCTGACCTGCGGCGGGAAGGTATTCCGCTCGTCGAGTCGCTATCCTCCCGCAGTCTGAAATCACAGCTTCGTCAGGCGTCGGGCCTGGGCGCCCGTTACACCCTTATCCTGGGTGAGGCGGAACTGGAGAGCCGCCAGATAATCCTTCGCGACATGGGCACCTCCGCCCAGCACACCCTCCCCCTCGACGGCCTGTCCCCGGCGCTCAAAGCGCTCTGAGTTTCAGGGATATGTTTCTGACCCGAGCGAAGCTTCCGGAAGAATCTCTAAACCACCCTGAACACAACGTTCCGAAAATAAATGAGAATCGATCGAAAAAGGTGAATTAACCCCTCTCTCGCTGACGGCGGGAATCGGGTAATGCAGCAACTGTCTTGATTAAGCATAGCGCCATACCTGCCGGTCGCCCGCCTGGTCGTCCATCATTGACAATTATTCCCTCTTTTTATCTCCACCTGTCGCCGTAGCCGCGCGGTATGCCGTGCCCTTCCCGGTAAACCCGCCCGCCTCATCCTTTGCTGCCGATCAGGCCGATAATTGCTAACCGCTGAAGGTTCATCCAATTTGTCTTTCTGAGTCCGCGACATAGTCGGGACGAAGAATCTCGGTGCCACCCATTTTGCCGGCTGTTTACTGACACTGTAAATTGTGAACTTTCAAAAAATATTCCCACAAAAACGACACGAGACGCTTGACACTACCAGAAACACCCGTGCTATAATACCCGCATGGATAGATTAGCACACCTGTACAATCAGGAAGCCGGATTGTTGACCGGAACATCTCGGTCGGAGATATCTGCCATGATTCAAGTCTCGGCTGCCGGAGATTGGATCAGGGTTCGTTATGGTTCCTTTTTCAAATCGAATCTTACGATTGCGCCAAAGCTGAATTTCGGGGATTCGTTTCGCAATAAAAACTTGTCGCATAAAAACGAAAAACGAATCGCTAAGGCGTTTTGTCATTCCCGCGAAGGCAGGAATCCAGGGGAGCAGGGGATTGGTAGTATTGGATAATTGGTATTATTGGATTATTGGTATTATTCCGTTTCCGCCTCGGGGAATTGTTTCCATTGTTTTCGCGAAATGCGTACACTATCTCCTCGCCCGCGTACCAATGGCCATTCCTTTTTATTCCCTCTCCCTTTGGGAGAGGGTTTGAGGGTGAGGGCGCGCGGGAGAGGGTAGGGTGAGGGCAAGAAGATGTTCTCGTATGAGTTCGTCCCCGTACCAACTTGGATTGGGCAATGGATGGGTTCAACTTGCATTGCCGCATCGAGTCGTTCCAGTCGTTTTAACATGTGCCAGAATGCAATAAACAAAAGCAAAATCCCCGACAAAGTTTGCCCGTGAACCGCCGAGAGTCTATAATCCATAGCCACACCGCTCAAAAAGGAGGCCCCCGATGCCCAGTTACTGCTATTTCCAGGGTGAAATCGTCCCCCTTGAAAACGCCAAAATAAGCGTCATGACCCACGCCCTGCACTACGGCACCGGCCTCTTCGAGGGCATCCGCGGCAACTGGAACGCCGCCCACGGCCAGCTCTATATCTTCCGGCTCCAGGACCACATGCGCCGCATGAAGGACGGCTGCAAGGTCCTCCGCCTCGATATCCCATTCTCTGCCGACGACCTCTCCCGCATCACCGTTGACGTCGCCAAAAAGTGCGGCTTCAAGGAAGATATTTACCTCCGCCCCCTGGCCTACAAGTCGTCCGAGGCGCTGGGGGTGCGGCTCCACGATTTGAAGAGTGACTTCCTGTGCTTTGCCATCCCATGGGGCCGCTATATCGACACCGACTCCTGCCGCTTGGCCGTCTCCACCTGGCGCCGCCCCGACGACAACGTCTTCCCGCCGAGCGTCAAAGCCACCGGCCTCTACATCAACAACGCCCTGACCAAAACCGAGGCCATCGAGAATGGCTTCGACGAAGGGGTCATGCTCGCCCCCGACGGTCATGTCGCCGAAGGCAGTGGTGAGAACCTGTTCCTGGTCGAAAAGGGCAAGCTGGTCACCCCGGCGACCTATTCCAGCATCTTAAACGGCATCACCCGTGATACGGTCATCCAATTGGCGAAGAACGAGCTCGGCCTCGAGGTCGAGGAGAGGCTCGTCGACCGCTACGAACTCTATACCGCCGACGAGTGCTTCCTGACCGGTACCGCAGCTCACCTCACTCCAGTCTGTGAGATCGATCGCCGCAAGCTCGGCGACGGCGGCATCGGCCCGATCACCGCCAAACTGAAAGACCTCTACTTCGACGCCATTAAGGGCAACCTGCCCAAGTACACCGGCTGGTGCACGCCGGTTTACTAATCCCCTCGCCCGCGGCCTCGCGGGAGAGGATTAGGGTGAGGGCCAGACAATGCCCCTATTAGCCCTCCTGTTAGGTTATCTCTGGGGGTCCATCCCGACCGCCCGCATCGTCGCCCGTCTCTCGGGTGGTGATCTAGGCGGCGGCAACGTCGGCACCCTGAACACCATTCGACGTGTAGGATTAGGTCCCGGGATCGCCGTGGCTACCCTCGACATCGCCAAGGGCGCCTCCGCAGTCCTGACCGCCCGCTACCTGCTCGACTTGGCACCGCTGTGGGTCCTCTTCGCCGGAGTCTTCGCGGTCATCGGCCATAACTGGATGGTCTGGCTGGGCTTTAAAGGCGGCAAGGGCATGGCGGCGGCAACGGGAGCCGTCGCCGCCGCTTCGATCATCTATGGACATGCCTGGGTGCTCGCCGGGTTCATCGGTGTCATCCTGGCGGTATGGCGGTTGGGAAAGAACCTGGTTCCGGGCAACGCGGTGGGTTTGATCTGCCTGCCGGGGTTTGCCTGGCTCGCTTCCCACTGCTTAGGCACGGTATTGGCAGCCATTGCCCTCGATGCCGTCATCGCCGTCAAATACGCTCCGGGCGCGATAGCGGACTTCAAACGCCGGGGACTTGGGGCTTTGGGCAGGGATGAGATCAGGCCGAAGAGAAAGGGTTGACTATTTAGCCTTTCGCAGGCTTTTGACCAGCCACAGCACCTGGCAAACCTCTTCCAGGGCGGCGGTGTATTTGTAGGCTTCCTCGAGGATCTGACCGGCGGCAAAGCTGCCGTGGCCGTATACCAGGACAATCTTGTGAGTTTTCAGCGCCTCGGCGACTTCTTCACTCAGGCAGCCCGGCCGGGTGTCCTGGTTCCAGCCAAGTACCGGAATCCTGCCCAGTTCATAGTGCTCCGCCTGTTCGGAGACGATCTCCGTCTCGGTCATTGAGAGGGCAATGGCGTGCGGCGGGTGGGCATGGACAATGGCGCCGGCGTTGGTGTGCTGTAATATAGCCCGGTGAACCGGCAGTTCCACGGACGCCAGTGGCGTCTGGAGATCGTTCTTCACGATGCCGGTCTCGATCAGGTCCTGGTCTGAAAGGGCGCCGAGCTGACTGCCGCGGCGGGTTATCAGCATCTTTTCTTCGTTCAGGCGCACCGACAAATTGCCGGAATGCGATGATACCAGTCCGCGGGTGAACAGTGCCTTGCCGACTTCTTTGAACTGAGTAGCGAGCATAGATTAGCAGCCTTGATCAAGATGATTGGGAAGCTGCTATATGGTAACCGACCAGGTTTTAAAAATCAAACGAGCTTACGAATGACCCCCACCACCCGGCCCTGGACTTCGACGTTTGAGGCTTCGGTGTAGATGGGAGCCATCTGGGCATTGGCGGGCTGCAGGCGGACTTTGTTGCCCCGCTTCTCTTTGTAAAAACGCTTGAGGGTGGCTTCTTTTTCAGTCTTGAGCCAGACCGCGGCCATCTCGCCGTTGTCCACCGACTGGACCGCCTGCATGATGACGACGTCGCCATCATTGATAAGCGCATCGATCATCGAAGTCCCTTTGACTTTCAGGGCGTAAACATCCTTGCGGTCATCCACGAAGGCCTGGGGAACTTCCACCGTCTCGGCTGAGTTGGAGGCGTTCCAGGTTTCCGTATCCGGCACCGGTATGGGGCGGCCGGCGGCGATCCGGCCCATCAGCGGCACGGTTACCGGGCAGGCGCGGCTGACCTTATCGACAAGTTCGATTCCCCGGGAAATCTCATGATGACGGCGGATAAAGCCCAGGCGTTCCAGGTGCTTGAGGTTGTAATCCGCGACGGAAGTCGAGCTGATACTGCAACCGGCGACGATGTCACGAATACTGGGGGGAATGCCGTACTTTTTCACATAATTCTGGATGAATTCCAGGATCTTTTCCTGCCTTGCCGAAAGGGTATCCGAAATCTTAGCCATATTCTCACCGCCTGAACAAGTGTTCTTGAGAACACTTTATCTCATTTCCGACGCCATGTCAAGGGCTTTTGAGACAAATTTTCGAAAATATCTCAACAAGCCTAAACCACCATCGTGCCAAAGGTGACCACGCGGTCATTTTCATCGGGGCGAATAACGATGACGCCCTGGGTGCTGCGGCCCATCACGACGATTCCCTTTTCCGAGTCCTCAGTTCCGACCGGGGTGCGAATGACAACGCCCTCGGCGGTGGCGATCATCACCTGGTGTTCTTTATCGACAACCTTCCCGGCGACCACCGGTCCGGTTTTCTCCACAACCTTAAAGGTCAGAACGCCGGAGCCGCCGCGGTGCTGCAGCGGGTATTCTTCCACCGGGGTCAGTTTGCCCATGCCGCCCGATGTAATGACGAGGACGAAATGTCCCGGATGGGTGACGTCCATGCCGACCATGCGGTCGTCGTCACGCAGGGCGATGCCCCGGACGCCGCCGGAGGCTCTCTGAGAAACACGCAGATCCGACACCGGGAAACGGATGGACTGCCCGTCGCGGGTGATCAGGATGAGATTATCGTCTTCCTTGGCGACGAGCGCCCCGATGAGTTCATCGCCCTTGGGCAGGTCCATGGCCAGCAGGCCGCTCGACCGTACCGACGCGAAGTCCGATGCGGGCGTGCGCTTGATCTCTCCACCTGCTGTGCCCATGATGAGCGAATATTCTTCTTTGAAATCAGTCAGGGACAGCATGGCGGTAATCTTCTCGTTCTCGGACAAAGGAACAAGGTTGATAATCGCCAGCCCCTTCGCGGTGCGAGAAAGATCACAGGGGATTTCATGGCATTTGATCGAGAAAATCCGTCCCCGATTGGTGAAAAGCAATACGCTATCATGGGTATCGGCCACCATGATGAAGCGCACGGCGTCTTCTTCGCGGGTGGTGATGATGCTCTTGCCGCGGCCGGCGCGGTTCTGCAAGCGGTAGACCTCGGTGGGTACCCGCTTGATGAAATTGCGCTCCGTCAGGGTCACCACCATGCTCTGGTGGGGGATGAGGTCCTCTTCCCGGAACTCGATCACTCCCTGGGCCTGGATCTCGGTGCGGCGGGCATCGCCGTACTTGGCCTTAATTTCGGCCACATCCGTCTTGATAAGAGTAAGAATCTTCCTCGGGTTGGCCAGCAGGTCTTCCAGGTAGGATATCTGCTTCAGGACCTCGGCGTACTCATCGAGGATCTTCTGGCGTTCCAGACCGGCCAGGCGGCGCAGCTGCAGGTCGAGGATGGCCTGGGCCTGGATCTGGGACAGGCCGAACCGGCTCTGGAGTTCCCGCCGGGCGACTTCGGAATTCTCGGCTTTGCGGATAAGGTTGATGATGGCATCGAGATTATCGAGGGCGATCTTGAGACCCTCGAGGATGTGGGCCCGGTCTTTGGCGGCCTTGAGTTCGAACTTGGAACGCCGGGTGATGACCACCTGGCGGAATTCGACGTAAAGCTTCAAAGCCTCTTTCAGATTGATGATCTGGGGTTTGCCGTCCACCAGGGCCAGCATGTTGATGAAGAAACTGTCCTGAAGGTTGGTGTGCTTGTGCAGGTTGTTCAGGATCTGCTGCGGCTGGCCGTCGCGCTTGAGGTCGATGACCACCCGCAGCCCCTGCCGGTCCGATTCGTCGCGGACCTCGGCGATGCCGGTGACCTTCTTCTCTCTGACCAGCCCGGCGATGCGGGAAACCAGCTCCGCCTTGTTCACCTGGTAAGGCAGTTCGGTGATGATGATCTGGCGTTTACCCGTCTCTGACGCGTCGGTAATGTGAGCCCGGGCGCGGATGACGACCTTGCCGTGGCCGGAGGCATAGGCGCTCCGGATGCCGTCGGCGCCCAGGATGATGCCGCCGGTGGGGAAATCCGGGCCCTTGACGAAGTGCATCAGGTCATCCATGGTGCATTCCGGGTTATCGATCAAATAGACGATGCCGTCGCACAGTTCGGAAAGGTTGTGAGGCGGGATGTTGGTGGCCATGCCGACGGCGATGCCGGCCGAGCCGTTCATCAGCAGATTGGGCAAACGCGAAGGCAGAACCGTAGGCTCGTTCAGCGACGCGTCGAAGTTAGGCATGAAGTCAACGGTGTCTTTATCGATGTCGACCAGCATTTCCTCGGCCAGGCGGGTGAGGCGGGCTTCGGTGTAGCGCATGGCAGCCGGGGGATCGGCGTCAACCGAACCGAAGTTGCCCTGGCCGTCGACGAGGGTGTAGCGCATCGAGAAGGGCTGGGCCATGCGCACCATGGCATCGTAGACGGAGGAATCGCCGTGAGGGTGGTATTTGCCGAGGACCTCGCCGACGATGCGGGCGCTCTTCTTGTACGCCGTGTTATAGTGCATGCCCATGTCGCTCATGGCATAGAGGATGCGGCGATGCACCGGTTTCAAGCCGTCGCGGACGTCGGGGAGGGCTCGGGATACGATGACGCTCATGGCGTAATCAAGGTAGGAGTTTTTCATCTCCTCCTCGATGTTGATCGGGCGGGTTTTACCGATTACCATTAGACCTCCAACTCCTCTTCGTCCTCTTCTTCAGGGTAGGTTTCCTCTTCAAGGTTCTCTTCCACCACGGCCTCGGCCTCTTCGCCCTCCGGCGCGGGTTCGGTCTCCTCAGCGGCGGATTCGAGTTCCGGTTTGCGCGCCGCCGTGGGCAGGCGGGTGGGGAACGAAATCTGTCCCACCTGCGACGGGTCCTGGTATGTCTCACGGATCATGACCGAGAGCTTGTCTTCCGTGGAACTGACGACGGTGCCGGAATACCTGTTACCGCCCCTCATCAGCTTTAAAAGCCTCAGGGCATGGCGAGGTTCCACCGAACCGACGTACTCTCCAGCCATGGTCTCTACCCTGATGCTCGCGCCTGCCGGAAGCAGATTGACCTTGTCGCCGGCAACGGCATGGGCCAGGACCTCCCGGGGCGCCAATGAACTCAGGTTGATGACGCCGGCTTTACCGGTTTCCTCGAGGAAAACCTGGGGTTCGACGCGCTGGCTGTTGGCTTCCACGTTGGTCTTGGACCCGGAGACGAGAAGGACCTCCAGGCGGCGCAGGTTGCGGTCGGCGATGGAGTTGTAAGGGTCGGCTTCCTTGGCTTTTTTATAAGAAGCCTGGGCCTCGGCGTATTCGCCGAGTTCCATATGAGCCCGGCCGAGCCGGTTCAACGCTTCGATGTCCTGGGGGAAGAGTTCGAGAATGGCCTGGTTGGCGGCGATGGCGTCGCGCCAGCGGCCGGAAAGGGCAAGGTCTATGGCGCTCTGGCTGTGCTGCTTTTTAAGTTTAGCCTGTTCGTCGTCGTTGTAGGCCATCGCCGGCTCCTAATCTTGATTTTGGTGACAGATTTTACTCGATTACGGAGGGGCGAGCAAACATTCTGATCTCTCGTTTGTCTAGAACAGGCGTATTATACTACCCCCGGAGGAATACTACCAATGTAGAGTTAACAGTTTTCAGTTCACAGTTCACAGTTCAGAGGCTCTCAGCTGTCAGCGATCGGCTTCCGACCAGAAACTCCAAATGCACCTAAAAAACGACTGGAACGACTCGGTGACGCGGACAGAGTCCCAAGTTTCGAGCTGCGCGTCTCGAGTATTTTTGCTTTCCGGTGAAGCCTTTTTTCTGAAACGAATCCGGAATTTTTACGTTTACTCCAAACGTGGGAATTGTTTTTCACATCAAATGGTATCAAAGCTATTCGTTTGTCCGGCGCGGCAAGAAAATCCGGAAACGCGGGGCTGGAGCGAGGGTTGTCCATAGTACCGCGCAGAAAACATGTGCTGTTCATGCGGCATATTATAGCACGGGCGTTCAGAGAGTTGTCAAGCGTCTGGTGACGTTTTTGGGGGAATATTTTGTGAAAGCCATCAGCTATCAGCGGGCGATTAGGAAAAAGCACCCCAAACCAAATCAGATTGCCACGTCCCGACGTGGCGGGACTCGCAAAGACAGATTAAGAGGAAGGAGTTGGCGACGAGTGATCCATCCCAGGGGTGAAATCGCTGGGCGACGCCTACGTCGCCCCTACATCCAGGGTTGGCTTGACTTCCGGCTTTCCCCGACTAAGTACGGGGCGAGCGCCGGAGTGACAAAAGGGCACGCTGAAGACGCGCGATGATTTGCGGCCAAATCCCCCTTAGTCCCCCTTTTCAAAGGGGGAAAGGTCGAACCAAGTGCACATTGCCACGTCGTTTCACTCCTCGCAAAGACAAAAGGTTGTGGATCCTCCGCTGCGCGCAGGATGACAAAATAGGCTATGCAAGGAAGATTGCCACCCTTCGACAAGTTCCCCGACACATCGGGGCAGGCCGGGACAGGTTAACTTCGCCCTCCTCGCAAAGACAAGGTTGGGGAAAAGTAGGAGCGAAAGCACCGAAAATTAGGTGAAAATACGGATATGTAAGCCGTCGGACACGTTCTAGACTAAAGTTGCGGTCGAATCGAAAAATGCGGGAGGAACGAGGATATGTTGAGCCTGACATCGATCATGATCGGATCGGAGAATCCGTCGGCGCTGGGGGATTTTTACACCAGGGTCCTGGGCAAACCTGACTGGCAGGAAGGTGCGTGGTACGGCTGGAAAACCGGAGACTGCTGGTTCCACGTCGGGGAACATTCCGAGGTCAAAGGCACGGCTAAAGAGCCCCAGCGGGTAATCCTGAACTTCGAGACGAGGTACTACAAGAAAGAGTACGAGCGGATCAAGGCTCTGGGAGCCAGGATCGTCAAGGAACTCTACGAAATGGAAGGGGCGTGGATCGCCACCTTCGCCGACCCGGACGGGAACTATTTCCAGTTGAACTCGCCCTGGAAATAGTTGAAAGCTGATCAATGTCAACCTTCAACTGAAATCCGAAATACGAATATCGAAATCCGAAATGCCGATTCGTCACTCATACGGCATCCCAAATGAACGAATGTGAATCGGGATAATATCCAAATTCGAAACTCAAATTTCAACGAATAAGGAACGACGAACATGGAAACGAACAAGTGCACATCGAGTTCATTGTCGCAGAGGGACAGGGTGCGGAAGCTGGTTTTCCGGTTGAGGGGATACCGCTTCTTTCAGGCGAAGAAGTTTTGGTACTAGTGACGGAAATCCTAAATCCTAATATGTAAATCCTAAATGCCGATTCGTCACTCATACGGCATCCCAAATGAACGAATCGAAGTTTTTTCATCGGTGATAGAGATAAGGAATTTATGCTACCCCACCACATTCGCTTCGCTCAGTGCAGGCTCTACCCTCTCCCGCCGTCAGCGGGCGAGGGGATTAATTGCCCCTCTCTAGCCTTCTCCCCGTCGGGGAGAGGGGATAGACGTCGGACAATCCGTATAAGATTGCCGAGTCCCGACGTGTCGGGACTCGCAAAGACAGTTTTTAGAGAGGAAGGAGTTGGCGACGAGTGATCCATCCCAGGGGTGAAATCGCTGGGCGACGCAGGCGTCGCCCCTACATTTTCGGGGATTAGATTCCGGCTTTCCCCGACTGAAGTACGGGGCGAGCGCCGGAATGTCAAGGTGGATTGCGGGGCGAAGAAGATCGATACCCCCTCTCACGTTCGCTGCGCTCAGTGCAGGCTCTTCATTTCCTCTCCCACCAGGGGCGAGGAAAGTTGAACTGAGGACAACCGAAGAAAGGCATCGCAAAGGTAAAAAAGATCTGAAGAGGATATCGTGAAAAAATTCGGAAGGACCGGCGCGGCCGCTGCGACGATCGCCCTGATTATTATGGCGGCATCGTGCACACAGGCTCCGTCGAACACGACATCGACAACCGGCACCGCCACCACCGGGGCGGCATCGGTCGAAAACGGGCGGAACATTTTCCTGTACGCCACCAGTTCGTCGGGCGACCCGCTGTACCAGTCGAGCGGGCCGGGAATGATGTATTACAGCTGCGCCTCCTGCCACGGGCAGAACGCCCACGGCGGGCAGATATTTTTGATGATGGCGGTATATGACGTGCCGAACATCACCTGGGCGGCGCTCACGGGACCCGACCCGGATATGGACCACCCGCCGTACACCGTCGACACGTTCAAGAGGGCGGTCACCCAGGGGCTGGACCCGGGAGGGAACCGGCTTGAGTACCCGATGCCGGTGTGGGTGATATCGGACAGGGATTTGAATGATGTGATAGCGTTTTTGCAGAGTCTGACGTGACGGGCGGCGAGTTATCAGTTTTCAGTTATCAGCTGTCAGTTATCCGTTGAGGAACATCCCGGAGGGCGAGGGTCGCCTCACCCCTACATTTTGGGCCGAATTGGATTCCGGCCTTCACCGACTGAAGTACGGGGCGAGCGCCGGAATAACAAAAATCCAGGGGCGATGAATTGCGACCAAATCCCCCTTAGTCCCCCTTTTCAAAGGGGGAAAGGTTGGACCAAAGGAGATTGCCGAGTCCCGACGTGTCGGGACTCGCAAAGACGGAGGGGGTTAGTGGGCGACGCATTCGCGATCGCCCCTACCTTATCCTACTCCCGACCTGGATCGGCGATATTTGGGAAAGATCGGCGAAGCCCTCACCACATTCGCTTTACTCAGTGCAGGCTCTTCATTTCCTCTCCCACGCCCTCACCCTTAAGCCCTTTCCCAAAATGTGAGAGGGAATGACAAGGAAAGGCCATTGGTAGGGGCGAGGAAAGAGAGTTACGAGATTGCCGCGTCGCCCTTACCCCTTACCCTCTCCGTTTCACGGAGAGGGAGTAAAGCGGAGAGAATTTTTAGGCTCCTCGCAAAGACAGTTTGGTGGAGGTTGGGGGTGGGGGTTTCGCCCGGCGCCTTCGTCAAGTTATAATAGTACTTCACCGACTAATTTTGATTGAGGGTTTTGATGCAAAAGAAATCACTTTATTTTATCGTCCCGGCGGTCATCCTGATTTTCGGCGGCCTGGTCACCGCCTGCGTGCCGAAGACGGTATCGCCGGCTGACTTGACCGACGCCGGCCAGATCTTCTCCAACGACTGTGCGTCCTGCCACAAATCCGACCGGACCGGCGGCCACGGCCCGAACATCACGGCACCGGAACTCAAAGATTTCACCCAGGCCAGCCTGGCGGCGTTCCTCGTCGACCACAAGACGGCGAAGAACTTGACGACAGAGCAGCAGGGGGTGCTGGCGGAGTGGCTGAAGGCGCCATAGAGGGCCAAGGGCGAGGCGCGCCTCGCCCCTACATTACCCCACTCCCAGCTGTCAATTGGGGGACCGAAATCCCCCTCAATCCCCCTTTCTAAAGGGGGAAGGCTAAACCGACCTAAGATTGCTTCGTCGTTTCACTCCTCGCAAAGACAGAGGGGGAGGACCGGTGCCCTACAGGGGGAAGTCAGTGGCAGCCTCACCTTAATCCTCTCCCGCCGTCAGCGGACAAGGAGAAAACTGACCCGCTCTCACATTCGCTTTGCTCAGTGCAGGCTCTAGCCCTCTCCCGCCGTTAGCGAGAGAGGGGATTAATCCACCTTTTTCGATCGATTCTCATTTATTTTCGGAACGTCGTGTTCAGGGTGGTTTAGAGATTCTTCCAGATGCTTCGCTCTGATCAGAATGACAAAAACGAGCAGGGGTGAGATCGTTGGGCGACGCATTCGCGATCGCCCCTACATTACCCGACTCCCGACCTGGATCGGCGATAGTCGGGAGAGATAGGTGGAACCCTCACCACATTCGCTTTGCTCAGTGCAGGCTTAAGCCCTCTCCCACAGGGAGAGGGAATGACAAGGAAAGGCCACTTTTAAGGGGCGAGGAGATTCTATTCGTATGCAGCCGACCACAGGCCGGTGAAAAAGCGGCGGGCGTTGATGCCCAGGACCTGGGTGTCGTAGCCGCCCTCCTGAACCACCAGCGTCGGCAAGCCGAGCGCGCCGACAAGGCGTCCGTTGGCCTCGAAATCGTCGGGCAGGAGGTCCCAGGTGCCGGTGGGATCGTTCCTGGCGGTGTCCAAGCCGAGGGCCACCACGAGGAACTGCGGCCTGAAGCGCTTGATGCGGGTCAGGGCCGTTTTCAGCTCGATGCGGAAGGCGGGGCCGTCCACTTTTTCGGGGAGGGAGTAGTTGATATTGAAGCCTACGCCTTCGCCCTCGCCGCACTCTGACGCGAAGCCGCTGAAGTAAGGGTAGGCGACGGAGGGCTTACAGTGGATGGAGATGGTCAGCACGTCACGCCGGCTGTAAAAGATGACCTGTTGGCCGTTGCCATGGTGGTAGTCGATATCCAGGATGGCGACGGTGCCGAAGGGGCTCAGGTACTGCGCCGCGGCGGCGGCGGAATTGAAGTAGCAGAAGCCTCCGAAAGCCCGCCTCTCGGCGTGATGGCCGGGCGGGCGCACCAGGGCGTAAACCAGGTGGGTGCCTTCCAGAAGGTATTTGGCTCCGGTCAGGCTGCAGTCCACCGCCCGCCTGGCGGCCAGAAAGGCGTTGCGGTTGATGGGGGTGAAGGTGTCGATGCAATAATAACCGGCCCTGATGGCCAGGTCTTCCGGCGGATGGGCGGCGTTGCGGATGGGAAAGACGTACGGATAGACCGATTCCTCCGGCTCAAGCTTGGAGCACACCCGCTTGAAGTAGTTGAAGAACTCGGCGTCATGGACGGCGGTGATGCGCTGTTCGCCGAAGTGTACGGCCGGGACGCGGTAGAACAGGCTGGTCTTGTCCAGTTCGGCCATGATAGTGTCGATGCGCACCGGGGCCTCGACGTAGCCGATCTCCTTAACGTGGTGGATGGCGTGCTTGTCGTTGACGATGAGGACGATTCGCTTGCCAACCGGCAGGGAGCGCTTCCTGATGACCTCAGCCTCGCCCTTCAAGTAGCGGGACGGACGAAGTTTCACCGGGTCGTCCTTGAAGGATTCCACCACTCTGTCGACATAGCCTTCGGGCAGGATATCGCCGTATTTTCGCTCCAGGATGGCGCGGACTATGGATTTGGCAAGGGGGGCGGGGAGGGAGACGTCATTGCCCAGTCCGTCGAACACCAGCAGGGGCGGATTGTCGCCGCCAGGGACTATCGGCGTTTCGTACCTGGTGTTGGCGATGGGGAAGGCACCGAAGCGTTCGTAAAATCGCAGCCGGGCGGCGTTCTGCTTTCTGATCCTGGGGTCTTTGGATAGTCTGGCGTCGTCCGGCAGCGCCTCGAAAAAGAGACCGATGACGCCCAGGCGGGAGGCCTCCTCGCGGACACGTTCGTAAAGCGCCCCTCCTACGCCCTGGCCGGTGACGCCCCTGGCGGCGGAGAGATAGTCAAGGTAGGCGAAATTGAGCTCCGGGTCGTGGGACATCAAGGCAAAGCCCTTGGTATTGCCCTTGACATCGTCGGCCACGAAGAGGACCGAGCGGAAGCCGTACTTCACAGGATTGCGGAGGTAGTGGGGCAGGGCGGCAATTGTCTTCGGCAGCAGCTTGGGGAACTGGTCCCGCATGATCTGCTGGACCTGCGCCACGGCCTGCTTGCCGGTAGCCCGGGTATCGTCGAGGATGCGGCGAACGCGAAACATAACGCCACCTCTTGTTAACTGATGCTTAAAATTATACCAACCGTAGGCCCGGACACGAACCTCTGAAAATAGCCAATCATCAGCCGGCTGCCCCACTCCGGCAACGACTTCTCTCAATGACGATGGGCCGGGCGGCTTGGACATACTTGGACATAGTATTAGCCCCAAATACGTAGCGATACGTAATAAAAATCTAGTACATCTACGTATTGTTAACCGGGTATTATATTCCTTAAAATAAAATCCGGTGAAATACCACCCAACTTATGGTGGTTTCAAGGGGGAGGAAAAAGTGAGAAGAAGAAAGCTGATCATGGGGGCGGCGGTTGTGGGGCTGATGCTGGCGCTGGCGCCGGTCGAAGCCGCGGCCGACGACTGGAGCGGGCTCTCAAAAGACGAGCAAAAAGTCCTGCTTGGCAGGTACCTGTTCTATGACACCAACCTTTCCAGCGGCAACAACATGTCCTGCGCCACCTGCCACGACCCGACGACCGGCTACACCGGGCCGGACTCGGCGATCAACGCGGGGCAGGCGATCTACCCCGGGGCGATCAACGGCCGGGCGGGCAACCGCAAGCCGCCGTCAGCGGCCTATGCCGGTGACAGCCCGATACTGCATCAAGATACGGCCGGCAATTGGATCGGCGGCATGTTCTACGACGGCCGAGCGACCGGCTGGACGCTCGATGATCCTCTGGCAGAACAAGCCCAGGGTCCATTCCTGAACCCGCTGGAGCAGGCCATGCCTTCGGCGAGGGTGGTGTGCCTGGGGGTGGCCCACTCCGAATATGCGGGGCTTTATGAGGCAGTTTTCGGGAAGAACACTATCAAGGAAAGCTACATCAACAGCCACCTTGATGAAACTTATGCCAATATCGCAAAAGCTATCGCCGCTTTCGAAGAAAGCCCCGAGGTCAGTTCGTTCAGTTCCAAGTTCGACGTATTCTGGGCCAACGCCAAAACGGCGGGGCTGGATGTCACCAAGATCAGCTTCAGCAATGCCGGGGTTGGCAGCGGAGCGACGGCCACATCCACAGTGGTCGGTGGGGTCATCACCGCCGTCACCGTTACTAATGGCGGTTCCGGCTATTCGGCCGCACCTACTATCAGTTTCGGAAACGGCATGATGGGCTCAGGCGCGACAGCCTACGCTACCGTGGTTAACGGAGTTGTTACCTCGATTACGATTACCAATGGGGGTTCCAACTATCGTTCCCAGCCCGGTTCATCCAGGGTCAACATCACCCCGGCGCCTTCGCAGTCCTACTGGGAGAATTTCCGCGGCCTGGGACTGGCGGATAACGAACTGCAGGGCCTGGCGGCGTTCAACGATCCTTCCCGCGGCGACTGCGTCCGCTGCCATTCGATGGGCGACTCGATGGATGCCAGGCCGGTGTTCACCGATTACAGCTACCACAACATCGGCGTGCCCAAGAACCCGGCCAACCCCTTCTACTCAGCGGACAAAAAGTACAACCCCGAAGGCGCGGATTGGCTCGATTACGGGTTGGGCGCCTTCCTTCAGAGCATCGGCGACTCGACCTGGGAAGCCAACCTTGGCAAGTTCAAGGTGCCGACGCTGCGGAACGTGGACCTGAGGCCGAGCCCTGACTTCGTCAAGGCCTACATGCATAACGGCTACTTCAAATCCCTCGAAGATGTCATCATGTTCTATACCTGGCGCGCCCACATGGAGGCGATGATGGGTGGCGGCATGGGCGGTGGCGGCGGGATGGGCGGCGGAGGCATGGGCGGCGGCATGATGCCCGACCCGAACCTGTTCCCGGCGCCCGAGGTGTCCCTGAACCTGGAGACTCTCAACTTCACCATGCCCATGATGGGCGGCGGCGGAGGCGGAATGGGAGGCGGCGGCATGGGCGGCGGCGGCATGATGACGGTCATGGCCGACCAGGCCAATATCCTGGCCTTCCTGAAGACGCTTTCCGACGGATTCGTGAATTAAACCATCGTCCAATCTAGACGGAAGCAGCCGGCGGAAAACCGCCGGCTGCTTCTTTATCCGGTATACCCATTTTTTGAGCTCGGCATAATTAAAGTTATACTAAATATATCGAATTGTAATGGGAGCTTGAAATGATAAAAAATTCAAAGAGGTTCTTCGGGGTTCTCGCCTGTGTTCTGCTGTTTGCCGCCACCCTGGTACCGTTGGGCTGCGGCGGCTCGACGCCGCCGAACACCGTCGACATGAAAAACATCCAGTACTCACCCAGAACCCTCACCGTGAGCGTCGGGACCACGGTAACCTGGCGTAACAAAGACAGTGTCCAGCATTCGGTGACCAGCTCTAACGGAATTTTCGACAGCGGCCTGTTCAACCCGGGCGGCAGCTACACCTATACCTTCAATACCGCCGGAACTTATCCCTATTACTGCACCATCCACCCGGGTATGACCGGCACGATTATCGTTCAATAGCTCCCGATGCCGGGGATTTGAAGAGAGAAGCCATAAGGCTTCTCTCTTTTTTACGTCGGAAAATCCAACAAATCTCTTGCCATCGCTTCTAACCGCTCCTAAAATGGTTGAGAATGATCGAACGCCAAGGAGATATTTGATGAAAGCGGTCGTGGTTTACGAATCTTTATGGGGCAATACGGCGGCTATCGCCCAGGCTATCGCCGAGGGGTTGGGGCCGGGGACCCGGGTGATGTCGACCAGAGAAGCGACCGCGGGGGCGATCAGGGATGCGGATTTCCTCGTCGTCGGCTCGCCGGTGATGGGTTTTTCCGTGCCCAACGAAAGGATGATCGGGGGCATCCAGGTGAAAGCGGGCAGCGCGCCTCCCGACCTGTCCCAACCGCCGATGCGGACCTGGCTGGATTCACTGGTCCCCGGTGAAAAGCCTTTTGCCGCGTTCGAGACCAGGGTAAAGGGACCGTGGGGCAAGGCGACGCCGGCCATCGAGGAGAGCATGAAGAAACTCGGCTACCGGAAAGCCAGCGAAGCCCAGAAATTCGTCGTCGAGGGCACCCAGGGCCCGCTCAAGGAAGGCGAGATCGAACGGGCGCGGCAGTGGGGCGCCGAACTCAGCCGGTGGTAAGAGCTGGTGAAACAAGTTCCTCCACCGGCAGCGTCAGACCAGAAAGCCCGGCGGCAAACGCGGATTTTACTCGTGTCGCTGGTGCTCCTGAACATAGCTGACGCCGTCGTGTCCCAGTTTATTGTGACCAGCGGAGCCGGCACCGAGGGAAACGCTCTCTTGATCTACTGGGTGACCAGAAGAGAGTTTGTATTGATAAAAGCGGGCGCCAGTATTGTCGCGGCCGTCCTTCTCTGGGATCTGTCGCGGCGAGCGCCGAAACCGATGCTGGTGGTCACGGCGATCATCGTCGCTATCTACATCCTGATCGTCGCCTGGAATATCCTGGTGGCGGCTGGCGGTTCGATAGCCTAGAATACGGACATGAAAGCGCTCATACAGAGAGTGTCCCGGGCACAAGTTACCGTCGACGGCGAGGTTATCGGCAGCATCGGCGGGGGGCTGGCGGCGCTGGTGGGGGTGGCGGCGGGCGATGAGAAGGCTGACATCGACTACCTGGTGAACAAGATCGTCAACCTGAGGATCTTCGCCGACGCCGACTCCAAGTTCAATTTATCGCTGCTCGACGTCAAAGGCGAACTTCTCCTGATAAGCCAGTTCACACTTATGGCCGATACGCGCAAGGGCAGACGGCCGTCTTTCACCGATGCCGCTCCCCCGGAAACCGCGGAATTCATGTTCGACGAGTTCGTCGCCGAGGCGAGAAATCTGGGAGTCAAGGTCGAAACGGGCAGGTTCCAGGCGCATATGTTCGTCGAACTGGTCAACGACGGCCCGGTGACGATCATGCTGGATTCCAGCGACCGGTTAAGGGCGAGAGGGTAAAATGGAACTAAAAGAACTCACTGACGGTGTGATCACTCTAAGGCCGCTGCGGATGTCCGACGCGCTTGAGGTTTTTCTCGCGGTCCAGGAGTCTATGACTTGCCTGAAACAGTGGATGCCCTGGGCTCACGATGGTTACTCCATGACCGAAAGCGAAGGCTGGATCAAGAACGCCATGAAGTCCTGGCCGGAGGGCTCGGAGTATGAGTTCGGCATCATCGACGCAAAGGATGGCTCGTTCATCGGCGGCTGCGGTTTGAACCACATGAATACCATCGACAAAGTGGCTAACCTTGGCTACTGGGTGCGGAGCAGCCGGCAGGGCCAGGGTGTGGCGGCAAGGGCGGCAAGGCTCCTCATCCGTTTCGGGATCAACGACCTCAAGCTGAACCGCATCGAAATTCTGGCCGGGGTGGAAAATTCAGCCAGCCGGAAGACCGCTGAAAACGCAGGCGCGATCCGGGAAGCCATACTCAGAAACCGCCTGTCCCTTCCCGATAAGGTGCACGACGCGGTGCTGTTTTCGATTATTCCGGCAGATCTCACTGCCTGATTTTCTCTCACCGGGCGTTGACACAGGCGTCAAGCTTTGCCATAATTATTGCAAAGAGTCGCAATAACGATGAGTTGCAATAACATCCTCAAAGCCAAGGGCTACCGCCTGACTCCGCAGCGGAGAGTCATCCTCGATATCCTCCACCATGAGGACGCGCACCTGACCGCCGACGCCCTGTATGAGCAGGTCAAAGACAAGGTGGCGGGAGTCGACCGCTCGACCGTCTACCGTACCCTCGACCTCCTGGAAAGCCTGGGCCTGGTAGTTAAAGCCGAGATCCACGGCGCCCATGTTTATCATCACTCCGAGGAAGGCCACCATCACCATCTGAAATGCCGCGCCTGCGGTAAGGTTGTCGAATTGCCGGAAGAGGCTCTTGAAGCTCTTGAGAAAAGCCTGCTGGAGAAACATGGCTTTGCCGCCGACCTTCATCACCATGTAATCACCGGTCTGTGCGCCGAGTGTAGATAAGCACGAAGCACGAATATCGAAACCCGAAACAAATTCAAATGATCAAATATCCAAATTCAAAACACAATATGAATTTCGGGCCTTCGACTCTTGAATTCCGGGTTTGTTTCGAATTTCGGATTTAGTATTTCGGATTTAAACATGCATATTCCGGACGGATTCTTAAATGTCCCTACCCTCGCCGCCACCGGCGCGGTGTCTGCCGGTACGGTCGGCCTGGCGGTTAAAGTGGCTGCCAAAAAGATCGGCGAGAAGCAGGTGCCGCTGATGGGCATGCTGGCGGCGTTCATCTTCGCCGCGCAGATGCTCAATTTCCCGGTGGCTGGGGGAACCTCCGGCCATCTTATAGGGGCGGCGCTGTGCGCCATCCTGATCGGCCCCTGGGCCGGGGTCATCATCATGTCCGCGGTGCTAATCGCCCAGGCGCTCATTTTCCAGGACGGCGGGCTAGCCTCGCTCGGGGCCAACATCCTGAACATGGGCATCATCGCCGTTTTCGGCTCATATCTCATCTACCGCCTCGTGACCAAAATCCTGCCGGACACCCGCCGCGGCAAGCTCATCGGGGGCGCGGCGGCGGGATGGACTTCCGTTATGTTCTCGGCGCTGGCGGCGGCCTTCGAACTGGCGGCTTCGGGAGCCTCGCCTTTCGCTGTCGTCGGACCGGCGATGCTCGGCGTTCACGCGCTCATCGGCGCCGGCGAAGGGTTGATTACCGTCCTTGTCGTTTCGGCGGTCATGGCATCGCGCGCCGACGTGCTGCAGATGGAACGGATATGAATTACAGAAAGTGGTGGCTTCTCGGCCTGGGGTTTGCGCTTCTACTGGCAACAATATCGCCTCTGGCTTCGAAGTCACCGGATGGCCTGGAAAAAGTCGCGGGGCAGCAGGGCTTCATCGACCAAGCCGCCAAATCGCCTTTCCAGGTCGTCGCCGGATACCTGTTCCCGGGCATCCACAACGAGACACTGGCCACGATCGTAGCCGGGTGGCTGGGGGTCCTGGTGGTATTCGGGGTCGTCTATTTTATCGGTCGATTAATTTCCAGGAAACGAACCTGATCACCCTCTCACATCCGCTACGCTCGGTGCAGGCTCTTCAGTTCCTTTCCCACGCCATCACCCTTGACCCTCTCCCAGAAGGAGAGGGAATAAAACTGAAGGGTTGTTTAGTAGAGGGCGAGGAAAATGGAATGATATGAGACACAGCTTTTTAGACCAGTACAGCCACCTCGACAGCCCGGTCCACTGGCGCGATCCGCGGGTGAAATTCCTGTTGTCTCTTTTGTTCATTATCGCTATCATCGTCACCCCCGCGGGAAGCTGGCTGGCGTTTGCGGCGTATTTCGGCATTCTCGTGGCGGTCCTTGCCATTTCGAAACTACCCCTGGGCTATGTTCTGAAGCGCTCGATGATAATCCTGCCGTTCGTGTTGCTCCTGGGCATGGTCAATGTTTTCACCCGTCCCGGGATCGAGTTGTCCAGCCTGAACATTTTCGGCTGGCACCTTGGAATCACCGACGGCGGGTTAGCGTTCATCGGGACGCTGCTGGCGCGGAGCTGGCTCTCTGTGCTCGCCTTAATCGTGCTCACTTCGACCACCTCCCTGCCCGCCCTCCTGAAGGGCATCGAAAGACTGGGAGCGCCTAAAGTCATCGTCATGATCCTCTCTTTCATGTACCGCTACCTGTTCCTGCTGATGGACGAGGTGCTGCGGATGAAGAACGCCCGGGACTCGCGTTCCGTTGGCAGTCCGTCGACCGGGTTTCAGGCCAAGACCGTCGGCTCCATGATCGGCAGCCTGTTCGTCCGTTCCTACGAGCGGGGAGAGCGCGTTTACGCCGCGATGGCGGCGCGGGGTTTCGACGGGCGGTCCCGGACTCTCGACAACATGGCGTTGAACACGGTCGATGTCGTTACCGGAATCGCGCTGGCCTTATTGATGCTGCTGCCCCTGGCTTGGAGCCTGATCCGATGACTGAAGCGGTGGTGGCTTTCGATAACCTGACTTACGCCTACCCCGACGGCCGCAAAGCCCTCGAAGGCGTCAGCCTCGCCATCGAACGTGGCGAAAGCGTCGCTATCGCCGGGGCCAACGGCGCCGGCAAATCGACCCTCCTGATGCATCTGAACGGCATCATCCACGGCGCCAACGGAGCGGTGAAAATCTCCGGCATCCCGGTTGTGGCCGCCAACCTGAAAAACATACGCGCCAAAGTCGGAGTGGTCTTTCAGAACCCGGACGACCAGCTTTTCTGTCCCGAGGTCTTCGATGACGTCGCTTTCGGGCCGATCAACATGGGGCTTTCCGAAACCGAGGTTAGAAAGCGCGTCGGACAGTCGCTGGAGGCTGTCGGACTACCCGATTATGAAAAGCGGAGTTCCCACCATCTGAGCCTCGGCGAGAAGAAGCGCATCGCTCTGGCCTCGGTGCTCTCGATGAGTCCGGAAGTTCTGGCCCTCGACGAGCCATCGTCCAACCTGGATCCGGCGGCAAAGTGGGGATTGATCAATCTCCTGAAATCGCTCGATGTCACCAAGATTGTGGTGTCTCACGACCTGGAACTCATCGAGGCGCTGTGCCCCCGGTTGGTCATCATGAAAAGAGGTAAAATCCTCGCCGACGGCCGGACCAGCGAGATTATGAAAAACCGGGAGCTGCTGGTGGCGGGGGGACTGGCGGCGCCCTGACTCCCTTTTGTCATTCCCGCCAAAGCAATAACAACATTCCATCCAGGCATTGTTGGGCGACGCCTGCGTCGCCCCTACGGCCACGGGTTTATTCCCTTGTCAGGCGTTGTTCGATATCATTCAATTTCCGCTTCAACAGCGGGTTGTATTCGGCTTCCTGCCCGATCTTGTCACAGGCGTGAGACACGGTGGCGGCGGTGCGGTCGCCGACCAGTTTGCCAATCTCGCCCAACGACCACAGCTTCTGGTTTTTCATGACGTACATGGCCACCTGGCGCGCGGCGGCGGTCTCTTTGTCGCGCTTCCGGCCGAGGATATCATCGACGGTCAATTCAAAACATTCGGCCACCGTCGCCAGCAGCTTTTGAGGCTCCGAGGGTTTTTCCTCAACGGCATCAGTCAGGTTTTTGAGGGCCCGCCGCGCCATGTCCGGGGTAATGACCGATCGCAGCAGCCTGGAATAGGCGATAACCCTGTTCAGATTCCCCTCGAGTTCCCTGATGTTGCGAATGACTTCGGAGGCCATATAATCAAGGACGTCAGGGGTCAACTCGGCGCCGGCCTCCTCCGCCCTGGCTTTTAGGATCGAAAGGCGCATTTTCTCGTCTGGCGGAGCTATCTCCGCGGTCAATCCCCATTCGAAGCGCGAGCGCAGCCGGTCTTCCATCTGTATGATGGCCCGAGGCGGGGAATCGGCGGAAAGGACAATCTGGCGGCCGGAGTTGTGGAGTTCGTTGAAGGTGTGGAAGAAAGTTTCCTCAGTCTGGGCCTTGCCGGCGATGAACTGGACATCGTCGACCAGCAGGACGTCCACGGCGCGGTATTTTTCACGGAATTCATCCGCCCGCCGGTCTTTCAAAGCCGCCACGAATTCCGAGGTGAACTGCTCCCCGGAGACGTAACGGACGGTCTTGCCGGCGCGCTCGGCGGCCTGGCCGATAGCCTGGAGCAAATGGGTTTTGCCCAGCCCCGACCCGCCATGGATGAACAGCGGGTTGTAACCCTCACCCGGGCGCTGAGCCGCGGACAGGGCGGCGGCATGGGCCAGGCGGTTGGCGCTGCCCACGATAAAGGTGTCGAAATCGTACCGGGGATTGAAACGGCAGCCGTTCCCACGTTGCGGCGCGCCTTCCGCCTTTGGAGGAGCCGCCAATGCTTTGGCGCTTCCGGCAACCTGGAAGGCGATACGCAGACTATTGCCCGGGAGCAGCCGCATCAGGGTCTTTTCGATGAGCGAGCACTGGTTTTGCTCCAGGTATTCAGCGACGAAGCTGTTGGGCACGCCGACAGTGAAGCACCCGCCTTCGTAAGCGATGCCGGCGGTCCTGGAGTACCAGGTGCGGAAGTTCGGGCGGGACAACTGGCATTCCAGCGCCCCCAGGGCCGTCTCCCATATTTTGGCGGCGTGGTTTGAATTCGCCGCAGGGTCTATGACCAAATATATCTCCGTTGAGAGACAAAACGGCCCCGGCGCTGTAACCCTCAGGAGTCGATTTTGCCCCGGCGGAAGCCGGAAGAATTAAGATGCACCTATGTTACCAGCCAGCGTAGCGGCTCAGCAAACAACAACAACGCCTGTTCAGGGCAACGGGAGACATGAATTCAAGTCTACCGAACTCTCGTTTTCTCGTTGTTTTAGCCCATCCAATCGTAACGGCCTCCCGTCGTGAAAAAATAAATATTTGGTGCTAAAATCGCCCGG